>MPNH01000072.1 GCA_002238925.1 Spirochaetaceae bacterium bin103 | reverse complement strand
CCCGCGGCGCCTCCGACTCCGCTACCCGCTTGCGCACCAGGCGGGCGAGCTGCACCCCGCCCGGCGGCGGCGCCGGTGCCGCCGCCGCCCGCCGCCGGGCTGGCCGGCGCCGTTTGCGCTTAGCCACCGCCGGAGTCCCGGCGAGGCCATTCCGTGCCCGGTCCGGCGGCGGCGTCTTTCATCAGCTTGCGTGTCACAACGTGCCCGCGGCGCGGGCAGCCGAAGTTACCACCGCGGCGCCACGCACTGCAACGCTCCGGGAGGCTACCAGGAGGCCCGGGCCCGGTGGCCCGGCACCCGGCGATGCGAATGGCATTCAAGCCGTCGCTTCCGCAAACGGGTTCTTCACCTCAACGCCTCCATAGCGCTGGCCGGCGTTCAGATCCTCCGAGTACACCACCGAGCATCTCGCCCTCCCCGCGGCGCTCAGGATCAATGCATCCCAGAACGAAACCTGCCACAGAATCACTCCGTCGATGGCCTGGTTTATGTCCTCCAATGTCACCTCCAGCAACTCCAGCCGATGCAGCGTCGCCACGATCGCCTTTGCCCGCAACGGGTCGATGGCGAGTTTCCTGGTAGCCGTCACGAAGAACTCCTGCACAACCTGAGTGGAAATCACCCCATTGCCGTCGGCCGCGGTGGCGCGCAGCAACGCCCGTGCCAGGCGCCGCTTCTCCGGCTCATCCCGATCACTCGCATATACCAGCACGTTGGTATCAAGGAATGCCCTATACATCTACAGGTCACACATCGTACAGGTCGCTGCGACGCCACTTGCGGCCGCCGGACCGCCCGGAGGCCGCGTCCATTGCGCTGAACGTCTCCTCGGTCCAGTCCGACTGTTGATATAGCAGCTTGTGCAACTGTTCGCGAACCAACGCGTTGAACGACATGCCGCGGCGCCGGGCGTATTCGCGCCCCCTCTCGATGAGTTGCTCTTCCATGGCCAGTGTCACGTTACGCATCTATCTGTTCCACACTGCAATGTGTCACAGAATAAGTGTGGATACAAGCACAGTGGCCACCCCACCAAGCCAACGCTCGTCCCACGCGGCCATGGCAACCGGTTCGCGCACACGAGTTGGGACGCATCGTGTTCCTTGCTGCCGGCGCATGGTTACGGCTACCTTTGCGCCGACTACATGCAGCAACGCGACAGTTACCGGTTTACCTCCGAGAGCGTGGGCGAAGGCCATCCCGACAAGCTATGCGACCAGATTTCCGATGCCGTGGTGGACGCCGCGCTGGCCGCGGATCCCGCCTCCCGGGTGGCGTGCGAGACGTTTGCCACCACCGGGTTGATCCTGGTCGGCGGCGAGATCCGCACCCACGGCTCGCCCGACCCGCAACAGCTCGCGCGCGAGGTGCTGCGCGACGCCGGCTACGACGACCCCTCGTTCGGCATCGACTACCAGACCTGCGCGGTGCTCAACGTCATGCACGCACAGTCGCAGGACATCGCACAGGGGGTGGACCGCGGCGAGGCGGCGAAGCAGGGCGCCGGCGACCAGGGGCTGATGTTCGGCTACGCCTGCTCCGACACCCCCCACCTGATGCCCGCCCCCATCGACTTCGCGCATGCCATCATGCTGCGCGCGGCGCAGGTGCGGAAGAGCGGCCAGCTCGAGTTCCTTGGCCCGGACGGAAAGTGCCAGGTGTCGGTTCGCTACGATAGTGGGCGCCCGGCTGCCATCGAAACGGTCGTCCTCTCCCACCAGCACCGCGACGACGTCACCCACAAGCAGCTCAGCGAGGCGCTCGTGGAGGAAGTGATCAAGCAGGCGCTGCCGCCTGCCATGCTCGACGGCGGAGTCGAGTACCTGGTCAACCCGACCGGACGCTTCGTGGTGGGCGGACCGCACGGCGATTCCGGACTCACCGGACGCAAGCTGATCGTCGACACCTACGGCGGCAAGGCGCGCCACGGCGGCGGCGCGTTCTCCGGCAAGGATCCCTCCAAGGTGGACCGCTCCGCCGCCTACATGGCGCGCTACGTGGCCAAGAACATCGTCGCGAGCGGAATCTGCGACGAGTGCGAAGTGCAACTCGCCTACGCCATCGGGGTGGCGGAGCCGGTATCGCTGTACGTGCATACGTTCGGCAGCGCCACGGTCGCCGAGCAGCGCATTGAGGACGCGGTGCGCGATCTGTTCGACCTGACGCCCGCCGGCATCATCGCCCTGCTCGACCTTGCGCGTCCGATCTACCGGCGCACCGCCACCTACGGCCACTTCGGCCGCGGCGAGTTCTCCTGGGAACGGACCGATCGCGCCGCGGCGATTCGGGAAGCCGTGTCCTGAAAGCACCGGGTATGGACGACCAGCGCCGGCGGGGGTTGGCGCTGCTGGCCGCGGCCGCGCTGTTCCTGGCCTCGGTCGAATACGTCATCCCGAAACCGGTGCCGTTCCTGAAGCTCGGGCTGGCCAACCTGCCGGTCCTGGTAGCGCTGACGGTAATGCGCCCGCGCGAAGTGTTGACCCTGGTGGCGCTGAAGGTGGTGGGACAGGGCATTGTGCAGGGCACCCTGTTCTCCTACATCGTGCTGTTCTCCGCCGCCGGCTCGCTGGCCAGCGTCGCGGTCATGCTGCTGCTGTACCATGCCGCGGGCCGCCACGTATCGCTGGTCGGGGTCAGCATCATGGGCGCCCTGGCGAGCAACCTGGCGCAGGTTGCCGCGGCGCGCCTGATCATCTTCGGGGAGAGTGCGTGGTTGATCGCACCCGCGTTCCTGATTACCGGCACCGTGTCCGCGCTCCTGCTCGGGCTGTTCGCTGAGCGCTTCGTGGACCGGTCGACGTGGCTGCGGGAGTTCCGGCGGATGAGCGCGGCCGCCCCGTAACCGCCGTCCCCCGCTACCAGCCCGCGGTGCCGAGCGGATCGGTCGGATCGAGGGTCCACTGCGCCTCGCCCATGATCCACGCCGACCCGGTGAGGCGCGGCTGTACCGCCGCGAACGGCCCCACGCGTGCCAGCCCGGCAATGCTCCCGCTGAACGTGCCGCCGGCAATGCCCTCGTTGCGGAACTCCGCGCCCACCGCCAGCTTGCCGCGCGCGTGCAACACCGCCATCCGCCCACAGGTGCCGGTGCCGCACGGCGACCGGTCGTAGAATACCTCGCTCTCCACCACCACGTTGATCTGATCGGCGCCAGGGTCTCGTTGCGGCGGGCCGTAGAACGAAACCCCGATCAGAGAACGGGCAATCTGCGCGTGCAGCGGGTGCACGACCTCGGCGACGCCGTTGCGCGCCTCCTTGATCGCCGCGCCAAGACGCACCAAGGCGGGCAGACCGGCAGCGTCGACCGACGTGCCGATGGTGGCGGCATCGACGTACAGGTACCAGTTGCCGCCGAACGCCACGTCGCCGCGCACCTCGCCCACCTCGGGCACCTGCACGCTGACATCGCGCTCGTACAGGAACGCCGGTACGCTGTCGAAGCTGACCGCTTCCACGCGCCGCCCGCTCCAGTGCGGCTCGGCGGTAACCACGCCGGCGGGGGTCTCCAGGCGCACCGGGCGGTCGCGCGGCAGGCGGCCATTTTCGCACAACGCGGTTACCACACCAATGGTGCCGTGGCCGCACATGTCGTCGTAACCCACCTGGCTGGCGAACACCACGCCGACATCGGCCACCTGCGACGGCACCACATAGGCCGCGTACATCGCCCCGTGACCGCGCGGCTCGCGGCACAGGAAGGTGCGCAGGTGGTCAAACTCGCCGCGCGCGCAGGCGCGCTGCTCGGCTACGCTGGCGCCGGCAAACGAGGGCAATCCGTCCACGACCACGCGCGTGGGGTGGCCGCAGGTGTGCGATTCGATCGTGGTGAGGCGAAGTTGGGACGGTGGGGCCATGGCGTACCGCATTGTGACGCGGCCCACCGGCCTCGGCAACCGGTGCGGTCAGCGTCCGGCTCCGTGGTCGGGCGACCGCGGCGGGTGCGCGCTGACCACGAGCACGGCACTGACGGCGGCCAACACCAGCACCACAATCCACGACACGCGGTAGGACCCCGTGAAATCGCGCAGGGCACCGGCGATCGGCGCTCCCAACCCGCCGGCCAGCACCGTGATCGGCAGCACCACGCCGCGGATCGTGCCGACGAACCGCCAGCCGAAGTACTGCGCCCAGATCACCCCCGCCACCACCATGTTGAGCCCGATCGCGGCCCCGAACAGCATGACCGACGCAAACAGTACCGGCGGCCACGCCTGGCCGATCAGCATCAGCGACAACGCCACGCAGAACAGCGCGCAGGAGATGGCGCCGACGAAGCGCACGGCGAGCCGCTCCACCAGAAAACCCGCGGCCAACGCGGTAGCCATGGCGACCATGGCGTCGACACTGAACGCATAGGAAACGGTGGCCGGGCTGAAGCCCAGCTCGACCCAGTGCGGCACGCGATGCACGCTTGCCGCGCCGAGCATGAATGCGAGACTGGCGAACGCAGCGGTGAGCTGCCACATCGCGGTGGTACGGCTGGCCGTGGCCAACGTCCAGCGCGGGTCGTCATCCGCGGACGGCGCAGCGCGCGGCACCTGGTGTGATACGCCGTGTTTGCGCGTTACCCCGCGGCGCGGCGGCCCGCCATCCGGCAGCAGGCCGAGATCACCCGGTTGCCGGCGCAGCAGCACGACCAGCGGAACGACGGCGGCCGACAGCCAGGCCAGGGTCACCAGCGCCGCCCGCCAGCCGTGGCGGTCGATCAGGATCTGCGTCAGCGGCAACAACAGCGCACCGCCCACGCCCAGGCCCAGTTGCACGATTCCGGTGGCGCGCCCGCGCAGCCGTATGAACCACTTGGCCACCGGCACGGTGGCGATCAGGGCGCCGCCGCCCGGTGCCGTCCAGCCGCTTGCTCCCAAAGCCAGCAGCACGCCGAACAGGACCGCCGGCGACTGCGCGCGCGACAGGATCAAGTAGCCGGCCACGGCCACCACCGCTGCCACCAGCACCGGACCGCGCGGTCCGTGGCGGTCCAGCCAGCGGCCGATCACGATGCCGCTCAACCCGCCGGCCCACATGCGCCCCGTTTGCGCCCAGCCGATCATTTGCCGCGACATGCCGAGTTCGTCGCTGATCGGGATCACGAATAGGCCGAAGTTGAGGGTGCCGCTGGCCTGACCGAGGCCGTTGAACAGGAAGAAGGCGCCGACCATGACCCAGCCGTAGAAGATACCCCGGCCGTCGGCGGCACCGGCGGGACCGGCGGCGCGCGGCGCGCGGCTCAATGGCAAGCCGGGCTCGCTGCGGCCGCTCGGCGCGAGCGCAATTCGGTGGAGGAGATGTCGGAGCGGAACAGCGCTTCCGGCAACTCCTGAAACAGGCCGCGGCGGGCCGCCGGAATGCTCGGCACGAGGTCGCTCAACGTGAGGTAGCGGCCGGCCGTGCGCCGCCCGGCCACCAGCAGGCCGCAGCCCCGCTCCGCCAAGGTGGCCAATGCCGCATCCATGCTGTCTGCCGAGCCGCCGTAGAAGCGCTGGTCAACCAGCCGCTCCGCGGTGTCCGCGCCGACCACGAACACGGCGCCGGGAAACAGAACCGCCTTGTCGGAAAACAGCGGCGCCCGCGACAGCACCACCGGGGCCCGCCCGGCGAACTGGGCACTGCGCTGCTGCGCGTCGCGTGCCGAGATCGGCGCCTTGTCGGCGTTGACCAACGGCAACTCGTACACCACCTCACGGTCCAGAAACGTGGCTGCCGCCGCACCAAGCGCCAGATGGCCGTGGTGCAACGGGTGGTACGCCCCCGACAGCAGCGCCTTGCCGCGCCAGTCGACTGGCGCCGTATCCACCTGTGCCGCGGCGTTCAACAGCACCGAGCCGCACAACCCCGACTGGAGGGCGGCGAACGGTTCGGAGGGTTGGAACTCGCGGTACACCTCCAATGCCGGCGGGCCGGCGAAGTGTCCGGACACCTGGGCGGCGTCGACGCCGCACGCACGGGACAGTTCCGCAACCAGCACCGTACTGACCGCGTCCTCCTGCTGCTGCCGGGCCGCGGCTCGCCGGGTTTGCAAACCGCCGCCTTCCGCAACCGCCGCAGCGGCACCCTCGGCAGGAAACGCCAGGTCACTGACCGCGGTACCGAGCGCGCCGGCCACGGCGACGAAGGCACGGTCGGCGCCCCGGCGCGGCCGGTCGCTGGCCAGGGCAGCGGTGCAGGCGGCACCGATTACCGGCGTCTCCTCTCCGGCCAGCAGGCATGCGCGGCGCAGCGCCGCCTCCGCCATTGCGGCTGCAACGGCGCCCGTTACCGCGTGCGCGGGCGTGGCGCCAAGCAGCGACGCCAGCGAAGCGTGGCAATAGCGGTCGGTGGCTTCCAGCACGGTGCGCGACGACCCACCCACCGCATGCAGCCAGCTCACGGCGAGGGTGCCCGCGCCGGCCACCTCGATCACCGCCCGCTGCGGCGTCGCGTGCAGCGCGCGCACCAGATCCGCGACCGCGGACGAAGCCGCGTCGCGACTCAACAGATCGTGTGGCAACCGGCAGCCTCCCGACGCGGCCAGGCCGTCACCCGCCGGCGCCGCTCGCGACTCATGCCGGCCAGGCGGCCCAGGAGGTGCTCTGCCAACCCGATGGAATCCTATGCGGCCGGCGCGCCGGCGGCGGCGGCGGCGGCCTGATCCGCGGGATTCGCCTCCAGCCAGTCACGCAGCGGCACGTCCCCGGGCTTCGGCGACGTGTAGCCGTGGCCGCCGCTCGGGCTGGTGCCAAGCAGTTGCCGCCGGATCGGGTCGCTGCGCTCCAGGTAGTGCGCTACGGTCATGTCGTCACGCGGCCGCAGCCAACGGTAGCTGTACCCGTAGAACAGCACCTTGCGCGGGAAGTCGGCGTAGTTCTCGGTGCCGGTATGCCAGATGCGCCGGTCGAACAGCACAATGCCGCCGCGCGGCACCAGTACCTCGGTGGCCCCCGGCGGGTCGAGGTCGCGGCGCTCCCGGTCCACCAGCGCGTCCTTGAGGTGGCTGCCCGGCACGGCGCCGAAGTTGCCGCGCCCCTTCACGCTGCAGTCGGTAAGGAAAAAGGCCACCTTCAGCGACACCCGAGGCCGCGGGTGCGACTCCAGTTCGGCGTTGAGCCGGTCGCTGTCCTGGTGCCAGCCGCGGGTTCCCGGCGGCGCCCCCTGGCCCGCCCCCGGGCTGGCGATCATGTGGGTGTGGTAGATCTGGATGTTCCAGCCCAGGATATCCACCACCTTCGGAAAGCTGGCCGGCCAGTCCACCATGTCCAGGAAGCGGTCGTCCTTGCCGAGGAAGTCGTACATGTTGATCTTGTCCAACTCGCTGACGCCGCGGGCGGCGCGCTCGGTGGCCCACACCTTGTCGAACGCTTCCTCCAGGCCGTCAGTCACCGCTTCCGGCAGAACCTCGTCGAGAATCATGAATCCGTCGCGCCCGAACGCCTCACCCTCTGCCGGGGTCAGGCGACAGTCGAGCCAGGCGCCTCCTGCGGCGCGCGCGTTGCGGAGAACTTCGTCAGTCATGGCTACCTCCTTAGCCCAGGGCCCGTTCGAACAGGTTGCGCGTGTCCAGACCCGTGTTGGCCGCTTCGCCATACGCGTGCCGGAACAGCGACCTGCGCTTGCGCGGCATCGCGTCGAGCAAATCGAGCGGCGGTTCCCACCAGTGAAAGCGGCTGCCGATGCCGTTGTACTGGTTGAAAATTGCCAGGCGCGGCACCTCCGCGTTGGCCCACGGCCGGGCGCTGTGGGTGGTCGCCTCGCTGAAAAAGATCACCGAGCCGGCGGGACAGGAGTAGGTGCTCCACAGCGGCGAGTCCTGGTCGTAGATAGACGGCGGCAGCGTGTACGCCGCCTTGTGGCTGCCCGATACGAACAGCGTGCCGCCGTCCCGCTCGTGCACCGGGTTGAGCTCCCACACGCAGCGCGTCAGCCCCGAGTACGCCTTGCCGGGAATGGCGCGGTACTCGTGCGAGTTGCCGGGCAGCCGCCACACGCCGTTGCCGTTGTGCGGCGAGAACTTGCCCTGCCCCACGCCGCGGTAGAACAGGAAGCTGGTTTCGAAGCGGAACCCGTAGTGATCGTCGCCGTCGAGCCGGTGGTAGGCCAGGAATTCGTTGCAGAATCCGACCACCACCGGGTGATCGAGCAGCTTCTCGAGCGGGCCCGCAATCGGGGTACGCTTATGCACCGGCAGCGACTCGGGGCGTTCCTTGAGCCGGTAGCAGAATGCGCGCATCTCCTCCAGCTCCGCTTCGTCGAGCACGCCGGGAATGCACAGCCAGCCCTGGGTGTCGAAGGCAAACTTCTGCTCTTCGGTGAGCGGAACAACGGGCATGCCGTCGGCGTTGGTGGCGCTCAACCGGCGCGACTGCGGGCGCAGATTGCCGAAGTTGTCCCAGTTGTCGTCGAACACAAACGGTGCCGCGCCGTCGGTCGTAAAGGTGGACTTTGCCATGGCGCTTCATTTTGCGCCGCCCGGCCCGCACTAGCAAGTACCGGCGCCCGCTGCGCAAGGGGCGTTGCCGGAGCGGGCGGCCCCTGGTTAGCATTGCAGTCAGTGATGAGAGCCGACGCACGGGCAGCGCAGGCGAGCCAGCATCCCGGGGTAAGCCTGTGCTATCCCGACCCGGCGCGCGCCGTCGGCGGCGCGCGGCTCGGGCGGCAGGCGGCCGCGGACATCGGCATCGCGGCGGTACGCGAGCGGTTCGGCCTGCCGGAAGAGTTCCTGTACGAGTTGTGCCAGGACGTGAACACGATCCGCTACCGGCAGAGCATCGTCGCCGACCTGCTGGCGTCGGACGAGCTGTGCGCCGTGCTGCGGGAAGTACGCCCGATGCTGCGCGAGCTGGCCTACTTCCGCACCACGCGCAAGGAGCAGAGCGCGCCATTGCAACAGGCGGTGTGGCGGCTCGGCGAGCTGGAGACCTACGTGGCGTGCCTGCAGCGGCTGGCCGACGCCGCCGCGCTGCCCGACCTCAAGTCGGACGGCATGCAGGCGCTGCTCGCCTTCGTGCGCACGCGGCGGGAGGACCCGGTCTACCAGCGCCTGGTCAAGGAGTTGCCGGCGTTGCGCGGCGGCCTCAAGCGGCGCGCCTCGGTCAGCATCGGCATCAACCTGGACGACCAGTTGCGGCCCGCCGAGGCAACGCTGCTGGCGGTGCACGACGAAAAATTCGCCGAGCGCCCGTTGCTGAGCCGCATCTTCGGCGCCGGCACCCCCTATCAGCCGGTGGCAAGCATCAAGCGGGTGGCTGCCATGGGCAGCCTGCTCGGCGACCTGGACCGGATTCTCGGCGCCGTGGCGCGCCCGCTGGCCAAGGCGCTCGGCCAGTACGTCCGCCTGCAGGTGCAGGATCTGCTCTCACTGGAGCGCGAGATCGCGTTCTACCTGGGCGCCGCACAACTGTTCGCCGCGCTCCGGGCGCGCGGCTTGCCGGTGTGCCAGCCGCGGCTCGCCGGCGCCGGCGACCGGCACCTGCAGGTCAGCGGGCTGTACAACGTCAACCTCGCGCTCGGCGCCAGCGAGGAGGCCGCCCGCGCCATCGTCGGCAACGACCTGGACATGGCGGCCAGCGGGCGCATCCTGGTGCTTACCGGGCCCAACCAGGGCGGCAAGACCACCTTTACCCGCGCCGTCGGCCTGCTGCAGGTGCTGGCCCAGGCCGGCCTGTACGCGCCGGCCGCCGCCGCCGCGGTCAGCCCCGCGGACGTGGTGGACACCCATTTCCCGGTCGACGAACCCGGCCACGCGGAGGGCGGGCGGCTGGCCGAGGAGGCGCGCCGCCTGGCGTCGATCTTCGCATCGTCCAGCGAGCACAGCCTGATCCTGATGAACGAGTCGCTGGCCAGCACCAGCCCGAGCGAGAGCCTGTATCTGGCCGAGGACGTGGTGCGCGGACTGCGCCTGCTCGGCGCACGCGCGGTGTTCGCCACTCACCTGCACGAACTCGGCGAGCGGGTCGATGCGATCAACGGCGAGGTGGCCGGCGCCAGCCGGCTGGTCAGCATGGTGGCCGGCATCGAGACCGGCGCGAGCGACAACGGCAGCAACGGCGAGGTACGCCGCACCTACCGGATCCGTCCCGGCCCGCCGGTCGGCCTCAGCTACGCGCGCGACATCGCGCGCCGCTACGGCATCAGCTTCGACGACATCCGCGCCCAACTCGCAGCAAAGCAGGATTCCGCGCCGCAGAACTGAGTGGGAGCGGCAGCTACGCCGCGACTGCCGAACGGTCGAAGGAGTCGATCAACCGCTCGGTCGCGGCGTCGTACAGGTTGCCGCGGCGCACGCGCAATTGCACCCGCTGGCCGGGGCGCCACGGCGACACCGCCCCAGCCACGCGCGCCACCAGCTCCTCGCGCCGGCCGGCGAAGCGCAGGTGAACCAGGGTCGCCGCGCCTTGCGGCAGTACGGCGAACACCTCGAACAGCGGCCCCGCATCCTCCCGCTGACCCGCTGCTACCATCTCCAAATCCTCGACGCGGACGTTCAGCACCACTCGCTGTCCGTGAAACGCACCGTGCAGGGCCGGCAGCCGGAACGGTCGCTCCGGCGCCGCCGCCGCGGCCAGCAGCACGCCGCCGTCGGTGCGGGTCACCTCGGCGGGCACCAGGTTGGACTGCGGCAGGCCGGTCATCTCCGCCACCTGCATCGTCTCCGGGCGGTGGTACAGGTCGTCGGCCCGGCCGACCTGGTGGACAACCCCGTCGAACATGATCGCGATGCGGTCGGCCATCGAGAACGCCTCCGAGACGTCGTGGGTCACGTACAGGGAGGTTGCGCCAATCCGGCGGTGCAGCCGCTTCAGGTCGGTACGCAGCGACACCCGCAGCTTGGCGTCCACGTTCGACAGCGGCTCGTCGAACAGCAGCACCTCGGGCTGCCCAACCAGCATGCGCGCCAGCGCCACCCGCTGCTGTTGGCCGCCGGAGAGCTGGCGCGGGTAGCGCTCCTCCAATCCGGTGAGGTCGACCAGCGCCAGCGCCTGCTCCACCGCCAGGGCGATCCGCTCGCGCGGCAGACGCTTCGTCTTGAGCGGAAACGCCACGTTCTCCATGGTGGTCATGTGCGGGTAGAGCGCGTAGTTCTGGAACACCATGCCGACGCCCCGGCGGGCCGGCGGAACGTCCACCGCCAGCGGCGCCGAGAACATGCAGTGGTCGCCGAAGGCAATCTCCCCGTCGGCGGGCGGTTCCAGGCCGGCGATGGCGCGCAGCGTGGAGGTCTTGCCGCTCCCGGAGGCGCCGAGCAGCACCATGAATTCACCCTCCTCCACGTGCAGCGCCAGGTTGTTCACCGCCAGCACCTGGTCGTAGCGAATGGTGAGGTCGCGAATGGTTATGCTCGGCATGGCTCTCCGCGGCGCGCCCTACCAGCAGCCGAGCAGGCGGCGCAGCAGCACCATCTGGCCGACGTGGTAAGAGTTGTGGTCCGCCACCACCAGCGCCTCGCGCAGCAGCGTCTGCCCGGTGCCGTGCGCGAACGGCGTGTGCAGGTCCGCCTGCGGATCAGAAACCAGTTCCACCATCGCTGCCCGGTCGGCCAGGAACCGGTCGACGCTTGCCTGCCAACCGCCTTCCGCCGGCGCCTCCCCGGCCGGCCAGTAACCGTGCGGGAACTCCGGCGAAATGTGCGCCGGGTCGCGGCTGAACTCCAGGATATCCCACTGCGCGATGCGCAGGTGCTCGAGCTGCTGCCAGACCGACGTCGCCGCCCCCTCCGGCACCACCCCGCGCCGATCCTCGGGAATGTCCGCCACCGCCCGCTCGAACGGCACGTGCGCCCCCCGCCCCTGCAACACCTTGACCAACTGCTCTCGAACCGCCAACTCGCTCATCACGCATAACATACCATAACACCCGCCCGACGCACCCGAAGCGCAAAACCGCCAACCCCCTCATCACCCAAAACAAACCATAACCCCCGCCCGACGCAGCCGAAGCGCAGAGCCGGCAACTCGGCAACCGCTTGAGTTGGCGCGGCCCGAGACCCACACTATGGACACCGTGAACCAGTTCGTATCGGCTCTCCGAGCGGCAGCTCTGCTGGCGATCGTGGCTGGCTGCCAGATGCCGCGTACGCCGGCGGAACAGCCCACCGAGCAACCCACGGCCCCGTCGGAAGTGACCGAGCCGGGTGCGAGTCCGGCGCTGGCGATCGCGGACGTCAGCGCAGGCGAGGGCGATCTCCAGCTGACCTTTACCGTTACGCTGGGCGCCGCGGGCGCGGAATCGGTCACGGCGAAGTACACGACGGAGGATCAGACCGCCACGGCACCCGCCGATTACCAGGCGACCGGCGGCGCGCTGACGTTTGTCGATGGAACGAAGACGCTGCGAATCGCAGTCCCGCTGCACGACGACGAGGTGGCGGAAGCGTCGGAAACGTTCACGCTGAGGCTCAGCGAGCCGCGCGGAGCGGCGCTGGCGCGGGCGGCGGCGACGGCAACGATCGTCGACAACGACGCACCACGGGTAGCGGTGCTGCCCGCACGGCTGAATGTGGTGGAAGGCGCCACCGGCTACCTGACGGTGGTGCTGGGTTCGGAGCCGACGTCGCCGGTGACCGTGTCGGTGGCGGAGGCCGAAGAACTGTCGGCAACCCCAGACGAGGTGGTGTTCCTGCCATCCGACTGGCTGACGCGACGAACCGTCAGGGTAAGCGCTGCCGAGGATGAGGACGCGCAGGCGGACCCGCCGGTGGAGCTGACGTACGCGGCAAGCGGTGGGGGCTACGACGGAGTGCGAGCGGCGCTGGTGGTGACGATCGTCGAGAATGATGTTCCGACGCTGGCGGTGACGTCGGCGCATGCGGCGGAGCACGCCGGGCACCTCAGTTTCGCGGTAGGCCTGAGCCTGGCGAGCGATCGCGCGGTTACGGTGCAGTACACCACCGGAGCGCCGGGCGACACGGCGCATGCAGGCGAGGACTACACGCGCGCCGCTGACATGCTCCGGTTTGCGCCCGGCTCGACGGCGGCGAAGACGATCGCGGTGGCGGTACACGACGACGCCCTCGATGAGGCCACCGAGCAGCTCACGATGACGTTGAGCGACCCGGCAGACGCGGTGCTGGCCGGAGGCGGACAGACGGTGGCGGCGGCGGGCACGATTGAGGATGATGACCCGGCGCCGGTGTTGCGTGTCGCCGACGGCAGCGTGAGCGAAGACGGCGGGGCCGTCGAGTTCGCGGTACAGGTGGCGCCGGCAAGCGGACAAACGGTACGGGTTCGGTATGCGACGGCGGACGGAACCGCGGTGGCGGGCTCGGACTATACGCAGACAAGCGGGGAATTGACGTTCGCGCCGGGGCAGGGTCTGGCGCGAACGGTTTCGGTACCCGTGACGAACGACAACCGAGCAGAGCCGGACGAGCAATTCACGGTGACATTGAGCGCGGCGGTGAACGCAACGATCGACGCGGACGGCGGGACGGCTACGGGGACGATCCGGGACGACGAACCGACACCGGAATTCACGATCGCCGACGCCGCGGCGAGCGAAGAAGACGCGGCCATGCACTTCATGGTGCGGCTTGATCCGGCGAGTGGCCAAATCGCGCGGGTAGCCTACGCCACCTCGGACGACACGGCCACGGCGGGGGCGGACTACACGGCGGCGAGTGGTACGCTGACCTTTACGGCCGGCGCTGCCGTGCGGACGATTGCGGTGCCGCTGCTGGCCGACCATGACACCGAGGGTGACGAAACCTTCCAAGTCACGTTACGTGATCCGCAGGGTGCGGGGCTGGCGGACAAAACCGCCACCGGGTCGATCATCGAACCGAAGCTGGAACTGCAATCTCTCGCCGTGACCGGCGGCGGTACCATGTACCCGCGCTTCGCTGCCGACACCCTGCACTACGCTCTCACCTGCCGCAACAACGCGACGCTGCGCGTCAACGCCGAGTCCGCGCGCGGACGAACCACGCTGAAGCTGCTGCGCGCCGGTGCCAACGACGACCACGTTGGCACCGGGCTTCTGGACGTCCGAGTCCGCGTACAAAGCGATCACGACCTCGCCATCGAACTCGGCGACACCGACGGCACGGTAACCTACGTCGTGCACTGCGTGCCCGCGGCCTTCCCCGCCATTCACGTTCTGAAAAAGACCGCGGAGGTGTCCGGTGGACTAATGTTCATAACTCCAAAGCGCAGCTCCGGGGTGGCTGGCTCTTACATGGCGATTGTCGACAACAACGGTGTGCCAAGGTTCCATCGTGATGGTGAGGGCGGCAGAAATTTCCGCTCTACCGGCGATGGACCGTTAATCGACGGCAAGCGGGTACGGTACTCGATCCACAAGAAGCACGCGATCACGTTGTACGACGCCGATTTCAACGAAATACGAACGGTTCGTCCCGTCGCACCGCTGCGGGCGGATCGCCATGACCACCTTATTACCCCGGAGGGGAATTTCCTGTTCATGTCCTACCACACGGTGACGCGTGACCTCTGCCAGGCGCCTCGCACCTGCCCGGAACAGTACACGGACTCGGTCATTCAGGAAGTGACGCCGCAGGAAGTGGTTGAGTTCGAGTGGAACTCCTGGGGCCACGTGAATCGTGCGGATTGCGGAACGGGCAAAGACTATGCCCACCTCAATTCACTGCAGGTTATTGATGGAGATATCGTCGCCTCGTTCCGCAATTGTGGGCTGATCTTGCGGATCGACCGGGCGTCGGGCAGCGGAGCCGTGGTGTGGCAGCTTGGCGGCACCGCGCCGCCGCCCGACACCGATACCGCAGTCCTGGAGATTGTCGGCGACGACGACGGGCGTAACGAGTTCTGCAACCAGCACCATGCGACGTTGACCGCCGATGGCACGGTCGTTCTGTTCGATAACGGCGTTGCCTGCCGCGGAGCCCGGAAGGCGAACCAGTTCACGAGGGTGGTCGAGTACGACATTTCGTCCGGTTCCACTGCCGAATTCGTACGCGACTTCCGGCTGCCCAGGAAATACGGTCCCACCGACGTCTGGGGAGGAGCCACCGTGCTCGACTCCGGCCGCTGGCTGATCGCCTGGAACCACTCACCGGGCACGACGCTGAACTGGAACGAGACCATAGCGGTGAGCGAAGTCGATCCCGCGACCGGCACCGTGCATCTTCATCTGCACATGTCGTCGAACAACGCTCCGGTAGCGACCTATCGCGTATACCGCGTGGCTGAGGAGGACGTGCAGATTCCTCTCAACCTCCCCTAGACGCCTACGCTACAATTAACTATTACGAAACAAGATAGAAAGTTGGTAGCTGCCCGACAGGGATTCGAACCCCGACGAACAGATCCAGAGTCTGTCGTGCTACCGTTACACCATCGGGCAGGGAACAGGGAGCAATATAGCACATCGGCCGGCGCCGCGTCTGCAATGACTCGGCGGGCGCTGGTTCGGTACCTTGGCGGCATGCCTGCCGGAACCCACAACGCCCTGCCCGATCCGCGCAACGAGACCGTCCTGATCTACGTCGACGGGGAGTTGGTGCCGCGCGCCGAGGCGAAGGTGTCGGTGTTCGACTCGGGATTCCTGGTCGGTGACGGCGTGTGGGAGGGGATCCGCCTGCACCGCGGCGTCCTGTTGCACCTCGACGAGCACCTCGACCGGCTGTTCCAGGGCGCCCGGGCAATCGGCCTCGACATCGGACTGAGCCGCGCCGAGCTGACGGCGGCGCTGCGCGCCACGATCGCAGCCAACCGGATGACCGACGGCGTGCACATGCGGCTGATGATTACCCGCGGGATCAAGCACACGCCGGCCCCGGATCCGCGCCTCACGGTGGGGGGGCCCCCCGCGGCGGTCATCGGCGCCGCACGGTGGGCGCGCCCACGGTGGTGATCATCGCCGAGCACAAGCGCGCCGACCCGCGCACCACGGCTGCCGGCATCCGGCTGTTCACCTCTACCGTGCGCCGCGGCTCGCCGGACTACCTGGATCCGCGCCTCAACTGCCACAGCAAGCTGCACGAGGTGATCGCGCTCATCCAGGCACTCGAAGCCGGCTGCGACGAGGCGCTGATGCTCGACATCCACGGCTTCGTGAGCACCTGCAACTCCACCAACTTCTTCATGGTCAAGAACGGGGCGGTGTGGACCTCCACCGGCCAGTACTGCATGAACGGCATCACGCGCGCCAAGGTGCTGGCGATCTGCCGCGATGCGGGCATCCCGGCGGCGGAGAAGAACTTCTCCCTCACCGACGTGTACGACGCCGACGAGGCGTTCGTCACCGGGACGTTCGGCGGGCTCACCCCGGTGGTGCAGGTCGATGGCCGCCGCATCGGCGACGGTTCCGGCAACGGCGCCATGACCGGGCGCCTCAGGGATCTCTACCTGGAGGAGATTGAGGCCGCCGTGGCGGCTGCTCAGGACAGCAGGTAGGTGGCGGCGGATCGCGGCCCCATGATGACGTTGAACTTCTCGGCGAACTCGACGCCGCACTCGCGCCCCACCGCGGCGCGCCGCTTGCGCAGGTTCTCGGCCGCGTTCTCCCAGTGGTAGACCGTGGCGTACAGTTCCATCACCTCCTGGATCTTGTCCATGTGCGGGGTAATGTCGACGTAATACGGCGGAAACGGGCTGGCGTCATCGAAGTAGGTGAAGAACCCCAACTGCCGGGGACGGTGCGCCGGCAGCGGGGCCACCATGCGCGGCAACCGGGCGTAGGTCACCGCATCCTGCATGAGCTGGCCGAGGTTGCGGTGGTCGGGATGGCCGCGCAGGAAGTTCCAGGTCACGATGGCGTCGGGGCGCACGTCGGCCACCAGCCTGGCCAGTTCCAGCCCCTCCTCGTGGGAGCGCCCGATGTGGGCGTCGGGAAACGCGAGCTGGCGGATCTCACAGCCGATGATGCGCGCCACCTCGTCGGTGTGGCGTTTGCGCTCGACCACGATCTCGTCCATCGGCTTGTCGCCGAACAGCGAGGTCATTTCGCCGCGGGTGGCCCAGGTGAGCACTACGCGGTCGCCGCGCGCCAGGTGATTGAGAATGGTCCCGAGCACGCTCATCTCGTCGTCGGCGTGCGGGAAGCAGGCAAGAATCGTCAGGGGAGTACGTTGCGAATCGGACACGCGCACAGCTTACCGGGACCGCCGGCGCGCCGCTACCCCGGAACCCGAGCCATCCGAGCCATGCTGCCATGGCAAGGCACGGGCTGGTAGGATGCGGCGATGATTCGGTTTGCCCTTCTCGGCGCAGGGCGCATCGGCTCGATGCACGCCCGCAACATCGCCGCGTGCCCCGATGCGCGCTTGGTGCGCGTGTACGACCCGGTTGCGAACGCGGCGCGCGCGGTGGCCGTGCGGCACGGCGCCAACGCCGCCGCCACGGTGGCGGCCGCGCTGTCCGCCGGTATCGACGCGGTGCTGATCGCCTCCTCCACCGACACCCACGTCGACCTGATCGTCGCCGCCGCGCAGGCCGGCAAGGCGGTGTTCTGCGAAAAGCCGATCGACCTGAGCCTGCAGCGGGTGGAGGAGTGCTGGCGGCAGGTACGCAACCGCGGCGTGCCGATCCAGATCGGCTTCAACCGCCGCTACGACGCTTCCCACCGCGGCGTGCGCGAGCGCGTTGCCGCGGGCGAGATCGGCGACCTGCACCAGGTTATCATCACCAGCCGCGACCCGGAGCCGCCGCCGCTGTCCTACGTGCGCGTGTCCGGCGGCCTGTTCCGCGACATGATGATCCACGACTTCGACCTCGCGCGCTTCGTACTCGGCGAGGAACCGGTCTCCCTGACCGCGGTGGGAAGCGTGCGGATCACCCCCGAACTTTCCGAAATCGGCGACATCGACACGGCAATGGTGCTGATGACCACCGCCTCCGGCACCCAGTGCCACATCAACTGCTCGCGGCAGGCGGTGTACGGCTACGACCAGCGCCTCGAAGCGCACGGCAGCGCCGGCATGGTGTGCTCCGCCAACCACCATGAGCACCAGGCGCGCCTGTTCTCGGCCGCCAGCGCCGGCGCCCCGGCGCCGCTGCAAAGCTTCTTCATTGACCGCTACGCCGCCGCCTACCAAGCCCAACTGGCCGATTTCGTCGCCGCCGTCGCGACCGGGCGGCAGACCTCCGTAACCTTCCAGGACGGCCACCGCGCCCTGATCCTCGCCGAGGCCGCCAACCACTCCCTCGCCACCGGCACCACCATCCCTGTCCCGCCCCCCACCGACCGACCCTGATCCTCGCCTAGCGAATGGCACAGAGTGAAGGAACCTTCGTCGAAATATGCAATTGGGGCCGATGTAGGCTTGACTATGTATTATAGGTCGTCTATTCTTCGTCTGCTATGCCTGCTCGTCTCCCGCTCATGGCCAAAACCCCCTTCCAACTCGATACCGCTCCCCTCCGCGAAGCCGCCAGCCCGCACGCCGGCGCTCTTGCCACCTCCCGCGTATTCCGCTCCCTTGGCT
>MPNH01000071.1 GCA_002238925.1 Spirochaetaceae bacterium bin103 | reverse complement strand
CGCGTGCACTCATGCGTCGCCACGAACTCGTCCAGAATCCCCGCCTTCTGCTTCTTCGTCGCCCGTCGATACCGCTGCGCGGTCCTTCTGAGCGTCCTCCGATCTGCCATGATGACCCCCATCTCCTTCGACCCTCCGCCCGCATACTGGCACAGGTCCTTCGTGTGGATTCTTCGATGAGGCAACGGTTCTCGTTCGTGTGGATTTAGCTTGAGGCAATGCGCTGAGTTGACAGGGTCAGGCGAACGCGTGATGATAGGGAGGTCAGGGGAACCGAACGGATACCGATGAGGCGTTACGAAGACAGTCAGCGCAGTGGCCGGTTGGCAGTCACGCAACCGCCCCCCCCCACAAGACGGTAAATATCTACCTCATAATCAATTAACTGATCCCCCGGATCGCCCCGTACGCGACCTCGCGCACGCCGTCGCCTTCGCGCCCGTAGTAGCTTGCCGTAGCACCGGCTCGGTTGATCGCACCGCGTCAGCAGCGCCCTTCCCGCCGGCTCAGGCCGTCCCGGATCCCCGCTGGCGACTGACTTCCTGCAAAGCCCACCTCCAGCGTCGCCGCTCAAACAGGCTCGCTGCGTCGCCAACCACCGCCGAACGTGGCGTTGTAACGCAGATCCCGACGTGCAAGGAGGTGGAGTGACACGCAAAGACCCGCGCGCGGCGTGAGTCGGGGTGAACCCGCCGAGTCACACGCCGCGCGCTTCACCAATTGACTCGGACTGGCCGTCCGCGCTGCGGGCGTGAGAGTGAGAGTAACCAGGGAGCGGCAATTCGCTCCGCAATACTCCCAGAATCCAAGCAAGGATACTAATGATGATGAGAATCTTTTTGAGAATGACCTTCGCGGTTGCGTTGGTACTGGTGCTGACCGCGACCGGCCTGTGGGCGGCTGCCGCAGAAGAGGAGCCGGCAGCCGCGGCCGACAAGAAGTATGTAACCGACCCCACCACCGGGGACTTGGTGGTGGCGCCGGAGTATGGCGGGACCCTGACCTTCACCAAGCGTAGCTGGCCGGCGAATACGGACACCTTGGCCGGTGGCAGGTGGGCGTCCCAGTTGGTCTTTGCCGTGCTGGATAAGCCCGCTATCGCGGACTGGGCAATCGACAGAGACATATTTGCATTGCATATGCCCTGGCCACCTATAGAATACCTGAGAGGGTCACTGGTGGAGCGTTGGGAGCAGACCGACGACCTCACCATTATCTTCCACATTCGCGAGGGCGTGCACTGGCATGACAAGGCGCCGATGAACGGTCGAGAATTGACTGCGGATGATATCGTATTCAACTATCACCGCATGCTGGGTCTGGGCAGCGGCTTCACCGAACCAAGCGCCCAGTTGACGGCTCAACTTGCTCCGATCAAAGTCGAATCGGTAGCAGCTACGGACAACTACACGGTTGTATTCAAACTGGAGGAGCCAAACATTGGTGCCCTGATAGGTCTCGTCGACGACGAAACCGCCTATATGTATGCCCCCGAGGTAATCAAGGAACACGGCAACGCTAATGATTGGCAGGTCTTGGTCGGCACCGGGCCCTTTGAGCTGGTTGACCTGGTCGAAGAAAGCTCGGCGACATGGACCAAGAATCCCGACTACTGGGGATACGACGAAAAATACGCGGAGAACCGGTTACCCTATGTTGACGAGTTGAGGGCTCTGATGATGCCGGAAGTGGCGACGATGATCTCGGCAATACGCACACGCAAGGTTGATATTTCGGCGCGGATGAGTGGAATTGTCAACCAAGCACATAGCCTCCAGCAGACCAACCCCGAGATTCAGGCGTTCACGGTCTACTTCAGGTCGCAGGAGTCGTTTGGCGTGAACGTTCAAAAGAAGCCTTTTGACGACATCAGGGTGCGCAAGGCATTGCAGATGGCACTGGACCTTGAAACAGCCAACTCCGCTTACTTCAAGGGTCTGGCAGAAATGACACCGGTTGGGAGAAGCAGGTACCCGGGGCAATTCGTCCCCTTCGAAGAGTGGCCCGAAGAGGTCCAGAACGTCTTTAACTACGATCCGGACGGAGCAGAGGCGCTGCTGGATGAAGCCGGATATCCTCGCGGCTCGGACGGCATTCGATTCAAGACCACGTTGAAGTGGATAGAATCCTTTGATGTGGGCTATGCCGAATTGGCCATTGGATTCTGGCGCGAAATTGGCATTGACGTAGAACTCGAGCTGATTCCCGGTGCCGAATTCACTCCTGTCACGGGTGATAGGGATTACGAAATGGTCACCAGCATCACGGCCAACCTCAGCCCGGGATACATCCACTATTCCGACAGGTTCAACTGGAACACGGCCAACCCACAAGACCCGTGGTATGAAGCCAAGGTCGAAGCCGCCGACGCGGCTGGCTCGCGCGAGGAGCAGCACGCACTGGCTCGCGAGATGGACCTGTATGCGAATTCACGGTTCTGGACCATATGGGGGGGGGTATGGCCCCGCAGCTTGTCCTGGCACAGCCGTGGGTCACCGGGTATAACAGTGAGCTGAACCTGGGAAGCGGTCAGTATTGGCTGCAGTACTCCCGCATGTGGATCGACTCGGCGCTGAAGAAAGAAATGGGTCACTAGCGCCCCGAAACCGCCGCCTGCGGCGACGCTTCCGGCCCAACCGGCCTTGCCTTAGGAGGCTGTCGGAATCCGACAGCCTCCTAAGGATTTCATCCATTGTGGCTGAACTGAAAAAGGTGGCTGGGAGGCTTGAGTTTCTCAGCTCCCTTACTCATTGAACGGTGAAAGAACGAGGTATGTGACATGAGAGCCTACATCATCAGGCGATTATTGCTGATGATACTCTCGCTGTTTCTCTTGACCATCCTGGTCTTTCTCTCCGTGCGCTTGCTCCCCGGGGATGTCATAGACGCAATACTGGGTCGAATGATGGAAATATCAACGGTGGGGACGATTGACCGCGAAGGGCTTGAGCGTCAGCTCGGATTGGACGTGCCTAGCTACGTACAGTATGCGCGCTGGTTGGGGGGGGATTCTCCTGCGCGGCAGCCTTGGCGAATCACTGATGGGTCGAGGGCCGGTGGGACAGCAGATAGTCAGCAGACTGCCGGTCACCCTCGAGCTTGGCCTCCTGGCAATCGTGATCGGGCTGGTGATTGCCCTTCCGGTGGGCATCTACTCGGCGATTCGCCAGGATACGGCCGCCGACTACGCCGGGCGCTCGGTCGCTATCATCGGCCTGGCAACACCCAACTTCTGGCTCGGAATCATGGTCATGGTCTACCCGGCAATCTGGTGGGGCTGGTCGCCATCGATGGAGTTGATTCCTTTCTCTGACGACCCGGTGGGAAATCTGGCCATGTTCCTCATTCCCAGCCTGATTCTGGGGACCGCCTCGGCAGCCGCCATCATGCGGCTTACCCGCACCATGATGCTGGAGGTGCTGCGCCAGGACTACATTCGCACCGCCTGGTCCAAGGGGCTCCGGGAGCGGGTCGTGATTATCCGGCACACCATCAAGAATGCCCTGATCCCAGTGGTCACCCTGATCGGCCTGCAGGTGCCGATACTGGTTGGCGGCTCGGTCATCATGGAAAACATCTTCAACCTGCCGGGAGTAGGTCGTCTCATACTGATTGCCCTCAATGACAGAGACTACACGATGGTCGCCGGAGCAAACTTGTTCTTCGCAGCCGCGGTTATGGGGGCCAATCTTGTCACCGACCTGATCTATGCGTTCTTGGATCCCAGAGTTCGTTATAAATAGGGAGAATCGTCAACTATGAATGAGCACAGGAGACGTGCCGGGCTCGGTGGTTTCGTTGTCAGGCTGGTCAAGGAGAAGCCACTGGGCACTATCGGCGGGATTATCGTACTGGTATTGATTCTGGTGGCTATCTTCGCGGATGCTCTGGCCCCCTATGAATACTATCAAATGCACTTGGTAGACCGCTTGCAGGGCTCATCAGGCCGGTATCTGCTTGGCACCGACCACCTGGGCCGAGACTTCCTGAGCCGAATCATCCATGGGGCTCGTATTTCGCTGACTGTTGGTCTGGCCGCGACCGCTCTCAATGTGGTAGTCGCCGTACTGGTAGGCGGCGTTTCCGGGTTCTTTGGCGGTAAAGTAGACCTCGTGGTGCAGAGGTTTGTCGATACCTGGATGTCGTTCCCGAGTCTACTCCTGTTGTTAACCGTAATGTCGATACTTGGGAAGGGCTTGGTACAGATAATAGTGGTGCTGGGGATACTGGGAGGCATCGGCAGTTCGAGAGTAGTCAGGGGCGCCGTTATCGCGGTAAAAGAGAATGTGTATTTTCAGGCCGCCGAGGCGATTGGCTCTTCCCAATGGAGAATATACATACGGCATGTGCTGCCCAATATCGTGGCTCCTGTAATCATCATATTCAGCATCAACATAGGGGGCGTGATCATGTCCGAGGCTGCTCTCAGTTTTCTTGGATTCGGATTGCCACCCGGTATTCCGAGCTGGGGAGGTATGCTCAGCCGGGAAGGGCGTCAATACATGGAGGCAGGGCCATGGCTGGCTCTCTGGCCAGGTCTCTGCCTTACGATTCTCGTCTACAGTCTGAACATGTTCGGCGATGCGGTGAGGGACCTGCTCGACCCGAGGCTGAGGGGTGGCGTGGGGCGCTATGGTGCCGATGGCGGCAAGTCGCTAGAGAAGAGCCGTCAAGAAACCTAAGCCAACGAGTGAGCATATCAGGGCATATGTGAGCGAGGAGCAACGCAGCCAGACGGGATACATAGCCGCATTCAATGCAACCGGAGTTTCGCCACGGACTGCGAGATGCGCGGCGAAACGGGTCCGCTGGATCGGCCGCGGCACTCCTACCCGCGCCGATCGCCGTCACTCACCGGCTTGACTCAGAACGCCACTCGTCAACGGAGACGACAACCGATACCCCGCACTCGAGAGATCCCGGAGAACAGGAGCCACCGCCGCGAGAATCCCAGCGGGCTTGGCCGCAAGCAGGACGCCCGCCACTCCCACGACGGGGATTCCGCGCTGACGGGCGAATCTTCGGCCCTTTGCATCGTCGATCAAGAGAAATCGGGCCGCCCGTTCCTCGGCGAGGGCAATCGCTTCCGCCTCGCCCGGATCCAGCGAACCTGCAAGCTCCGTGGCAATCACCAAGCCCTGAGACGACTGCACAGTGATCCAGCGCTCCGCAAATGCCGCTGAGAGTACTTGTGCCCCCGGATAGCCGGATTCAATGCCGAGTTCCTCGCGGACGGCCGGCGGAACCACCACACTGCGATATAGCAGACGGAGCAGATCGAGCTTGTCGACTCTTGCGAGGCCGATCAGGGGACCGGTATCGGCTACTACTCCCTTAGTCACCGCGCACTTGTTAGTTCCTCAGCCAATTCATCCGGTGGATAGTCGACGGCGGGTACCCCGGCGGCGCCAAGTAATGCAACGAATTCCTCTGCTGTCATGGCGGCGAGTCTCGCTGCCTGAACCAGCGTCAGGTGGTGCTGCTCGAACAGGCGGAGGGCGAGGGTCCGGTGAACACCGAGTTCCAGCAAACGCTCGTCGAACGGCACGGCCAGAATGGTGGGACGACCCCGCTTCGTGATGAGCGACAGATGCCCATGCTCTGCCTCCCTCATGAGGTCGCCAGATCGCTGCCTCAGATCCCGTACACTGAACACATCGACTGGATCCATCGGGGCTCCTTGTTGTGCTCACGCACCGTAGCACATTCTGAGCGTGCGTCGCACCGCGAATCAACCGGGTCGGTGGGTGGCAAGCAGGGCGTCGAGGCGGCGGCGCATGCGCTGCCAGTGGCTGCCGGGCCAATACAGGCGATCGCAGCGGGGACAGCGGGAGAACGTCTGCTGCTCGACGCGCACCATCGGCGGCAGGCGTTGCAGGACATCGGCCTTGGCGACCGGCTCGAGCGGCTCGTTGCAGCGCATGCAGCGGGAGAACGGACGCACGGCGGCGGCCAGGTCGAAGCGGCGCAGCACGAACAGCAACTGCTGCTCGGGGTCCTGGGAACGCACGAAGCAGCCGTGGGTTACCGCCTTGCGCTCCAGCAGGCGGCGGTCGCGGGTCAGGATGATGCGCTGCTCGCGGAGCGCCGCCGTCACCAGGCGGGCGTCCTCGTCTTCCGCGCCGCACGCCGTTCGGCACAGCATGCTCGCGTCGGTGGCGTCCAGGCCGCACATGCGCAGCAGCGAGGCCAGCTTCGCCAGGTTGGCGTCGACCAGGAAGCGCACCACGCGCAGCGGCGCTGGCCGCACCCGGGTGAGCGCCGAGATGTCGAAGCTCTCGAACACCGGGTAGACGCTCACTCGCTGCCCATCCCGCAGCTTGCAGGCGAAGTCTACCGACTCGCCGTCCACCAGCAGCAGGTCCACTTCGCCGTGCGGGACGCCGCAGTGCTCGACCAGCGCCTTGGTGGTGGTGCCGTCGTTCACCGCCACCTCGAACTCCCGGCCGCGCCGTTGCGGCGCCAGAAAATCGCCCAGCTCCTGGTAGAAGCGCACCTGCACCCGATGCGCCCGCGCCCTCGACTCATTCACGACATTCACGGCAAATCTGCCTCGCCTGCTTCAGCATATGACGATATCATTCCCGGCACTACGATGAGTCAGACCGCAAATCCGCGTTCGGTGGTCGTGGTGGGCGGCGGGCACAACGGCCTGGTAGCCGCTTTCTACTTGGCCCGCGCGGGCGCCGACGTGGTGGTACTGGAGCGGCGCGGCTTCGTCGGCGGAGCCTGCATCACCGAGGAGCTGTTCCCGGGGTTCCGGGTCTCCTCCTGCTCCTACATCTGCCACCTGCTGCAGCGCAAGGTGATCGACGATCTGCAGCTCAGGGACCACGGCCTGGCCATCCATCCGGTCGATCCCTACCGTTTCCAGCCGTTCCCGGGCGGCAGCTACCTGCTGCGCTGGCACCACGCCGCCGACAGCGAAGCGTAGATCGCACGGCTGGCGCCCGGCGACGTGCCGGGGTACCGCCGCTTCCGGGCGTTCATGGACCGCGCCGCCGCCATCCTGTACCGCAACTTCCTGACCGATCCCCCCACCCTGGCCGAGGTCAGCGCGCAGGTGCGCGGCAGCGCCGACGAGGCGGTGTGGGATCGGATGCTGACCGGCAACATGAGCGACCTGGTGGATGAGCATTTCGCGTCGCCGGAGGTGCGGGCGGCGTTCATCGATGCCCAGGACGCCTGCGATCCGCGCGCCCCCGGTTCGATCCTGGCGATGGCCTACTTCGACTGCGACCTGTCCACCGACCCGGCCGACCTCGGCATCCCACACGGCGGCATGGGCGCCATCACCGCGGCCATGGCGCGTTCGGCGCAGGCCGCGGGCGCCGAGATCCGCACCGGCATGCCGGTGGCGCGCATCCTGCTGCGCGACGGCAGCGCGGTCGGCGTGCAACTCGCGGACGGCAAGCGCATCGAGTGCGACACTGTGGTCAGCGACGCCGACCCCAAGCGCACCTTCCTGGACCTGATCGGCGCGGGCGAGTTGCCGGAGCTGGCCGCCGGGATCAGTCGGCTCAAGAGCGATGTCTCCTACCTGAAGTTCCACGCCGCCCTCGATGCCCTGCCCGACTTCAGCCGCTACCTCGGCAGCCGCTACGACGAGAAGCTCCTGGTACAGATACGCATCTGCCCCTCCGTGGAATATTTCCAGCGCAGCGGCGACGACGCCCGCGCCGGGCGGCCCTCGTCCGCCCCGGTGATGCACATCCAGATCCCGTCGGTGCTCGACCGGTCACTGGTGCCGCCGGACAAGCACGTGATGTCGGTGTGGGTACTGTACGCACCGGTGCGGCCACGAAACGGGACGTGGGACGAGCTGCGCGAGCAGACCGGCGAGCAGATCATCGACGCGATCGGCGAGTACGCTCCGGGGTTCCGGGAATCGGTGCGCGACTGGGTGCTGTTCACCCCACAGGAACTGGAGCAGCGCGTGGCCCTGACCGACGGCAACATCCGCCACCTCGACATGACCTCCGCGCAGATGCTGGCCAACCGCCCCAACCGCCTGCTGTCCGGCTACCGCACCCCGGTTCCCGGCCTCTACCTGTGCGGCGCCGGCACCCACCCCGGCGGCGAGGTCACCGGCGCTCCCGGCCATAACGCCGCCCACGCCATCCTCCGCGACTGGCAACATTGAGTAGACTTCAGGCGTGAATCCGAGGGAGAGCTGTAGCAGCATGAACGTAGCCGTCGTGGGTGCGGGAGTCGTCGGCGGCGCGATCGCGTTCCACCTTGCTCGCCGTGGGGCGCGGGTGACGCTGATCGACGCCGGCGAGCCGGGCATGGGCGCCACCAGCCACTCGTTCGCCTGGATCAACAGTTTCGGCAAGGAGCCGCGCCATTACGGCGCGCTGAACCGGCGCGCCCTCGACACCTGGGACCGCTTCGCGCGCCTGCTGGGCACCGACATCGGTTTGCGTTGGGGCGGCCAGCTTACCTGGGCGGCCACCGACGAGGACGCCGAGGCGCTGGCGCGCAAGGTCGCCGGGTTGCAGTCGTGGGGCTACGTCGCACGGATGATCGACGAAGCGGAGATGCTGCGCCTGGAGCCCGGCCTCAGACCAGGGACGGTGAAGGCAGCCGCGTACAGCGACAACGACGGCCATGTGCAGGGCACGCTCGTCGCGCAGACCTGCGCCAGCCGTGTGCAGCAGATGGGCGGCAACCTCGTGTTCGGGAGTACGGTGACCGGTCTGGCCACGCACGGCGGGCGCGTGACCTCGGTTCAGCTTGCCGGCGGCCCGCCGCCGCGGGGTTCGATACCGGACGGCTCGCCGCCGGACGCGGTGCCCTGCGACGCGGTCGTGCTCGCCGCCGGAGTGGACACCACCAGCCTCGCGGAGATGGCGGGTGTGCACATTCCACAGGAGAAGAGTCCCGGCGTGGTGGTCCGCACCGAGCCCCTGCCGCCGCTGTTGCGCACTGTGGCCGCTCTGTATGCTCCCGCGCCCGGCGCTGCAGGCCGCAAGGTCCACGTTCGCCAGGGCACCGACGGCATCATCCTGATGGGCGAAGGCAGCCAGGAGTCGCTCGCGCGCGACGACTCGCCCCGCCACGCCGCCAAGATCCTGGCGCGGGCATCCGAGTACCTGCCGGCGCTCGCGGCAGCCACGCCCGTACCGGTCCCGGTCGGCTACCGCCCCATGCCGGTCGATGGCCTGCCGGTGCTCGGTTACACCCGCGCCGTCCCCAACCTGTACGTCGCGCTGATGCACAGCGGCATCACCCTCGCCCCCCTGGTCGGCGAGCTGGCCACGATGGAGATACTCGACGGCGCGCGCGTCGACATCCTCGAACACTACCGGCCCGAGCGATTCGACCGCCCCGGCGCAAAATAGGAGGCTCAGCCCTTGATGCCGGTGGTGACGATGCCCTGGATGAAGCGTTTCTGGGCGATGAAGAAGATGATGAACGCGGGCAGGGTTACCAGCACGTTGCCGGCCATCACCGTGTGCAATTCCTCGCGCATGTAGCCCTCGGCGTCGCTCCAGATGCGGAACAGGCGTAGCACGATGGTGTCCTTGTCGACGTTGTTCAAGTAGATGAAGGGCGCGAAGAAGTCGTTCCAGAAGTCCATGAAACCGAGCACGGCGACGGTGGCCACCGCCGGCATCATCAACGGCACGATAATCTGCGCGAAGATCCGGAACGTGGAGCAGCCGTCGATCTCCGCTGCCTGGTCGAGCTCCTCCGGTATCGACTTGATAAACTGCCGGAACAGGAAGATCCGGAACGCGCCGCCGCCGAAGAACCACGGCACAATGAGCGGCTTGTAGGAGTCGATCCAGCGCAGCCAGTTGAACAGCAGGTACTGCGGGATGATCATGATCGCCGGCGGAATCAGCATGGTCATGATGAGGATGGCGAACCACACTTCGCGGCCCGGGAAGCGCAGCCGGGCGAACGCGTACCCGGTGATGGAGGCGGACACCAGCGACCCGAACAGGGCCAGAGCGGTAATGAAGATGGTGTTGGCCATCGGCCCCGGGAACGGCACCCGGTTCCAGGTGTCGGGGTAGTTTGACCAGGTTACCTTGGAGGGCAGCAGCGACAGGCTGTACGCCTCCAGGAAACCCGGCTTCAGCGATGTCGACACCATCCACAGCAGCGGCAGCAGGGCGACCGTCACCAGCACCAGCAGCAGCAGGTAGACGACGACCCGCCAGACCGCGCTGCGTACGCGCAGGCCGACCGGCCTCCCGCGTACCATTGAGGCAAGGACACCGGAACTCATCAGCCGGGCCCCATCGGCATCATCATCCGGACCCCGCGTAGTATACCCAGCGCCGCGACCAGCGGAACAGGAACAGGGTCATGCCCAGGGTGAGCAGGAACATGATCATGGCGATCGCCGCCGCGTAGCCCATCTTCAGGTAGGAGAAGGCATTGCGGTACAGGTAGAGGAGCAGGGTGAGGGTGGCGTTGTTGGGTCCGCCATTGGTCATTACCAGCGGCTCGACGAACAGTTGGGTGGCGTGAATGCAGCCGATCACCAGGTTGAACAGCAGCACCGGCGAGATCATCGGTATGGTGACCGCAATCAGCCGGTGGCGCATCTTGGCGCCGTCGATCTCCGCCTGCTCGTACAGCTCCTGTGGAATGCCCTGCAGTCCCGCCAGGAAAATCACCACCAGCGGGCCCACCGACCACACCGACATCACCGTGATGGTGGCGAACGCCAGCGGTTCGGAGCCGAACCAGTTGGGCGTGGGGCCGCCGAAGAAGCGCAGCACCACGTTCACCAGCCCGTATTGCGGATCCATCATCCGATTCCACAGCAGCGCGAGCGCATAGCCCGCCACGATCGAGGGCGTGTAGAACAGGGTGCGCCAGAGCCCGAGCGCCTTCACCCTCTGGTTGAGCAGCAGGGCGAGGAAGAACGCGGCGCCGACGCGCAGGCCTACCGAGAAGATGATGTAGCGGAGCGTAACCGACAGCGACTTGAGGAAGTTGGGATCCTCCGTGAACAGCTCCATGAAGTGGCGGAGGCCGACCCACTTGGGCGGGTTGAAGATGTCGAACTTGAAAAAGCCCAGGACCAGGCCGTACCCGGCCGGGTAAATCACGAATACCGACAATCCGATGATCCACGGGAAGATGAAGAGGTAGCCCTCGATCTTCTTCTTGGTCGAGCCTTTCATGGAGATGGAGCGGTGCCCGGAACCCGCCTCAGGGGGATTCCGGGCACCTGCCTTTAGCTTACGCGGTGCCGGGGATTATTCCCAGCCCTTGGCGATGAGGCGGGCAACTTCCTTGTCGACGTTGGCCGCCGTGTCCTCGGGAGACTGGGAGTTGATGAGCAGTTTCTCCATCTCGGTATTGAGCGCCTGCTCTATCTCGGCGCCATTGGGAATCTGGCGGTTCCAGTAGCGCGGGTGCTCGATCATGTCGATGATGTCGACGCGCAACTGGTAGCTCGGCGGAGCACCGGGGATCTTCAGGTAGGCGTCCGAGAAGGCAACCTCCTTGGACAGCGGGGTATCCCGGCGCATGGTCTCCATCACGAAGTTGTTGCAGCACATGAACGCCGCCAGCTCGCGCGCGGCAAGCGCGTACTCGGTGCGCGCGTTGACCACCCACGGCGACACGGTCATCTGGGTGACGTGCGGGTCGCCCTTGCCGACGCGCGGAATGGGCGCGATGTCCCACTCGAAGTCGTCCACCAGGATGGTGGTCTCCAGGTACCAGGTGCCGACAATATCCATCGCCGTGAGCCCCTGCTGGAACGCCTCGCCGGCGACCGTGGCGCCGACGCGCGGACGGATGAACTCGTCCTTGTAGATGCCGTCCTGCAGCCAGCGCAGCGCCGCGGCCGCACCGGAGTCGACCATCTGGCCCTTCTGCCAGTCCTTGCCCGCCAGCCACGGCAGGGTGTCGGCTTCGTGCGCGTCGATCGCCCACTCGGCGCCCCACGACCACAGGAACACCTGGTACCACATCGACCACGTGTGCCAGATGTTGAAGCCCCACAGGTCGTTCACGCCATCGCCGTTTTCGTCGACGGTGAGCTGCATGGCGGCTGCCTTGACGTCGTCCCAGGTCCAGTCCTCGGTGGGATGCTCGACGCCGTACTTGTCGAACGCCGTCTTGTTGTAGAGCAGCAGGAACACGTTCATGGCGTCCGGCAGGCCGAAGAAGGTGTCGCCGTCGCGCGACGACGAGAACAGCGACGAGTACCACTTGCTGTCGTCGAGCAAGCCGTGCTCGTGCACGGTCTCGGTCACCTCGAGCAGCAGGCCCTTGCGCCACCACAGCGGCGCGTTGCTGGAGCCGAGCAGGAACACGTCGGGCGCATCGCCGGCGGCGATCATCGCCTGTACCTTCTGGTTGTAGTCGGCGGTGATGTGACGGAAGCTGGCGTCCACCCGGCCCTCGCTCAGGCGCGAGAACTCGGCTGCGTTGGCGGCGTAGAAGTCGGCCACCTCCTGACCGCCCCAGGCGGACAGAATCAACGGTACCGGCCCGTCCGAGGAAGCCTCATCCGAGTCGCCGGAAGCGAACGCGCCGACGCTCACGAGCAGCAGCACCGAGGCCAGCGCGAGGGGCGTACGAATCTTCATATCGATCCTCCCTTGTGGTGATGAAAAAGATGCGTGACGCGCACCGCGTCACACTTCAGGCCAGCATACGCCGCGCCCGAGGGCTGTGCAAGCGCGCGGGCTCACTGCTGCTCGCGACGGTCGTCGGCGTGGCGGTCGTAGCGGGCGTGCTGCGCCGCCACGCCGGCGGGCGGCGTCACCGCCTCTGGTGTGCCGGTCAGGCTGCCGGCAGGCGCGACTGCAGGCGCGGCGGAAGGGGCTCGAAATCCGCCGGCAGCGGCGCGATCGCGTACACCGACTCGCGGGGCGACTCGGCCAGAATAATCGATCCGGTCATGGTGGCGGTGTTCAGGTCGACGACCAGAAGCCGGTTGCGCTCGCCGACCAGCACCCGGTCGCCGCCGACGGCGCACAGCCCGCGCAAAAACCCGTGCGGAGCCGGGGGTGCCAGCGTCAAGGAGTGGACCTCCCTGCCGTCGGGGCGCAGGACCAGGAGAGCGCCGGCACCGGAGTCGAGCGTCAGGAGGGTGCCGTCCGGCATTGGCACCACGTTGTGGATCGGTACCGGCACGTCGTCGGCGACCGCGAGCGGGGCTGCCAACCCGTCGGCACGCGCGATCAGGCCGCGGTGAGTTGCACCGCCGTCGGCCTCCGACCGCCCCAGCGACACCAGCGGTACGCCGCCGGCGTCGAAGCCGATGCCGTTGGCGTGCAGCAGGTTGCTGTCCGCCGCCTCGTAGCCGGCCGGATCGCGGTAGTCGACGGCAGCGGCGAAACGGGAGCTGTCGCCGTCCAACAGCGCGGCGGGGCGCAGGTCGATGAGGTCAGTCAGACCGCCAGTCTGGTCGAACACCGCCAGTGCATCGTTGGCGGTCGAGCACACCCACAGGCGGTCGTCGCGGACGGCGATGTCGTGCACGTTGCCGCACCATGGATGGCTGATCGTGGCCAGCGGGCGCCACGCGCGGTCGAACCGCAGCACCTCCGCGCCGTTGGCCACCAACAGCGTGTCGCCGTCCGCCGCCAGCCCGCGGCCGCCGCGGATGCCGCCGCGCGGGTTCGGCTCCCGCTCCAGGTAGGGCGCCGGCGGCACCTCGCAGGAGCCCAGCACGCCGCGTTCCAGGTCGACCACGTACAGGTGCCCGGACGGCTCCCCCGGCCGGCTGCCGCGGCAGATCGTCGACACCACCACGCGGTCCCCTCGCACCGCCTGCCTCCCGCCATCCATGTCGATGCGATTGTCGCGCAGATGCGGAGTGCGCGTAAATCGCGGCGGCACGGCGGCAGGAGAGCGAACGGATCGCCCGGCTTTGCAGGAGCGTCGGCGATACGGCAAGATGCAGTGGGCGCGAGCGAGGGCGGGAGACGTGGAGGAGATACGCGAACTGGCGGCCGCGGTGAGCGCGGCGCAACGGGTGCTGGTATTCACCGGGGCGGGCATGTCGACCGCCTCCGGGATTCCCGATTTCCGCGGCCCGCAGGGGATCTGGAAGCAGCGCCGGCCGGTGCTGTTCCAGGACTTCGTGGCCTCCGCCGAGGCGCGCCGCGAGCACTGGCGCTACAAGGCAGCCGGGCACCGGGAGTTTTCGGCGGCGCGGCCCAATGCCGCCCACGTCGCGCTGGTGACGCTGGAAAGGCTCGGCAAGCTCGACACCCTGGTGACCCAGAATGTGGACGGCCTGCACCAGGATGCCGGCCACGACCCGGAGCGGGTCGTCGAACTGCACGGCACCAACCGGGCGGTGGAGTGCCTGTCGTGCGGCGCGCGCAGCGCCCCGGAGCCGGCGCTGGAGCAATTCGAGGCCACCGGCAACTGTCCCCGCTGCCCGGATTGCGGCGGGGTGCTCAAGACCGCCACCGTATCGTTCGGGCAGCCGATGCCGCAGGCGGAACTGGAGCGCGCATTCCGCGCCGCCCGGCGCGCCGACCTGGTGCTGGCGGCCGGTTCTACGCTGGAGGTGCGGCCCGCCGCCGACGTACCGCTGGCCGCCGCGGGAGCCGGCGCCTTCTACGCCATCGTCAACCGCGGCCCGACCGGCCACGACCGCGCCGCCGACCTGCGCCTGGAGGGCGACGTGACCGAATTGCTGCCGGCCCTGGCTCAATTCGTCGAGGCGGCGCTCCCAGCCGCCGCGGACGGCAGCACACGAGGAACGCGCGGTGGCTAGCGGCCCGAGGTGGAACTTGGCGTCGTACCGGGGGCGGCTGATGCAGGACACGGTCAAGCCTACGACGGTGGCGCAGCGGGAAGAAGAGTTCAAGCGCGACGGCTACACCGTGTTCCGCGGCTTCAACGCGGCCTGGATCGAACGCTGGCGACCGGTGTTCATGGATCACTACCGGCGCCAACTGGGCCAGGATCAGCGTGGCAGCGGCGTCGGCCAGGCGCGCGCCGTGTTGCGCGGTCTGCTGCAGGAATATCCCGACCTGTTCCTGCCTTCGCTGGTAGCGCCGGAGATGCTCGACTTCCTGGAGGCGCTGATGGGGCCGACCGTCGGATTCGACAGCCTGCAGATCGCCATCACGCCGCCGGTCGGCGAACGCGAAGCGCAAGCCGTGCACGCCTGGCACCGCGATATGTGGGCCCTTACCGGGTGGACGGAAGACTACCTGCCGCCGAACGCCGTGAACGTGCTCACCTACCTGCAGGAGGGTCCGGAGTATGGCCAGTTGCGCGTGATCCCCGGCTCGCACCGCGGCAGCCGCGTGGTCGGCGCGGGCGGTGCGGCGCGCGCCCAGGAAGACCAGCAGGTGGTGCCGGCGGCGGCCGGCGACACCGTGGTAATCCACTCGTCGCTGCTGCACACCACCTCCGGCAACCACAGCGGAAACCTGCGCATCTTCGCCAGCTTCTTCTACACCCGCGCCTGGCTGCCGAAGCGCGAATCGTACGGCGACGCCGGCATGCAGCGGGTAATCCGCGCGGCGCGCGGGCGCGGCGACCGGCGCGTGGCGCGCCTGTTCGAGCCGGACGGCGAACTGCTGGCGCACCGCTTCAACGGCAATAACGGCGAGCACACGGAGCAGCAGCGCTGGCGGCAGTGGCTGGCCGAGGAGCGCGCCGAACGGCAGCGGGCGGCCGCGGCACGCGAGAAGGCGGCGGACGGTGCGGACGTGCAGGACGCCGCGTCGCTGCAACCGCAGGCAGCGCCGCCGGCCGCCGGCGCTGACCCTGTGGCCACGACCAGTGCGGTCGCAGGAGACGGTGATACCGGGAAAACCGACGCGGCACTCGGCCCAGCGCCCGCCGCAGCGGCCAGCACTGCACCGGCAGCGGCGGGACCGGCGGGCGCCGATGCGGCGGCCGTGCCGGTGCTGAACGCGCGCGCCGAATTAGGTGAGGGGCCGGTGTGGGACGCGGCGACCGGCATCCTGTACTGGGTCGACCTGTTCGCCGGCGTCGTGCACAGCTACCGGCCCACTTCCGGGATCACCGGCAGCGTCGAGGTGGGCGAAATCATCGGTTGCGTGGTGCCGCGGCAGAGCGGTGGCCTGCTGGCGGCGACGGTCAGCGGCATCTACCACCTCGACCCGGCCACCGGCGCCAAGACGCGCGTGTCCGCCATTGAGGCGGACCGCCCCGAGACCCACTTCAACGACGGCAAGGTAGATCCCGCGGGTCGTTTCTGGTTCGGCTCCATTGCCGTGGACCGCACCAGCGACGTCCTGGGCGATCTGTACAGCCTGGAGCCCGACCTCACCGTGACCCACCGGCTGCGCGGCGTCGACAACACCAACGGCATGGACTGGAGCCCCGACGGGCGCACCATGTACTACATCGACTCGCTCACCCGCCAGGTCACCGCCTACGACTACGACGCCGCCGGCGGCGCCATCGCCAACCCGCGCGCGCTGGTCACTTTCCCGGAGGGCACCGGCGTGCCGGACGGCATGACCGTATCGGTGGATGGCTCGCTGTGGGTGGCGCACTGGGGCGGCGCCCGCGTCACCCGCTGGCACCCGGACACCGGCGCCCTGCTGCAGACCATTGCCGTGCCGGCCAACCTCACCACCTCGTGCGCGTTCGCCGGACCGGCGATGGACGACCTGTACATCACCACCGCACGCTACCAGGAACCGATCGCCGCGCTGGCCGCCCAGCCCCTCGCCGGCGGCCTGTTCCGCTACCGCACCGACACCACCGGCCGCCCAGCGGCAGTGTTCCCAGGCTAGTAGGTATACCCATGAGCAACGCTTCCGACAGGCCGATCAGCACTGCCGTGGTGACCGGCGGGCACTTCTACGAGGTGGTGGGGTTTCACCGCCTGTTCCGTTCGCTCGACGGCATCGACGCCTACATCCAGCACATGGACGACTTCCTGCTCGCGCCGCGCGAAGAGCGCGACGGTTACGACGCGGTGCTGTTCTTTACCATGCTGCTGGAGGGTCCGCACGGCGAACGGTTGCAGCCGCTGCATCAGATCGCCGCCAACCGGCAGGGCGTGGTAGTGCTGCATCACTCGATCCTGGCGTTTCCATTCTCGCCGTTCTGGCGGCGCTGGACCGACCTGCCCAATCTCACCCACTCCGTGGACCCGCCGGAACCGATCACCACCGAAATCGCCGACCCGGACCATCCGATCACCGCCGGCCTCGCCGACTGGCAGATGAACGACGAAATCTACCGGATGGGCGGGCCGACCGCCGACAGCCGCATCCTGCTCACCACCTCCCATCCGCACAGCATGCGCGCGCTGGCGTGGACGCGCGAAACCGGCGGGCAGCGCATAGTGTGCTACCAGGGCGGCCACGATCACCAGGCCTGGACCCACCCCGCGTACGGCGCCTTTCTGACCCGCGCCCTCGCGTGGTGCGCCGGGCGGATCTGAGCCGCACCACTACTTGGAACGGCGTGTAAGAAAACGCGCCGTACGGTAGTCTCAGCAATGCGAGGTACATCGACATGCGATCCACTGCTGCTTTTCTGCTGACCCTGTTCCTGGTGCTGGGCCTGACCGCCGCCGCGTGGGCGGCCGACGAGGAGTCGACCGACGCTGAACCGGCTGTTGCGTGGCTGGCGACCGAGCTGACCGATGTGGCCACCGGCGAGACGTTCACGCTCGCCGAGTTCGCCGGCACCCCGGTGCTGCTGGAGAGCTTCGCGGTGTGGTGCCCGATCTGCACCAACCAGCAGAAGCAGGTGCGCGCCCTGCACGAGGAGGTGGGCGACGAAGTGATCTCAATCGCCCTCAACACCGACCCCAACGAAGACCACGACAAGGTCGCGGCCCACATCGCACGGCACGGCTTCGACTGGCGCTACGCGGTGGCCCCGGCCGAGTTGATCCTGGCCCTCAAGGAGGAGTTCGGTGTCGGCATTCTGAACGCGCCGTCCGCACCAATGGTGCTGATTTGCGGCGACCAGAGCGTCCGCGAGATGCTCAGGCGCGGCGTGAAGCGCGCCAACTTCCTGCAGGAGCAGGCCGCCGCCTGCGCGGCGCCGGCCACCTGATCGCCCGGCGGCCCTGATGTTCGCGAATCTTGCCGCCAGCTACCTGCTCGGACTCGCCACGCCGCTGACCGCGGTGTGCGTGCTGCCCCTGTATCCCGGCTTCATCGCCTTCCTGTCCAACCAGCGCCAGGAGGGCGACCGCCGCCCGCCCCTGCTGCTCGGGCTTGCGGTGGTGGCCGGCGTGATCGCCTGCATGGTGGCGATCGGGCTGGTGTTCTCCACCCTGCTGGAGCTGTCGCTGACCGGCGTGGCCGGCATCGCTTCGCCGATCGCCTTCGCGCTGCTGGCGGTGATCGGCGTGCTGCTGCTGTTCAACGCCGACTTCAGCCGCCTGTTTCCGGTAGTGCGGGCGCCGAGCACCAGCCGTCCGCTGCTGGCCGCGTTCGGCTACGGCGCATTCTTCGCGTTCATCATCCTGCCGTGCAACCCCGGCTTCATCGGCGCGTTCTTCTCCAAGCAACTGGCGCTGTCGATCGGCGACTTCGGCCTCAACGTGCTCAACTCGGTGATCTTCGCGGTCGGCATCGGCACCCCACTGCTGGTGCTGGCGGTGGCGGGCGCCGCCTTCGGGCGCCGCATCATCGGCT
>MPNH01000010.1 GCA_002238925.1 Spirochaetaceae bacterium bin103 | reverse complement strand
TTGCCGGTCGAGCGCGGCATTCTCGTGTCCGAGGCGCTAGCCGGCGGCAACGCCGCCGCCGCCGGTCTGCGCGGTGGCGATCAGCCGGTGCGCTGGGGGCGCTCGGTGTTCCGCGTCGGCGGCGACATCATCGTCGAGGTGGACGGCGTGGCAACCGACACCATCGGCGACCTGTTCAACGCACTCGAAGACAACAAGCCGGGCGAGCGGGTCGAGGTGGTGTACCAGCGTGGAGCGCGGCGCCGGGCTACCACCGTCGTGTTGAGCCGCCGCGCACGGCACGTTCAGGAGTATTTTTCTTAACACCGCATGCCAGCATTCGAGGTTGTATCCGACTTCAGTCCGGCCGGCGACCAGGGATCGGCGATCGCCGCCCTGAGCAACGGGCTGCAGGCCGGCCACCGGTACCAGACCCTGAAGGGGGTAACCGGCTCCGGCAAGACGTATTCGATGGCAAAGGTCATCGAGGCGGCGCAGGTCCCGACGCTTGTCATGTCGCACAACAAGACTCTTGCCGCACAACTGTACCGCGAGTTCAAGGACTTTCTTCCGCACAACGCGGTCGAATACTTCGTGTCCTACTACGACTACTACCAGCCGGAGGCGTACGTCGCCAGCCGCGACCTGTATATCGAGAAGGACGCCTCCATCAACGAGGAGATCGAACGCCTCCGGCTGGGGGCGACCACCTCCCTGATGGAACGCCGTGACGTGGTGGTGGTGGCGACGGTGTCGTGCATCTACGGCCTCGGCAGCCCCGAGGACTACCGCGACATGCGCGTCGAACTGCAACTCGGCATGGAGATCGAGCCGCGCCGCCTGATGCGCCGGCTGGTGTCGCTGCAGTACACCCGCAACGATGCGTTGCTGATGCGGGCCGGATTCCGCAGCCGTGGGGAGGTGCTCGAGCTGTTGCCGCCGCACGCCAAGGAGGGCTTGCGGATCGAGTTCTTCGGGGACGAGATCGAGCGCCTGCGCCGCATCGACCCGCTCACCGGCGATACCCTCGCCGAACTCGAGTTCGCGGCGGTGTATCCGGCCAAGCACTTCGTGACCCCGGAGGAGCGCGTCGAGCGCGCCGTAGAGGCGATTCGCGCCGAACTGGCGGAACGCCACGAACAGCTACTGGCGCAGGGCAAGCTGGTCGAGGCGCAGCGGCTCATGACGCGCTGCGAGTATGACCTCGAGATGCTGGCCGAGATTGGTTACTGCAGCGGCGTGGAGAACTACTCGCGCCACCTGAGCGGCCGGCAGGCGGGCGAGCGGCCGGCGGTCTTGCTCGATTTCTTCCCCCAGGATTTCCTGGTATTCATCGACGAATCGCACGTCAGTGTGCCGCAGATCGGCGCCATGTACGAGGGCGACCGCTCGCGCAAGCAGGCGCTGGTGGATCACGGCTTCCGGCTGCCGTCGGCGCTCGACAACCGCCCGCTCACGTTCGGCGAGTTCGAGTCGCTCATGGAGCACGTCGTCTACGTGTCGGCGACCCCGGCTCAGGAGGAACTGCGCACCTCGGCGCAGGTGGTGGAGCAGATCATCAGGCCGACCGGGCTGCTCGATCCGCAGATCGAGGTGCGCAACTCGGCCGGCCAGATCGAGGATCTGTACCGGCAGATTCGGGAGCGTACCGGGCGCGGCGAACGCACCCTGGTCACCACCCTGACCAAGCGCATGGCCGAGGACCTGTCCGACTATCTCGCCGACATCGGCGTGCGCTGCCGCTTTCTGCACTCCGAGGTGGACACTTTCGAACGGGTGGAGATCCTGCGCGACCTGCGCGCCGGCGAGTTTGACGTGCTCGTTGGGGTGAACCTGCTGCGCGAGGGCCTCGACCTGCCGGAGGTGTCGCTGATCGCCATTCTCGATGCCGACAAGATCGGGTTTCTGCGCTCCACCACGTCGCTGATCCAGATCATCGGGCGGGCGGCGCGCAACGTGAACGGACTGGTGGTGATGTACGCCGACCGGGAGTCGGAGTCGATGCGCGAGGCCATAGCCGAGACTGCCCGCCGGCGGAAGATCCAGCTGGCGTACAACACCGAGCATGGCATCACGCCGACCACGATCATCAAGGCGGTGCAGGATCTGCTGGTGCGCAAGACCGACGAGAAGGTGTCCGCCGAGAAGCTCGATATCGAAGTGGTCAAGCAACGCTTCAACGTGCTGGTGCCGAAGGAGCGGCGGGCGCTGATCCGCACCCTGGAAAAGGAGATGTTGGAGCTGGCCAAGGACCTGGAGTATGAGCGCGCGGCGGTGGTCCGCGACGAGATCGAAAAGCTGCGCGAGCTGGACAACGCGCAGCCGGCCGGTGCGCCGGCCGCGGCGCGCTAGCAGCCTGTGGTAGAACCCGGCGCCGCTCCGATGCAGTCACCGCTTCGCCACCGGCTGCGATTGGGTGTGCGGCGCGTGTCCGGCGCCGCGGCGCTCGCCGCGGCGGCCTTGGCGGCGGCGGCGTTGATAGGCTGTCAGAAACAGGACCCTTCCGCCGGGCACCTGGTGCTGCCCGCGACGTCGGTGATCGCTACCAGCGAGCAGCGCGCCATTATCGCGGCGGACTCGCTGCGGGTGCGCGCACAACCTTCGGTACGCGCGCAGGTGCTGTCGCACTTCCGCCGCGGCGAGGTGGTGGAGGTGTTGCGCCGCGGCGAGGTCGAGGAGCGCGCCGGCGGCGAACTCGGCCATTGGTTCGAGGTGACCCATCAGGGGGTGCGCGGCTGGGTGTTCGGGTCCCACCTCGAGCTGGTTACCCCGGGTGCCGGCGCGGCCGAGGTCGATGCCCTGGTGCGCGACATCCGCGCCGCCGGCAACTGACGCGGCCGGCGCAGACCGCGAATATCCGTGTTGACCATCATTCTCAACTGGGTGCTGCCGCTCGTGTGGGGCGGCATCATCGGCTACCTGACCAACGCGCTGGCGATCCGCATGCTGTTTCGCCCGCTGGCCCGCAAGTACGTACTCGGCATTCCGGTGCCGCTGACCCCCGGCATCATTCCGCGCCGCCGCGGCGAATTGGCGCACAGCATCGGGCGCATGGTGTCGCGCGAACTGCTGTCCGCCGAGACGCTGCGCGAGCGGCTCGAATCGGAGGCGTTCGCGCGGGCGCTGGAGGAGCAGTTCCGCAGCGTGCGCGAGGAGGTCTCGCGCAAGCCGCTGGCCGATCTGGCAGCCGCGGTCGGCGGTCGCCGCGATGGGCAGGCGCCGGCCGCCGGGCAGCCGGGTGCACCGATCGACTGGCCGGAACTGGTGCGGCGGATCCTGGAACAGATGCTGCGCCGGCTGGTCGGCTCGCGCGCCTTCATCTACGGGGTGCGCTCCCTGGTCGAGCGCCTGGTAGACGACCTCGGAGCGCGCCGGCTGCGCGACCTGGTGAGCGCGGAGCAACTTACCCGGCTCGTAGCCGCCAGCGTATTGCCGGCGCTGACCGGCACCGCCGTACGCGCGCAGGTCGCCGAGGCGGTGCGGCATTGGCTGCGCCGCCGGCGGGAGGAGAATACGCCGCTGAACCGGTTCCTGACGGCCGACACGGTCGACCTGCTGGCCGAGCTGCTGCAGCGCAACCTGCCGGCGCTGCTGGAGGCGCTGTTCATCTGGGTGCGCGGACCGGAGATGAGGCGGCAGCTCGAGGTGCGCGGGCGTGCGCTGTTGCGTGACATTCTCGACAAGTTGAACGTGATGCAGCGGATGTTTGTCACCGTCGGGCAGTACGACGAGAGTCTCCATGAACGGATGCCGGAAATCGTCACCGACGTGATCGACCAAGCCGAGGCGGCGGCCGCGACCGCCGCGGTGCAGGAGCAGATCGTGGCGGCGGCGCACCGCGCCCTGACCGGGTGGGGCGAGCGCGGCGTGCGCGAGCTTACCGGCGACACCGCCGGCCAGCTCGATGCTTTGGTCGATCACCTGGTGCGCCGCGTATTCGACGCGCTGGCCGGCGTCGACGGCTCCGGCCCGGGCCAATCGCCGGTGGTGCGTGCGGTCGACGGGTGGTACCGGGAGCAGGCCGAGGTGCCGGTGGCGGAACTGGCGGCGCGCTACCTGGGTGTGCAGCCGGTGGTGGTTGCCGATGCGCTGTCCAATCTGCTGTTGTCCGCGCTGGCCAGACCGGAGACCGCTGCCGGGATCGCCGAGCAGATCCCCGGCATGGTCAGCGGCGCGCTCGGCGACGCCGCCGAGGCCGGCTCGGCGACCGTACAGGACGTGGTGTCGCTGGCGCCGGAGACCGCGCTCGAGCTGGACCGGTTCCTGGCCCGCCGCAGCATCGCATTTCTTTCCCGCCGGCTGCCGTCGGTGCTGGCGACCGTGGATGTCGAATCGATGGTGGTCGCAAGGGTCAATGCTCTCGACGCCCGCGCGGTGGAACAGCTCCTGCTCACCGTGATGGAGCGCCACCTGAAGTGGGTGAAGCTGTTCGGCGCGGTGATCGGTGCGCTGATCGGGGTGCTGATGATCGTACTACAGGCGGTCGGCCCGTTGGCCTCGTAGCCGGGTGCCGCCCCAGGCCGTTCAAGACAGGTGCGCGCGTACCCAGCGTTCCAGTGCATCGAGGCGGTTGCGCAACGAACGCTCACTGCGTTCCCGCACGCCGCCGATGCTGATCGTGTGGATGCCGGCGGCGGCGTAGAACAGCAGGCCCTGGTCGGTGGGCGTGACGGACACGACGCTGCGGAAGTTGCCCGGGTCGACCAGCGGCAGGATCGACCACCACATGGTGGTGAGGTTGCGCACCTGCATGGTGATGGCCGTGCCGTCGAACCGGAAGTCGGTCTGGTAGACGTTGCTGCCGAAGGTGGAATCTTCCTGCAGCATGTACAGCGTGGACCGCTCCGGCACGCTGCCGGCCACCGGATCGGGCAGCCGCGTGCGATCCTCGGCGCCGGCTATGGCGTACGACTGGTGGTAGAGCGTACGATGGTAGCCGCGACTTGCGGAGTAGTATTCGATGCCTTCCAACGTGCTCACGGCGCGCAGATGGTTATACAGGTCGGTCCACCGGCACGCGGTGCCGCCGCTGACGCGGATCAGGCGCAGGACTTCGGCCCCATACGTTACCGGAATGGCGTCGAGCCACGCCATGATCGCCGGCCGGTCGACCAGCTCCGGCGTCAGCGTGGGACCGGCGGTGGTCAGCGGCACCTGCAGGCCGTCCACGAGGAGTTGCGCGCGGATGCCGTCGTCCGGCACCACCCGGTCCAGTTGGCTTGGGCACTCGGCGAAAGCGAGGGCGCCGGTCAGCGTGGCGAGGAGCATGCCCGGCAGGACGAGGCGCGGCCGCGGCCGGCGCCTGCGGCGGGCGGAAATCACGGTGGCCATGGTACGGACGGTATCCCGGTGAAGCAAGCCGGCGGCGGGCCGACACCGCCCGGCACCGCATGCCGTTAGCGGTGTTCACCGGCGGCGGCACCGCCGGGCACATCATTCCCGGACTCGCGGTAATCGACGAGCTGCGCGGGCGCGGCTGGCAGGCTGCCTGGATTGGCTCGCGGCTCCCTTCGGAGCGTGAACTGGTCGCGGCCGCCGGCGTGCCGTTCCACGCCATTCCGGCCGGTAAACTGCGCCGCTACCTGTCGCTGCGCAACGTCTCCGACCTGGTCCTGGTGGCGGCCGGCTGCGTGCACTCGCTGGTGCTGCTGGCCGCGCTGCGCCCGGCGGTCCTGTTTGCCAAGGGGAGCTACGTCAGCGTGCCGCCGGTGATCGCCGCCCGCCTGTTGGGGGTGCCGGTGGTCACGCACGAATCGGATGCCACTCCTGCGCTCGCGACGCGCATCAATGCTACCATGGCCCGTACCGTGCTGGTTGCCTTCGATGCTGCTCGGGCCCTGCTGCCGCCGCGCGTACACGGCCGCGTGCAGGTTACCGGAAACCCCCTGCGCACCGGCCTGGAGTTGGGCGACGCGAAGCGTGCACGGGCGCGGTTCACGGTGCCGGCCGGCGTGCCGCTGCTGCTGGTCACCGGCGGCAGCAGCGGTGCGCGCACCATCAACGAACTGGTGTACGCCGCGCTGCCGGCGATTGCCCGGCACTGGTTCGTGGTACACCAGACCGGCGCGGCGTGGCAGCCGCCCGGCGGCGGGGTGCTTGCGCCCGCGGTCGCCGAGCGCTATCGGGCGGCCCCGTTCGTGAGCGAAGGATTCGCAGATCTGCTGGCGGCCGCCGACGTGGTGGTGAGCCGGGCCGGCGCCAACACGCTCGGCGAACTGGCGGCGACCGCGACGCCGGCGGTGCTGATTCCGCTGCCCCGCACCCAGAGCCGCGGCGAGCAACTGGCCAATGCGCGGCTGTTCGCCGAGCGCGGCGCGGCCGTGACCATGACCGAGGAGCACGCGTCGGCGGCGAATCTGGTCGAGGCGCTGGATGAGTTGCGCGCCGACCCGGCGCGGCGTGCCGCCATGGCGCGGGCGATGGCGGCGCTGGCGGACCGCGAGGCGGCGCGCCGCATTGCGGCGATCGTGGCGGCCGCGGGCGAGGCGGAGGAGCGCTGATGGCGGTGATCGACGTGGTGTGCGGCGCCATCCTGCTGGCGGCGGGCATCCGGGTGGCGGTGCGCGGGTTCGTGGCGGAGGTGTTCTCGGTAGGCGCCGTGGTGGCAGGACTGGCGGCCGCCTTTGTCGGCCACCCGCTGGCCGCGCGCTTGTTCGCCGAGTGGTGGGGCGCCGGGTGGTGGAACGTGGTGGTCGCGGCGCTGGTGCTGTTCGTGGCCGGGTATCTGCTGGTCAAGCTGGTGGAAGCGATGTTCGAGAGCTTCTTCAGCTCTCTTCGCCTGAGGGGGCTGGACCGTATCCTGGGGTTGGCCATGGGCGTCGCCGAGGGGTTGATCGTGATCTACTTGCTGTTGTTCCTGCTGCACGTGCAGACGCTGGTCGATACCGAGTCGTGGTTCGCCGGCTCGCTGGTGCAGGAGCTGTTGCTGCCCCGGATGCTGGACGTCATGCCATTCCCGGTGTTGCCCACGGCGCAGGAGGCGCCGTTCATCTAATGTTCGAGAATATCATCGGACACCGCGCGGTGACCGGCGTGTTGCGCGCGGAGTTGACATCCGGGCGGCTGCCGCGCGCGCTCTTGCTGAGCGGCCCGGCGTACGGCGGCAAACTGTCGGTGGCGCTGGAACTGGCGCGCGGGCTTTCGTGCCGGGACAGCGGCGCGTGGGGTTGTGGATGTGCGCCGTGCATGAGCCATCGCGACCTGAGCTACCCGTACCTGATCCTGCTCGGGTGGCGCTATTGGCTGGCGGAAATCCGCGCGGCCTCCGACCTGCTGCGCCGGTCGAGCACCGCGGCGTCCTATTTCTTTTTCGTGCGTGCGGTGCGCAAGCTGACCCGCCGCTACGACCGCATCATATGGGAGGGCAACGAGACGCGGCTGCGGTCCGCGCTCGGCCCGGTGAGCGAGCTGAACGAGCTGCTCGAAGGACTGACCCCGGCCCTGACCGGCACCGCGCTCGCCGGGCGCTGCAAGAAGATCGAGGAACAGGCCGCCAAGCTGGCCGCCACGGTCAAGACCGACAACGTGCCGATCAGCCAGATCCGCAACGTCGAGCGCTGGCTGCACCTGGCCGGACCGCAGGGCCGCAAGGTGGTTGTGGTCGAGCATGCGGAGGGACTCGGCGAGTCGTCGCGCAACGCGCTGCTGCGCTTGCTGGAGGAACCGCCGCCCGATACCTACCTCATCCTGCTGACCCGCCGTGCCGACGCGCTGATTCCGACCCTGCGCTCGCGGCTGCGCGAGTACGCGCTGCGCGAACGCAGCCTCGCCCAGCAGAACGAAGTGCTGACGCGTATCTTGCGCCAGGAACAGGGCGAGGGCGGCACGCTGCGCGGCTTCTACCTGTCCTGGGGCGATGTGGATGCGCAGCAGCTTCGCGACCAGGTGGATCGATTTCTGGCCGCCGCCACCGGGCTGGACGGCGATCGCGACGGCTGGGTTGCCGGTCCACCTGGCGGCTACGCGGAGGTGGCGGGCCTGGCGCAGCGGGTCGAGCGGGAACGGCTGCTGGCGTTTCTCGAAGAGCTGGCGGAGCAACTGCGCGGGCGCCTGCGCGAAGGCGGCCCGCCGGCGCTGTTGCAAAATTGGGCCCGGCAGGTCGATCAGTGCGCGGCACGCGTTGCGGCGCTGCGCATCCAGCCCCGGCATGCGCTGCAGAGTCTCGGCAGCGCGCTACGGCGCAGTGCCGGGACGATTCAGGGAGGATAAGACAAGGATATGCGACGCTTCTATCAGCGGGCGGTCGAACGCCTCGGCAAGATCGACCAGCCCCAGTTGCGCGAACTGCTCCGCCAACTGGCATCCGACAACGACCTGTTGGGCATGGTGCTCGACTCGATGGCGCGCGGCATCATCGTCACCAATACCGACGGCGACATTCTGCTCGCCAACCGCGCGGCGGCACGTCTGGTGCCGCTGCACAGCCACGAGTACGCCCAGCAACGGGTCTGGAAGGCGGTCGCCGACGAGGAGATTGCCGAGTTCTTGCGCGACACGGTGCAGCGCCGCGAGACGGTGCGCGACCGCGAATTCACCCTCAGCTCGGGCGCCACGCGCACGCTGAGTTTCGGGGTGCTGCCGCTGGTCCAGGAAGGGCACGTGGCCGGCAACCTGATCTATGCCGAGGACGTCACCGAGCGCCGCGCCACCGAGGCGCGCCTGCGCCGCGCCGAGTCTCTGGCCGCCCTGACCACCCTGACCGCGGGCGTGGCGCATGAGATCAAGAACCCGCTCGGTGCGATCGGCATCCACCTGCAACTGATCGAGCGGCGTCTCGGAGCCGAGCCGGATGACCTCAGTCCGGTGGCCTGGGAGGCGATTCGCGAGGCGGTCGACGTGATCGAGGAGGAGGTTGCCCGGCTCAATCAGATCGTGGTCGACTATCTGTTCGCGGTGCGTCCCATGAACGTGGATCTGGCCAGCGGCGAGGTGAACGAGGTGTTGGAGGAGTTGCTGCGCCTGCTGCGCCCCGAGCTGAAGGAGGCGGACATAGAACTGCGCGTAGACCTGGGGCGCGACCTGCCGCGGGTGTTGCTGGATGAGCGCTATTTGCGCGAGGCGTTGCTCAACATCATCAAGAACGCGATTGCGGCGATGGTGGGGACGCCCTCCGCGGAGCGTACGCGGGTGCTGTCGGTATCATCGTTCGCCGGGGGCGATGCGGTTACCATTCGCATCGGCGACACCGGGCCGGGCATTCCGGCGGAGATCCAGGGCAAGATTTTCGAGCCCTATTTCACGACTCGCGACTTCGGGTCGGGACTGGGACTGACGCTGGTGTACAAGATCGTCAAGGAGCACCTCGGCGAGATCGAGCTGGACAGCAAGCCGGGGGCCGGCAGCACGTTTTCGATATCGATTCCGGTGCCGCAGACCGAGAAGCGGCTGCTCGCCTACGAGGCGGCGGCGGTATGAGCGTGGACCGGATGACGATCTTGATCGTCGACGACGAAAAGAACATCCGGGAGGGCTTGAGCAAGGCACTCGCGCTGGCCGGCTACCACACCCTGATGGCGGACACCGGCAGCGAGGCCGTGCGCGTACTGGAACGCGACGCCGTGGATCTGGTGATTAGCGATCTGCGGATGCCGGGCCTGTCCGGCGAGCAGTTACTGCGCCGCGTGGTGTCCGCGTATCCGGCGATCCCGGTGATCATTCTGACCGGGCACGGCACCATTGAGAGCGCGGTCACGGCCATGCACGCCGGTGCGTACGACTTCCTTACCAAGCCGGTCAACCTGGACCGGCTCGAACTGCTCGTAAAGCGGGCGCTCTCCCGCCGCCAGCTGATGCTGGAGAACTTGACCCTGCAGCGGGAGCTGGAGCGCCGCAGCACCGCCCATCAACTGGTCACCGCCAGCCCGGCAATGAAGCGGGCGTGGGAAGTGGTGGAACAGGTGGCGCCAAGCCGCGCCTCGGTGCTGATTACCGGCGAGAGCGGCGTCGGCAAGGAGCTGGTGGCCGATGCCATTCACTCCCTGTCGCCGCGGCGCGCCGCGAAGTTCGTCAAGGTGCATTGTGCCGCCCTCACCGAAACGCTGTTGGAGAGCGAGCTGTTCGGGCACGAGCGCGGTGCGTTCACGGGCGCGGTGTCGCGGCGCCGCGGACGCTTCGAGCTGGCTGACGGCGGCACCATTTTCCTGGACGAAATCGGCGAGATCAGCCAGAATATCCAGATCAAGCTGTTGCGCATTCTGCAGGAGCGGGCATTCGAGCGGGTCGGTGGAGAGGAAACCATCATCGCCGACGTGCGCGTGGTGGCGGCCACCAACCGCGACCTCCTGGAGGCGATCGAGCAGGGAACGTTCCGCGAGGATTTGTACTACCGGCTCAACGTCGTGCATATCGACGTGCCGCCGCTGCGCGAGCGGCTGGCCGATATCTCGCTGCTCGCAGCCGGATTTCTCAAAGAGTTTGCCGAGGAAAACGGCAAGCAGCTGGTCGGATTCAAGCCGACCGCGCACAGCGCGCTGCGCCGCTACTCGTGGCCCGGCAACGTCCGCGAGCTGCAGAACAGCATCGAGAGCGCGGTGGTGATGGCGCGCGGCTCCACCATCGAGCTGCATGACCTGCCGCCCGCGGTGCGCCATGCCCAGGACGCCCCGGCGGTGAGGATTCCGCTCGGGTCGACGCTTGACCACGGCGAGCGCGAACTGATCCGCGCCACCCTCATCCACCAGCACGGCAACAAGTCGCGCACGGCGGGGATTCTCGGCATCAGCCGCAAGACCCTGCACCGCAAGATGCGCGAGTACCAGTTGGAGGATTGATGGCGAGCCGCCGGCGGCGCACGGCGCGCGGCTACGCCTGACGCGGGCCGCCGCTGCCGGCGTCGCTCTGGAAGCCGCTGTCGCCGCGGCGCTGCTTGCGGTGCGCGTGCAGCGTTACCAGGATGCCGTAGGCCAGCAGCACGCCGGCCCAGGACACCATGAACATGAACAGGTAGACGGCTGCGCCGCGCACCAGCACGGTGGAGGTGACCGCCACCACGGCCAGGTAGCCGCATACCGAGTACACGGCAACCAGGATCTTGCGGTCCGACATGCCGAGGGCGCGCAGGACGTAGTGAATGTGTTCGGTGTCGGCCGAGCCGACCGAGCGGCGTTGCCGGAGACGGCGCAGGGTGGCGGCCCCGCAGTCCACGATCGGTATCAGCACCAGGGTCGCCGGTACCACCAGGGTGCCCAGCGTGGCGGCGCCGCCAATGTCGAGAAACGGCAGAATGGCCAGAGCAAAGCCGAGCAGATGGCTGCCCGAGTCGCCCATGAAGATCGACGCCGGCGGCAAGTTGTAGATCAGGAACCCGCCCAGGGCGCCGCACAGTGCCAGCGCCACCAGGGCGGTAAGCAACTGCCCCTGCAGCAACGCGATGATCGCCATGCCGGCGGCGGCGATCGCCGAGATGCCCCCGGCCAGACCGTCGATGCCGTCGATCAGGTTCACGGAGTTGGTCATTCCCACGATCCAGAACACGGTCAGGGGAACGGCCATGCCGCCGAGATGGAGGTCGCCGAGCAGTGGTATGGCGATGCTGTCGACACGCATCCCGCTGGCGGCAACGATGGTGGCGGCGATCATCTGCAGGAACAGCTTGGTACGCGCCCGCAACGGTACGAAGTCGTCGTACAGCCCGACGCCGAAGATCATCGCCACGCCCACGGCGGCTGCCGCCAGCGGCCCGGCCGGCGTCAGGGCCAGCCGGTCCATGAGGGTGAGCACGGCAAATCCGAGCACGGTTGCCAGCGCCATCGAGACAAACATGGCGAGCCCGCCGATGCGCGGAATGAGGCCGGTATGCAGCTTCCGCGAGTCGGGAATGTCATACCACTTGTAGCGGTGGGCGAGTCGGGTTACCAGTGGAGTGAGCAGGCCGTTGGCCAGCCAAGCGACGACCACAACCGCGGCCAGTACCGCCCACAGCACGGCGTTTTGGCTGGCGTCACCCGTCATCATTGCGATTGCCAGTTTAACCCGAGATTGAACGGGCCGTCACCTAGTCGCGCGGGCATCGCGCTCAATGCGGGCAAAGGCGGAGTTGATGCGCGCCGCCTTGCGCGTAGCGGCGGCCTGGTGGGCGGGGTCGTGGGTGAAACGATCGGGATGGTGGGCGCGCATCAGCCGCTTGTAGGCGCGCTTTACCTCGCTCATCGGCGCGTCGAACGCGACCCCGAGCGTGGCGTAGTCGGCGCGCAGCGGCTCGCGCGGATGCGCACCGCCGGATGCGCCGGACGCGGACGATGCCCCACCGCGCGCCGGCTCCGCGGGTTCCTGGTCGGAGTCGAGAAAGCTCTCCAACTCGTCCCAGGCGGCCGCCAGGTCGGGGTCGTCGGTGTGCAGCGGCCGCCGCCGCCGCGGGCCGCCGGTCTCTGTCCCGGGGCCGTCCCCGCCGAGCACCGTGCGCAGCATGTCGCCAAGACGGTCGAAGAAGCGATCCACGCTCCATAGTCTAGAAGCAGAGACCCTCCGGCGGCAAGTTCGCGCGGCTGCTAGAACGCCGCCTTGCGCAACAGGTCCGCCGCGCGCTGCGTCTGCTCCACCGAGGGCACCAGGGCAAAGCGAACGTACCCCTCGCCCGGGTTGGGCTCGCCGGGGTTGGCGTCCGAAATCCACGCACCCGGCGTGGTCACAATGGCGATCGCCGGGTCCAGCAGGGCGGTGGCGAACTGCACCGAGGTCAGGTGCTCGGGGACGCGCTGCCATACATACAGCGACGCCGCCGGCCGGCAATCGGGCAGCCCGGCCTCGACCAGCGCCGCACACAGCAGGTCGCGCTTGATCCGGTACTGCTCGCGAAAGCCGCGCACGTGGCTCTCGTCGCCAAGCGCCGCGACCGCGCCGTCTTGAATGAACGTCGGCGTACCGGAGTCGATGTTGGTCTTGACCTGCCGGAACAGGGCCACCAGGTCCGGATCGCCAGCCACCCAGCCGATCCGGTAGGTGGTCATTGCGGATCGCTTGGACAGCGAGTTGAACGCCAGCACCCGCTGCTTGCCGACGTTCAGCATCGACAGGGGCGGTTCGCCGAAGTAGATCTCCGAGTACGCCTCGTCGGAGGCCACGATCAGGTCGTGGGAGGCGGCGAACTCCAGCACCTCCTGCAGGAACGACCGCGGCGCGACGGCGCCGGAAGGAGAGTTGGGGTAGTTGATCCACAGCACCTTCGCACGGCGCGCGACATCGCTCGGAATGGCGCCCAGGTCGACCAGGAAGTCGCGCTCCGCGGTCAGCGGCAGGTGGTACGGATCGCCCTCGGCAAACAGCGTGCCGCGGCTGTAGGGCGGGTAGCCGGGCGAGGGGCACAGCACCACGTCGCCCGGATCCACGACCGCCTCGTGGAAGTTGAACACCGCTTCCTTGGCGCCGACCGTGGCCGAGACTTCGCTCTCCGGGTCGAGAGCGACGCCGAAACGTCTGCCGGTCCAGTCGGCCACCGCCGTCCGGAACGCCGCCTCGCCGATATAGCTGGGGTAGCCGGCACGCTGCCGCTGTTCGACCCCGCGCGCGGTGGCGCGGCGTACGATCTCCGGTGTCGGGACGGTCGGATCGCCGACCCCGAAGTCGATCGGTTCGATGCCGCGCGCGCGCAGCTTGGCGACCTCCTGGTCGACCTCGGCGAAGGCGTAGCTGCCCAGGCCGGCGAGGCGCCGGCTGGCCCAGTTTGTGGTGCCGCTCATGATTGCTCCGTTGTTTGCCAGGTGAACGTGCCGTCGAATACGTACGAGGCGGACCCGGTCATGTATACGTGATTGTCGTCCGGCGACCAGTGGATCTCCAGGTCGCCGCCGCGCAGGTGCAGTGTCACGCGCCGGTCGGCGCGCCCGGTGACCACGGCAGCCACGGCCGCGGCACATGCCCCGGTGCCGCACGCCAGGGTCTCGCCGCTGCCGCGTTCCCACACCCGCATGCGCAGCCGGTCGCGGGCCAGCGGCACCACGAACTCGGTGTTGGTGCGCTGCGGGAAGCGCGGATGGTGTTCCCAGCGGGTGCCGACCGCCGCCAGGTCGAAGTCGAGATGGTCCACGAACACGACCGCGTGCGGGTTGCCCATGCTCACCGGGGTGAATTCGTGCTCGACACCGTCGATGGTCAGCGTTTCCGGGCGCAACGGCGCGGCCGTGAGCTCGGCGCCGTTGTCGAGGGTCATCGGGGCGCCCATGTCGGCGCACACCCGGCCGTCGTCGAGCATTTCCATTGCCACCGCGCGGCGCATGGTTTCGATGCTGAACCGGGGGCTTCGCACCAGGCCGGTGTCGTGCGCGTAGCGCGCCACGCAGCGGATCGCGTTGCCGCACATCTCCGCCTCGGAGCCGTCGGCGTTGAACATGCGCATGCGCAACGGCGCGCTGTCGCCGGGCAGAATCAGCACCAGCCCGTCGCCGCCGACCCCGAAGTGGCGGTCGGCGATCGCCTCCGCCAGCGCCGGAAGCCGCGACTCGGCCACGGCCGGTGCGGCGCGCCCGCCGGTGGCGGCCGCGCGGTCCAGGTAGACGTAGTCGTTGCCGAGGCCGTGCATCTTGACGAATGGTATCTGCATCACCGTGCTCCTTCTTCTGTCGGCCCTTCTCCTTCCGGCAGGGCGGGGATGTTCTCCAGCAGTTGCGGCAGCGTGTCGCGGCGCCGGATCAGGGTGTCGGCGCCATCCTCCACCAGCACTTCGGCCGGCAGCGGGAACGAGTTGTAGCGCGAGGCCATGGCGAACCCGTACGCGCCGGCGTCCCGGATCGCTACCAGGTCGCCCTCCTCGAGCGGCGGCAGGGCACGCGGCACGATACCCTCTTCGTCGCGTGTGAACACATCTCCCGACTCGCAGATGTTGCCGGTCAGCACCGTATCACGCGGCTCGCCGGCGCGCGGCTCGACCGCCTCAATGTGATGGTAGGAGCCGTACATGGCCGGCCGTACCAGGTGGTTGAAGCCGCTGTCGGTGCCGGCAAACAGGTACTTGCGCGCCTGGTTGACCGCCGTGACCCGGCACAGCAGGGTGCCGGAGCGCGCCACCAGGAACCGCCCAGGCTCCAGGCACAGGGCCGGGCGGGCGCCGTAGGAGGCGCAGAAGCGCTCGTACTCCCCGGTCAGCAGTGCGCCGAGGCGGTCCACGGCCAGCTCCTGGTCGCCGCGCCGGTAAGGAATGCCGATGCCGCCGCCGAAGTTGACCTGCTCCAGGTCAGGGAAGCGTTGCGCCACGGTGAGCAGGTTGGTCACCGCCGCCACGAACCGTTCCGCCTGCAGCACGCCGGAGCCGATGTGGCAGTGCACCCCGGCGACGCGCAGGCGCCCCTGCGCGGCCAGCGCCCGCGCCTCGTCGGCCTGTTCCCAGTCAATACCGAACTTGCTCTCCGGCCCGCCGGTGATCACGTGCGAGTGGTGGCCGCCGCCGACGTAGATGTTGAAGCGGATGCTGACCGCCACCCCCGGCGCCAGCGCCCCGAGGCGGCGGAGTTGCGACATCGACTCCACGTTGATGCGCACGCCGTGCTCCACCGCCGCGCGCATTTCGGCGTCGGAGGCGGAGTTGCCATTGTACAGCAAGCGCCGCGCGGGAAACCCGGCGGTGCGCGCCATGACGATCTCTCCCGGCGACACGACGTCCGCCCACGCGCCCTCCTGCGCCAGGATGCGCAGGATCCAGGGGTTGGAATTCGCCTTGGTGGCGAAGTGGATGCGCAGGTCGTCGACGTCGAAGGCGCGTTTCAGGGTGGCGTACGCGGCGCGGATGCGCGCTGCCTCGTAAACGTACAGTGGAGTATCGTAGCGGTCCGCCAGCGATGCGGCGGAAACGCCGCCCAGGTTCAGCATGATCAGCCCTCAAAAAAGCGGCGGTGCAGCGACCGCACCGCGGTCTCGGTGGCGGCATCGGCCACCACCAGCGAAAGATTGATATCGGAAGATCCCAGGCACATCATCTTCAACGGCACCCCCTCGAGCGCGCTGACCGCGGTAGCCAGGAATCCGGGTTGCTCCCACAGATCCTGGCCGACGATCGACACCAGGCTGGCGTCGTGATCGACGTTGACCGCGCCGATCTCGGTGAGATCGGCAGCAATGGCGTCCAGGCGGGCGGTGTCGTCGATAGTCATCGACACCGAGACCTCGGAGGTGGCAACCAGGTCCACCGGGGTGCGGTGATGTTCGAAGATTTCGAAGATGCGGCGCAGGAAGCCGTACGCCAGCAGCATCCGCGACGAGGTCACGTTGATCAGGGTGATACCGCGCTTGTAGGCGATTGCCTTGGCTCCGGACGCGCCGTCGGCCGCGATGCGGGTGCCGGCCGCGGCCGGTTGGCGGGTGTTCTTGACCGTTACCGGTATGCCTTCGCGTACCGCCGGCTGAATGGTGGCCGGATGAATTACGCGGGCGCCGAAGTAGGCCATCTCGGCCGCCTCGCGGTAGCTGATGCTGGGTTGCGTGAGCGCATCCGGCACCAGCCGCGGGTCGCTGGTCATGATGCCGGTGACGTCGGTCCAGATGGTCACCTCGGCCGCGCCGAGGGCGGCACCGAACAGGGTCGCGGTATAGTCGGAGCCGCCGCGTCCGAGGGTGGTGGGAATGCCATCCTCGGTGGCTGCGATGAAACCCGGCGCCACCAACAGTTGGCGGCGGCCCGGACGTCCGTGCGCGCGGATCCGTTCGGCGGTCTCCGACTGGCGGACGTTGGCCTGCATGAAGTGATTGTCGGTCACGATCAGTTCGCGGCTGTCGAGCAGGCGCGCCTCGATGCCGTGCTGCCGGGCGCGCGCCGCCAGCAGCACGGTGACCGCGCGCTCGCCGAAGCCGAGCACGGCGTCGTTGCTGCGCGGGGTCCACTGGCGCAGCGCGGACATGCCGTTCACGATTACCCGCAACTCGTCGAACAAGGCGTCGAGTTGCGCCAGCGCGCCGGCGAGCGGAGCGCCGTCCAGGAGTTCCCGGGCGGTGTCGCCATGCTCGCGCTGCATGCGTTCGCATTCGCGGCCCGCATCCGCCACGTCGCCGCTTCCGGCAAGGTTGGCGACCCGCTGCAGGCGGTCGGTGCTGCCGCCCATGGCGGACGCCACCAGCACGACGCCGTCCGCGAGCGCACCGGCGGCGATTCCGAGGGCGTGGTCCAGGAGCTCCGCCGTGGCCAGCGACGAGCCGCCGAACTTCATTACCGTCATGCCGGCAGCAGATCCATGGCCAGCAGCGCCTCCGCGTTCAGCATGGCGGCCGCGGCCGCGCCGCGCATCAGGTTGTGGCCGAGCACCAGCATCTTCACCGTGAGCACCGGGCAGGCGCGGATGCGGCCCACCGACGCCGTCATGCCGGCGTGCCGGTTGGCGTCCAGCCGCGGCTGCGGGCGGTCGTCCTGCTCGAACACCTCAATGGGGCGCGCCGGGGCGCTGTGCAGGCCCTGTTCCTGCGGCATGCCGCGGAAATCGCGCAGCGTCGCCGCCACTTCGGCGGCGTCCGGATTGCCCGTCAGGCGTACCGCCACGGTCTCGGTATGACCATCCTCCACCGGGACGCGCTGGCACTGCGCGCTCACCGGGAACGCCGCCGGCGTCACCACGCCCTCCGCCACGGTGCCGAGCATCTTCTGGGTTTCCCGCTCCATCTTTTCCTCTTCCTTGGGCAGGGGAAACACGTTGCCGAGGATGTCGAGACTGGCCACGCCGGGATAGCCGGCTCCCGATACGGCCTGCATGGTGGTGACCTGTACCGCTTCGATGCCGTAGCGGCGGTGCAGCGGGGCCAGCGCCATGGTCATGAACATCGCCGCGCAGTTGCAGTTGGTAACAATGCCGCCGGGAGTGCCCTGGCAGCGCACCAGGTGCAGGTGGTCGGCGTTGACCTCGGGGATGACCAGCGGCACGCGCGGGTCCATGCGGTAGCTGCTGGAGTTGCTGACCACGATCTTGCCGTCCGCGGCGTAGCCGCGTTCGATGGCGGTGGCCGGTCCGGCCGGCATGGCGGAGAACACGACGCTGCTGTCGAGCCGGCTGCCGCCTTCCTTGAGCTGCAGGCCGCCGACCCCGTCCGGCATCGCCGACGGTACGCGCCAGGTGGCGGCGGCGCCGTACCGTTTGCCCGCCGTGCGCGCCGAGGAGGCGACCTCGTGCAGTTCGAACTGGGGATGACCGTCGAGCATGGCGATAATACGCTGTCCCACCATGCCGGTGGCGCCGATTACGGCAACCGGAATGCGTGCCATCTTGAGCACCTCGCTTTCGGATCGGTTTGCGGTCGCTGCGGGCGGGAGGCGCGGCGGGCTCGCCACACCGGAGACAGGCCTCATAGCGCTCCACCCGCAGCGGGTGACAGTCCCGAGGATTTAGCCCCGGCGACCAGCGGACGCCGGATTGGCGGCGGTTCGCTTCGGCGGCCCATCCCTTTCGGAGTTCCCGGCGCTTGGATCCAACCATCCGCCGGGCCTACTTTTGAAGGCCGCTCCTCTACTGATCCTGTGATGTAGCGCTATGAGTACTATGCCGGAGTTGCCCCGGTCAACACGCGTCCCCGTGCGTGCCCGTTCGTCCTTTGCTCCGGGCGCATCATCCGGCCGCCGTGACCTTGTCGATGGCCGGCGCACGCCATAGAGTGCCAGCACCGATGCGGGCCAGGAGCCAGGACTGATGAGGCGCGGCGGCGGCCGGCGCCCGATGGAAGTCGGCGCGTGGCTGACCCCGGCGGCGGGCGACGCGTTGCGTGCCGCCATCGCGGAGGCGGACGGCCAGGAGGTGTTCTGCGTCGGCAACTGCGACGGCGACGGCCTGGTGCGCACCGTGACCATTGCCGCGCGCGGCAATCACCGCGAGGTGCCGGTGCTCGCCCCCTACGTCGACGGAGCCGATCTGCTTATCCACAACCACCCCTCCGGTGTGCTGCAACCGAGCGGGGCGGATCTGAGCGTTGCCGGCTGGGTCGGGGACCAGGGCAAGGGGTTCTGCATTGTCGACAATGAGGTGACCCGCATCTACGTGGTCGCCGAGCCGGCGCCGCGCCGCGAACGCCGGCCGCTCGACACGCGGCGGCTGGCCGATACGCTGCGCGCGGGCGGCGTGCTGCAGCGGATGCATCCCGGGTTCGAGCAGCGCTCGGGCCAGATATCGCTCTTGCAGGCGGCTTGCGACGCGTTCAACGACGAGGTAATCGTGGCGGCGGAGGCGGGCACCGGCATCGGCAAGTCGCTCGCCTACCTGGTACCGGCGGTGGCGTGGGCGGATGCCAACGACGAGCGGGTAGTGGTATCCACCGCCACCATCAACCTGCAGCAACAGCTCATGGCGCACGACCTGCCGCTGGTACAGCGCATGCTCGGCACCGAGGTGAAGAGCTGCCTGGTCAAGGGCCGCGGCAACTACCTGTGTTTGCGCCGCCTGCGCGAGGCGCACGCCGACGCCCAGGGGCTGCCGTCAGGCGGCGCGGAGAGTCCGCTCGACGCGACCGCGGCCGGCGAGGTGCGCGCCATCTACGAGTGGTCCCTGGCCAGCCCCACCGGCAGCCGCAGCGACCTGCCGCTGCCGACCGCGGCCGCCACCTGGGACCTGGTGTGCTCGGAGGGCGACGCCTGCAACGCGCTGCGCTGTCCCGACCGGGAGGCGTGTTTCGTGCTGCGCGCGCGCCGCGAGGCGGCGGCGGCGCGCCTGCTGGTAGTGAACCACCACCTGCTGTTCGCCGACCTGGCAATTCGCCTGGCCGGGGGCGGCGGGCGCGATGCGCTGGCCAGCGCCGCCGTGCTGCCCGGATTCCGCCGCATCGTGTTCGACGAGGCGCACGCCATCGAGAGCAACGCCGCATCGTTCTTCTCGCAGCGGCTCGCACGCACCGGGCTGGAACGCCTCGCGGGCCGGCTGGTCAGTTCCCGCCATGGCCGCCGCCGTGGGCTGGTGCCGCGCCGCGTCGAATGGTTCGCCAGCGCCGGCCGCGACGTGCAGTTGGTGGTGGCGCAGGTGGAAGAGCTTCGCCGCTTGGCCGGCCGGCTGGAGCGCACGGCCGCGCGCCATCTGGTAGGCGAACCGGCGGCGGTGTTGGACGTGCCGGGCGACGGCAGCCTCGTGGAGGTGCTGGACGCGGCCCGGGCGACGCTGACTGGCCTCGCCGGCGCGGTGTCCGCGGCGCTGGACGCCGTCGAACCGGCCGAACGCGACGACACCGACGCGGTGGAGCTGCGCATTCAGGCACGCCGCATGCGCGCCGCCGCCCAACTGTGCGAGCGCCTCAGCACGGTGTCTCCGCGTCAAGACGGCCCGCTGGCGGGCAGCGTGGTGCGCTGGGTTGAGGGATTCCGGCGCCGCGACGGCACTACGGCGGCGCGGCTGGTGGTGACGCCGGTAGAGGTGGCGCCGCTGATGCGCGCGGCAATCTTCGATCGCTATCCGAGCGTGGTGCTGACCTCGGCCACGCTGACCGTGGCCGGCGACTTTGCGTTCTGGTGCGGCCGGGTGGGGCTTGCCGACGTCACTTCGCGGCCGGTGTTCACCGAGCAGTACCCGTCGCCGTTTGCCTACCGCGAGCAGGCCATGGTCGGCATTCCGATCGATGCCCCGGAGCCGACCGCCGCCGAGCACCAGGCGTGGCTTGGCCGCTACCTAATCGCGCTGCTGCAGGCCAGCCGGGGCCGGGCGCTGGTGCTGTTTACCTCCTACGCGATGCTGGACCGCTCGTTTCGCCAAGTGGCCGAGCCGCTGGCCGCCGACGGCATCGCCGTGCTGCGCCAGGGCGACGACGACCGCCACCGCCTGCTGGACCGGTTCCGCGGCGACACCGCGAGCGTACTGCTGGCCACCGATTCGTTCTGGGAGGGCATCGATGCGCCCGGCGAAGCGCTCAGCCTGGTAGTGATCTGCCGCCTGCCGTTCACCGTGCCGAGCCATCCGGTGGCGGCCGCGCAGATGGCGCGGGTGGCCGAGGGCGGCGCCGACCCGTTTCATGCGCTCACCCTGCCGCGCGCCGTGATGCGCGTCCGGCAGGGTTTCGGGCGCCTGATCCGGCGTCACGACGACCGCGGCGTGGTGCTGTTTCTGGACGTGCGGCTGGCGCGCAAGAGCTACGGGGCCGCGTTCCTGCAGTCGCTGCCGGACGTGCACCTGGAGACGCTGCCGGGCGCCGACCTGGTGAAGAAGGTAGGCGAGTACCTCGCACGCTGATCGCGGCCCGCGGGCGCCGCGGGCGTACAGTGAGGCGTGCGGGCGAAAAAAAAGCCCGTCGCGTGACGGGCTTCGTTGGTAACGGAGCGGGTCGCTAACTGTACACCGCGAGGATGTCCGCAGCCTTGAGAATCAGCTGCTCCTCGTCGCCCACCTTAACCGCGGTGCCGGCGTACTTGTCATAGATGATCTTGTCGTCGATCTTGACGCTGATTTCCTCGTCGTCGCCAATCGCCAACACTACCCCGTTCTGGGTCTTTTCCTGGGCCGTGTCCGGAATGTAGATACCGCCGGCCGTCTTCTGGTCGGCTTCCTCGACCTTGACCAATACGCGGTCGCCGAGAGGCTTGATGGTCATGGCTATACCCTCCTGTGAGCAATAAATGAAGTTGATTTGATAAGTAAGGCTCACGCGCAATATACGGACGCGGAGAAATTGGCGTCAACCGAAACCGAGCCTCGCGCAGCGCGTCCGCGGTGGCCGGCGGACGGTCAGCTAGGTATCTTCGGGGCGTGGGAGAGCCACGCCGAACAGCGCCGTGGCGGCGAGGTTTGTGGAGGCAACAGTTCCGCAACGGACGGCGCGCCCTGCGGCGTCACCGCAATCGTCAGGCTTTGCAGCTGCTCACCGCCGCGGTGGCCGAGTGCCCGGCCAGCGAGCGTTCGGAACTGGCGGCCGCATTGCGCGCGCTGGGGTTCGCATGCGCTCGGCTGGGCCGCCGCGATGCCGCGCTGCGCTGCTGGGTGGATGCGCAGAGGACCCGCAAGCAGGCGCCGCTGGCACGTCTCATCCGGCGCTGCAGCAACGACTACGGCATGCCGCGCCAGCACCACCGGATTCTGGACGACTGGCGTGCGTTTCACTCCCTGCAACTGTCCCGCTACGTCGACGCCGGCGGACGGCTGCCGCTCGGTCCCGCCGAGTCGGACATGCTGCGCGACCTGTTGTGGGGGCACTTCACGGCGCTGCTGCGCGGAGGCGTGCTGGATGGCCTCAGCGCCGAACAGCGCCGTGAACTGTTCATGAACCTGCAGATTCCGTTTCCGCTGCTGCGCCTGCCGAGCGAGCCGCCGGGCACCGCAATCGCCGTGGACTTTGTGCGCGGGCGCCGCCCTTCGCCGGCCGATCCCTGTCTGTGTGGCAGCGCACTGCCCTACGTGGTATGCTGTGGCCGCATTCCCACCAGCGGGGAGATCGCCATCGGCTGCTAACAACGCCGCCGCGAGGGATTCGTGTGCTTTGGGCGCATTTCTACCCGTGTAGCGCCCCCGTGGTGGTTCAAAATGATCCAGTTTGCACCAAGTAACGGTCTGAACGGGTCATTGTTACCCAGTGCGCGTTCGGCAAATCGATTACGGTTGCCGTAATCTTTCGTTAAGATTCGTTATAACAAACAAATAAGCCCACCCTTGGACGTGTTCCCTGTTGGCACGAAAATTGCCTATAGCTGATTGAACAAGGAAGAGAAAGGAATAAGTCATGCCTCAGAGAAAGTCAGCAAGCGCGCGTAAGACCACCACCCGGCAGCGCTCCACCGCGGACAGCGGCGACGACAGCGTACTGTCGTTGTACCTGCGCGACATCAACCGGATCCCGTTGCTCACCCGCGAGCAGGAAGTCGACCTGGCCACCCGTGCCCGTGATGGGGACGAGCCCGCCAAGGAACACCTGGTGCGGGCCAATCTGCGCTTCGTGGTCAACGTCGCCAAGAAGTATCAGAACCAGGGCCTGCCGCTGATCGACCTGATCAGCGAAGGCAACATCGGCCTGATGAACGCCGTCGAGCGGTTCGACGTGACCAAGGGATACCACTTCATCTCCTACGCGGTGTGGTGGATTCGCCAGGCGATCCTCAAGGCGGTGTGCGAGAAGTCGCGCATGATCCGCCTGCCGCTGAACCGCGCCAACGAACTGGTGCAGATCGAGAAGGCCCGCAAGCAGTTGCAGGGCGACCGTTCCGCCGAGCCCAACCTCGCCTCGGTGGCGAAGGAAGTGGACATGGCCCCCGCGCACGTCGAGTCGCTGGTCAGCATCTCGCGCGACCTGGTGTCGCTCGACAGCCCGGTTGGGACCGACCGCGACGCCTCCAGCATCGGCGACTTCGTGGCCGATTCCGAGTATCAGTCGCCGGAGGACCAAGCCTACGACAGCGCGCTCAAGGACCAGATCAACAAGGTGCTGTCCACGCTCACCGAGAAGGAAGCCGACATCATCGTGCGCCGCTTCGGCCTCAACGGCAAGCAGCCGCTGTCGCTGAAGGAGATCGGCTCGCGCTACTCGCTCACCAAGGAGCGCATCCGCCAGATCGAGAAGAAGGCCCTGCGCCGCCTGCGCCACCCCTCCCGAAGCCAGCATCTGGAGGCCTTCGCCAACTCGGCATAGAGCCGCCGAATTGACTATGCCCGGCGCCCGTTGCGCGTCCCTCTGGCGCACACAACACCTGGAGGCCTTCGCCAACTCGGCGTAAGACCTGCCGCCAGCCGCTCCCCTCCGGAGCGGCTGGCATGGCCTCCCCAGTCCCGATTATCGTTCGCCGACATGGAACTGTATCTCATCAGGCACGGGCAGTCGGCCAACAACCTGCGCAAGCAGGCACTGGTCGAGCATCCGCACACCTCGCCTGCGGCGGCCGCGCCGCGCATGGCGGATCCGCCGCTTACCGATCTCGGCGAGATGCAGGCGCGTTTGGCCGGCGAGTTACTCAAGGACGAGGGCATCACCAGGCTCTACTGCGGGCCGATGCTGCGAACCTTGCAGACGGCACAGATCATCGGCACGCTACTCGATCTCTCGCCCCACGTGTTCGTTGGACTTCACGAGTGGGGCGGCGTGTGGGAACCGCGCGACGCCGGCCCCAGCGTTCAACTCACGGGAATGACTCGAGAGGAAATAGGCGAGAGGTTTCCCCGCTTCGTGCTGCCCGCCGACGTCACCGACCAGGGATGGTGGTTCCATGGCTGGGACGGAGACGAAGCGATGCTGGATCTGGCCCATCGCAGCGCGCTGTCGTTTATCGCCCACCTGGAAGCACACCACGCGGAATCGGAGCAGCGGGTCGCCGCCATCCTGCACGGTGGGTCTGGTTCCAGTCTTGTCGGCGCGCTGTTCGGCGTCCCTCAGGACGTGAGATATGCGCGCTTCACCCACGACAACACCGGAATCACCCGAATCTCGATGGACTCGGAAGGCCGACGGCTGCGCTACCTGAACCGAATCGAACACGTGATCGATTCGGCCACGCGTTCGTAACCGTTACCGGCCGGGATGGACCAGGACCTGCGAGTCCCGGATCCGAGGACAGGGTGTCGTGGCTTCAGCCGCGCATAGACTGTCAGACCATTGGAACGAGGCTTCGACCACGCCGTAAGCCGTTACGGCGAGATGCCGAGGACGGCGTGGGCGGCGGCGAGGCGGGCGATGGGGACGCGGTAGGGGGAGCAGGAGACGTAGTTCATGCCCGCCTGGTAGCAGAACTCGATTGACGACGGGTCGCCGCCGCCCACGCCGCAGATGCCCACCTTCAGGTCCGGCTTGGTGGCGCGGCCGCGCTGCACGCCCATCTCCACCACGGTGCCGATCTGGTACTCGACCTTGGCGTCCGCGGAGGCCAGCACGTCGGCGGCCACCTTCTCGGCGCGCTCGCGCAGGCGGCTGTGTTCCTCGAGCGTGCCGACCAGCGGGATCATGATCTCCGGCAGCACGCCGGCGCCGCCGGCCGCCACCGCGCACGCCGCCTCCATGATGGCGCGCACCTGCATGTCGTAGATTTCGGGGTAGGTAATGCCGAGCCGGCAGCCGCGGTGGCCGAGCATCGGGTTCATCTCGTGCAACGACTCGATCTTGGCCTTGAGGCGGTCGAGCGGCACCCCGGAGGCGTTGGCCAGCGCCTCGGCGTCGGCCTCGGTCTTGGGCACGAACTCGTGCAGCGGCGGGTCGAACAGGCGCACGGTGACCGGGAAGCCGTCCATGGCCTTGAAAATGCCGGCGAAGTCCTCGCGCTGCAGCGGCAGCAGCCGGTCGAGCACCGCCCTTCGCGTGGCGGCGTCGTCAGCCACGATCCGGCGTGCCCATCGGGGAGCACCTACGTCGCAAGGAAAGACGCCTGAGGCGGCCGACGGACCCTCTTGAGAATCCCAAGATCGACATCGACGCCCATTCGGGAAATTCTGTGCCGCACGGGAATTATTGGCGCATCCGATATTCGTTCAGAACCGCTCGGTCGCAAATATGTTTTACGATTCGTGGACTCCGCTAATCGGCCCAATCGATTCCGATTCAATGGAGGCATCACATCGTGAGTACAAAGATTCGACCACCGCTCGTTGAGGGATTGGTCTCAGGGACTCTCTTACTGGAGATGATCCTGCGGGGTTCAGAGAAATGAACTATCTCGCTGCTAAATCAATCCTGTATGTCCTGGTAGTCGTTTTGTTCAGTAGCCTCGTATCCTGTGAGAGATTGACGCTGGACGAAGAGCCACATGCTACCTCAGGAACGCCGACAGCCGGTTATCCGAACATTCGGGATCTGATAAATGGCGCGCTGGATGAAGCATTAGTTGCCGTGAGCAATGCCGCGGCCCGACAGGCCTCTCCGGATCCCGGACATGCGGCGCTCACGCGTGTGTTGAGACAAGCACGACACAGCAATCTGGCGACGGCACGGGCGCTCAATATTGATCCGGAGAGTCTTGTTGAGCTGACTGAGAAGGAGCGCCAGGCATTGAAGGAGTTGGCGGAACGAGATCCCGACTTAGTAGCCAAAATTGTAGCCGTGGTTGAGAAACTGGAACGCAAGTATGACGCGATACCGACAATCGAAGTAGAGGTCCAGCCACTTGACCAAGAGGGCAAGCCCGTAGGAGACTCGTATGTCATTGCATCCGAAGATGGCTTCTTGAATCTTGGCTACAGTGTACTGACTACTGAGGAGTTTCTGCTGTTGGTACAGGCGGAGCAGGAACGGGCGGCGCGCGGGTTTGCTATCGATGACGATTGGTCGCATAGCGAGTGGGGTAGTGGGAGGCCCTGGCCGTCGGACACCGTCAGGTACTTCTTTGATACGGATACGACGTCCAGTAGCGAGCGGGCATGGATGAGGTCGGCGATGGGTCGAATGCGGAGCGGGACCGGGATGAGATTCGAGGAAGCCGATGGACCCGAGTGGTGGCTCGAGTTATGGCATTCCTTGTGGATGAGTAATGATCTCAGCATACTAGTGAAGGAACGGGGAGGTACCACAACTGGATCGGCGACGGTAGGCAGAATCGGTAGATCAACGCTTGTAATGGATCCTGATTCTGTCACGGATGAAAAGCACTTCAATCATGAAATGGGGCACGTCTTTGGGCTGTTGCATGAACATCAGCGCTATGATCGAGATGATAGCGTACGAGTTCGACGGAGTGGAAGTGACTACAACAAGATATCCCGTCTGCGTCGGCACACGTTCCTATTTTGGACGTGGTACGACGAGAATTCGAGAAACTTCTCTACGCCATACGACTATCACTCAATAATGCACTATCCCCGCGGCACAGGTATTACACTCAGGTCAAGTGATCAACCCTGGGATGTTAACGTTCACAACAACGACGAATGGGCACATGTGAATGGGGACACTTGGTTCTCGCCGTGGGACATCTATACGATCAAGAGACTCTATGGAATCACTCCCAATTCAACGCCAAATTTCACTCCCGCTCCGACGTATCCGTAGAGAGCTGTGAAAAAATTGCGCTGCGCAAACCGGTTCGTTGCGTCTTTTTTCGTGGTGTGTGGGATATTGGCCGGTTATTCCGTGACAGCATGTCGGGCACCCACGAAAGTTGAGTATAGTGCTCGCTATTTCCTGGAAGTTGTTAACGAAGCCGCTGACAGTGTCAGGATTCATACTCACGTCGGCGGACAGGATTTCAAAGAAATACCGGCAGGTGTACGTAGGTCACGATATGGGAGCGGGATCATGGCGTTGAAGAGTCGGCAAGCAAGAGCGTTTGAGATGACGGTATTTGGCCCGAGGGATTCTCCCGCAGACAATAATTTCTTAGTCGCGTTTAGCAGCATACATTTTTTTGCCGAGGACTCGGACACTCCCTTCAGGAGCTACGAGTACCCAGTTGGAGGAGGATGTGGTGAGGGTCGGGTTGGCTCCAATTGCAGCGATGACGCCCGAACCTATCGTAGACACCCGGATGGATTCGAGGAACGGCTGTTCGTGGAGTCTACGGATCGCCCGTTCTACCTTGAGAGAGACGGGGAGGATCCGGAGTTGGGCAGGATAGTGATTACGTTCGTTCCGGATATGGACGCCGGCTCCGTCGTTGTCGCGAACTAGGTTTCTCAGCCGACGCGTTTGAGGACGATATCGCGGCGAGCGAACTGAACGCGCGGCGACTGGCTTTCCTCACTCTGCTTGCGGCATCTATCGGCACAGCCGGTGTGGAAGCACTGCATCCGCTTACGCCGAGCTGCTGCGATCCGACTCCCGAGTGGTCAGTCGGCCTGGAATCGGGAGCTGCATGGGCGAAGACGAAAGAGATCGTGGAAGCGCGGTCGGAATACGCGGCGGACTACTTGAGCCACTTGTCCTGGGATGCTCTTGCTGGTCGTGCCGGCATCCACCTCAGCCACCGCATGCGCGGCGTCCTGCGGATGAACGGAAGGCTCGGGTTTCTGGCCGCCGCACCGGAGGGAACTTTGGTAAACCTGGACTACCTGGACTCGACGAGCGATGCCGTTACTCATCGGTCCGTCAGCACAGCGGAACTCTTCGGATTCGGCTGGGAACTCTCGACCGACCTGATGCTTGTGGACGAGAGACGCGGTGGGCTGAATGTACGGTCCTTTGCCCGACTGGCGTATCGCGGCAGCTACCACTCGTGGACGGCCCGTGGGGGAGAGTACGAGTATCCCGACAGGCAAGGGAGGTTCGACGACGGCCAAGAACTGCTTCGGTATCTCGTGCTTCACCAGGTTGTCGGCCTCGGGGCCTCTGTAGAGCTCGGGCAGGCTACGCATGGGTTCTATGGAAGGCTGGGAGGAACGGTCTCGCCGTTTTCTATGGTCGACGATCGAGACGTCCACGTGCTGAGCGACACCGAGTACTACAACACGTATCGGTGGGGATGGTACGTGCAGCCTGAAGTTGCAGTCGGCATAGGGCTGGGAGGGGGACTTACGGTGGAGGCATTCTACGAATCCGCGCTGCAGTTCGAGTTCGCAGAGACCAGGACGCGTATCAAGATGCCGCACGGTGTCACCGTTCCGGAAGAAAAGCCCAACTACGAAATGACCGTGCACCGCGTGGGTGTTCGGTTTCTCTGGTCTGTGTCCTCCAAGTAGTCGGGTAGTCGGGCGCGGCCGTAAGCCGTTACGGGGAGATGCCGAGGACGGCGTGGGCGGCGGCGAGGCGGGCGATGGGGACGCGGTAGGGGGAGCAGGAGACGTAGTTCATGCCTGCCTGGTAGCAGAACTCGATTGACGACGGGTCGCCGCCGTGCTCGCCGCAGATGCCCACCTTCAGGTCCGGCTTGGTGGCGCGGCCGCGCTGCACGCCCATCTCCACCACGGTGCCGACGCCTTCGCGGTCCAGTACCTGGAACGGATCCTCTTCCAGGATGCCCTGCTCCACGTACTCGGGCAGGAACACGCCGGCGTCGTCGCGCGAGTAGCCGAACATCATCTGGGTGAGGTCGTTGGTGCCGAACGAAAAGAAGTCGGCGGCCTCGGCCACGCGGTCGGCGGTGACCGCGGCGCGCGGGATCTCGATCATGGTGCCGATCTGGTACTCGACCTTGGCGTCCGCGGAGGCCAGCACGTCGGCGGCCACCTTCTCGGCGCGCTCGCGCAGGCGGCTCAGTTCCTCGAGCGTGCCGACCAGCGGGATCATGATCTCCGGCAGCACGCCGGCGCCGCCGGCCGCCACCGCGCACGCCGCCTCCATGATGGCGCGCACCTGCATGTCGTAGATTTCAGGGTAGGTGATGCCGAGCCGGCAGCCGCGGTGGCCGAGCATCGGGTTCATCTCGTGCAACGACTCGATCTTGGCCTTGAGGCGGTCGAGCGGCACCCCGGAGGCCTCCGCCAGCGCCTCGGCGTCGGCTTCGGTCTTGGGCACGAACTCGTGCAGCGGCGGGTCGAGCAGGCGCACGGTGACCGGGAAGCCGTCCATGGCCTTGAAAATGCCGGCGAAGTCCTCGCGCTGCAGCGGCAGCAGCCGGTCGAGCACCGCCCGCCGGGTATCGACGTCTTCCGCCACGATCATCTCCTGGAAGATCTCCAGCTTGCCCTCTTCGAAGAACATGTGCTCGGTGCGGCACAGGCCGATGCCCTCGGCGCCGAACTCGCGCGCCACCCGGGCGTCGCGCGGCAGGTCGGCGTTGGTGCGGATGCCGAAGCCCTCCAGGCCCTCCCGCGAGGCGCCGTCGCGAATCCCGTCGGTCCATTGCAGGAAGGTGGCCAGATCGCCGGTCACCTTGGGCGTGATCAGCGGCAGTTCGCCGTCGAACACCTCGCCGGTGCCGCCGTCGATGGTCAGCCACTGGCCTTCCGCCACCGGGAAGCCGTCAATGCTGGCGCCGGCGCCGCTGATCACCACTTCCTTGCAGCCGGCCACGCACGGCGTGCCCATGCCGCGCGCCACCACCGCCGCGTGCGAGGTCATGCCGCCGGTGGCGGTGAGGATGCCCTGCGCAGCGTGCATGCCGCCGATGTCCTCGGGCGAGGTCTCGCGCCGCACCAGCAGCACGCGCTTGCCCTGCTCCACCCATGCCTCGGCGTCCTCGGCGGTGAACACCACCTGTCCCGTTGCGGCGCCCGGCGAGGCGTTGAGGCCGGTGGCCAGTAAGGTGGCCTTCGGGCGCGCCTCCGCCCGGATCATCGGGTGCAGGCACTGGTCGAGCAGGTCGGCGCTCACGCGGCCGATCGCCTCCTGCTGAGAAATCAGCCCCTCGTTCACCATGTCGATGGCAAGCTTGACCGCCGCCGGGCCGGTGCGCTTGCCGTTGCGGGTCTGCAGCAGGAACAGGCGGCCCTGCTGGATGGTGAACTCCATGTCCTGCATGTCGCGGTAGTGCTTCTCCAGCCGCTCGCGCACCCCTTCCAACTGGGTCATCATCTCCGGTGCGGTGTCGCGCAGCTGGCTGAGTGGCAGCGGCGTGCGGATGCCGGCCACCACGTCTTCGCCCTGGGCGTTGATCAGGTATTCGCCGTAGAAGGTGTTCTCGCCGGTGGACGGATCGCGGGTAAAGCACACGCCCGTGCCGGAGTCGTCGCCGAAGTTGCCGAACACCATCGACTGCACGTTGACGGCGGTGCCGAGCAGCCCCTTGATGCCCTCTATCTGCCGGTAGCGGATGGCGCGGGTGCTATTCCAGGAGCCGAATACCGCGTCGATGGCGCCCCAGAGCTGATCGAGCGGCGCCTGAGGAAACGGGCTGCCGGTGTGGCTGGCGTAGATTTCCTTGTAGGCGGCGATCACGCCGTCGAGGTCGTCGGCGTCGAGGTCGGTGTCCTCGGTTACCCCCTTGCTCTTCTTGGCGGCTTCGAGGGCGTGCTCGAAGTGCTCGTGCTCCACCCCCATCACCACGTCGCCGTACATCTGGATGAAGCGCCGGTAGGCGTCCTTGGCGAAGCGCGCGTTGCCCGACTGCTCGGCCAAGCCCTCCACCGCGGCATCGTTGAGGCCGAGGTTGAGCACCGTGTCCATCATGCCCGGCATCGACTGGGCGGCGCCGGAGCGCACGCTGACCAGCAGCGGGTCGCCGGCGTCGCCGAGCTTCTTGCCCATCATCGTCTCCAGCCGCTGCAGGTGCTCGGCCACCTCTTCCCTGAGGCTGGCGGGGTAGTTGCGCTCGTTCTCGTAGAACGCCGCGCACACTTCCGTGGAGAGGGTGAATCCAGGCGGTACCGGGATGCCGAGATTGGTCATCTCGGCCAGGTTGGCGCCCTTGCCGCCAAGCAGTTCCTTCATCTCGGCCTTGCCCTCGGCGCTGCCGGCGCCGAAGAAGTACACGTTCTTGGTCGATTTATTCTGTTCAGGCATGGGAATTACCTCGTTCTGTTCAGGTTCCGGGACGTGGAGAAGTGTGCCCGTTTCGGGCCCGTCCCATCGCACGCAACCTAAAGAAACCGCCGCCTCATGTCAAATATGACCGCCCGTGACATGTCAGCGGGCGGCGAGGCGGCGCTTGAGGTCGGCGAACAGGGCGGAGGCCTGTTCGGGGGCCAGTTCCTGCTCGTCCGGGGCGCCGTCGACCAAGTGGGGAGGGATCTCGCCGAGGAAGCGGGACGGCTCGGGGGGGGGGGCCGCCGGGCGGCCGGCCCGGGCGGCGTGCTCCTGGGGGCGGCCGCGGGGGCCGCGCCGCCGCCGCACCGCGGGACTGGTAATGTACAGGCGCTCCCGGGCACGGGTGGCGGCGACGTAGAACAGGCGCCGCTCCTCCGCCAGGTTGGCTTCGCCATCGGCCAGCGAGCGGGCGTGCGGAATGGAGCCGTCGTCGGCGCCGGCGATGAACACGGTGTCGAATTCCAGGCCCTTGGCGGCGTGGATGGTCATCAACTGAACCCGCCCGCGCTCGTCGCCGCCGCGGTCGGGGGAGTCGTCGTCGCGGCTCACCAGGGCGGTGCGCGCGAGATAGTCGGTCAGGGAGGGAGCGATGCGGTCGGGGTGTTGCTCGAAGGAGGCCAGCGAGTCGATTACCGCATCCACGTTGGCCAGCTTCCAGCGCGCGGCATCGGCCCGGACGCCGTCCAGCAGGTGGTTGCGGTACTGCAGCTCGTCGACCAGCTCGGTCAGCACCGACGCCATGGCGCGGCTGCGCTCGGCGCCGCGGATGCGCGCCGCGTAGCGCTCCAGCAGCTCCACCAGCTCGCCGGCGAGCGGGCGCAGGCGGGCATGCTCGGGCGGTGACTCGGCCTCGGTGCCGCCGCCGATCAGGACCACCGCCGAGTACAGCGAGCAGTGGTGCGCCGCCGCGGTGGCGGTGATGCGCTCCAGGGCGGCGGCGCCCAGGCCGCGCCGCGGCGTGTTGATGATGCGGCGCATGCTGACGTCGTCGTCCGGGTTGGCCAGTACGCGCAGGTAGGCAATCAGGTCGCGCACCTCGCGGCGGCTGAAGAAGCTCATGCCGCCCGACACCTGGTAGGCAATACCCTCGCGCAACAGCACCTCTTCCAGGGCGCGGGTAAGGCTGTTGGCGCGCACCAGCACCGCGCAGTCGGCGTAGCGCAGGCCACTGCCGAGCGCCAGGCTGCGGATCTGACGCACGATCCACTCCGCCTCGTCGGTGTCGCTCTCCGGGTAGGCGGCCATGACGTGCATCCCGGCGCCGCCGTCGCTCCACAGCTTTTTGGGCCGCCGGCCGCTGTTGCCGCTGATTACGGCGTTGGCGAATGCCAGGATGGAGCCGGTGGAGCGGTAGTTCTGTTCCAGCTTGATCTCCAGCCGCTCCGGGAAGTCGCGGCTGAAGTGGTCGAAGTTGGCCGCCTCGGCGCCGCGCCAGGAGTAGATCGACTGGTCGTCGTCGCCCACCACGCACACGTTGCGCGCCGCCTCGGTGAGGGCGTGCAGGATTTCGTACTGGCGACGCGAGGTGTCCTGGAACTCGTCCACCATCACGTGGCTGAAGCGCGCCCGGATGGCGTCGCCGGCGTCGCCGCGCAGCAGCTCCAGCGGCAGCAGGATCAAGTCGTCGAAGTCGACGGCGTGGTACAGGCGCAGCCGGCGCCGGTAGGCGGACACCAGCCCGCGCAGCTGTTCGCTGGCTCCGTCCAGGTCCGGGACGCCGGCGACGCCCATGCGCAGCCCCGATACCAGCCGCTGCAGCACGGCCGAATCGGCCTCCGCCAGGTCGGCATCCAGGCGCAGGTCGCGCGCTACCTCGCGCAGGAGCTGGGCGCTGTCCTGCTGGTCGTACACGGTAACCGGTACCGCGGCGGCGGCACCGGTGCCGGTGCTTGCGGACCGGAACCCCAACTCGGCGCTGAAGCGGCGCACCAGCTCCAGGCCGAGGGCATGGAAGGTGCACACGGTGGGAACGGCGCGCCGTCCGCGCCGGGAGATGCCCGCGCGTTCGCGCATCTCGGCGGCCGCCTTGTTGGTAAAGGTCAGGGCGACGATGGCGCGCGGATCAACGCCGGCTTGCAGCATGCGCGCCAGCCGCGCGGTGATGACGCGCGTCTTGCCGGAGCCGGCGCCCGCGAGCACCATGAGCGGCCCGTCGATGGCGGCGGCCGCCCGTTCCTGTTCCGGATTGAGGACCACGCCCATGCCCGACACGCGCGCACGATACCGGCGTGCCCGCGTGCGGGTCAAACGCCGGCGGCCGCGGCGCCCGGATGGTCCGAGTTGCAGCGGGCGCGCGCCCGGTAACCCCGATGGCATGCCTACTGGTCAGAGCCCGCCGCGCCGGGCCAGAATGGGACCGCGATGCATGCGGTCGAAATGCGCGGCGTGAGTTACGCGTACCCGGAAGGCACCGAGCTGGTGTTCCACAACCTGTCGGCGCGGCTGCCGCGGGGCGTGATGGCTCTGGTGGGGCAGAACGGCACCGGCAAGTCCACCTTCATGCTGCTGGCCAGCGGCATTGCGGTGCCGAGCGCCGGCACCGTGCTGCTGCGCGGGGTGGACACGCGCGAGCTGCGCGACGTGCACACGCGGCAGCGGCACGTGTCGCTGATCCACCAGAACATGGAGTTCGAGACCGAGGAATCGATCGGCGATCTGATCATGTACGTGTACCGTACCGGCTATCATGAGGAGCACAGCGAGGAGTTTGTGCGCGAGCTGGTGGACGCATTCGAGCTGCGCGACGTGCTGCACAAGCGCACCGGGGAGGTGAGCAAGGGCGAGTTGCAGCGCACGCTGCTGGCGTTCTGCCTGCTGTACGGCTCGCGCGTGCTGATGATGGACGAGCCGGTGTTCGCCCTGGAGGAACAGCAGAAGCGCCGGGTGATGGGCTACCTGTACGAGTACGCGCACCGGGAGGGGTTGAGCTGGTATTACTCGGTGCACGAGTTGGAGTTGTCGGCGCAGTTCTCGGACTACGTGGCGCTGTTCCGGCAGGATCGGCCGCCGCTGATCGGGCGTACCGCGGAGCTGCACAACCGCGACCAGATCGAACGCGCGTACGATGTTCCGTTCGACTTTCTCAAGCGCCGTGAGGCGCTGTACCGCGAAGCGCTGCGCGGCGCCTGACGCCGCGGGCCGCCAGCCATTCACGGATTCCTGTCCCCGCGCTCACACGATCCTAACAATCGAGCCGCATCGTCTCCATGGAGAAGGATGTTCGCTTGTCTACCTTGGAAAGCGTGACGCCGGCGGGCGAGCTTGCGGCTACCGGAGCGTATGCCCGCAACGACAACCATGCGCTGACCCGCCGGCCGCGGCCCGGCGAGAGCGTAATTCAGGGGTTGCTGTTCGCCTGCGGCGCGGTGTCGATTCTGGTCACTGTCGGCATCGTGGTGGTGCTCGGACGCGAGTCGATCCTGTTCTTCCGCAACGAAGCGGTGAACCTGGTGCGCTTCTTCACCACCACCGAGTGGCAGCCGGCGATCGGCAAGTTCGGCATCCTCCCGCTCGTCAACGCCACGTTGATGACCAGCTTCACAGCGATGCTGGTGGCGGCACCGGTCGGCATGAGCGTGGCGATCTACCTCAGCGAATACGCCGAGCCGCGCACCCGCGCGTTGCTGAAACCGATCCTGGAGGTGCTGGCCGGGATTCCCACCGTCGTGTACGGCTACTTCGCCCTCACGTTCATGACCCCGCTGCTGCGCGGCGTATTCGGCGCCGACGTGGTGCAGATCTACAATACCGCTTCGGCGGGCATCGTCATCGGGATCCTGATTCTGCCGCTGATCTCCTCGATGGCCGAGGATGCCCTGTCCGCGGTGCCCGATTCGCTGCGCCAAGCGGCGCTCGGCCTGGGCGCCACGCGGCTGGAGACCTCGGTGCGCATCGTGGTGCCGGCGGCATTCTCCGGCATCGCCGCAGCGTTCATCATCGGCTTGTCGCGCGCTGTCGGCGAGACCATGGTCGTTGCCCTGGCCGCCGGCGCCGGCTCCGCGTTCACGTTCAACCCGTTCCACGCCGCCGAGACCATGACCGGCCACATCGTGCGCATCAGCGGCGGCGACCTGAGCTACCAGTCGATTGACTACAGCAGCATATACGCGATCGGCATGATGCTGTTCTTCATTACCCTGGCACTGAACATGCTGAGCCGGCGGATCGTGCTGCGCTTCCGCGAGGTGTACGATTGAACAGCATGTCCGCCAACCTGCCGGCCCGCCACCGCGCCGGCCTGCTGTGGCGGCTGGTCTTTCACCTGGCCACCGCGGTGGCGATCGTGATGCTGACCGCGCTGCTGCTGACCATCGTCAATAGGGCATTCGGCCTGGTGGCGATCGAAAACGCCATCGACCCGGCCGAGTTGGCGCGCGACGGCGTGCCGCTGGAACGGATGGACGGGGCGGCGTTGACCGCGGTGCTGGCCGACCACGTGTCGCGCGGCCTGCTGCGCCGCTTCGAGCGCGACCAGCCGTTGGCCGAACGCGGCCGCGACGAGGTCTACAACCTGGTGGTGGAGCGGGTGGTGGACCCGTCGGTGGTGCAGGCGTGGTCGCTGTGGGATTCGCTGTTCCGCCGCCGCGCAGTGGTCGCGGAGGCGATGAGCAGGCATCCGGGAGCGCGGCTGGTGTTCCGTTCCTGGCTGACCGGGTCGTTTATCGCCGACGCGCAGTCGAGCATTCCCGAGGACGCGGGCGTGCGCGCGGCGATCAAGGGGTCGCTCGGCACCATCCTGATCACCATCCTGTTCGCCTTTCCGGTCGGTGTCGGCGCTGCCATCTACCTGGAGGAATACGCGCGCGACAATCGGCTCAACCGGATCATCCAGACCAACATCAACAACCTGTCCGGGGTGCCGTCGATCATTTACGGGATGCTCGGACTGACCGTATTCGTGCGCGCCATGGAACCGGTTACCAGCGGCGCGCTGTTCGGCCTCGGCGACGGTTCGGCCAACGGCAGGACGATTCTGTCCGCCGGGCTCACCCTTGGCCTGCTGATCCTGCCGGTGATCATCATCAACGCCCAGGAGGCGATCAAGGCGGTTCCCGACAGTCTGCGCCAGTCCAGTTACGGGCTCGGCGCCACCAAGTGGCAGACCATCCGCCACCACGTGCTGCCGAGTTCGCTCGACCGCATCCTGACCGGTACGATTCTGGCCACTTCGCGCGCCATCGGCGAGACGGCGCCGATGGTGGTGGTGGGTGCGTCCACCCTGGTAACCCTGGACCCCACCGGGCCGTTCTCGAAGTTCACCACCCTGCCGATCCAGATCTACCAATGGACGGCGCGTCCGCAGGCGGAGTTCCGCAACGCCGCGGCGGCGGCCATCCTGGTGCTGCTGGTGTTGCTGCTGACCCTGAACGCGACCGCGATCCTGTTGCGCAACTACCACGCCAGGAAGCAGGTCGGCGCATGACCGGGCGCCTGCCCGAAGTGGAGTGACCAGCACGGTGGCGACGCAAATGAACACCCACGCCGCGGACTTGCCGGTACCCGGTGCGGAGGCGAGTGCTCTCTCCTTGACTGGCCTGAACGTCTACTACGGTGCGTTCCAGGCGGTGCGCGAGATCTCGATGAACTTCGGGACGCGCCGGATCACGGCCCTGATCGGTCCTTCCGGGTGCGGCAAGTCGACGGTGCTGCGGTCGATGAACCGCATGAACGAGCTGGTGCCGACCGCGCGCACCGAGGGCGTGGTGACCTTCCAGGGACGCAACATCTACGACGCGGACGTCGATCCGGTGGAGGTGCGGCGCCGCATCGGCATGGTATTCCAGAAGCCCAACCCGTTTCCGAAGTCGATCTACGACAACATCGCCTGGGGCGCACGCATCAATGGCTACACCGGCAGCATGGACGAGTTGGTGGAGCAGTCGCTGCGCCGGGCAGCGCTCTGGGACGAGGTGAAGGACAAGCTGGCCGACAGCGGTCTTGGCCTGTCCGGCGGCCAGCAGCAGCGGCTGTGCATCGCGCGGGCAATCGCCGTCCACCCGGAGATCATCCTGATGGACGAGCCGTGCTCGGCGCTGGATCCGATCGCCACCCTGCGGATCGAGGACCTGATGCGCGAATTGGCGGCGCAGTATACGATTATCATCGTGACCCACAACATGCAGCAGGCGGCGCGGGTTTCCGACTATACTGCATTCTTCATGATGGACGAGGACCGTTCCGGGTACCTGGTCGAGTATGGGCCCACCGGCAGGATCTTTACCAATCCTGACGAGAAGCGCACCGAGGACTACATCTCGGGCCGCTTCGGTTAACGGTGAGTGGTTGATGGTGAGTGGTTAACGGCGAGTCCTCCCCGCTGCGCGGCCAGTTCGACCTTTCCATGGAGCAGCTCAAGCGGGCGCTGCTGGTCATGGGGCAACAGGTGGAACGCTCCATTCGCGGGTCGGTGAACGCGCTGGGCCAGCATGACATGAACGCCGCCGTGACAGTGTTGAGTCAGGAGGCCGACGTCAACCGGATGCATCACGACATCGACGACTCCTGCCTGAGGCTGCTGGCGACCGAACAGCCGGTGGCCACCGATTTGCGCCAGATCGTCGGCACCCTCAACGTGATCGGGCAGCTCGAGCGCATCGGCGATTTGGCCGTGCACGTGGCGAGCGTGGCCCAGCGCCTGGCCCCGGAGCAGTTCTCGCGTGGCATGAATGCCATCATGCAGATGGCGGACGACGTCTGCGCCATGGTCGGCGACTCGCTGCAGGCCTTCGTGTCGCAGGACGCGGCGATGGCCGAACAGGTGAGCGCACGCGACCACAAGGTCGACGAGGTCTACGCGAACATATTCCGTGACCTGCTGTCGTTCATGATGGAGGACGCCGGCAACATCGCGCAGGCGTCGTCGCTGCTGTTCGTGGCCAAGCAACTGGAGCGGGTCGGCGACCACTCCACCAACATCTGTGAGGCGGTGATCTTCGTGACCACCGGCAAACACGTCGATCTGAATCGCGCGTAACCGGCGCCACCGCGGCGCCGGAGAGCGCCGGATCGCCGCGGCTGTCGCACGTTCCTGCTACTCGGTAGCCGAGGTTTACTCGGTAGCCGAGTTTACTCGGTCGTGAACACCTGGAAGCCGCCGTATGCCTCGGTGCCGTGCTCGGCCACGTCGAGGCCCTTGAGTTCTTCGTTGCGCGGCACGCGCAGCCCGACCACGGCGTCGATCAGCTTGAAGATCAGCCCCATCACCACGATGATGAACACGCTCACGGTGACCGTGCCGAGGAGCTGAATGCCCAACTGCGTAAAGCCGCCGCCGAACCAGAGGCCGTCGTTGGCCACGCCGAGGGCGGCCTGCCCGAAGATGCCCACCGCGACGGTGCCCCAGATGCCGTTCATGCCGTGCACGGCGATCGCCCCAACCGGGTCATCGACGCGGCGCCGGTCCAGGAACAGCACACCGAACACCACGATTACGCCGCCGATCAGGCCAATGATGATGGCGTGCCCGGGTTCCACGAACGCGCACGGCGCGGTGATCGCCACCAGGCCGGCGAGCGCGCCGTTCATGCCCATGGTGAGGTCGGGCTTGCCGACCACCATCCAGACCGTCGCGGTGGCGGCGATAGCGCCAGCGGCGGCGGCCAGGTTGGTGTTGATGGCCACGCGCGCGATCAGCGAACCGTCGCCGACGCCAAGGGTGGAGCCGGGATTGAAGCCGAACCAGCCGAACCACAGCAGGAACATGCCCAGCGAAGCGAGCGGCAGCGAGTGCGCGCTGATCACGTTGGGCTTGCCGTCGGGGCCGAACTTGCCGATGCGCGGCCCGAGCGCGCGGGTGCCGATGAATGCGGCCCAGCCGCCCACCGCGTGCACGACCGTGGAGCCGGCGAAGTCGGCAAAGCCGAGGCTGGCCAGCCAGCCGCCGCCCCAGATCCAGTGGCCGACGATCGGGTACACGAACGCCGAGATCAGGAACGAATAGATGACATAGGCCGGGAACTTCATGCGCTCGGCCATGCCGCCCGCCACGATGGTGGCTGCGGCGCCCACGAATACCGCCTGGAACAGCCAGAACGCGTACAGCGGCACGCCGGCGGCGGACTCGGCGCCGATCAGGAACCAGCCGCTGGTGCCGAACAGCGGGTTGCCGGAGCCGAACATGATGGCGTAGCCGAAAATGAAGAAGCCGAGCGACGCCATGCAGAAGTCCATCAGGTTCTTCATCAGGATGTTGGCGGTGTTCTTGGCGCGGATCAGGCCCGCCTCCAGCATGCCGAAGCCGGCCTGCATCAAGAACACGAGAAAGGCCGCCAGCAGCACCCAAACCGTGTCGATTCCCACGATGATGTCGGCGATCTGCGTAGCTACCGACGCATCCTGCGCATACAACGGCGTGCCGGCCAGCGCCCCCAGCACGATACCAATCACGCCCACCCGGGCGCCGATACGAGCCTTCCGGCGATCCTTCAGCTTATCCATTGCCGGGCAATATAAAGATAGGCGACCGATTGCACAAATGCTGTCGGCGGCTATTCGGAAGCGGCGGGGACCGGCTTCAGATCCACGCCTGCCGCGCCGGCAGGCAGCTCCTTGACGTGCAGGTCGCGTTGCGGAAAGGGAATGGTAATGGCGGCGCGGCGGAACGCGCGGGCGATTTCGAAGTTGGCCCAGGAATGCGCCGGCCACTTGGTGCCGGCGTCTTCGATGCCGGTCCACAGCTCCATCAGGATGCCGGAGTCGCCGAACTCGCGCACCCGTACGTCCGGCTCGGCGGACGCCCTGGCATACGGACTGGCGAGGGCCACCCCCTTGAGCACCTCGGCCGCGTAGTCGAGATCGGTGCCGTACGCCACGCTCACCTGGTTGATCACCGTGATGCGCCGTACCTCGTGCGAGTTGTTGTAGATCTTGTTGCCGATAAGCTGGTGGTTGGGCACGATGATGGTCTCGTCCGTCAGGGTGGTGATGATGGTGGAGCGCAGCCGGATATGCGCCACGTCGCCCTCGGTGCCCTCCACCACGACCCGGTCGCCCTCCTTGATGGGGCGTTCGAAGATGATCACCAGGCCCGACACGAAGCTCGCCACCACGTTCTGCAGGCCGAAACCGATGCCGATGCCGAGGGTGCCGATCAGCACCGAGAAGGTGGACAGGTTGACGCCCAGAAAGGAGAGCCCGATCACCAGGGTGACACTCAGGATCAGGTAGTGGGTGATGCCGCCAATCGAGAATCGCGTGGCGTCGGTCAGCGGCAGGCGCGAGAGGGCGCGCGTCTTCAGGAAGCCGGAACCGGTGCGCGCCGTCCATACCGCCACGTAGCCGATCGGGATGGCGAAGATCACCGTGACCAGCGAGATCGAGCTGCCGGCGGTCTCGATGATCGGCGTCGACAGGATGTTCCACAGGACCACCGCGCCGCGGCTGGCATCGGAGCCGAACAGGCCGTACACGAGCAGCACGGCGAGCGACACGAGGACAAAGCGCAGGATCGTGCGCACGTAGCGGTACAGGCGCTGGGCGGTGTCGAACTGGGCGCGCAGGCGCCCGATCTTGCGCCGCAACAGGGTCAGCAGCAGCCGGTACAGCAGGAAGGCGGCGCCGAGCGGCAGGATCAGCCGCACCAGCAGTGCGAGCGGCGTGATGACCGCGTCGAATGCGACTAGGCTGAGCGGCGTATCGAACAGCCGCGCGAAAAGGGAGCCCATGGACTTCTACCCTTATGCTCGGCACCGGCGGCGCGCAGGTTCATCCGGAACGGCAAAATACAAGACAGGGTGTGTCACCTCCGCCTGTTTGACATGACGCGCGCGGGATGGATAGCTTGCTGCGGGCGCTGAGAATGTGCCCGCGGGCGGTTAGCTCAGATGGTAGAGCACCTGGTTTACACCCAGGCGGTCGGCGGTTCGAGCCCGTCATCGCCCATCCAAGGAGGCCCCGAGTGGCGTTTGTGAGCGCGGCGGACATCGCGTACTACCGGGAGCACGGCCACGTGACGATTCGCCGGCTGTTGCCGCGCGGCGACGTGGAGCGGCTGGTGGAGCGCCTCGACGGCATGCTGGACGGACGCTACCCGAGCGCCGGTTTCGTGTGCGGGCCGGCGTCCTGGGAGACCCCCGACGACCCGGGCCGCTTCATCCTGCAGGTCATGGCCACCAGGTTTCCGGTCAACGACCCCGTGCTGGCCGCGCTGGCCGGCAACCCGCGCGTGCGGGGCGCCGCCGCCGCACTGATGGAGGCGGCGTGTGCCACCGTGTTCCAGCAGCAGGCCCTGATCAAGGGACCGGCCGCCGCCAACGCCACTCCCTGGCACCAGGACGACCACTACTGGCAGCTGCAGCGCGCCGGTTTCACGGCGGTGACCGCGTGGATGCCGCTGCGCCGCACCACCGCCCACGGCGGCACCATGTGGCTGCTTCCGGGCAGCCACCGCCACCGCATCCACGACCACCACTGGACAGGCGGCGTGAGCATGTTCAAGACCATCACCGGCGGCGTCCCCGAGCACGAGTTGATCCCGCTGGAACTGGAGCCAGGCGACGTCAGCTTCCACCACAAGAACGTCGTGCATGGTGCATTCGCCAACCGCGGCGTCGAGCGCCGCATCGCCATCGCCCAGCACTACCACAACGCCCCGGCAACCAGCGCCGCCTTCGCCCACCGCCGCCGCGACCCGGTACCCTGGAAGTACCAGGTCAAAAAGCACGCACGCTCCGGGCGCGGTTAGACCCCTCCGGGCATAGCCGTAAGGTTTGACGCTGCGCGCGCGGGGGCCGTAAGGTAGCGCCATGGGGACCGAACGCCTGACCATGGGGCAGGCTCTTGTGAAGTACCTGGCGGTTCAGTATAGCGAGTTCGACGGGGAGCGGCGGCGGCTGATACCGGCCATCTTCGGCATCTTCGGGCATGGCAACGTGTGCGGGCTGGGGCAGGCCCTGGAGCAGGGCGGGGCGGATCTGCCCTACCACCAGACGCGCAACGAGCAGTCGATGGTGCACACCGCGGCGGGCTTCGCGCGCGCCACCCTGCGCACCCAGACGCTGGCCTGCACCAGCTCGATCGGGCCCGGCGCCACCAACATGGTGACCGGGGCGGCCACTGCCACCATCAACCGGATGCCGGTGCTGCTGCTGGCCTCCGACTACTACGCCACCCGCCACCAGGGGCCGGTGCTGCAGCAACTGGAGCACCCGTCGGCGGCGGACGTGAGCGTGAACGACTGCTTCCGCCCGGTGAGCCGGTTTTTCGACCGCATCACCCGGCCGGAACAGCTCCTTACCGCGCTGCCGCAGGCGATGCGGGTGCTCACCGACCCGGCCGAAACCGGCGCGGTAACGCTGTCGCTGCCGCAGGACGTGCAGGCGCATGCTTGGGACTACCCGAGCCAGTTTTTCGCCGAGCGCACCTGGCGCATAGAACGCCGCCCGCCGGTCGCGGAGCGCATCGACGAGGCGGTCGCGCTGCTACAGGCAGCCAAGCGCCCGGTGATCATCGCCGGCGGCGGCGTGCACTACTCGGCGGCGTGGGACGCGCTGCGCGCGGTGGCCACCGGGTTCGGCATTCCGGTGAGCGAGACGCACGCCGGCAAGGGCGCGCTGCGCGGCGCCCCGGAGTGGTCGCTCGGCGGCCACGGCGTGGAGGGCACCAGCGCGGCGGCGCGCATTGCGGAGGAGGCGGACCTGGTGATCGCGGTCGGCACCCGCTTGAGCGACTTCGCCACCGCGTCGCAGAGCCTGTTTCATGATCCGGACGTGCGCTTTATCGCCATCAACGTGTGCGCGCTGGACGCCTTCAAGCAGGGCGCGCTGCCGGTGGTGGCGGACGCCCGGCTCGCCCTGGAGGCGCTGCTCACTGCCGGGCAGGGCGCCGGGGTGGCGTTCCCGGGTTACGGCGAACGGGTCGCCGAGGCGCAGCAGGACTGGGACAAGATCGTGCGTACCGACGCCTACGGCGACCATCCCGGCGAGGTGATGAGCGAGGGGCAGGTGATCGAGGTGCTCAACGAGGAGTCGCAGGGCCACGACACCGTGGTCGCGGCGGCCGGGGCGCCGCCCGGCAACATCCTCAAGCTGTGGGATGGCGGCAACGGCAGCCGCTGCCACATCGAGTTCGGCTTCTCCTGCATGGGCTACGAGTTGCCCGCCGGGGTCGGCGTGCGCATGGCGGCCGGGGGGGCCGGGCGTCCCGGCGGGGCGGTCCCGGCAGGCGGGGCGAGGTGTTCGTGTACATCGGCGACGGCACCTTTCTGCTCAATCCGATGGAGCTGATCACCGCTTTGCAGGAGCAGCTGAAGGTGACCGTGGTGGTGATCGACAACCACGGCTTCCAGGTGATCCGGCGCTTGCAGATGTGGCGCACCGGGCACGCGTTCGGCAACGAGTTGCGCGCCCGCGGCGGCGCGGCGGACGGCAGCACCGGCGCCGACGACGGTCCGCGCCTGGAAGGAGAGTACCTGCCGGTGGACATCGCCGCGATCGCGCGCGGCATGGGCGCGCGCGCCTGGAACGCGGCCACGCAGGACGAAGTCCGCGCCGCGCTGCGCGAGGCCCGCGCCGAGACGCGCTCGTGCGTGATCGTGTGCGAGGTGGAGAAGCACCGCTACGTGCCGGGGGCCGATACCTGGTGGGACGTGGCGCCGGCAGAGGTGAGCCGCAGCGAGGTGACGCAGACGCTGCGTTCCGAGTACGAGCGCGACCGCGCCGAGCTGCAGCGGTTCCACTACTGATTCCGGAGTGAAGGAGCAACACGATGAGTTTGACGGTAAGTGACGTGCTCGGCAGCCGCCCCGGACCGGGCGTCTGGCTGGCGGGCGATCCCGCGGATCTTGGCGAGTGGCTGGCCCGCGGCGCGGCCGGGATCGTGACCAACACGGTGGTGCAGCGCGAGTTGGCGGCCAAGTACGGCGGCCTGCTGGAGGTGACGCGCCGCTACCTGGACATTACCGACAAGCTGGTGGTGATCGAGGTGGAGGGGCACACCACCGAGGAACTGCTGGAGGTGAGCCGCGTGTTCACCGCCCTGTCGCCGCAGATCGCGATCAAGATTCCGTGCACGGCGCAGGGCCTCGGTGCGTTCGGGCCGTTGGCGGACGAGGGGGTAACCACCTTCTGCACCACCGTGTTTTCGCTTGGCCAGGCCGCGGCAGCCGCTCGGGCGGGGGGGCGCCCCCCCCCCCCCCCCCCCGTGTTTGCCCTGGGCCGGCCCGCGGCCCCCGCCGGGGCGGGCCCCCCCCACGTGCTGCCGTTCTGCGAGCCGATCCGCGAGATGGGCGGCGATCCGGGCAAGCTGGTGCGCGACTGTGCCGCCATGTTCGCCCCGTGGCGGCAGCGCCCGTTCGTGACCGCGGCACTGGTACGCTCGGTGGAGACGGCCACCGCGGCGCTGGCCGCCGGCGCCGACGGCATCATCGTGTTCTGGCCGATCTTCCGGGACCTGCTGGAGCACCCGCTTACTGCCACCTGGAACGACACCTTCGCCGGCGAATGGCGCCAGATGCAGGAAGCCGGCCTGCTCGAGGGAGTGGTGCGGCAGGGGTGAGCGGGCGGCGCCCCAACATCCTGTTGCTGCTTACCGACGAGCACGGCGCGCAGTTCAGCGGCACGTACGGCCACCCGTTCATTGCCACGCCGGCCATGGACCGGCTGGCGGCCGAGGGCGTGACCTTCGATGCCGCCTACTGCAACAACCCGCTGTGCGTACCGTCGCGCCTCTCGTTCATGACCGGGCAGTACACCCACCGCTGCCGCGGCTGGGACAACGCCACCCCGCTGCCGGCGGACGCGGTGACCTGGCCGCACCTGCTGCGCGCGCAGGGATACGACACCGCCCTGTCGGGCAAGATGCACCTGATCGGGGACGATCCGTTGCACGGCTTCCAGGAGCAGTTGGCGCGCGACCTGCACATCGAGCTGCAACACCCGATATTCCCCTGGGACGACGGTATTCCGGAGGCATCCGAGCCGTGGCCCGGCGTCGTGCGCACCGACTCGCGCGTGCCGCCCGGCCCGGACGGGGTAGAGGCGGAAGCGGCGGGCGGCGGTGAGGACTTTGACAGCCCGCCCACCGGACCGGGACGCACCCCCGAGATCGATGCCGACGACGACGCGACCGCGGCGGCCGTGGCCTATCTGCGCAGCCGCGCTCATGGGCGGACCGGGCGCCCGTTCGCCCTGTGCGTGGGCCTGATCGCGCCGCACTTTCCGTTCGTCGTGCCGGAGCCGTTCTTCTCGCAGTACTTCCCGCATCACGCCGACCTGCCGCACCTGCCGTCCGGCCACCTGGAGGCGCTTCCGCCGGCCGCGCGACGGTTGCGGCGGGCGTTCGGTTTCTCCGGCCACACCGAGGCGCAGGTGCGCCGCGCACGGGCCGCCTACTACGGGCTGGTGAGCTACGCCGACGACAAGCTGCGCCAGCTCCTGGATGCGCTCGACGAGTGCGGCCTGGCCGATGACACCGTGGTGATCCACACCAGCGATCACGGCGAGATGCTCGGCGAGCACGGCCTGTGGCGCAAGATGAGCTTCTACGAGCAGTCCGCGCGCGTCCCCCTGCAGATTCGCTGGCCGCGCCGCGCGGCGGCCGGGCGCCGGGTGGGCGAGTGTGTATCCCTGGTGGACGTGGCAGCCACTATCGTGGGGGCCGCGGGCGCGGCGGCGCCGGCGGCGCCGATGGACGGCCGTAACCTGGCCGGGCTGCTCGCCGGCTCCGACCCCGAGTGGCGCGGCGAGGCGTTTGCCGAACACACCGCGCACGGCACCGACCGGGCGCGCGCCATGCTGCGGCGCGGGCGCTGGAAGCTGTGCCTGTCCGGCGCCGAGGACCTGGAACCGGAACTGTACGACCTGGAGAAGGATCCCGGCGAGTTCACCAACCTGGCGGGCGACCCCGCCGTGGCGGGTGTGCAGGAGGACATGACCGATGCCCTGTTGCGCCGCTGGGACTGGCGCCGCATCGACCGCGAAGTGCGCGCCAGCCAGCGCCGCCGCCAACTGGTTCGCGCGGCGGCGGCCACGGGTGGCGGCAGGTCGCCGTTCTGAGCCGGCCAGCGCCGGCACCTGATGCGCAGCGGCTCGATGCCGCTATGAGAGTGGACGCCGCTTGTCGGTGCCTTCGCGCCGGGCGATGGTGGCGAGCAGGTGGGTGGGATCAGGCCGGCCGCGATTGGCGAGCGCGGCGGGCGTGTCGTTTGATTCTCTGCGCAGCGCCAGGCTGCGGTCGGCGAGCGGCAGGTCCACGCGGACGTTGCCGCGCACGTGCGATTCGCGAATCGCGATGGCGATCTCCAGCAGGTGGCGCCCCATGTCGCCCGAGCAGTTGGGCGTCTTGCCGGTCTCGATGCAGGCGATGGCGTCCTTGACCTGCCCGACACCCGCGCTCCAGATGCGCTGCGGGCGCGGGAACACGTACCGCACCGGGGTCGGACGGGCCCCCTCGACGAGTTCGCCCATCCGCCACACCTCGAACTCGTAGCCCTCGTTGCCGTTGCGGATGGAGATCGTACCGTGCTCGCCGATGGCGTCGAGCGTCCAGGTGGACGCGCCGCTCGGCATCATCCGGCAGAAACCGCGCGCGCCGTTTGCGAACGCCAGGTAGGCGTTGCCGGCCAGATCGCCGCCGCTGTCCGCCTTCTCGTCGCTCTCGGCCTCACCCACCAGCCACGACACCCGCTCGCTGCCGCCGGCCAGCACGCACATGGCGCCGATCCAGTGCACGCCCATGTGCGCCAGCGGCCCCGACCCGTGCGCGGTAATCTGCAGCATCCTGCCCAGGGCGCCTTCGTCGATCAGCGCGCGCGCCCGGCGGTAGTACACGTCGGATGCGCGCATGGCGTTCAACATCAGGATCACGCCCGCCTCGCGGCATGCCTCCACCATCGCGTCGGCCTCCTGCAGAGAGGTCGCCATCGGCTTCTCCACCCAGATGCACTTCACGCCGGTGCGTCCCTCCCGGACCATGCGCACGATGTCCAGCGTGATCTCCGCCCGCGGCGCGACGTGGGTACAGATGCTGACGATGTCGGGGCGCTCCCGCTCGAGCATCTCCCGGTAGTTCTCGTACAGCTTGTCTTCGGGCACGCTCCAGCGCCGCCCGAACACTTCCCGTTGTTCACGGTACTTGTCGGCGGCGCCGACCACCTGCACCTCGGGCACGTCCATGTAGCTGCCCATGTGGCTGAAAGGCCGCAGCCAGCCACTGCCCACGGTCTCGTCGTCGATGGTGTCCGCGATCCTGCCCAACCCGATGAGCGCCGCCCGGTACGGTCTGTCGTTCATCCCGCCCTCCTGTCCCGATTATGACGCACGGGCCGGGAGATCCCAACCAGTTTCGGCGCAGCGTCGCCGCGGGAGCATTCGGGGTCAGCCGCGGGCTGGGGCGGGGTAGAGCTGGCGCGGGTCGCGCTGGTCGGCGGACACCTCGATGTAGAAGGAGCGCTGGCTCGGGGTCATCCGCTCCAGGGCGGCACGGCTCGGGAAGAAGCCGTGAAACTTCATGCCGGCGTGGTGATACTTGTAGAACAGCGTGACTCGCTCGCGGTCGCTGGTCCACGGGGTGGCGCCGTGGCACAGCGCCTCGGTGAAGATTACCGCCGAGCCGGCGCGGCACGGCACGCATTGGATCAGTGAGCGGTCGACCCCATTCTCGAGTGTCTTCATGTCCTCGGGAATCGGAAAGTTGGCCTTGTGGCTGCCGGGGATGCAGGCGAAGCCGCCTTCCTCCTCGCTGACGTCGGTGAGGTTGAACGCCACCACGGTATGGCCGCTGAAGATGCGCCCGTTGAAGTGGCGGTACATCAGCGTAAGGTCCTGGCCGTTGCTGTCGAACGACCCGCCGCCGTGCATGCGCAGGCCGGCGAACCCCTTGCGGCGGACGTAGGCGTAGGTGTTCTCCAGGCGCAGCTGGTGGTGAATGATGACCTTCAGGAGGTCGATCACGCACGGGATGTCGATCAGCTCGCAGAACTCCGGCGCGGCGCTGGTCAGATCGCCGAGCCGCGCGAGGGTGAGTTCGTTGCTGCTGGTCACCCCCTCCGGCAGGTCGGCGTCGGGCACGTCGATCAATTCATGCACCGCGGCGATCAACCGCCGGCACTGTTCGGCCGACACGACATCGTCGAGAACCAGGTAGCCGCGGGTATCGAACAGGTATTGCTGGCGCGCGTCCATACCCTACCGTACCACCGGCTGGCGGGGTGCTCAAACGTGCCTGGTGCTTCCGGTTAGAGGCGTCTGATCGGGCTCGCAGCCGCCGCACCCGCCGCACCCCGGCGAGTTTGACAACTGCCATTGCATGGCTTAGCGTGGTCTGTTACTGGAGGAAGGATTACATGAAGAGAGTCCTGTTGATGGCAGCGGTTGTACCGCTGATGGTCGCTTCTGCCTGGGCCGACTACAAGGAGGCGCCCATGCTGGCGGCGCTGGTTGCCGCCGGCGAGCTGCCGCCCGTGGAGGAACGGCTGCCGCTGGAGCCCAAGGTGCGCGCGGTGTTCGACGAGATCGGCACCTACGGCGGGCAAGTGATCGTGTTCGGCAACAGCCCGAACCCGTGGGCGCCGCTGGTGGGCGAGAATCCCGAGGGAACGCCGACCCCGATCCGGATGGACCTGGACGGGTCGTTCGAGCCGGACCTGGCCCTGGACTACCACCTTTCCGACGACTACATGACCTTCACCCTGACCCTGCGTGAGGGTTCGAAGTGGTCCAACGGCGATCCATTCACCGCCGAGGATTTTTCGTTCCACTTCAACGACATGCAGAAGGCGGAGCTGGGCTATGTGTGGGCGTACCCCTCGCAGGTCAAGACCGTGACCGCCGTGGACGACTTGACGGTGGTGATCGAGTATAGCGAGCCGTATCCCAAGGTGGCGCAGGACCTGGTCACCTACAAGGGCACCGACTGGACGCTCTACCAGCCGAGCACCTGGCTGAAGCAGTGGCACGCCGAGTACAACGAAAACGCCAACGCGATGGCCAAGGAAGAAGGTTTCGACAACTGGCAGGATGCGTTCTCCGATCACTCCACGTTCTGCTGCCCACAGCGCAACATCGAGCGGCCCACCATGGCGCCGTTCATGCTCGCCGACGTGCAGCCGACGTTCCGCCTCAAGGAACGCAACCCGTACTACTTCGCGGTGGACAGCGCCGGACAGCAGCTTCCCTACATCGATTCGGGACTGATCCAGATCATCGCCGACGGCGAGGCGCGGAGACTGAAGGTAATCGGCGGTGAGGCGGACTTCGCCACGATCCCGCTGGACGCCTACCCGCTGCTGGTGCAGGGGCAGCAGTCCGGCAACTACAACCTCAACCTGCTCGAGGCGTGGTTCGAGGGCACCGGTCTGGCGTATGCGTTCAACCTCAATATCAAGGACGAGGCGAAGCGGCCGTTCTTCGAGAACGTCGAGTTCCGGCGCGCGATCTCGCTGGCGATCGACCGCGAGCGGATCAACGAGGCGCAGTGGCTCGGCCAGGGCACGCCGTCGCAGATGACCATTACCAAGCTGGCCAGCATCTACCGGCCGGAGTGGGGCGAGGACCACCCGTATGCGCGCCATGACCCGGACGAGGCCAACCGGATGCTCGACGCGCTCGGTCTGGGCGAGCGCAACAACGACGGCATCCGGCTGCTGCCCAACGGCGAGCCGTTCATCGTGATCAACGCGTTCCACGGGCAGACGCCGCTGCGCGCCTACGAGCTGGTCAAGGAGGACTTCGAGGCGGTCGGCATCGGTCTGGAGCTGCGCCCCGCGGACGGCAGCGTGATCGACCAGGGCATGTCGGGCGGCACCATCGACTTCGTGCGCTGGAACGAGACCATCGGCGAGTTCCAGGACTACCTGAGCTCGGGCGGCGGCCACACCCAGTCGCTGTCCCACATGGCGAACCAGTACTGGATTTGGTGGCAGGAAATGAACAACCGGAGAACGGGGGCGTCCACGGAGACCGGCGACCTGCCGGGCGAGGAGCCGCCGCCGGAACTGCAGGAGTACTTCCAAACGCAGATCGTGGAGAGCAAGAGGCACCCCTACGGCAGCCCCGAACAGAGGGCAGCCAGCTCCAAGGCGTGGGAGCTGCAGGCCGAGTGGCTGTGGAACATCGGCGTGGTGCAAGCCGCCCCGATGGTGATGGTGTATCGCTCCAACCTCGGCAACGTGCCGGACCAGGTGCCGGCGTTCTTCGAGGGCGACATCGGCTTCAACCTGTACGCCGACCAGATGTTCTTTAAGAACTAGCGTTCTTTGAGAACTATCGTTCTTTAAGAACTGACCCCACGGCGGCCGTCCTCTCCCGGGCGGCCGCTTTTTCTGGGCCCGAGGTTTCCTTGACAGCGGTCATTGGCGGGCTTAGGCTCGCACGATGGCCAGCTACATCGGACGGCGACTTTTCTACATGGTCCTGCTGCTGATCATGCTGTCCTTTGTCGCCTTTGCGGTGATTCAGCTGCCGCCGGGAGACTGGATCGACAACTTCATCTACTACATGGAGCGGTTCGGGGTAACGCTCGACGAGTCGGCCATCGAGGCGCTCAACAAGCGCTGGGGCTTCAAGGAACCGTTCCACATCCAGTACTGGAAGTGGATTACCAACATCATCGTCCGCGGCGACTTCGGTGAATCGGCCACCCACAACCGGCCGGTGGCGGAACTGATCGGCGAGCGTATCATGCTGTCGATCGTCATCTCGCTGTCCACCATGGTGGTTACCTACATCATCGCGATCCCGATCGGGATCTACTCGGCCACCCATCCCTACTCGGTCGGCGACTACACCGGCGTGGTATTCGGTTTCATGGGGCTGGCCACGCCCAACTTCCTGCTCGCGCTCATCCTGATGTTCCTGTTCCAGCGCTACTTCGGCTGGAGCCCGGGCGGCCTGTTTTCGCCCGAGTACCTGGTGGCGCCGTGGAGCTTCGCCAAGGTAATCGACCTGATGAAGCACCTGCCGGTGCCGCTGTTCGTGATCGGCACCGCCGGCACGGCCGGGATGATCCGCGTGCTGCGCACCACGCTGATGGACGAACTGGGCAGGCAGTACGTGGTGACCGCGCGTGCCAAGGGCGTACGCGAGGGCCGCCTGCTGTTCAAGTACCCGATCCGGCTGGCGATCAATCCGATGGTGTCCGGCCTGGCGGGTCTGCTGGCGGGTGTGGTGTCCGGCGAGGCGCTGGTGTCGATCGTGCTGAGCCTGCCCACGGTGGGCCCGCTGCTGCTGACCGCGCTCCTGGAGCAGGACCTGCAGATTGCCGCCAGCCTGATCCTGTTCCTGGGTTCGCTGGGGCTGTTCGGCACGCTGATATCGGACCTCCTGCTGGTGGTGGTGGATCCGCGCATCCGGTTCGAGAAACAGATGTGATGAGCACCGAGACGCGGGCGCCGATGCACGCGCCGACGCAGTCAGCGGCCGCCAGCCGGGCCGAGGAACAACGGGAACAGTATTACGTCGCATCCCACTGGGTGCTGATGCGGCGCAAGTTCACGCGCCACAAGCTGGCGGTGGTGTCGGCGGTTATTCTGGCCGTGCTGTACTTCACGGCGGTCTTTGCCGGGTTCTTTTCGCCCTATGACAAGATCCGGAGCCGAACGGAATTGGCGTTCCTGCCGCCGACGCGGGTGCACGTGTTCCACGACGGCAGGCTGCAGATGCCGTTCGTGTACGGCCTGGCGCAGGAGCGGGATCCGGCGACGTTCCTGCTGGTGTTCTCCGAAGACCGGGAGACGCGTTACCCGATCAGATTGTTCGTCCGCGGGGAACCCTACAAGCTGTGGGGCCTGATCGAGTCCAGAATTCGCCTGTTCGGCGTCGACGAGCCGGGGGTGGTGTACCTGTTCGGGGCCGACGACCTGGGCCGCGACGTGTTGACCCGCGTCATCCACGGCGCGCAGATCTCGCTGTCCATCGGCCTGGTCGGCATTGCGCTCAGTTTCGTGCTCGGCGCCCTGCTCGGCGGCGCCTCCGGCCTGCTCGGCGGCGGCGTGGACATGATCATCCAGCGCATCGTGGAGTTCATTGAGGCAATGCCGGGGTTGCCGCTGTGGATGGCGCTGGCCGCGGCCATACCGCTGGAGTGGCCGCCGGTAACCAAGTACTTCCTGATGTCGGTGATCCTGTCGATTCTCGGCTGGACGGGGCTGGCGCGTACGGTGCGCGGCAAGATCCTGCAACTCCGCGAAGAGGACTTCGTTACGGCGGCGAAGGTGGCCGGCACCAACAACCTCCGGGTCATCACCGGGCACATGCTGCCCAATTTCGTCGGCTACCTGATCGTGCACGTTACCCTGGCGATTCCGGGGATGATCATCGGCGAGACCGGCCTGAGTTTCCTGGGCCTGGGTCTGACTTCCCCGACGGTGAGCTGGGGCGTCCAACTCCAGCAGGCCTCCAACGTGAGCGTGATTGCGCTGAACCCGTGGCTGCTGATCCCGGGGCTCTTCGTGTTCGTGACGGTGCTGTGCTATAACGCCGTCGGCGACGGCCTGCGCGACGCCGCCGACCCCTACAAGTAGTCAAATCCTCTTTTTTCAGGCGTCGTGCCAGGCTTGCTCCCAGGGCGTACCTGCCAGGGATTCGCCGCCCGGGTCGCGCGGGCCGAGGCGGCTGATCTTGCGCTTGTAGCTGGCAACGGAGAGCTTGCCGGGGCTGAGGGTGGTCTCCTTGCCGATGGCGCGGGTGAAGGCGGCGGCGAAGCTCTCCAGGGCGGCGGCCTCGTCAGCAGGAACGCGCTTCGGCCACGGCCCCTCGTTGATCGCCACGTCTTGTAATTCCTCTTCGGACGGGACGCGGACGGGAGTCGGCCAGGTGCGGAACCGGGGGCCGTCGAATGAGGCGGACTCCCCCGGCGCTTGCGCCAGGCCTGAAGTGCGCTCCCATTCCAGTGCGCGTTCTCGGAACGCGGCGGCCAGATCGGGCTGCGCGGCGGCGAGGTTGGTGCGCTCGCGCGGATCGGATTGCAGGTCGTACAGCTCCTCGCGGCCGCCGTCGCAGGCGAACAGGGCGTACTTGTGGCGGCGGGGGCGCACGGCGATCCAGCGGCGCGCGCCCTGACCCGAGTCCGTTCACTAAGCGCCCCGCCCCGCGGCGCGGGCCTTGACCGTAGTCGATCACGTAGTCGCCGCGCCCGGAGGCGAGGCCGCCGCCGGTTTTGCCGAGCAAGCTTTCGCCCGGCAGCGGGCCCTGGTCGGCGGGGTATTCCAGGGCCAACTCGTCCACGAGGGTGGGCAGCACGTCGGTCAGACCGACCGGATCGTCGCAGGTGGCGCCGGCGTGCGTCCGTCCCGGCCAGCGCAGCAGCAGCGGCACCCGCACCGACGGTTCGTAGGGGCAGTTCTTCTGCGACAGGCCGTGATCGCCGAGCATCTCGCCGTGGTCGGCGGTAAACAGCACCACCGTGTCTTCGTCCAGGCCCAGTTCGCGCAGCGTGGCCATGATCCGCGCTATGCCGTCGTCGACCTGGCCGATCAGGCCGTAGTAGAGGGCGCGGATGCGGCGCATGCGGTCCGGGTCGCGGTGGGCGCCGTCCAGGCGGGCGCGGTGCGGCCACAGCGCCGCGGGCAGGTCGTGCACCGGCCGGTCGGCGTATTCCGGCAGCGGCATGGCGGCCGGATCGTACAGCGTGTCGTACGGCTCGCTGGGGGCGAACGGCGGATGCGGGGCGATCCAGGAGGACCACAGGAAGAACGGCTGGTCGGAGCGGTAGCGGGCGTGCTCGCGCAGGAAATCGACGGAGCGGTCGGCGACCCAGTTGCTGGCGCTGTGCTGCACCGGCACACCGCTGGTCTGCGGCTGGAAGTAGAGCAGGTCGCGCATCCCCTTGGGAAAGCGCGCCTGCACGCCGGCGTCGCGCAGGGAGCGCAGGTAGTCGTCGTCGACGCGGTGTGCGACCCCCTCCTCCATCGTGAGCAGGTTGCGCAAGCCGTAGGAGCGGCCACGGAAATGCATCTTGCCGACGCCGTGGGTCCAGTAGCCGGCGCGCAGGAGCAAGCTCATCATGGTCGGCAGCTCCGGCACCGGGCCGGGCCGGGCGTTGTTGTCCACCCAGTGGGTACGCGCCGCGCGGTGGCCGGTAATGAAGCTCATCCGCGAGGCCACGCACACCGGGGTGGACGCGCACGCATTGGTAAAGCGCACGCCGGAAGCCGCGATGGCGTCCATGGCGGGCGTGCGCAGGATCGGATTGCCGGCGCAGCTCATGGCGTCGGCGCGCTGCTGATCGGTCATCAGCACCAGGATGTTGGGGCGGTCACTCACCGCGCCAGCCTACCACGAAATCGACCCCGCCTCTCATGCGGACGGCTGGGGACGGCCACTCGCCGCCGCCGAATGGGACCCAAGAAAAATGGCTGGGAGTTGTACCTTGATGCCATCGAAGCCACGTCGCCTACGCTTCAGGCGATCGCGGTCACCGGTTACTACGTCACGAGATCCTCGTCGTTTTTCCCGGCGCTTGTGTCGGAACAGATCCCGATGTAGCGGTGTCGTACCGTCTGCTGGGTCGCCCACTCCCGCATCGACTGTGCGAACAGCGCGATCGACGGCACGAGGTACAGCGCCCGGCCGCCGATGCCTGCGACCGCTTCCGCTATCCGGAGTGCGACGAAGGTCTTGCCCGTGCCGCATGCCATCACCAGCTTACCGCGGTCATCCGTCTGGAATCCTCTGATCACATCGTCGAATGCGGCCTGCTGATGCGGCCGCAAGCTGTAAGGCTCGTGCTGATAGGACGGGTTCTCAGGTTCGTCACGTCCGAGGTCTGGCCAGTCGAACGGGCGGCTGGCCAGATCGCCGAAGCGAAGCACGAAGCAAGAGGGCTTGAGATGCGCGATGGCCTTGCGGGCGGTCGTGCCCCACTCGTCGCCAGTGTCGACGACGATACGGGCCGTGAACGGTTCGCGTGCCGAGGCGGCGATGAACGAATCGAGATGAGGCTTCGAGATTCGCGTGCCGGGGGCGTAGCACTTGCACTGAATGGCGCAGTACCCGCTGCCGTCGCGCTCCTCTGCAACCAGGTCGATTCCCGTGTCGGTGCCATCGAAATCGGGACGTTCAGCAGCCCACTCGGCCCAGAGCCAGACTGCGGAGAACCGTTCTCTGTAGATGGGGTCCTTGATGAAGTAGGTCTTCATCAGGCGTTCGAACAGCCGCCCCTTATGAGCTTCCGACTCGGCGATGGAAACAGGCACGGATAACTGGCGTCGAACTAAACCGCTTCGCGGTAGGGGGCGATGTCCGTCGTCTCGGCCGCGAGGCCGGCGAAGCCTGAACGGGAGCGGCCCGACAGCTACGCTGGCGCGGGATTCTGGCCACGCGCACCGAGTTGAACCTCGACGATCCCGAGGTCGCGGCCATACCCACCGCGATGCTCGCTTGGTTGATAGACAGTTGATCGCGCTCAGCGCGCCAGACCCCTGGGGGCCAGATCGCCGACCGACTGTACGATTTTGTCCGCCCCATGGCCGCGCGCGGTTGCGGCCGGCGGCGGCAGGGGAACGTCGAACTGGTAGGCGGAATCGGTCTGCTGGCGCTTCCAGATCTGGCGCATTTCCCGCCAGGCACCGAGGAACGTGCGCGGCGCCGGCAGGTCGGCCGCGAGCTCGCGCGACAGGCGCTTGAGGTTGTAACAGGGAATCCCGGCATACATGTGATGCTCGATGTGCCAGTTCATGCGCCAGTAGAGGAACTCCGACAGCGGGTCGAGCTTCACCGAGCGCGTGCACTTGCGGAAGTCCGCCACGTCGTCGCGGAGACCGGTGTGCTGCGTGATGCCGACCGCGTAGATCCACCACGGGCCGATGAAGGTGGCTACCGAGAGCAGAATCGGCAACACCCACAGGCCGGTCACGACAGTCACCGCAAGCACCAGCGCATGGAACAGCAACACCAGCCGGGCCCACCTTGTTACATTCCGCATTTCCTCGGGCTGGTCCGCGCGCAGGGCGATGAGCCACTTTCGCGCGGGAGTATTCGGCGGGACGTTGATGCCGAGCGCCGTGCGCACCGTATCGACCACCGCGGTAAACAGCCCCCCTCTACCAAAAATACTCACCGGGCGGCTGAACAGGCTGATGGTGAACAGCGTCAGCGCAACCCGGAAGGGAGGCGTCGGCTTGAGGGGCAGGATTACCTCACGGTCGCCCTCCGGATGCAAGGTGTACCGATGGTGGTAGGTGTGGCTCGACGCGTAGTCGAACGGGTTCCACCAGCTTGGCAGGCTGAAGAGGTACAGGAACAGCTTGTTGAGCCACTTGGTGCGGAACACGGTGCCGTGGCCCAGCTCATGTACCGCCGCGCCGGGCAGGAAGCTGCTGAACGTGCCATAGACGAACAGCGCGACGGCGAACGCCAGCCACGACTCCTGCCGCCAGAAGGCGTACGTCAGTATGCCCGTGCCGACCACCAGAGCGAGATGTCCAGCACTCTGCAACCATCCCTGCAGGTCGCTCCGTTGCATCAGCTCGCGCAGCTTCGCCGGCGGGATCGGGCTGCGGTACCACTCGACGCGCAACTCGTCGCGGACGGCCGCCAGCGGTTTGTCAGCGGCGCACATCAACGTAGCGCTCACCGCGAGCGCCCGCTTCGCCGCGCACCAGGTAGACCGGTATCGGATGCTGGTCCACATCGAGCCACGTGGTGTCGGTGCTGCAGTAGCGAATGGTATAGCCGGCTCGGCGCCGTTCGGTGCGGTTGGTGCCGCTGCCGTGCAGCAGGAACGAGTCGTGAATGAGAATCAGGTTCGGCCCGAGTGCCGCCGCAACGGCGCCGAGCACGCCCGGATGCCGGCAGATGTCCAGCCAGCGCTGGTCGAGGGTGTGCGGCTCCAGGAGATAGTTGGGTCGCTGGAGCATTCCCGACTCGATTGCCTCGTCGAGCAAAGCCCGGTTGGCGGCCACGCCGGAATCGTCGAATGTGCGTGGAAAGAAGCAGTAGCCTTCGACCGCGAACCGCTCCGGAACGCGATTCACGGCAGGTGCGGCCGTGCCGTCTGCGACACTCACCGGCCTGGCTCCACGGTATCGTCCGCGGGTGCAACCATGAGCACCATGATACTGCAGGAACTGCCCTATGCAAAGGATCCGGTCTTCGAGCCTGGCCTGTGGTTCCCGGCCCTGGCCCTGGCGGGGACTCGGGCCGGCACGTACGGCACGCCCCGCCCGCTCGCTCCCGCCCGCAGGCTGAGCTTGACGGCCCGCAAGCGCCGTGCTAGAGTGGCCTGATTTCCCCGGAGGAGAACTGCATGAATAGTAAGCGAGTTCGGTCGGCGCTGCTGTCGCTGACACTCTGTTTCGCCGCTACGTTCCTGCCTGCTGCAGGAGCCGAAGACGCATCCGGCCCGACCACGCTGAGCGTCTGGTGCCTGGCCGGGGTGCAAACCGAGATGTACCAGAAGTGGAAGGCCCTGTACGAAGCGGAACACCCGGACGTAATGATCAATATCACCTCTCATGAGTCACAGGCAATACAGGATGTCATGACCTCCGCGCTGGCGAGCGGTGCAGAAGATCTCGACCTCACCTTCTACTGGGGCGGTGCTGCCATCGACACTTGGGCACGTGACGGTCTGCTCCTCGATCTCACCGAGATCACCAAAGAAAATGGTTGGTACGACAAGAAGAATGTCGGTGCCAGGATCTACGAGACAGACGCACTCGGCAACTTCTATTTCACCACCGATTGGGTTACCGTACCCCATTACTTCTACCGTACGGACACCTTCGAGAACGTGGGAGTGGTACCACCGGAGTCGATGGACGAGCTGTTCACGCTGGCTGCAAAGCTCAAATCGGGCGGCTACGAGGCCTGGTCCGCGGGAGTACTGACACGCTGGCCCATAGGCGGAATATTCAACGACATTCTGGCCCGCGTGATGCCTACCGCTCAGTTTGAACAGTTCTTGAACTGGGAGCGCGACCCGAATCGAAGCCAGGCGACTGCGGAGGTCTTTCGCCATCCCGCAGCGGTCGAGGCATGGGGCTACATCAAGCGATTGATAGATGCGGAAGTGTTCGTCAAGGGCGCCAACGCAATGGATGATGGGGCCGCCCGAACGCTATTCGTGGATGGCACTTCGGCTATCTACAATTCGGGAAGCTGGACCCCGGGAATCTTTGTGAACGAGGCACCAGATCTTGAGTACGATTACTTCAACCTGCCGCCAATCAACGGTAACGTATCGATACCAGCAGGCTACAACGGGCTGATCATTCCGAGTTACATCGACGAAACGAAGCTGCCCGTGATCATCGACTTCTTGAATTCGTCGTTCGGCAAGGAGTACGCCCGCGTCGTCTACGAGATGGGTGCGATCCCGGACAATACGGAGGTCAGCGCTGCCGACTTTTCCGAAATCGTGCATCCAATCGTGCGCCGGATCATAGCGGACGTGAGGGCCCATGGCGATGTCGGCATCATCGACGCCTTGCAGAGCCCACCACACCGGCAGGGTTATTATGACACGATCGCCAGTGTGTTCGAAGGAAACATCTCGCCGGCTCAGGCGGCCGAGCGGATGTATCAGACGGCGGTCGACTCTCTGGAGTGAGTTAGCCCCGCGCCGTCAGCCGTCGTCACCGGAAAGCTGGCATGGCTGGCGGCAGTTGGGGATTCAGTGCCCTCAGATGCAGCGACCCTCAGCGCGCGGAGTGTGGCAACCGCGGAGTATCGGCAACCGCTGCTCGGTGAGGGCGTCGCGGCAAGTGCCGCGGCATTTTTCGGTTTGAGTTGAAGTCCACCATGGAACGCACCGTGAAACGGGACTATGGCGAGTACGTGATGTTCTGCGTCTTCATGTTGCCCGCGGTTGTGTTCATCAGCGTGTTCATCCTGTACCCGATGATTCAGTCTCTCGTGCTGCCTTTCTTTCGCTGGAAGGGCTACGGCAAGCTCACCTTTATCGGTCTCAAGAACTTCGTAACAATGTTCACCAAAGACGAATTCTTCTGGACCGCACTGAAGAACTCCTTGCTGTTCTCTTTTTTTGGCACCGTGGGGACCGTGGGTATCGGCTTCGTACTCGCTCTCCTGATAGACTTCAAGATACGGTTCTGGGCGGTCTACCGATTTCTGTTCTTTCTTACGGTCTCGATTTCCGTTGTCATAACCGGCCTGCTATGGGTAAAGGTCCTGGACCCATTCGGATTGCTCAACGCGTTGCTGGCCGCCATCGGCATGGAGCACCTGCAACGAGTGTGGCTCGGTGACGTCGCCACCGCGATGCCCGCTATCATCGCTACCGCAGTGTGGCAATACTCCGGTTTCACGATGATCTTCCTGCTGGCGGGAATGCAGAGCATCAACCCCCAGCTTTACGAATCTGCTACGATCGACGGCGCTACCAGACTGCGCACGGTTTTCTCGATCACCATTCCACTGCTCCGGCACGTGTTCTCCGTCATCATCATGCTCCAGCTCATCTTCAGCTTCAAGGTGTTCGACCAGGTGTGGGTGATGACCCAGGGCGGACCCGCAGGAGCCACCGAGGTGCTCGGCACCCACTTGTACAAGGACGCGTTCCGTCTGGTTCGCTTCGGATATGGCTCAGTCATCGCCAGCATCATGTTCTTCGTCGCATTCGTGTTTTCACTGATCTACATACGCGTGTCCGGTTACGCCGGAACAGTCAACCGAGCAGCACGGAATTGAGAAAACCCGGCATCGGTCACACCATCATACACGCCCTGCTGATCCTTTGGGCCATTCTACAACTGTACCCGGTGGTGTGGCTCGCCCTCTCCACCCTGAAACCGACGGCAGACATATTGTCGCGTATCTTCGCACCGCCGACTTCTCTCTATCTGAGCAACTACGACCTGCAGCTATTCAGTCAGCGCGGTATCCTGATTTCAGTCTACTTTCTCAACAGCACAATCGTCACGCTCACCACCCTTACAGTCCTCACCATCGTCGGGCTTCTCGCCGGGTACGCGATGGCAAAGCTCAATGGTCCAGGAAAGAACGTCATTCTCATAGCACTCGTGGGGATGCTCGGCATCCCGGTCCATGCGCTCATCATCCCGCTCTACTACTTCGTTGCGCAGCTCAAGCTACTGAGCAACCACTGGGGCCTTATCCTGCCTTACGTGGCTTTTTTTCTACCCTTCTCTATTCTTCTCCTGCAAACCTACTTCCGCCAGTTTCCCGATGAGATCATGGAGGCTGCAAAGATCGACGGCGGCAACCATCTCCAGGTATTTGGGCGGATCGTCATGCCGGTTTCTTTGGGTGGGATAGCGACCGTTCTCATCATCAATTTCCTGGGAATCTGGAATGAGTTCTTGTTCTCCCTGGTGATCATGAAGAACAACCACGCCAAGACACTACCGGTCGGATTGATGAGTTTTCGCGGTCCGTACAACGCTGACTGGGGACCCATGCTGGCGGCGATGTTCATGGCTACCATCCCGCCGCTGCTATTCTATTTCATCTTTCACCGGAAGATCATCAGCGGTATCACGGCCGGATCGCTCAAGGAATAGGGCGATTCAGCGGGCCCACCGCGCTCGGAACGACTTGCATGGAACTGGACACTGAGATCTTCAGGGCGAAGGTCATGTTGTCGTAGTAGAACAGCGACTTGCCGGAGCCCAGCTTTTCATGCCATTGGCTCGATGAGTTGATGGCGAAGTCGGGTCCAGCACGCCTTCCTCGTAGGCGCGGCGGAAATACTCCAACACGCCGCGAAACTTCAGGTCGATGTTGTTGTGCTCGCGAATCGCATGTTATACCGGTGCCTCCGGATTGATCGGCGATGACGGGTGCTCGGACCGCATGAAGGTGATGGTCGCCCGATCATCGGCCGCCGCGCCCTCCTCGGTTTCGCCGGCACTCCACGCGGTACCGGAAACGAACAGCAGGGCCAAACCCGCCGCCAGAAACGCATGTCTCATGGAACGTCCTTGCGCGCCTGTCGCTTCCGTGCGTCCACAGCACGCACCGGCCCGCGAGCGCGGTGCGTGCCGTGTCGCTCAGGTTGCCTTAGCGCAGGCGCGCCTCGGCGGCGTTGTAGATCTCTTCGATCTCCTCGGCGCCAGCTTCGATTGCCTGCTTCATCACGTTGTCGAATTCGTCCAGCGACACGGTGCCGACAATGAAGCCGTCGAGCGCCGGGTTGAGGATGTTGTCGACGTCGGTGATCAGCCGCTTCAGGCGCTCGCGCTCCTCCTCGTTGAACGGCGGCGGCAGCACTGGCAGGTGCATGTTGGGATCGGCCTGGACCTGCGCGTACCAGTCCGACACCTCCGGCGGATCGTAATAGTAGATCGGCTTCTGGTCGACGATCAGGCTGAACTGCAGGAGGCCGGTGCCGATCGAAGATCGCATCGCGCGCTGCGGGTCGGAGGCGCCGCGGTAGGTGTCCAGAACCTCCGGCAACGCCTCGATCTCACCGTTGACGCGGTGCCAGTGTTCGCCCTCGATGCCCCAGTTGGTAATGAGCAAGCCGTCGCCGTGGGCCATCCAGTTGAACAGCTCCATGATGCGGTCGTGGTGCTTGCTGTCGGAGGCCACCGCGAAACCGCCGGACAGCCAGTGCCGCGGATAGGAGAAGTTCTGCCGCGTGCCGAGCGAGTTCTCCATCACCGGAACCGGCCAGAACAGCGCATCGGGCTTCACCTGGCGCAGGCTGAGCGTGTAGTTCAGCCCGAAGGTCATGTTGTCGTAGTAGAACAGCGACTTGCCGGAGCCCAGCTTCTCATGCCACTGGCTGGAAGAGTTGATGGCGAAGTCGGGATCCAGCACGCCGTCGGCGTACGCGTCGCGGAAGTACTCCAGGATGGCCTTGAACTCCGGCTTGACGGTGCCGTACACCCAGCGCTGCTCGCTCGGCACCCAGTGGATGCTCCAGCCCATGCCCATCGGGAACGCGGCGCGGTTGAGCAGGTTGCGGGTGCCGCCGCGCACGGTCCACGGCTGGCTGTCCGGAAACTCTCGCTTCAAGGCGGCCAGCGTCTCGTACAACTCGTCGAAGCTATCCGGCATCTCCAGCCCGAGGTCGTCCAGCAGGTCGCGCCGGATCATCGGGATGGGGGCGAGCAGCTTCTGAAAGGAGTCCATCTGCGGCACGTAGTACATGGTGCCGTCGACGAACGTCTTCTTGGCGTCGGGAATGGCGTCGATGTACGCCCACAGGTCCGGCGCCTGGTTCTTTACCGGGTCGTTGAGCGGCAGGAACACGCCGGAGTCGGCGAAGTCGTTCACCTGCTGTTGCCGCAGCCGCGCGATGTCGGGCAACTGGGCGGTGCCGAGCAGCAGTTGCACCTTGGCATTGAAATCGCCGCTGGGAATCGCCTCGATCTGCAGGTCGATGTTGAGCGCTTCGCGAATCGCCTCGTACACCGGCGCCTGCGGGTCGATCGGCGACGACGGATGCTCCGGTCGCATGTAGGTGATGGTCACCCGGTCGGAAGCCGCGGCGCCTTCCTCCTCGCCGGCAGCCCATACCGTGCCGGAAACAAGCAGCAGGGCCAGTCCCGCCGCCAGAAACGATAGTCTCATTGAGAACTCCTCTTGTGCGCGCTTCAGGGCACACTGATGGATTCATATCCCTTGGAGACGCCAACGAAAGGCGTCCGTTCAGCCGAACCTGATCTGCCGGAGGGATGTGGCCGGCAGGATAGGCGATAATCGCCGGGCTCTGCCACCCCGACAGTGCGCCCGCCGCGCCGGAACCGGTGGGCGTGCGCACTGTCGGACCGCGGCGGGCTAACTCTGGCGCGTGCGCGCCTCGGCGGCGTTGTAGATCTCCTCGATCTCCAGCGCGCCGGCTTCAATCGCCTGCTGCATCACGCTGTCGAAGTCTTCCATCGGCAGGGTGCCGATGATGAACCCGTCGAGCGCCGGGTTCAGGATGTTGTCGACGTCGGTGATCAGCCGCTTCAGGCGCTCGCGCTCCTCCTCGTTGAACGGCGGCGGCAGCACCGGCAGGATCATGTTGGGGTCGGAGTTGATCTGCGCGTACCAGTCCGACACCTCCGGCGGATCGTAGTAGTAGATCGGCTTCTGGTCCACGATCAGGGCGAATTGCAGCAGCCCGGTACCCAGGGCGGCGCGCATGGCGCGCTGCGGGTCGGACGCGTCGCGGTAGGTGTCCAGCACTGACGGCAGCGCCTCGATTTCGCCGTCCACGCGGTGCCAGTGCTCACCCTCGTTGCCCCAGTTGGTGATGATCTCGCCGTCGCCGTCGGCCATCCAGTTGAATAGCGACATGATGCGGTCGTGGTGTTCGCTCGCCGCGCTGACAATGAAGCCGGAGGTGAGCCAGTGCTTGGAATAGAAGTAGTTGCGGCGCTCACCGTACTGGTTCTCCATCACCGGCACCGGCCAGAACACCGCATCGGGCTTCACCTGGCGCAGGCTGAGTGTGTAGTTCAGGGCGAACGTCATGTTGTCGTAGTAGAACAGCGACTTGCCGGAGCCGAGTTTCTCGTGCCACTGGCTCGACGAGTTGATGGCGAAGTCGGGATCGAGCACGCCCTCTTCGTAGGCGCGGCGGAAGTACTCCAGCACGCTGCGGAACTCCGGCTTCACCGTGCCGTACACCCAGCGATCCTCGCTCGGCACCCAGTGGATGCTCCAGCCGATCCCCATCGGAAACGCCGACCGGTTGAGCAGGTTGCGCGTGCCGCTGCGGTTGGTCCACGGCTGGCTGTCCGGAAACTCGCGCTTGAAGGTGGCGAGCACCTCGAACAGCTCCTCGAAGTTGTCCGGCATCTCCAGGCCCAGGTCGTTCAGCAGGTCGCGGCGGATGTTGGGTACCGGGCCGTTGAGCAGCTTGAACGAGTTGAGCTGTGGCACGTAGTACATGGTGCCGTCGACAAATGTCTTCTTGGCGTCGGATATCGCCGCGATCTTGGCCCACAGCGCCGGCGCCTGTGTCTGCACCGGATCGTTGAGCGGCAGGAATACGCCGGCGTCGGCGAAGTCGTTCACTTGGCGTTGGGTGAGCCGCATGATGTCGGGGAGCTGGGCGGTACCGAGCAGCAGTTGCACCTTGGCGTTGAAGTCGCCGCCGGGAATCGCCTCGATCTTGAGGTCGATGTTGTTGTGCTCGCGGATCGCCTGGTACACCGGCGCCTCCGGGTCTATCGGCGACGACGGGTGCTCGGACCGCATGTAGGTGATGGTCACCCGCTCGGCGCCCGCTGCACCCTCCTCTTCCTCGCCGGCACTCCAGGCCATGCCGGAAACGAGCAGCAGGGCCAACCCTGCCGCAAACCATGAAATCCTCATGGGAACTCCTTTTGCGCGCGCTCCGGCGCGCGTTCTTACTATCCCTTCAGGGCGCCGATCATGACGCCCTTTACGAAGTACTTCTGCAGGAAGGGATACACCAGCAGAATCGGCAGTGTCGAAACCATGATCACCGAGAACCGGATCGTCTTCTCCAGCACCATGAAGTCGGTGGCCGCGCCGATGTCGTTCATCTGTTCAAAGGTACTCTCCACCACGACGCTGCGCAGAATCAACTGCAGCGGATAGCGCGCCTTCTCGGTGAGGAAGATCAGGGCGTGGAAGAAGCTGTTCCAGTGCTGCACGGCGTAGAACAGCAGCATGGTGGCCATGATCGGTTTGGCCAGCGGCACCACGATGCGCGCCAGGATCTGGATGTCGTTGGCGCCGTCGATGATCGCCGCCTCGTGCAGCGCCGTGGGCTGGCCCTGGAAGTAGGTGCGCATGATGAACATGTAGAAGGCGTTGATGCCCGGCACCAGCACGATCGCCCACATGGTGTCGAGCAGTCCGAGCTGCAGCACCACCAGGTACAGCGGGATCAGCCCACCCTGGAAGAACATCGTGATCGCCACGTACAGGGTGAGCCACTTGCGCCCGGAGAAGTCGCGCCGCGACAGCGGGTAGGCGCACAGCGTGGACAGCACCAGGTTGATCGCGGTGCCGACCGACGTGTACAGGATCGAGTTGAACAGCGAGCGGATCACGGTGTCGTCGCGCAGCACCATCTGGTAGGACTGCAGGTTGATGCCGCGCGGCCAGAAGCGCACCCGGCCGAGCAGCACCTCCTTGCCGTCGGAAAACGACACAATGGCGATGTAGTACATCGGATAGAGGGTGATGAAGATCACCGCGAGCAGCAGTGCCATGTTGATGAGGTCGAACGAGTACGAGCCGAGCGAGCGGTCGCTGAACGCGGTGCGCAGGCGCGGAGTTACCACAGGCTGGTATCCGACAGCCGGCGCGACAGGTAGTTGGCCCCGATCACGAATGCCAGGCCCACCAGCCCCTGGAACACGCCTACCGCGGTGGCATAGCTGAAGTCGGCGCCCTCCAGGCCGCGGCGGTAGATGTAGGTCTGCAGCACGTCGGCGGTCTCGTAGGTGGCGCCGGTGTACAGCAGCAGGATCTTCTCCCAGCCAACCGACATGATGCGCCCGAGATCGAGGATCAGCAGGATGGTGATGGTGGGGGCGATGCCGGGCAGGGTGATGTGGCGCATCTTCTGGAAGCGGCCTGCGCCGTCGATGGTGGCCGCCTCGTACAGTTCCGGGTCGATGGCCGAAAGGGCGGCCAGATAGATGATCGAACTCCAGCCGGCGTGTTGCCAGATCCCGGAGATCACGTAGATGCCCGGGAACCAGCGCGGCTGCATCAGCCACGGGAACGACTCGCCGCCGAGCGCCACGATGATGCGGTTCACCAGGCCGTCGCTGGACAGGAAGTTCACGACCATCCCGGCCACCACCACCACCGAGATGAAGTGCGGCAGGTAGCTGACCGTCTGCACCACGCGCTTGAACCAGGAGATCTGCAGCTCGTTGAGCAGCAGCGCCAGGATGATCGGTATCGGGAAGCCGAACACGATGCTGTAGAACGACAGCAGCATGGTGTTGCGGATCAGCTTCCAGGCGTAGGGATCGGTCAGGAACTCGATGAAATACTGCAGCCCGACCCACTTGGAGCCCCAGATGCCGAACGCCACCTTGTAATTCTTGAACGCGATGATGACGCCGTAGATCGGCAGGTAGTGAAATACCAGGAAGTAGAGGAACGGCAGCAGGAAGATCAGGTAGAGATAGCGGTCCTTGCGCAGCACGCGCCCGGCGCGCTGCAAGGTGCCTGGCCGGGCAGGGGACAGGGGCTTTGCCGCGGGAAGATCCGCCATCGGAGCGAATCCTATGGAGCCGGCCCCGACGGGTCAACCGCGCGGACGCGGGAGCCCGGGAACTCGGGTCGTCCTTCCTCCTCATCCCCTTTGACACGGGAAGCGGTGTGCGGCAGGCTGCGCACCGCATGGCGGTGGGGCGGCCCAACATTCTGCTCGTAATGAGCGACCAGCAGCGCTGGGATACGCTCGGCTGCTACGGCTGCCGCGCCATCATTACGCCGGCTCTGGATGGGCTGGCCGCCGGCGGTGTGCTGTTTGAGCGCTGTTACGTGAACGCCACCATCTGTACGCCGAGCCGCGCCTGCATGCTGACCGGCAAGCCGCCGCCGGGGCACGGCGTGTACCGGCTGCACGACACCCTGCCCGACGACCAGGTGCTGCTGCCGGCGCACCTGGCGGGGCTCGGCTACCAGACCGCACTGGTAGGCAAGCTGCACGTGTCGGGACGCATGGTGGAGGCGGAGCGGCGCCATCCGCACGACGGCTTCGAGCGCTACGAGTGGTGCATCGACCCGCAGATTCACCTCGACTCGCCGTTCAACGCGTACGCGGCGTGGCTGCGCGAGCACCAGCCGGAGTTCCTGCGCAGCCTGGAGTCGGGACCACAGGACCACCATCCCGCGGAGGCGCACTTCAGCACCTGGGCCGCCGAGCGCGCCATCGCCTTCCTCGGGGAGCGGGACCCGGCGCGGCCCTTCTTTCTGAACGTGAGCCTGTTCGATCCCCACTCACCATACTTTGACTACCCGCCGGCGGCCGGCGACCTGGTGGACCGCGACGCCATCGGTCCGGTACGCCCTCTGACCGCCGCGCACGAGCCGGTGCCCGGCGGGGTGGCGCGCGAACGGGAGGGCTTCCACCGCCGCTACGGCAGGGACTCCGGGGGCCGCTCCGTGGCCGACGTCCGGCACGGCTACTACGCTTCGGTCGCCTTCCTGGACCGGCAGGTGGGCCGCATCCTCGCCGAGCTGGAGCGGCGCGGGTTGGCAGACAACACCGTGGTGCTGTTCGTGTCCGACCACGGCGACATGATCGGCGACTACGAGCTGATCACCAAGGGCGCCTACTTCTACGACCCCTGCACGCGGGTACCAATGATCCTGCGCCTGCCGCGGGCGGAGGGCGCCGGCACGCGGGTGGCCGACCTGGTGCAGCCGCACGACCTGGCCGCCACCCTGCTGCGCGCCGCCGGCATGCCATCTGCCGACGTGGCGGCCTTGATGCCCGAGTCGCAGGACCTGGCGGCGCTGGCCCGCGGCGACATCGCTGCGGCGGCGGGAACGGCCCGCGACTACGCGCTCACGATGTACCGCAACTCCGGCTACGGCAACGCCGGCTACTGGGACCCGCCGATCTACGGCACCATGTTCCACGACGGCCGCTACAAGCTGAACCTGTACCACAACTCCGACGCCCGGCGCGCGCCGGAAGGCGAGCTGTACGACATGCACGCCGACCCCGCCGAAACCACCAACCTGTGGAACTCACCCGAACACGCCGCCCGCCGCGCCCACCTGACCGATCGCCTGCACGCCACCCTGGTAGCCACCGAAGTAACCCACGTCGCCGGCCGCGGCGGCACCAGCTGGCCCCCCGCCAAGACCTGACCCCGCCCCGCCGGCAGGCTCGGATGCCGTCGATACCGGGCGCGACTTCCCGCCGGGAACCCGCTACTATGTCCCTAACAAGCGCTCAGCCGATCGGCACCGATCCACCGATCCAACTCAATCATAGGAGCGCATTCCGCGGAGGAACATCATGCATAAGCGACTCGTCTGGCCCGTCCCCATCGCGCTCGCCATCTTGCTGTCCGGCTGCTCCGTTACCGTCACCATGCTCGGGCCCCTGGCCCCCGACTCGCTGGTCGGATACCAGCTGGAACTCATCAACAGCGAGCGTGGTGGGCCACTGGAAGCGGGTGACCCAGTATTCGATGTGGAGTCTCGAGTTGCGTATCTCTTCCCGGCTGAGAATAGCGCGCTTAACTTGACACTCACGGATCGAAATAACGAATTCTTGTCATCGGACAGTATGTCTTATAGCAGAAGCGGCAGTACCGGTACCGTTGAGATTACCTTCAGGATCAACCTTAACGTCGATTTCATCGTGACATGCAAGTTGAGATTCACGGACTCGGTAAGTGGCACGCACCGGTGCGAGTTTGAGGAAAGGGAGCGCGGCACGATGGAATTGAATACCATCGAGTCTGGCTGGGGCGAAGGGACGTTCGAACTCGAGAAGCCATAGGGGCCGCCCATTCCATTTGATGGCGGCTCCGGCCGCGCCGGTGGGCGAGACCGGGCGGACAGTAGTGCGAGGAGATCCGTCAGTTTGCGTGCGGTCAGGATCCGGGTTTGCTGCACCTTCCCCAGGCGCAACAGGTGACGCCGATCTCCGGTAGCCAAGTAGTCGGCATCACCGGCGAGTGCCGTGGCAATCACGACACGCACGCCTCACGCTCGCTCGATTGCCTCGTCCACGGCATGAGTGATCAAATCGGTCTGCCCAACGTTGCGCTCCTTGACCTCTGCCACGGTCAGATCCAACAGTCTGTCTCTGACCGCTTCCTCTACGAACTGCGAGAGGTGCCCTTTCTTCACTCCTCGACGGGCGAGGAAGGTACGCAGCGCGCGATCAGTAGATTCCGAAACTACCAGCGACCATCGGGAGGAACTCATCCAGATGAGCGCTACGCGAGTTGGTAGATGCGGGTGGCGTTTTCGTGCAGGAGCTTGTGCTGGAGGCGGTCGGGGCGAGTGCTGATGATCTCGCGTAGGGCGGTAATCCACTCGCGGAGGGGGGCGCCGAAGGTGCACACCGGCCAGTCGCTGCCGAACACGATGCGGTCTTCGCCGAAGGTGTCGATGCAGTGGTTGACCGCCGGGGCCAGATCGGCGGCGGACCAGCCGGCGGCGGCGCGCGCCACGATGCCGGAGATCTTGCATACCACGTTGGGCTGCGCTGCTACCGCTTGCATCCCTTCCAGCCATTGCTCGCGCGTGTGGCCGTAGGTCGGTTCGCCGGGGTTGCCGCCGTTGCCGGCCACGATGTGTGGATCGGCGTTGCCGCAGTGGTCCAGGATCAAGGTGGTGCCCGGGCAGCGGCTCGCCAGCTCGGCGGCTTCCGGCAAAGCGGTTGGGCGGATGCAGATATCGAACATCAGGCCATTCGCCCCCAACAGCCGTACGCCGTTCACGAATGCGTCCTGCAGGCAGTGGTCGGCCGGCAGGTTGGGGGGATGCAGCACCAGGCGGGCGCCCTTGGCGAACGGATTGGCGGCCAGCGCTTCGACGGTGGCCGGGAACTCGACGCTGCCGGGGGTGGCGCCGAATACCGCGCCGCAGGTAGGTGCCTCCGGGTCGCGGCACAGTGCCGTGATCACTTCGCGCTCGCGCGGGCGTTCGGACGGCGCAACGTCCACCTCCATGTACACCGCCCTGGCCACGCCGTGGCCGGCAACTTCGCGCAGGTAGTGGTCGATGCGGTGGTTGCGGGCGAGCTGCGGCGCCTCCTCGAGCCAGGGCAGGTCGAGCAGATCGAGATCCCACAGGTGCTGGTGGGTGTCGACAATCGGTATCTGGTCCATGCGCCAACCGTAGCGTACTGCCGCCGACAGTGCCAGACGGTATACCATGTGGCCGGGAGGACAGGATGGAGCAGATTGCGCTGGCCATAGTCGGCTGCGGGGGTATGGGGCATCGCCACCTGGAGGGGTTGGCGGAGTTACACCGGGCCGGCCTGAGCCCGTTCCGGTTGGTCGGCGTGTGCGACCCGGTGGCGGACAACGCCGGCTCGCTGGCGGCCACGGCGGAGCGCCACTTCGGGAGGCGTCCTGCGACGGTGGCGGGCCTTGAGGAGTTGGTGTCCTTGGGCGTCGAGGCGGTGGACGTCACCACCAGCACGGTCGGGCATCATACCGTGGTGGCCGGGGCGCTGGAGCAGGGCTGGCACGTGATGGTGGAGAAGCCGCTCGGGGTGTCGGTGGCCGCCTGCCGCGCCATCCGGCAGTGCGCCGACCGCTCGGGGCTGGTGGTGAGCGTGGCGGAGAACTATCGCCGCGACCCGATGAACCGGCTGGCGCGGGCGCTGATCGACGCCGGCGCCATCGGCGCGCCGCGGTTCTTCCTGCACAACAGCTTTGGCGGCGGCGACGTGATGTTCATCACGGTGTGGCGGCACCGCAAGGAGCAAGGCGGGCTGCTGGTGGACGCCGGCGTGCACGACACCGACATGATGGAGTACCTGTGCGGGCCGGTGACGGAGGTGTACGCGCAGGCGCGGCTGCACGAACCGGAGCGCGCCAACCCCGCGGCGGCCGCCGGCGGCGGCGCAGTCAACCCCGCCGGCGTCTACGGGCGCTGGCAGCGGCACATGCCGGAACGGTTTGCGGTGGACGCCGAGGACGCCGTGTACGCGACGCTGCGCTTTGCCAACGGCGCCGCCGGCCAATACGTGTCCGACCACGCGGCGCGCGGGCTCCGACAGTGGCGGCGGGCCCTGTACGGCTCCGCCGGTGCCGTGGAGCTGCCGCCAGACCGCCTTGGGCACCCTTTCATGCTCGACCGGGATGGCGAGCGCCATGGCGGCTCCGATCTGTTGGCATGGGTGCCGGAGTATCGCCTCGACGAGGTGACCGCGCGGCTGTTCGGCGGCGAATTGCTGGCCAGCTACGAGTGGGAGTTCCCGGCGGTCGACCGCAAGCTGATCGCGGTCGAGTACGCCGAGCTGGGACGCGCGGTTGCCGGCGGCGCGCCGGTTGAGGTGGACGTTGAGCAGGGCATGCGCGCGGTCGCCGTGTCGTACGCCATGCTGGAGTCGGCCGCGTGCGGCAAGCCGGTCACCGTAGAAGACGTGATGAGCGGTGCGGTGCGCGCCTACCAGGAGCCGATCGACAATGCCGCCGGGTTACGCGGCGTATGAGGGGAAGGAACCAACATGAGTGTTTGGGCGGCGTTTGCCGGGTTTCCGCACACGTACCGATGATGTACGCTTGCTATCGATCGGGCTGCCACTGAACTAGCGGGGGTGAACGATGGCAACGATGACCGTTGAAGGCGTAATTGAAGACGGCCGTGTCAGGCTGCGCCACGAGGTGGAGCTACCCGAGCACACGAAGGTATACGTCGTGATTCCCGATGTTGAGGCGACACCGATGGCTTACGCGCGCAGCCCGCGACTTGCGCGTCCGGAACAAGCCCACGACTTTGCCAAGCAGGTCATAGAGGTGCCAACGGATGCCACGCTATGATGCCACCGATTGCGATCCACCAGCGCCGGTGGTTCAGGTCTCCTTGCGAAACGTCCACGGCAGAGAGTCGGCCCACGACGTGCCGTTGCTTATGGATACTGGCGCGGATGTAACACTGCTTCCCGAGAGTACGGTCGAGCAACTCGGCATTCAACCCATGGCTGGTCAACTCTACGAGTTGATCGGTTTCGACGGCAGCACGACTTCGGCTCCCGTTGTGATACTGGATCTCCCTGTTCCTGGGGCGAGCCTTCCGCGGGCGGTATCTTCTGATCGAGGATGATCGCGGCATCATGGGGCGAGATATTCTCAACCACCTGTCGCTGCTGTTGGATGGACCGCAACAACAGTGGTCCGAACATTCGCCGTAGCCGGTGCAGTTGCCCGCACGTTCCGTTACGCCGCGCGCAGCTTGGGGGCAACGGCGGCGGCGGCGAGGCCGGTCAGCACTACCAGCGTTCCCGTGGCGGCCAGGGCCCACTGCACGCCGACGTATTCTGCGACGGCACCGAGGGTCAGGTAGCCTACCCATCCGAAGCCGATGGCGAACACCCAGCCGCCGATGGCGCGGCCGCGCATGTGGTCGGGCACGTACTGTTGCAGCAGGGTCCACTGCATCGCGTCGAAGGCAGCCGCCATCGCGCCCACGCCGGTGATCAGGGCCAGCGACAGGGGGAACAGCCCCGAGGAAGCGAATGACACCAGGAACGCGCCGTACCCGAGGGTGATGCCGATCAGCAGCAGCCCCCTGCGCCGGACGTTGCCGATCGCGGTCAGCGCCAGTACCCCCGCCAGCGAGCCGAACCCGGCCATCATGGTCAGCACGCCCAGCCCCACCTCGCCCACCTCCAGCACGTTGCGCGCCACGGCGGGCAGCACCGAGTGGTAGGCGAACCCGAACATCTCCACCAGCACCGCGAGCAAAAGCAGCGTCCTCACCAGCGGGACGGAGAACATCACCCGCAGCCCATCGGCCACGTCGCTCAGGACCGACGTGTCGCGGCGGCCGGGCCGCGCGCTCCGCGCCGCCGGCGGGCGCATCGTTGCCACCACCAGGCCGCCGGCCAGAGACACGGCCGCGCCGGCAAACAGGGCGGCCGGAATGCCGTAGCTGGCGATCACCACGCCGCCTAGCAGCCCACCCAGGGCGCCCACGCCACGCGCGCCCACCGATTGCAGTGCGACCGCGTTCATGGCGGCGCGGCGCGGGACGGAGTCGGTCACCAGCGCTTGGGTGCACGGCGTCTCGAACGAGTGCGCAACGCCGGCCAGCGCGATCAGCACGAACGCGACCCACAGCGGTTCCAGGCCGGACAGGGCGAACAGCGCGAGCAGGGCCAGGAGTACGGCTCGGAATGCCGCCGCGAGCCCGAGCAACCGGCTGCGCGGCATGCGGTCGCTCAACGCGCCGGCAATCGGTGCGGCGATCAGCCCCGGCGCTTGGCGAACCGCAAACGACACCGCGGTCAGGAACACCGAATCGGTCTCGGTCAGGATCAGCCAGCCGGCGGCGAGGCGTTCGGTCCAGGCGGCCAGTGCGATCAGCACGCCGGTGACCCATACCCGCCGGAACGCGGGGTACCGGAACGCGCCGGACGCCTCGCTCAGCCGCGGCTTGCGCACCGCCGCCGCCACTACGCCGCACCGAGCCGAATCGGTTGGTCCACGAACCGCATTATACCCGCGGTGCGCGCAGCGTGAGCTTCCACCACAGCCTTACCTATCACCGCAGCGGCGCCAACCGCAGTCCGCGGCGCCGGCGCGGCTACGCCACCCACTACAGGCGCGCCCGCACCTGGTACCTCCCCGAGCTGCGCGAGCGCCCCGACCTGCTGCCGTTCCTGTCCATCCGCGGCCGCGAGTTCCCCGGCTGCGTGTAGGCCTGGTGGCGGAGCACGCAGATGAGTATCGTACTCATCGTCGCCTGTGCGACGGAGTGACGGCGCGGCCTCAGCTCGATTCACACGCGGCCAGCACCGCTTGCAGAGCCTTGGCCTCCCGTAGGTCGATGGTCAGCCGGTACTCTTGGCGCACGGCGATGATGGTCCTGGCATACCAGCACTTGTTCAGGGCCGGCAGCCACTCGGCCGCGTCGTGACCGCTTTTTTCGTAGCGGTTCAAGCGCGGCGTCGCCAGCGCGAGGTTGTCGAGGTCGCGGGCGAATAGCCTGCGCACATTGGCGCTGGCGGCGCACAATCCGCTGTCGTGCGCTTCGGAAATGGACACGACATGCTCGATGTCCGATTCCTTCAGGCTGCGAAACACCGCGCCGTCGTAAGGCGATCTCATCCCGTCTCGCTTGGCGATGAGCGGTTCGACGCTTTGCGGATACGGGTAGTCATCCCGATCGTACGGTGTACAGCGGCACTCCGGCGCCACCACCAGCCCGCGCCACGTCTCACCGCTGCCGCGCTTGCACGCCGCGGTTGGCGTAGCCGGGGAATCGGATACGGAGGAAGCGGAGCCGTCGTCGTGGCAGTGGCGCTCGTCCTTCTCGAGATCCCACTTCTCGCAATTCGAGCGGCAGAAGTGGCAACCGTCACTCGCCCTACCGCCCGGATGTGTATGGCCGACAGCCGCTGCCGCGAGGAATACGATTGCAAGGACAGCCGATCGAAGCAGACGCGGGCCAATACGAGACATCGTGTACCGGACGCATTGTTAACCATAGAACATGGCACCGTGTCATCGGCGAGTCGCACCAGTCTGCCGCTGGTTGCTGGCGGACAGGCTGATTCGTCAGTTGGGGCTGATGCTGCGCAGGTGGGCGAGGAGGGACCGGTCGGCATCCGGGGCGAGGTTGGTGGCCTCGGCGGGGTCGGCGCGGTGGTCGTAGAGTTCCTCGGTGTGCAGGTGGCCGGCGGGGTCGAGCCAGCGGGTGTAGCGGTGGCGGGGAGTGCGGGTGGAGTGGGCGGTGAGCGCGCCGCGGCGCGCCTGGGAGAACGTCGCCGGCTTGCCGGGCGCGGCGGGGTTGCGGAGCAGGGGCGTAAGGCTGCTGCCCTCGGCCCACGCGGGCGGTTCCAGGCCGGCCTGTTCCAGGAGGGTGGGCAGCAGGTCGACGTGTTCGGTGAGCGCGGTTACGGGTTGACCTGAGCCGGCACCCGGTGCGCGCAGGAGGAGGGGAACGCGCAGGTCAGGTTCCCAGGGCATGCCCTTGCCCCAGTGGCGGTGTTCGCCGAGGGCGAAACCGTGGTCGGTGGTGAACACCACTACGGTGTTGCCGGCCAGACCGGTGTCGTCAAGGGCGGCGAGGATGCGGCCGACCTGGGCGTCGAGGTAGCTGACCGCGGCGTAGTGGCCGTGGCGCAGCTCCCTGGCTTGCGGGGTCGTGGGCTGCCAGGCAGCGCGAGCGCCGGGAATGTGATCGTCTTGCCGGTAGTACTGGAACGGCTCGTTGCCGGCCACCGCCAACTCCTTCGCGAGCGGGGCGGGGCGGGACGTGTCGTAGCCGGCTGCGGCGCCGAAGTCGGTGGCGTCGTGCAGCCGCCAGTAGCGCTCCGGGGCCAGCCACGGCAGGTGGGTGTTGCAGAACCCGACGCCGAGAAACAGCGGCGCGGCGCCACGGTCGGCGGCGTGGGCATGCAGCCGCGCGATCGCCCGGTCGGCGGTTTCTCCGGGGTAGTAGGCGGCGTCGTCCACCGGTGCGCGTTCGACCGGGCCGCCGCGCCAGCGCTTGAACTCGGTGGCGGCGGACGGTTCGGCAGCCTGCAACAGGCGGAAGCGTGCTTCCATCAGGCTGCGGTTGGCGCCCGACTGGTAGCGCCGCGCTCGTTCGCGGCAGTCGAAGTCGTCCGGACACCAAGCCGGTACGTCGCCGCTGTCAGCGTACCAGGGCGGCTCGCTCCAGCTCGGCGGATCGGCCTCGTACTCGTGCAGCACCTTGTGCAGGCAAACTGTTTGGTAACCGGCGCTGCGCAGCAACTCGGGGAGGGTGCGGATCCAGGGCAGCCGGCGGCGCAGGCCGGCAAAGTAGTCGGCGCCGCCGATGTCGTAGCGCTGCACGGTGCCGGGCCGGCAACCGGTCATCAGGCAGGTGCGCGCCGGCGCACACATCGGGAACTGGCAGAACGCGTTCTCGAACAGGGTGCCGCCGGCGGCAAGTGCGTCGAAGTTCGGGGTTACGGCGCGCGCATCGCCGTAGCAGCCGAAGCGCGGTGAGATGTCGTGCGCGATCAGGAACAGGAAGTTCGGCTGCTGCCTCACCGTTGTTGGTGATCCCGGCTACGCCAGAGCCGAGCCGAAGCGTTGCGCGTGCCGGGTACAGTCGGTGTTGACAAGACTGCGGTTGGTCCGGCGCGGTTACGGGGTGTCCGCCGGCTGGCGTTCCCGGAGGGTGGCGATCAAGTCGGCGCTGTCGTGGTGCCAGTTGGCTGTAGCGGCCTCGCGGTGCCCGCCGTCGCCGATGAAGGCATCCAGCGGCACGCGGCTGCAGCGGATGGCGGTGCCATCGGTGCATGCCAGCAGCACACCATCCGCGGTCGCCGCCAGGGTGCATGGGCCGCGGCCGCCCGGTACTGCGATCAAGGTCTCCCGCCAGGAACCGTCTCCAGTCGAAGTGCCTATCACTACGCCTTGCAGGTTCGCCCACGCCGCGGCGTACAGGCGCCGTACGCCGAGAGTGGCGCGGTCGTCCTCGGTCAGCGTCAAGGCTGCCACGGCGGCCCCCGGCGTCGGCGGCGCCGGGACACCGGCGTCGATGCCGGTAGTATGGCCACGCCTGCCGATACCGTCTGGCTCGGCAACTTGGCCGTTGCTGTCTGCTCGTATGCCGAAGTTGCTTCCGGTGTCGACGTTGCGGCCGGAGCCACTGCCGGCGCCGGCAACGTCGCCGTTCGGCGCAGCGCTCCGAGTGTGCCAAGTGGCGCCGCCGTCGCACGACAGCCAGCGAACCCCGGCGGCGTGTAACTCGACCCCGGGCGGCGCGTCGCTCTCCCGCACCTCCTCGGCCATCGCGGCCGCCTGCTCCAGGCCCTCGATCCGGTTGCGTTCGGCGTCGTGCACGGCCAGAGCCACCTCCGCACCGGCGCTCGCGGCCGCTGCGCCATCCGGGTCCGCCAGCATCCCGCGCGCCGGTTCTGCCGCCGGTTGCCAGCACTCTTCGTAGCGGCGCAGCACGCCGACCTCGCCGCCGGAGGCGTAGGCAAGAAGCACCTCGCCGGTGGGCAGTTCGGCGACGGCCAAGCCGGTGACCGGCCCTGGCGCCGTGCCCGCGTGCTCGTCGTAGCCGCGGCGGCGGCGCAGGTAGCTGTAGTAGGGGGCCAGATCCAGGCGTACGCCGGCCTGCCGCAGCCGGGCGCGCACTGCCGGCACGGACACCGCGTCCACGGAGCCCGAAGGAGCCGCCAGGGCCGCCGTCACGCCGGCGGCGAAGCCGGTCTGCGCGCAGGTGCCCATGACCCGGAACGAGCTGGTGGCCAGGTGGTCGCCGCCCAGGCAGCGGCCCGGCACCAGCAGGTTGGCGGCGCCGCGCGGGCGCATGGCGCGCAGCGGGATCTGGTGCGGCGGGCATTGCACCGTGATGCCGGTGCCGGCGCGCTGCACTACCGTGGGCCAGTGGTAGTCGGTGTGGTAGGAGCCCACCGCCACGGCGTCCGGGAAGTGGCGCCCGGCCAGGATGTCGTCGGCGCACAGCGAGTAGAGCGCCTCCACCCGCCGGCCTTCGCGGATGCCGATGTGCGGCGCCACCCACGCCAGCCGGTGGTTGGGGAAGCGCTTGCCGCGGTAGCCGATGGTTTGCAGGTAGTGCACGACGCCCATCATCTGCCGGCGGCCCGCCTGTTCCGCGGCCGACAGCGAGGCGCCGTCGGTGGCGTCGTGGCCGATCACCTTCATCTTCACGGTTACGTGGTGGCCGTGCGGGATGACGGTGATCATCGGCACCGCCTCGTCGTCGCCGTAGCGCGGACAACCGGGCGGCAGTTGCGGCTGTACCGGCGCGCCGTTGTCCACCAGGGTGAAATAGAGGCTCATCGGCAACTGCAGCCGGCCCGCCGCCTCGTCCACCGTCGGCGGGTCGCCGGGCATCAGCACCGGCCCCCCCTTGCGGAACGGCCAGCCGCCGCGCGCCACCAGGTCGGCGTCGCCGGTGGCGTCCACCGCGACCCCCGGGGCAACGCGCGTCAGCCCGCTCTTGTTGGCCAGCACCACCCCGGCCACGCGGTCGGCGCCGCGCTCCCCGGAGCGCTCCACGGCCAACACCTGCGTGTGCAGCAGCAGCTCCACGCCCGCTTCGGCGAGCATCTCCTGCAGTACGAACTTGAGGCTCTCGCAGTCGAACGCGCGCCCGTCGGCGTTGGGCCGGTAGCGGGCAATGCCGCCGAACGCGTCCAGCCGGCGCAGCATCTCGCGCCAGCGGTCGTTCACGAACCGGGTTTCTCCGCAGAAGGTGTGCACGCCGCCGGCCGTGCCCTGCCCGCCCACGAAGCCGTGCTGCTCGACCAGCAGCACGCCCGCACCGTGATCCGCGGCGCCCAGCGCGGCGTACACCCCGGCCACGCCGCCGCCGGCCACCAGCACGTCCATATCGCACTGCTCGCCAAGTGGCAGCGTTATGTTGCGGTGAGTCATGTCGTTACCGGCCAGCCCAGCCTACCGCGACATCTGGTAGCGCTTCTCGGCGGCGTTGTGGATCTCTTCCAGCCGCATCGCGTCCGGTTTGATCTTGGCAACCAGGTCGTCCCACTCCTCCAGGCTCATGTCGCCCAGAATCACTTTGTCGATGGCGGCGTGCACCTGCGTGTTCAGCGACGCCGTCAGGTTGGTGATTTCCTCGCGTTCGTCGGAGATGAACGGCGCCACCACCTTCGGGTCGTCCCAGTGGCCGGTGGCCTCCATGTCCAGGTACCAGTTGATCTGGTACTCCGGCCAGTTCATCCGGTACAGGCGCATGTCGATGTAGGGCGAGAACGCACCGTAGGCGCCGGTGCCCACCTCGTTCATGAACTTGTCGATCAGGTAGGCGCCGGTTTCGCTGGTGTACTCGGCGCGCATCTCTTCGGTAAAGCGGTAGTCGTCGCCGTCGCGCACCCAGTGCACGCCCTCGAGTCCGAACGCCTTCATCTCCGCGAACTCATCCGTGTAGGCGAAGTTGAAGAAGCTCGCAATGGCGTCCTGCGCCTCGGTCTTCTGGCCGACCGCCCACATCTGGCTCGACACCTCCTCCTCGTAGAACAGCGAGCGCCGCTGCCCCAGCGAGTTCGTCAGCACGTCGGTCGGCGCCCACCATGCGTCCGGATTGACCGGCACGATGGCGTCGTTGGCGCGCTTGCCGTAGGTGGGGTTGTCGTAGAAGAAGAAGCTCTTCTCCGAGCCCTGCTTCTCGCGCCACTGAGCAGTGGTGAGGGTGGCGAAGTCGGGGTCGAGAATGCCCTCGTCGTAGGCGCGGTGCAGGTACGCCAGCAGGTTGCGGTATTGCGGCTGGATCGGGCCGTACGCCCAGCGCCCGCCGTCGATCGCGGGATCGTAGTAGATGTCGCCGCCGGTGCCGAACGCGTAGGAGGTGTTGCGCACCAGGCTGCGGCCGCCGCCCCGGTTGGTCCACACGTGGCTGTCGGGGTGGGCCTGCTTGATGGCCGCCAGCACGTCGTACAGCTCGTCGAAGGTCTGCGGCAACTCCAGTCCCAGGTCGGCCACCACGTCGGTGCGGATCACGCTGATGATGCCGCGGTGAAACTCGAACCGCTTGGTGGTGGCGAACGCGTAGTAGACGCCGTCGATGGCGGTCTTCTGCACGCGCTCGTTGCCCTCCAGGATGCGCTTGTAGTTGGGCACCTGGGTGTCGATCATCTCGTTCAGTGCCAGGAACACGCCGGTGTCGCCGAATTCGACCAGGTCGTTGCGGTGCACCTTGAGGATGTCGGGCACGTCGTCGGTGGCGATCAGGGTGCGCTTCTTCTGGTTGTAGTCGCCCCCGCCCGGAATTGCGGTGATGTCGAAGATGATATTCAACTGCTCCTCGATCGCGTCGATCACGGACGAGTCGACGTTGATCGGCGCGGTGCCGCGATCCTGCAGCACCACCTTCAGCACGGTCGGCTCGTTGTCCATCGCCGCGCTCTCCTCTCCGGCAGCGGCGGCAAACGCTCCGGCGGCGGCCAGCACCATCGCTGAGCCCAATAGAAACAGTTTCTGCATCAGAAACACCCTCCTTGATGTTGTCCGGTCAGCCTTTCAGGCTGCCTATCATTATGCCCTTTACGAAATATCTTTGCAGGAAGGGGTACAGCAGCAGGATCGGGACCGTGGACACCATGATTATGGCGTACTTCACGGTAGTGTCGACAATCCGCTCGTCGTCCTGGAACTCCACCTGCATGTTGGCCACGTCCCCCTCGATCACCATGCTGCGCAGCACCAGCTGGATCGGGTACTTGGCGCGGTCGCTCAGGTAGATCAGCGCCGGGAAGAAGCTGTTCCAGTGCTGCACGGCGTAAAACAGCGTCATGGTGGCGATGATCGGCGTCGAGATCGGCAGCGCGATGCGGAAGAAGATCTGGATGTCGTTGGCGCCGTCCAGGTACGCCGAGTCGTGCAGCTCCTCCGGGATGTTCTGGAAGAAGGTGCGCATGATGATCATGTAGTAGGTGACGATGGCGGTGGGCAGGACCAACGACCACATGGAGTCGAGCAGGCCGAGGCTGCGCACCACCAGGTAGGTCGGGATCAGGCCGCCCTTGAAGAACATGGTGGCCACGATGAAGGCGGTGAAGAAGCGCCGCCCGTAGAAGAATTTCATTGCCAACGGGTAGGCGCAGAACGCGGACAGCGCCACGTTCACAATGGTGCCGACCACCGTGTACCAAATGGTGTTGCGGTAGGAAATAAGCACGTAGGGCGCTTCCAGGACGGCGCGGTACGACTCCAGGTTGACCTGCACCGGCCACCAGCCCACCTCGCCGCGCACCACCGCGTAGCCGTGCGAGATTGACACGATGGCGACGTAGTAGAGCGGATACAGGGTAATGAAGGCGAGCGCCACCAGCAGCAGGCCGTTGACCAGGCCGAACACCCGGTCGCCGTGGGTGGCGGCGCGTGCGATGCCTACCACAGGCTGGTCTCCCCGACGGCGCGGCTGATGCGGTTGGCGGCGATAACGAACGCGAAGCCGATAACCGACGTGAACAGCCCGACCGCGGTGGCGTAGGCGAAGTCGGACTCGATCAGCCCGCGCCGGTAGACGAAGGTGTTGATCACGTCCGCGGTCTCGTAGGTGGCGCCGGTGTAGAGCAGGATGATCTTCTGGTACCCCACCTCCATGATCCGCCCCAGGGCGAGGATGAACAGGATGACGACGGTGGGCAGGATACCCGGCCAGGTGACGTGCCGCAGGCGGCGCCAGCGCCCGGCGCCGTCGATCGCCGCCGCCTCGTAGATCTGCGGGTCGATGTTGGTGAGCGCCGCCAGGTAGATGATCGAGCCCCAGCCGACGTCCTGCCACACGTCGCTGGCAATGTAGATGGGCCGGAACCATTCCGGCTTCACCAGGAACGGCGTGCGCTCGAAGCCGAGGAAGGCCAGGAAGTTGTTCACCACGCCGTCGGTGGCCACGAAGTTGACGATCATGCCGCAGATCACTACCAGCGAGATGAAGTGCGGCATGTAGGTGATCGACTGGATGGTGCGCTTGAACGGATCGGAGCGTACCTCGTTGAGCATAAGCGCCAGGATGATCGGCGCCGGGAAACCGATCGCCAGCCCGAGCACGCGGATCAGCACCGTGTTGCGCACCAGCTGCCAGAAGTAGGGGTCGGCCAGATACTGCTCGAAGTACTTGAAGCCGACGTTCGGCGCGGTCAGCATCGGAATGAGGCCGCGGAACACCTTGATCTCCTTGAAGGCGATCAGCACCCCGAACATCGGCGCGTACTCGAACAGCACGTAGAACAGGAACGGCCCGGTGAACAGCAGGTACAGGTACTTGGACCGCTCCAGCCGGCGGCGCAACGAGGGGCGGTCAAGCGGCGGATCTGCTGGGGCCATCGTCAGGCAGCAGTATAGCCGGAGCCGCCGGGCGCCGCAGCAGATAAACGGCACCAGAGTTGACCCACCAGAGTTGACAATGCCAACCGGCGTCGCCATGTTCGTGGGCGAATTATTACAAACGGCGTAACCGTATCGTGCGGCACGCCAACAAGGAGGCTGACATGGCCGAGTACCGAACTCGAGGTACGCATCCGCTGGCGCGGGGCGTAATGGTGGTCGTGGTTGCACTGCTGTGCGCGGGCGCGCCGCTGTGGGCAACGGGAGCTGACGAGGGCGCGTCCGCGGAGGGTATGCAACCCGCGGAACTGACCTTCACGTTTTGGGGGTCGCCGTTCGAGCGCGAAGCCGTCGACCTGATGGTCGCTGCATTCAACGAAGCAAACCCGAACATTGAGGTTCGTGGCCAGCATATACCCGACGGCTACGCCGAGAAGATCGCCACCATGGTGGCGGGCGGCACCCCGCCCGACCTGGGTTACCTCAACGAGCAGCAAGCGTTTCTGTGGGCCATTGAAGGGGTGATCCTGGATCTGACGCCCCACTTCAAGGCCGACCCGGAGGCCAGCAACCGCCTGGAGGCGTCCTACTACAACTACGACGGCGGCTCCAAGACCATCGGCACGAACACGGCGGCCGAGACGATGGTCCTCTACTACAACAAGACGCTGTTCGACGAGGCCGGGGTGGACTATCCGCCGTCAGATGCCTCCATGGCGTGGACCTGGGAGGAGTTCGTTGCCGTGGCCAAGCAGCTTACCGTCGACCGCAGCGGCAACAATGCCAACAGCGACGCGTTCGACCCCCAGAATATCGACGTATTCGGCGTGTCGTTCCCGACCTGGTGGGGCGGCTACCTGCCGATGGTCTATAGCAACGGCGGCCAGCTCGCCAGCGATGACGGCAGCAAGCTGCTGCTCAACGAGCCCGAGGCCGTGGAGGCGCTGCAGGCGATTCAGGACCTGGTCTACGTCCACCACGTGGCGCCGACACCGGCGCAGTCCGAGGCGCTGCCGTCCGCATCGGTGATGATGCAGTCCGGCAAGGTGGCGATGGCGGTCAACGGTCACTGGGCGATCCTGGACTACAGCCAGCTCGAGTTCGACTGGAGTCTGGGCGTACTGCCCTACCATGTCGAGCCGACCACCATTCTGCTCGGCTCGCCGACGGTAATCTATGCGGCCACCGAGCATCCGGACGAGGCGTTCGAGTTCTACAAGTTCCACAATGATCCCACCGAGGTGGACCTGTACGCGAAGGGGCTCTGGATGCCGCTGCGGCTCGACTACTACACCGATCCGTCGAAGACCGCCGAATGGCTGGACGCAATCCCGGGAGTCTATCCGCCCGAGGCGCGTGGTGTGCTGATCGACTACACCCTGAACAACACGACGCGTCAGCCGCCGGCTTATTGGCTCAAGAATGCCAACCAGATCTTCTCGGAGGCGATCGGCCCGGCCATCAGCAAGCTGTGGGCGGGCGAGGCCACCGCCCAGGAGGCAATGGATCAGGCGGTGCGCGACGCCGGCCCGCTCATGCAGGGACGCTGGTAGGCGTACGGTTCGACCAGGGGCAGGGGCGGCGGGCTTGCGCTTGTCCCGCTGCCCCGCGGGTGGAACACCGCACACAGCCGGGCGTCGCTGCAGTCCGGCTTTCCTGATCCGGTTCGGGGTTTGAATGGCAACCAGGTACAGTGACGGTCGCGGGCGGCCGCGGCCGGCAACGCGTGCGAAGACCGCCCGGTTGAGCCATCATCGGCGCCGCGAGGTGTTCTGGGGCATGGCGTGCGCCGCGCCCGCTGTGCTCGGGTTCGTGTTCTGGCAACTCGGGCCGATCGTGGCCAGCCTCCTGATTGCGCTGACCGACTGGCGCATCGCCGCCACCCCCAACTGGATCGGACTCGACAACTTCCAACAAATCCTGACCGGGGACCGGCTGTTCAGAAAGTCGCTCGGGGTTACCGCCTACTATGCGCTCGGCAGCGTCCCGTTGCGCCTGCTGGCCGCCTTCGTCCTGGCAGTGCTCCTGAACCAGAAGATCCGGGGCCTGCCGATCTTCCGCACCATCTTCTATCTGCCGTCGATCGTACCGCTGATCGCCAGCAGCGTATTATGGATCTGGCTGTTCAATCCCGACTTCGGCTTGCTCAACGCCATCCTGACGCCGCTCGGTGTGCCGCGGCTGCAGTGGATCTACGGCACCAGGACCGTGATCCCGGCGCTGATACTGATGAGCATGTGGGACATCGGACCGATGATGATAATCTTCCTCGCCGGGTTGCAGGGCGTGCCCCGGCAATTCTACGAGGCGGTCGAGATCGACGGCGGCAATCCCTGGCACAAAATGCGCCACGTCACCATCCCGATGGTCACGCCCACCATTCTGTTCAACCTGATCCTGAGCGTCATCGGGACCATGCAGACCTTCGTACAGGCGTACGTCATGACCGAGGGCGGACCCGACAATGCCAGCCTGCTGTACGTGCTCTACCTGTACAACAAGGCGTTCGAGCAGAGTCAGATGGGCTACGCCTCGGCGCTGGCGTGGGTCTTGTTCGTGATCATCGCCGGCCTCAGCGTGCTGCTCTTTCGCAGCTCCTCGCGCTGGGTGTACTACGCGGGCAGGTGAGGATGAGCGCCGCCGAACCCGTCAAGGCGTCCGCACCGTCGCGTCTCGGGCGCACCGGCCGTGCCCGGTTCGGCGCGCTGTGCGCCTATGCACTGCTGTTGACCGGCAGCGTGGTGATGCTGATTCCGCTGGTGTGGCTGGTGCGCAGTTCGTTCATGGGACTGGGCCAGATTTTCATCTTTCCCCCGGAGTGGATTCCCGATCCGTGGCAGTGGGACAACTACCCCAAGGCGCTCACGACGATCCCGTTCGTGCGCTACTTCTTCAATACGCTGTTCATTCTGGTGCCGACCGTGGTCGGTACGGTGATCACCGCGGCCCTGGCCGCCTTCGGATTCTCGCGGTTGTCATGGCCGGGGCGTGACTGGGTGTTCGGGGTGTTACTGAGCGCCCTGATGCTGCCGTACGCCGTGACCCTGATCCCGACCTTCCTGCTGTGGGCCCGCATCGGTCTGATCAACACCTACTGGCCGCTCGTACTGCCCGACTGGTTCGGCGGCTCGATATTCTACGTGTTCCTGCTGCGGCAGTTTTTCCTGACGCTGCCACGGGAGTTGGACGAGGCGGCGATCATCGACGGCGCCAATCCCTTGCAGGTCCTGCGCCATGTGGTGGTGCCGCTGAGCCGGCCGGCGTTGATCACCGTGGCCATTTTCACGGCGCTGTTCGAGTGGAACGACTTCCTGGGGCCGCTGATCTACCTCAACGACTCGCGGCAGTTCACCCTGGCTCTGGGGCTGGCGGAGTTCACCGGCCTGTATACGTCGCAGTGGCACCTGCTGATGGCCGCCTCGACGGTGGTAATCGCGCCGGTGTTGGTGCTGTTCCTGTTCGCACAGCGCTACTTCATCGAGGGCATCACCCTCACCGGCATCAAGGCCTGAGCAAGCACGCGGCTCCGCACTGGCGTCCGCCGCAGAGCCCCTCGATCAGTCGGTGCCAGCCCGCGTGCTTGTGGTCGGCAAGTCCGCTACGAGTGGCACCGGCTTACAGCAGGAGGTTGACGGCGGCGGCGGCGGCCAGGACCTGCATGGCGGTGTTGAAGCCGCGCTCGGGGATGCGTTCCAGCGCGGCGATGCCGAGCCAGGCGCCGGCGGCGATGGCCGGCAGCGCGGTCGCGTTGAGCAGCAGGGTGGGGCCGGTGATCAGCCCGAGGCTGGCGCTGAACGGTACCTTGAGCAGGTTCATGGTGAGGTAGTACCAGGCGCCGGTGCCGACAAACTCGCGCTTGGGCAGGCGCATCGCGAGCAGGTAGATCACCATGATCGGGCCGGCGGCGTTGGAGATCATGGTGGTGAAGCCGGCCGCCAGCCCGAGCCCTCCCGCCCACCACCAGGAGCGAGCCATCGCGTCGGAGCGCGCCTGCCAGCGCCCGCCCAGCAGGCCGAGGGCGACGATCACCAGCACGATTGCGCCGATCGCCACTTCCAGTTGGCGGTCGTTGATGCGGCCGAGCACCAGCCAGCCGGCCACGATGCCGGCGGCGGCCCAGGGCAGCAGGCGCCACAGGTGCGGCCACACCGCGTGCCGGCGGTAGTGCACGACGGCGAACAGGTCGGCGGCCAGCAGCAGGGGCAGCAGCAGGCCGGTGGAGGCGCGCGCCGGGAACACGGTCGCCATCAGCGGCACCACGACCGGTCCGAGGCCGGGCACGCCGGTCTTGGTGAACCCCACCAGCAGCGCGCCGGCCTGGTAGCCGGCCCACTGCAGTGCGCTCAGGGCAGGCATGTGTTCCAGCAGTTCGGTCACGGTGCCGCCGCACGATAGCCCGAACGACGCCCCAGGTCATCCATGACGCGCACCTCCCCGGCGCGTGCAAGATGGGACGTACGCGCGCGGTCCGCGCTTGAGCCTGCCGGCGAACGGACATAGGCTCGCCGGCATGGCGGAACGGAACGAACAGTGCAACGGCCCGGCGGCGCGGCGCCCCAATTTCGTGGTGATCCTGGCGGACGACCTCGGCTACTCGGACATCGGCTGCTACGGGTCGGAGATTGCCACCCCGAACCTGGACGCGCTGGCCGGCTCCGGGCTGCGCTTCTCGCAGGCGTATAACTGCGCGCGCTGCTGTCCGACCCGTGCGGCGCTGCTCACCGGGCTGTACCCGCACCAGGCCGGCGTCGGCCACATGGTGGGCAACTACGGCATTTCGGAGTACCAGGGCTACCTGCGCGACGACTGCGTCACCATCGCCGAGGCGCTCAAGGTGGGCGGCTACCGCACCATGATGGCGGGCAAGTGGCACGTCGGCGGCGGCTACCAGGCAAACCGCCCCGAGACCTGGCGCCCCGGCACGCCCGACCATCCGCTGCCGGTGCAGCGCGGCTTCGACACCCACTACGGCATGGCCGGCGGCGGCGGCAGCTACTTCAACCCGCCCTACATGGTGCATGACGACCGCCTGGTGAACCCCGGCGCCGAGTCGGACTCCTACTACCTGACCGATGACATCAGCGATCGCGCCGCGACCATGGTGGAGGAGGCGGCCGCGGCGGATGCGCCGTTCTTCCTGTACGTCGGCTATACCGCCCCGCACTGGCCGCTGCACGCGTTGCCGGAGGACATCGCGTGCCACGAGGGCCGCTACCGGGACGGCTGGGACGCCGTGCGCACCGCCCGCCACGAGCAACTCAAGGGCATGGGCGTACTGGACCGGCGCTGGCCGATCTCGCCGCGCGACCCGGACTCCCGGCCCTGGCGCGATGCGCGCCACCCGGACTGGGAGGAGCTGCGCATGGCCGTGTACGCCGCACAGGTCGAGAGCATGGACCGCGGCATTGGCCGCATCATGGCCGCGCTGCGCCGCGCCGGCGTGGAAGACGACACCCTGGTGCTGTTCCTGTCGGACAACGGCGGCTGCGCGGAGTTCCTGGACGAGGACGGCGACAGCCCGGGGCCGTTTCGCTACAACATCCCCACCCCCGACGGGCGCCCGATGCGCGTCGGCAACACCCCGGCGGTGGCGCCGGGCCCCGACGACACCTTCCAGAGCTATGACCTGCCGTGGGCAAACGCCTCCAACACCCCGTTCCGGCTGTTCAAGCACTGGGTGCACGAGGGCGGCATCGGCACCCCGCTGGTGGCGTCGTGGCCGCGGGCCATCGAGCGCTCCGGCATCGCGCACCAGCCGGTGCATGTTATCGATATCATGCCGACCCTGCTCGCCGCCGCCGGAATCCCGCTCCCGGAACGCCGTGACGGGCGCCCGGTGACCCCGGTGGAGGGAGAGAACCTGCTGCCCCTGCTGTCCGGCGCGCCGTGGCAGCGCGACCGTCCCATCTTCTTCGAGCACGAGGGCAACCGCGCCGTGCGCGACGGCCAGTGGAAGCTGGTCTCCCGCCACCCCGGCTCCTGGGAGCTGTACGACATGCACCGCGACCGCACCGAGCTGCGCGACCTGGCTGCCGCCCACGGCGGTGAGGTGCGCCGGCTGGCCCGCCGGTACGACGACTGGGCACGCCGCTGCGGCGTCGTCCCCTGGCACGACCTGCAACGGCGCCGCGCGCAATGAACGCGGATCTCAACGAGACGACCGGCGTCCGTTCCAGATCACCGTGATGCCGTGATCGCGGAGATGAACAGGTTACCGGCGTTGCTGGCAATCACGCGGCGCACGCATCTCGGTGCCCGACGGACGGGGGCATTCAGGTGTCGGTGCGAAATGAGGTCTTGTAGCGGGCGCGGGCCTCGTCGTTCGGCGGGTACAGGCCTGGCAGCGCCGCGCCGCCTTCCACCTCGGCCATGATCCATTCTTCGAGGCGTTCCTGCTCGGGCCCGGCGGCGGCCATCTCTTCCACCAGCGCAGCCGGCACCAGAACCGCTCCGTCGCCGTCGGCCACTACCAGGTCGCCGGGGAACACCGCCACCCCGCCGCAGCCGATCGGTTCCTGCCAGCCGACAAAGGTCAGGCCCGCCACCGACGGCGGCGCGGCGATGCCCTGACACCACACCGGCAGCCCGGTGGCCTTCACGCCGTCGCCGTCGCGCACCACGCCGTCGGTCACCAGTCCGGCGACGCGGCGCTTGCCAATCCGCGCGCACAGGATGTCGCCAAAGATGCCGGCGTCGGTATAGCCGCCCGCATCCGCCACCGCCACGCATCCCGCCGGCATCGCCTCGATCGCGGCGCGCGTGGAGGTGGGCGAACTCCACGACTCCGGGGTGGCCAAGTCCTCGCGCGCCGGCACGAAGCGCAGCGTGAAGGCGCGTCCCACCACGCGCGGCTGGCCAGGTTGCAGCGGACGGGTGCCGCGCATCCATACGTTGCGCAGGCCCTTCTTGAGCAGCAGCGTGGTCAAGGTGGCGGTCGTCACGCCCTCAAGGGCGGCGATGATGTCGTTGTCGATGGGTGCCGTGTCGTTGGTTGTCATGCTATCAGCCGTGTTGTCCGGCGCCGAGTATAGGCCGAGCCGGGGCGGTGCGCCGATACGTTACACTCACCGCATGCAAGAGCAACTGAAACGGTACGCGGACCTGGCGATCGGGGTGGGCCTGAACCTGCAGCCGGGGCAGCGCCTGGTGATTCGCGCGCCGATAGAAGCCGCGGCGTTGACCCGCGCGCTGGCGGCGAGCGCCTACGATGCGGGCTGCCCGTACGTGGACGTTATCTACGGCGACGACCAACTCGACCTGGTGCGGTTCCGGCATGCGCCGGCCGATTCGTTCGGCGAGTTCCCGACCTGGCGGGTCAACGGCATGATCGAGCGCGCCGAGCAGGGCGCCGCGTTCCTGACCGTCGCCGGCGGCAACCCCGATCTGTTGAAGGGCCAGGATCCCGAGCGGGTGGCTACCACGATGCGCACGGCCTCGGAGCAGTCGAAACCGTTCAGCCGCGGGTATATCACCAACATGCGGGTGAGCTGGTGCGTGATCTCGGCGGCGGTAGCGCCGTGGGCGGCCAGGGTGTTTCCCGACGCGCCGGCGCAGGAGCAGGTCGACCGCCTGTGGGACGCCATCTTCCGTGCCTGCCGCGTGGATCAGGACGACCCGGCGCAGGCGTGGCGCCGCCACATCGACACGCTAGAGGCGCGCCGTGAATACCTGAACGAACGCGCCTACACCGCGCTCCGTTACGCCGCGCCCGGCACCGACCTCACCGTGGGGCTGCCCGACGGCCACATCTGGAAGGGCGGCATCGACCACAACGAGCAGGGCACGCGATTCGTGCCGAACATCCCCACCGAGGAGGTGTTCACGCTGCCGCACCGCGGGCGGGTCGACGGCACGGTGTCGTCCACCAAGCCGCTCAACTACGGGGGCCGGTTGATTGAGCACTTCAGCCTGACCTTCGCGGGCGGTCGGGTCGTCGCCGTCGAGGCGGAGTCCGGTGCCGAGGTGCTGGAGAAGCTGATCGCGACCGACGAGGGAGCCGCCCGCCTGGGAGAGATCGCCCTCGTTCCGCACAGCTCACCGATCTCCGGGCTCGGCCGGCTGTTCTACAACACGCTGTTCGACGAGAACGCATCGAGCCACGCGGCCCTCGGCCAAGCCTACTCGGTGTGCCTGGAGGGTGCCGAGTCCATGTCGGAGGAACAACTCGCGGCGGCGGGCGCCAACGCCAGCGTCACGCACGTGGACTTCATGATCGGGTCCGAACAGACGGACATCGACGGCGTGCTCGCCGACGGCTCCACCGAGCCCGTAATGCGCGCCGGCGAGTGGGCTATAGCTTGAAGCAACTCCCGGTCATCGCTCGAAACGGCGGGCGGGCGTGGTTCGAAAGCCGGGCCACAGCGGTGGCAAACGCGACATAGTCGTCAACGCTGACCTTTCGGTTCCGTATGCTGCTGGCCACGTTCCTCATATCCATCCGCAACTCGGTGGATCCGACCAGCGCCAACAGCTCAGCTTTCTCACCTTCGGTCAGCGGGGCCATATTTGTTTCGAATCTCATCGTAGAGCTCCAATCTATCAAACAACGCGAAGTACCCGCGCACCCGTTCCCAATCGATCTCGCGCGAGTAGCGCTCGGTGAGCAACTCGATATCGGCCAAGTCCCCGCGTTCCCGCTCCGGATCGTTCGACAGCGCCTGTACCTTCAGGCCGATGATATCCTCCGGTCGTAACGTGCGCACGCGGAGGCTGGAGGCAAACGCCGGGATATCGGAAGCCCGGCTCAGCATCCCGGTCGAGATCTCCCGAAAGGCATGCAGAAAATCGACCTGTCCGAGCGGAGCCGCGTCCGACACGAACTGGGATACGTTCTCACTCCGGTACCGCAAGCGGTAACCCCGGCGTTGCATTATCTCATCGATCTGAGGCAGAGCGTCCCGGGCCACCAGAAAATCGAGGTCCATGGTCGCCCTCTGTATTCCGAGCACGCCAAGGGCGAACCCGCCAATCATGGCGTAGGAGACGCTTTCCTCGTTGAAATCGGAAGTCAGATCGCGGAGAACGCGCTCGAAATCCATCGCTTACCGCCGGGCCCCCCTGCCGAAGGATGCCAATGAGAACATAGCCGCTTGCGGATCAGGCAGCAAGGCGCCGCCTGTTTTGTGTGGTCGAGCGGTCTCTACCAGCGAAGGGGTACGGCTCAGCAATCCGACGCACATTGCCCGAACGGGGTCGCAACCGGGACGGATGGGACGCGCTGCCCACCGCAGCGCCACGCACAAGGCCGGGCGGTCTTGACCGGGGAGGGGGTGCGGCTTAGGTTCGGCGCATGCGGCATACTCATGACCATCCCGAGGGGCTCGTGCGCGAGCTGCACCGGCGGGCCCAGCAGTTCCGGCTGGACGTGCTGGAGATGGTCCACGACAGCAACAGCGGCCACCTGGGCGGCGCCTTCTCCTGCGCAGAGATCCTGGCGGCGCTTTACTTCCACCACCTGCGCATCGATCCCGGGCGTCCTGATTGGCCGGACCGCGACCGGCTGCTGTTCTCGAAGGGGCATGCCTGCGCCGCCCTCTACTCGGCGCTGGCGCATCGCGGCTTCTTCCCGCCTTCCGAGCTGCTGAGCTTCCGCAAGGTGGACAGCCTGTTGCAGGGGCACCCGGACCGCAAGACGCCGGGCATCGAGATTCCCGCCGGGCCGCTCGGGCACGGGGTGGCGGTCGGCTGCGGTATGGCGTTGGGCCTGCGCGAGCGCGACGCCAAACCGTCGGCCCAGACGGCGCCGTCGGGAGCGGCCTCGCCGGCCAGCGTGTACGTGGTTCTCGGCGACGGCGAGATCGACGCCGGGGTAATCTGGGAGGGTGCCATGTTGGCGGCCAAGTACCGGCTCGGCAACCTGGTGGCGATCCTGGACTACAACGGCACCCAGCAGACCGGCGCCACCGCCGACGTTATGCCGCACGAGCCGATTGCGGCCAAGTGGCAGGCGTTCGGGTGGCACGTGCAGGAGATCGGCGGCCACAACGTGCGCGAGGTTCTGGAGGCGCTCGACCGTGCCGACCAGGTGCACGCGCGGCCCGCCGTTATCATTGCCCGCACCACCAAGGGGCGCGGGGTGTCGTTCATGGAATACGACCACAACTGGCATGGCACACCGCCGACCGAAGACGAGTACGCCGCCGCCAAGGCGGAACTGGAAGGGGGGATGCGGCAGTGGCTGAACTGATCAACACCCGTGTCGCGTATGGCAAGGCGCTCGTGGAGCTGGGGCGCTGCAACCCCGACGTGGTGGTGCTGTCCGCCGACGTGTCCAACTCCGACTACAGCTTCATGTTCGCGGACGAGTTCCCGGACCGGTTCATCAACACCGGCATCGCCGAACAGTCGCTGGTGGACTGCGCGGTGGGCCTGGCGCTGGCCGGCAAGATTCCGTTCGTCAACACCTTCGGCGTGTTCCTGGCCACCCGCGCCGTGGAGATGATCCGCACCCACGTGTGCTACGGGCGCGCCAATGTCAAGCTGATGGCTGCCTACGGCGGGGTGTCGCCGAGCTTCGAGGGGCCGACCCATCACGCCACCGAGGACATCGCCATCCTGCGCACCTTCCCCGGCATGCGGGTGGTGGTGCCCGCCGACCCTTACGCCCAGACCGAGCTGCTGCAACAGGTGGCGGCCAGCGACGGCCCCGTCTACTTCCGCATGAACCGCAACGAGGTGCCCGCCGTGTACGGGACCGGCGACGCCGGGCCGGCTGAGGCCGTGGAGCTGGGCCGCGCCCAGGTAGTGCGCCCCGGCAACCACCTGACCATCGCCGCCACCGGCGTGATGGTGGCGCGCGCCGTGGCCGCGGCCGAGCAGTTGGCGGGCGAAGGCGTACAGTGCCGCGTAATCGACGTGCACACCATCAAGCCGCTCGCCGCCGACACACCAGCCGCCGCCGCCCCCGCCCCCCGCGCCGCCCGCGACACCGGCGCCGTCGTCACCGCGGAGGAGCACAACGTGCTCGGCGGCCTCGGCGGCGCGGTCACCGAGGTGCTCGCCGAGCGCTGCCCCGTCCCGGTGGTCCGCACCGGCATCGCCGACCGCTTCACCGAGTCCGGCCCCTACTTCGACCTGCTCGACCGCCACGGCTGCTCCGTCGCCGACGTGGTCGCTGGCGCCCGCCGCGCCCTGGCGCTCAAGACGCGGGCGGGATGACCAGAAAACCGGCCCGCACGGCTATCCAGGACGCTCCGTAGCGGCGGCTGGGTAGAATGTTCCCGCCGGTGCACCCGGTGGGAAAGAATCGCCCACCGCGGGACGGCACAGACGCGCTGCACGGGCTGGCACGGATATTGCTGTAATGTGGGCGAGCGCTGGTTCGCCGGCCCTGACCCGCCGCGAACAAGGCAAGCTGAAATGGAGACATCTGAAATGAAAACCAGGTCGAACAAGCGCGCGCCGCGCTACCGGCGCAGATGGCGGCTGGGCACCGTGACCGTTGCGCTCGCCCTCGCCGCTGTTGCAGGCAACGCCGACGAACCGGAGTGGCAGGACCGCTTGAACCTGAACACGTCGACGCGGCGGGAGTTCCGCGAGATTCCCGGCGTCGGCATCCGCATGGTGCGCGAATTCATGGAGTACCGGCCCTACGTCAGCATCCGGCAGTTCCGCCGCGAGATTGGCAAGTACGTCAACGACGAGCAGGTCGCCGCTTACGAGCAGTACGTGTTCGTACCGATCGATCCCAACGAAGCCGACGCCGAGACCCTGCAGCAGATCCCCGGCGTGGACGGGGACACCGCGGCGGCGCTGATCGAGGCGCGCCAATACGCGGATGCGGCGGCGTTCCTGGCGCAGTTGACGGCGCTGGTCGAACTGAGCGACGAGGACCTGTCGGTGGTCGAAGCCATGCTGACCGCGGAGGAGGAAGAGGAGGCGTGACCGAGCGGCGGCTGCGCGCCATGCAGCTTGCCATCGCCGCGGTCGGGTTCGCCGGCGTGATCGCGGAGCTGGTGCTGCACGAGCACTGGGCGGCGCCGTGGCAGGTGGTGCCGTTCTTCCTGTGCGGTGCCGGCATCGCCGCGATCGCGGTGTTCGCCGCCAACCCCGGCCGCGTGACGGCGCGCTTGCTGCAGGCGGTGATGCTGCTGGCCGCGGCCGGCGCCGTAATCGGCATGGTGCAGCACCTGCAGGGCAACTTCGGCTTCGAGCGCGAGATCTTCCCCGACGCTCCGCTCGCCGAACTGCTTGGCAGCGCCCTCAAGGGCGTCGCGCCGCTGCTCGCGCCCGGCGGCATCGCCCTCGGCGCCCTGGTGGCCGCGGCCGCCACCTATCGCCACCCGGCCTCCGGAGGGCCGCGGCAAGAAACGAGAACAGGGAGAGCAAAGTGATGCAACGATGGATCGCCGGCGGCTGGGTGACGGCCGCGCTGGTCGTGCTGCTCGCATACCTCGGAGCTGGCACGGCTGCCGCCGAAGTTACCTACTTCACGCCGGCACAGACGGAAGGCCCGTACTATCCGGTTACCAAGCCGGCCGATCGGGACAGCGACCTGGTGGCCATGCAGGGGGCGAGCGGTCTCCCCGCCGGCGAGATCGTGGAATTCGGCGGCACCCTGTTCGACGCCGGCGGCATGCCGGTGGCAGGCGCCGTAATCGAGATCTGGCAAACCGACAGCAACGGGATCTACGCGCATCCGAACGCTCGCCGCACTGCGCAGCGGGACGCCAACTTCCAGTTCTACGGAGAATCGGTGACCGCGGAGGACGGCACGTATCGCTTCCGCACCATTCTCCCCGGCCAGTATGCCCCGCGGCCCCGGCACATCCACGTGAAGATCAAGCGGAACGGGCGGACGCTGCTGACGACCCAGCTCTACTTTGCCGACGATCCGCGCAAGGCGACCGATTCGATCTTCGCCAGGACCGCCGGCAACGCGGCGCTCATCGTCGAACTCGCCGAGCACACCGCCGCCGACGGCAGCCCCGTCCTCTACGGACGGAGGGACATCGTTCTTCGCATGTGAACGGCGGTGGACACCGGCTGGCGCTGCGGTGGAGCTCTATCCCGCGGCGGCGGCCTCGTTCGCCTTGCAGCGGCGCAGGTACACGCGGCGCGGGGGCTCTTCGTATCCCTTCCATGCGTAGGGGTCCACGCCCGCCACCGGCTCCACCGCCCGGTGGTCGGCGTTGGCCGTACGCTCGTGCTCCTTCGGGTGCCACGGCAGCAGCGACCACGCGTTCATGTAGTGG
>MPNH01000070.1 GCA_002238925.1 Spirochaetaceae bacterium bin103 | reverse complement strand
AGTTGCGCGGCAAGGTGCAAACCATTGCGGGACTCGTGGGACGCGATGTCCCCTGGTCCGTCATAGAAGCGGCCACCGGAATCGACGAGGCCGCCTTCGACCGCCTCAAGCGCCAACTCGACACCGCTGACGGCGGCGACACCCACTCCAACTGAACCACGCTTCGCTACCGGCGACAGAAACTCGAAACGCGCGGTTGACAGGCTGCGGCGGGCGGTGCATGGCGATCGTTCAGGTTCCACTTGTGCCGACGATGCGTGACCATAGCATTCAGCGCTGCTACCAGTTGACGAAACCGGTACCCCCCCCTTCCGCAGCTTCAGTCGCGTAAATCTTTCAAGCGTAAACAGTAACACCAACCACCGGGCCCTGTTGTCGTGCACGTCCGCGCGCGTCGAACACCGCAGACCCCTTCCCGCCATCTCCAATCTCCCGGCGTTGCCGGACACGGGAACAAGCCACCGGCGAGCCGCCGCCACGCCAGAGGTCGGCGTGCGCCTGCAACCGTCCGGTATGTTCGGCGATTCACTACGCGACCTGCTCGACCCCCGGCTCAGGGGCGGCGACGGTGGCCTGGGCTCCCATGGCGCCGGTTCGGTCACGAGAGCCATCAAGACGGAAGGACAGAGGGACACGCCCTGAAGTGACGGACGCCGCAAGAACTACGGGCAGCGCCACCACCATGATCGCGTCCGCCGCCGGCAATCGCCGCCGCAGCCCGCGGCCGAGTTCCTGCGCCGGCTGGTACGGGAGAAGCCGCTGGGGCTGCTCGGCGCCGTGATCATCTGCTGTTCGTGTTGGTGAGCGTGTTCGCCAGCCTGCGCTGACCGTCTACAGCCTCAACATGTTCGGCGACGCGTTGCGCGACCTGCTCGGCCCGCGCCTCCGCGACGGCGGCGGACGCCTCGGAACCCACCGCGGCAGGACGCCACAACCCAGGTTCGGTCGCAGCCAATCGTGCCGGTGAGCACGTGGTCGATCCCGACAGTCTCTCGGCGGCAGCGTGCTCGGACCGGAAATGTGTGATGTTGGCGGCGCGCCGTACGGGGTAAGATGAGCCGATGTCCAGGCGCAGACTGCCCATCGGCCTGCAGACCTTCCGCAAGCTGCGGGATCAGGATTGCTATTACGTGGACAAGACCGCCTACCTCGAACGGCTGGTCCACGAGGGCAAGTACTACTTCCTGTCGCGCCCGCGGCGGTTTGGCAAGAGTCTGTTCGTAGACACGCTGAAGGAGTTCTTCGAGGGCAACCAGGCGCTGTTCGAGGGGCTGTACATCCACGAGCGCCATGACTGGTCGCAGCGCCATCCCGTCGTGAAACTCGAGTTCGGCAGTGGCGACTATCGGGAACCGCGGGGGCTTCATGAGGATGTCATGGCGCAACTGGCGGACCTTGCAGAGGAGGCGGGGATTGTGCCCCGGTACGACACCGCCCCGGTCCGGTTCCGTCATCTGATCCGGTCGCTGAGCCGGCAGGTCGGGCAGCCCGTGGTGGTGCTGGTCGACGAGTACGACAAGCCGATCCTGGATGTGCTGGACACCCCGCAGGTGGCACGCGCCAACCGCGACTACCTGCGCAACCTGTACGGGGTAATCAAGGCGAGCGACGCCCACGTGGAGTTCGCGTTTCTGACCGGCATCAGCAAGTTCTCGAAGGTGAACCTGTTCTCGCAGTTGAACAATCTCACCGACCTCACCCTGGATCCGGTCTACTCGTCGATCTGCGGCTACACGGAGCGTGACCTGGAGACGGTGTTCGCCGCGGAGCTGGCCTGCCTGGACCGGGAACGGGTGCGTGAGTGGTACAACGGCTATAGCTGGCTGGGCGCGGAGAAGGTGTACAACCCGTACGATGTGCTGCTGCTGCTGCGCCGCGGAAAGTTCGAAGCGCACTGGTTCGAGACCGGGACGCCGGCGTTCCTGGTGGAGACCTTGTTCGAGCGTCGGGTCTCCTCGGTGTCGCTGGGGGAGACGGTTAGCACGGTGGAGTTGCTGTCAGCGTTCGACGTCGACCACATCGGCACCGAAGCGCTGTTGTTCCAGACCGGTTACCTGACGATCACCGGGGAAGGCGAACTGGGTGGCGAGACGCTGTACCGGCTGGGCTATCCGAACCGGGAGGTGCGGCAGAGCCTGAACCGGATCCTGCTGCGCCATCTGGTGCAAGACAGCGAACAGCAGACCGCCAACAGCATCCGCCTGCAACGGCTGCTGGAAGCGCACGACTGCGCCGGGCTGAAGGAGCTGTTCCACGCCTTTTTTGCGAGCATCCCGTACCAGTGGTACACGAACAACCAGATCGCGAATTACGAAGGTTTCTACGCGAGCGTGTTCTACTCCTACTTCGCGGCGCTGGGCTACGAGATCGCAGTGGAGGAGTCGAGCAGCCACGGCCGGCTCGACATGGCGGTGCGTACCGGCGGGCACGTGTACCTGTTCGAGTTCAAGGTGGTCGAGATGGCATCGGCGGGTTCAGCGGTGGCGCAGCTCCGGAGCCGGGATTATGCGGCCAAGTACCGGGGGCGAAACGAGCCGATCCACCTGATCGGGGTGGAGTTCAGCCGCGAGACGCGCAACGTGACGGCGTTCGAGGTGGTGGCCGGCTGACGGCCGTGGCGGCACCGTGAACCGCTGCAGCCGGGAAAAGCCCTCGTCGACGACCGGCGGCGAGGAACGCAGCGCCTCCGGGGTGACCAAGCCGGGCAGATCGGGCATGGCGGGGCAGGCGAGGACATCAATGTGCGCGAACCGGGTGGCCTACCTGCTCGCCGACGTTGACCGGACCAGTTTTCCGGTGCTATTGTTCGAGCCGTTAACAAGTGCCGCAAGGAGCCGCAGTCATGGGGATCAGGTTCTCGAAGGATGTCGTACCCCTCACCGACTTGAAGGTGAATCCGGGACGGGTGGTCAGGCATGCCTCGGAGGCTCACCGGCCGGTGCTGCTGACCAGCCGCGGCCGCGGCGTAGCTGTTGTTCAGTCGGTCACCGACTTCGAGGCAGCCGAGGACGAGAGGGAGTTCCTGCGCGCCGTGGTCGCCGGAATCTCGGATCTGGAAGCGGGACGGGAGGTGCCCCTGGCTGAGGTGAAGGCGCGCCTTGGGCTCGGATAAACGAGTGGTCTCCATTCGATTCTCCGAGTCTGCCGTCTCGGATCTGGAGGTCCCGGAGGTTGGGAGGCGAATCGTGGCAGAAATCATCGCCCGGATCGAAACGCTTGGGGATCTTCCCGACAGCGGGCGGGTCGTGCCCGAGTTCAATCAACCCTCCATTCGTGAACTCATCCACCCGCCATTTCGCATCGTCTACCGCCGCAGCGCGGGCCACGTGCAGGTGATCCGCGCATGGCGTAGCGAGCGAGTGCTCAAACTGCCGGAGGACCGCAATGGCGTCTGAACATCGGCTTCCACGACTCGACGAGGTCGACGCGGCGGCGCGGATTGTGTACCGCACCATGCCGGCCACGCCGCAGTACCGCTGGCCGTTGCTGGAGCAGCGTGCCGGCTGCACGGTGTGGGTCAAGCACGAGAACCACACCCCGATCGGTTCGTTCAAGCTGCGCGGCGCGCTGGTGGCGGTCGAGCGGCTGCGGCGGGCTCGCCCCGAGGTAACCGGCGTGATCGCGGCAACGAGCGGCAACTACGGACAGAGCGTGGCGTACGCGGCGCGTGCGGCGGGGCTGTCCGCCACCGTGGTGGTGCCGTTCGGCAACGCGCGCGAGAAGAACGCCGCGATGCGGGCGTTCGGCGCCCGGCTGGTGGAACACGGGCGCGACTTCGACGAGGCCCTCCCGCACGCGCAGCGGCTGGCGGAACGGGACGGGCTGCACATGATGCCGTCGTTCCACCTCGACCTGGTGCCGGGCACGGCTACCTACGGCGCCGAGCTGTTCCGCGCCATTCCCGACCTGCACGCGGTGTACGTGTCGATCGGCCTCGGTTCCGGCATCTGCGGCGTGCTGGCGGCGCGCGATTCCCTGGCGCCGGACACGGCGGTGATCGGCGTGGTGTCGGCGGCGCTGCCCGTCTACGAGCGCTCGTTCGCCGCCGGCGAGGCGCGCGAGACCGGCCCCGGCGACACGGTTGCCGACGGCATGGCGGTGCGCAAGACCCACCCGGTGTCGCTGGAGTTGGTGCTGGCCGGTGTGGCGCGGGTGGTCGCGGTCACCGAGACCGAGTTGCGTACCGCGATGCGCGCCTATTACACGGACACCCACAACGTGGCCGAGGGCGCGGGGGCTGCCCCCTTGGCCGCCCTGCTGCGCGAGCGTGAGGCGATGCGCGGGCGCCGGGTTGCCCTGGTGCTCTCCGGCGGCAATGTAGACTGCGAATTGTTCGCCGCGGTGCTCGCCGGTTCCTGATCGCACCGGCCTGCGGCCCGCCTGCCGCGGCGCTCGGACGGTCACTGCTACGGAGACTCGCGCGTCCCGTGGTGGGGACGACACGTGCGGACGAGGCGGTACGCTCCTATACTCTGTCGATGCGGAACTTCATCGGCTGCTGCTTGATAGCGGCCGCGGCGGCGGCCGTGTGCCTGGCGGAGGGCGAGACGGAGGCCGCGATCGAGCTGGCCAGCTACGAGTTGACCGGGACCGGGCACGTCCTGGACCATCCCGCGGGTTGGACGGCGACTCGCGAGACGACCTACCACGAACGGCGGCTGGTGAACGTGTTGACGGTGATTACCGAGTTGCCGGAGGACCAGGACCTGGCACGAGCGCCGCGCGGCTACCGCCTGGTGGTCGACCACCTGCAGGTGGGCCGCTTCGCCCACGCCATCCGGCCCGATCAGCAGTACCAGTCGCTGTTGGAGTTCTACACGTTGTTTTACGGTTGGCCGGAGCCGGAAGAGGCGGAACTGACCGAGCTGTTCGGCCGCCACGCGGTGCGCATGAAGGCGCGCCACGAGGATGGCAGTTGGGAGTACGCGGTGCTCGGGGTGGGCGTGTTCCGGGGACTGCACCGCATCGGCTACGCGGTCGTGCTGACGTCGCCGGCGGACAAGCCGCCCGCGGAGCGCGACCGGCTGTGGACCGCGGTCATCGCCAGCGTGCGCCGCGCCGATGCGGACGCCGCGAGCGGACCCGCGTCCTGAACAAGCGTCGACCGCCAGCCTGACGGTCACCCGCGAGCGGTTTCCGGTCGCGCACCGGCGAGCGCTGGCCACGCCGCACGCCCTCTCGGCGTACGGCGTGGCCGACTCCCGATGCGGTATGGAAACCGGCTGCTAATTCACGTAGCCGGCGTTGCGGAGGGTGTCCTCCCAAATCTGCACGTAGCGCTCCACGCCGGCGCGCTCCAGCTCATTGACGTAGGTGTCCCACTGGCCCTGATCATCAATGTCGCGGCTGCCGACGATGAACTCGGTGCTCCACTGCTCCACCAGGCCGGTGCCGCCGGCGATGGTGGCAGTCAGATCGGCCAGCTCATCCTGCACGTCCTCGTCGAATACCAGGTTGGCGGGCACGTAGTTCTCCTTCAGCAGCGGCTGGTACATGTCGCGCGTAGTCACCATCAGGATCCACTCCTGCTTGGAGGGATCGTTGGCAAACTCCGGCGGCAGCGCACGCGTGCCGACCGGGCCCCAGCGCAGCGTGGTGCGGCTCCAGCCGTCGTCGCGCTTTACCTCGCCGTAGGTCTTGGTCTCCAGCGGCCAGGTGACCGCCGGCGAGCCGTCGCGCGCCACGTAGCCCTTGGTCTTCTCCTCCGCGGTCAGGTAGCGCCAGTGCACCCCCTCCTCCAGGAAGTCCATGCCCAGGTTGCCGTTCACCAGCGGATCCTCGTAGAACCAGTTGGCCCACTGGGCGACGATCTCCGGGTGCTCCTCCGCCGCCGTAATGAACGTGTGGTAGCGGATCTGCGGCGGGAAGTAGGTGGTGTGCTGCGCCCCGGCCGGGCCCTTCAGCGGTGCGATCGGCTTGAAGTCCGCGAACCGCCCGGTGCCGCCGCCGTTGACCGTCATCACCCCGAACCAGCCGGCGGGAAAGCTGCCCACCAGCTCGATGTCCGGGTTCTCGATGGTCGCCTTGGCCTGGTCGTTCTTCTGCGTGAACGTCTCGCGCCCGATCAGCCCTTCGTCATACAGGCGGTGCAGATAGCGCAATCCCTCGCGCCATTCGGGGGTGTTGGCCACGAAGCGCATCGAGTCGGGCATCCGCTCCAGGTAGCCGCCGTAAGTGCCGCGCCGCGTGTAGGTAAACGCATTCATGATGAAGTTCAGCGGCAGCGCGTTCCAGCCGGTGGAAGCGCCGAGCATCGGGATCTCGTCGGCGATACCGTTGCCGTTGGGGTCGCCTTCCTTGAACGCCTTCAGCACCTCGTACAGCTCGTCGGTGGTGGTGGGCGGAAATTCCAGCCCCAGCTTGTCGAACCACGGCTTGTACATCCAGAACTTGATCTGGAACCGGCAGTGGAAGCAGCCCGCTTCCAGCTCCGGCAGGTTGTAGATGCCGCCGTCCGGCATGGTGAGCTGCGCCTGGTATTGCGGCCACTTCTCCAGCTCGCGCTTCAGCGCCGGCATGTGGCTGTCGATCAGCTCGTTCAGGCGCTGAAAGGTGCCGGTCACGCCGTGCTGGTAGGTGGTCTGCGCGTTGATGTGGAACGGCGTCATGAGCACGTCGGGCAGGTCGCCGCTGGCCAGCATCAGGTTGATCTTCTCACCCGCCGCGCCGCTCTCGATCACGTCCACGAAGTTGACCCGCACGTTGGTGAGATCCTCCAGGAACGCCGAGAACTTCGAGTCCCCCGGCCGGCCCGAAGACTCGTGGCTCAGATAGATCGTGACCACGTCGAACTCGTACGTCGGCTCCACCACCGGATAGGTTCCCGGCGGACTGAGCGTAAAATCTCCGGCGGAGGATCCCTCTCCCTCGGCACCGGCGAAGCCCATGACAGCACCTGCCACGAGCATCAAGACGATTGCTAGATTTCTCATCTGCAACTCCTTTTGTTGTTTCGTTGTACCGGGCAACGCCCGGCCTGTTGTCAGGCTATCCCTTGATCGAACCGATCATCACTCCCTTGACGAAGTGCTTCTGCACGAACGGATACATCACCAGAACCGGCACCGTGGCCACCACGATCAGCGAATATTGCAGCAGCGCCACCAGGAACTCGCGCCGGGTCATCTGCTCCAACTGCTCCGCGCTCATGTCGGCCATCATGTCGTCCAGGATGTTCATCGAATTCTGAATCAGGATCTCGCGCAGGATGAGCTGCAGCGGCCTCAGGTTGTCGTTGCGAATGTAGATCAGCGCATTGAAGTAGGTGTTCCAATGGTTGACCGCGTAGAACAGGGTGATGACGGCGATGATCGGCCCCGACAAGGGCAGCACGATGTGCCAGAACATGCGCGTGTTGGAAGCGCCGTCCACGCGCGCCGCCTCGTACAACTCGCCGGGGATGGTGCTCTGCAGGTAGGTGCGGGTAATGATCACATTCCACACCCCGATCGCCCACGGGATGATCAGCACCGCGCGGGTGTCGATCATGCCCAGGCTCTTGATCAGCAGGTAGGTCGGGATCAGGCCGCCGTGGAAGAACATGGTGAACGTGAACAGGAACATGATCGGACTGCGCCCGATGAAGTCCTTGCGCGCGAGCGGGTAGGCCACGACCATGGTCATCGCGACGTTGTAGAGGGTGCCGAACACGGTGTAGAAGATCGAATTGCCGTAGCCGAGCCAGACGTCCCGGTACTTGAATACCGCCTCGTAGCCGTCCAGGTTGGGCTTGATCGGCAGCAGCCACACGCGCCCGGTCAGCACTTCCTGGGCATCGCTGAACGACGAACTGATGATGTAGATGAGCGGGTAGATGACGATGACGAACGCGAAGGTGAGCAGCGCGTAGTCGAGGGCATAGAAAATGCGGTCCTCGCGGGCGTTCTTGATTCGCGTCCTGCGCGCCGTCGGCGGCGGCGCGGCATCCGGTGGCGGCGGCGCCACCGCGGCCGCCAGGTCGGTGCCGGAGCGCCTTACCACAGGCTGGTCTCCGATACCCGGCGCGAGAATCGGTTTACCCCGACCAGCAGGAAGAAGGCAATCACATTGCGGAACAGGTTGATTGCCGCCGCGTAGGAGAAGTTGGGCGTGGCCGAGGCCAGACCTATCTTGTAGACGTAGGTCTCCACCACCTCCGAACCGCGGATGTTGAGCGGATTCTGCATCAGGAAGATCTTCTCGAAGCCGACGTTGAGCATCTGTCCCGACTGCAGGATGAGCAGGATGATCACGGTGGGCATGATGCCGGGCAGGTCGATGTGCCACACCCGCTGCCAGATGGTGGCGCCGTCCACGCGCGCCGCTTCGTGCAACTCGATGTCGACGCCGGCGAGGGCGGCCAGGAAGATGATCGTGCCCCAGCCCATGTTCTGCCAGATGCCGGTCCACACGTACACGTGCGCGAACCAGTCGGGGCTGCCCAGGAACGGCGGTTCCGGGATGCCGAGCTTGGCCAGCGCCACGCTCACCAGGCCGATGCGCACCTGCAGCACCTTCAGGATGATGCCGACCATCACCACGGTGGAGATGAAGTGCGGCGCGTAGGTGACCATCTGCACGGTCTTCTTGTAGCCGAGCGCCGGGCAGTAGTGGAGTGCGAGGGCCAGGACGATCGGCACCGGGAAACCGGCAACAAGCTGGTAGGCGTTGATGTAGAAGGTATTCCACATCACGTTCTTGAAGTTGAACGAGTTCATGAAGCGGACGAAGTGGTCGAAGCCCACCCAGTCGCTGCCGAGCATGCCCTTGATCGGCACGAACTTCTTGAACGCGATCACGTTGCCGACCATCGGCACGTACATGAACAGCAGCAGCCAGATCAGCGGCACCAACACGAACAGGTACAGCTCCCAGTTGACCACCACCTTGCTCCACTGCACGCGGCGGGGCGTGGTCGTGGCCGGAAGCGTGCTGCTGGTTTCTGTGCGTCGCTGTCCCATGGCGCTCCTGGGCCCGCGCGGACCAAGCCGGCTGCCCAGCTCACCGGTACGAATACGGTTGTCCTGCTTACTGCGTGCAGCGAACAACCGCACCGGCCTGCTCCGCCGCAAGTGTCCGTGAGGGGTAGGGACTATTCTAACAAGCCGGCCGTCCCGGGGCAACCGGCGGCGGCGGGCGGGGGGCAGCGGGCGGCGGCGGGCGGGGCGGGCGGGCGGGCGGTGGCGGGCGGTGGCGGGCGGCGGCTGGTACGGTGCGCCGGCTCGCGGGCCGAGGGCTGGTTGGCGCGCCGCGCCGGCCCTCCCGAGCGGCGTCCGGGTGGCTGCCCGGTCAGCTCCATGTTCGCGTGCCCCAGCGCACCTGACCGAGGATTTCCGCGCCGTCGGGCCAGGGACGCGGCGCCGCCTCCGGGCGGTCGGCCACCAGCTGCCAGCGCCCGGCCGCGTCCTTCCCCACCCGGTTGACCAGCAGTCCCTCCGCGGTGCGGATCGCGAACAGACACCCGGAGCGCCGGCGGCGCTGGGTGCGGTTGACCAGAATCGTGGCGCCGTCGGTCAGCGTCGGTGCCATCGAATCGCCATACACGTGCACGACTGCACAGCGGTCGGCATCAAGCCGGTGCAGGTCGAGCCAACTCCGGCGGAACGCAAGGCAGCCCGCCCGGGTGGTGTCGTCGAGCCGCGCGCGGCCGGCCGGCGCCGGCGGCACTTCGTAGCAGTCGACGAAGCACACCCCCGACATCTCCCGCGGCTCCTGCGACCAGACCAGGTCGGCCGCGACCGGTGCACCGGCCATGGACGCCGGCACGTCGGAGAACGGAACCGGTTCATCCCCGGCGAGGCGGCGAATCTCGCCGCGCAGGTCATCGCGCAGTTCGGCCACCCACGCGGGGGCCGGTTCCCGCTCCCGGATCGCGGAGTCGTAACCGCCGGACCCGGCCCCAGTGCGCGGCGGGCCGACGTAGAACTCCAGGCCCAGCTCCTCGCACACCCGCTGCAGGGTGGAGGCGCGCACGTCCATGCCGCGCTTGATGCTGCGAATGGCGCTTTCGTGCCCTACCGCGGCCAGCGACACCTCCCGGGCGGAACGCCCGCTGCGGCTCAGTGCGGCCAGTATGACATCGTAGTGGGTCATACGTGCCCTACAGTGTAGCGCACCGCCGTTCTTGACCAACGGGGATTTTGTGCCATAATATGCGGCATGAATGCCCTGAACAGGTCGCTCGTGGAACTTGCGGTGCGTTACGCGAATTGGCGGCGTGTGAGCCTGTGGCGGGTCGGCCACCTCGCCGCCGGACGCGGGTCGTTCTTTGTCGACCTCAGGGACGGTCGCAGGCACTGCCAGACGAACACCTACAGCCGCGTGTTGCAGTGGTTTGCCGACCACTGGCCGGACGTCCTGGAGTGGCCTGCCGATACGCCGCGCCCGGAGTCCAGCGGCACGGGACCGGCCGAGCAGGCCGGCTCAAGGCGCCGGGCGGCACGCAGGTCGTCCTCCGGGTTGACGGCCGACCGGGACGCGCTCCTTTCCTTCAAGAACGGGTTGATCGACAGCGCCGGATTGAACTGGTCTGCGGATCGTGACCTTGGCGAGTGGGACGGAGTGGCCACCGGCGGGACGCCGCCGCGTGTGACCGAGCTCGATGCCAGCGCCCGCGGCCTGCGCGGCACCATTGCGCCGGCGCTCGGCGAGCTCACCCACCTGACCCGGTTGTGGCTCTCGGACAACCGGCTGACCGGCTCGATTCCGGGCGAACTCGGCAGGCTGGCCAATCTCACCTCTCTGGCGCTCTGGGGCAACGAATTGTCCGGCCCCGTTCCCGGCGATCTCGGCGCACTTGCGCGCCTGTCTACCCTGTCGCTGTCGAGGAATCGGCTGTCCGGCCCCATCCCCGGCGACCTGTGCCGGCTGATCAACCTGCGCTTCCTGTTTCTGTGGGGCAACCGGTTGACCGGTCCGATCCCGGGCGAACTCGGCCGCCTGCCGCACCTGGCCGAGCTGGTGCTGTCCGACAACCGGCTGACCGGCGCCATTCCCCGCGCACTCGGCGAACTGGGGAGTCTCGTCCGGCTGTCGCTGTGCGGCAACGGGTTGAGTGGACCCATCCCGGCCGAGCTCGCCGCGCTGCGCAACCTCGAAGTTCTCGATCTCACGGACAATCGGCTGAGCGGCTCGATTCCGCCGCAACTCGGCCGTCTGGCCCGGCTGGAGTGGATGCGGGTGGACGGCAACCGGCTGACCGGCGCGCTTCCCGCGGAATTCGGCGGCCTTGCCAACCTGCGCCGGCTGGAGGTGGGCGGCAACCGGCTGAGCGGACCGGTTCCGCACCAGCTCGGCGGGCTACGAAGACTGGTGACGCTGGACCTCGGCGACAACGACTTCCGCGGGCCATTGCCGCGCGGCCTCGAGGCGCTGGCCAGCCTGCGGGTGTTGCGAACATCGGGCAACCCGTCGATCTCCGGCGCCATCCCGCAGACGCTGCAAGACTCGCTTCTGGCCTGCGGGTAGGCAGACGCGGTCGCCGGAGGTCAGCGGGGCTCGCGGTAGGCGTCGAACACGCGCCGGTCGGGCTCGAAGCCGATGCCGGGGCTGGTAGGAATCGTGTACACCATGCCGGACCCGACCGCGGGCGGGGTCAGGTTGAGCTCTTCGCGCAGCGGGTTGTAGGTGCGGTCCAGCTCCAGCAGCGGCTCGCGCGGCGTCAGGCCGGGCGGGCATGGCGCCACCATCGCCAGCGCCTGCAGCGCCGCCGCCACGGCGATTCCGGTGCCCCACACGTGCGGGATGCAGCGCACGTGCGCGGCGTCGGCCAGGTCGGCCACCTTCAGCACCTCGGTAAGGCCGCCGGCGGCGCAGCAGTCGGGCTGCACGATGTCGGCTGCGTCGTAGCGCAGCAGGTCGGCAAACCCCCAGCGCCCGAACTCCGCCTCGCCGGTGGCGAGAGGAATCGGCGACTCGCTCCGGAATCGGCCCAGGCCGCGCTGGTCCTCCGGGATCAGCGGCTCCTCGAACCAGTCGATGCGGTAGCGGTCGATGCGCCGCGCCACCTCGCGCGCCGCGGCCCGGTCGTAGGCGTGGTTGGCGTCCACCATCAGGCGCACCTCCGGCCCCACCGCCTCGCGCACCGCGGCCACCACCGCCGCGTCGTCGTCGATACCGAACCCGATCTTGACCTTGAGCGCCGTGAACCCCGCCGCGACATAGCGCAGCGCCTCCTCCACCAGCAGCGGCGCCTGCCCGGTAAGACCGCCGACCACCTGCTTGCGGTAGAAGCCGGTGGCGTAGGCGGCCACCTGGCGGCGGTAGTTGCGCCCCGCCAGGCGGTGGCACGGCTCGCCGAAGTGCTTGCCCGCCAGATCCCACAGCGCGATGTCCACCGCGCTGAGCGCCTCCAGCGCGGTGCCCTTGCGGCCGTGGTCGCGCATCGCGTTGTACAGTTCCAGCCACAACGTCTCGCGGTCGCGGGCGTCGCGGCCGAGCAGCAGTGGCGCGTACACCTCGTCGATCAGCGCGGCGTTGGTGCCGGCGGGTCCGAACGCCTCCCCGTAGCCGACGGTGCCGTCGGCCGTCTCGATCTCCAGAACCAGGGAGCGGCGCCGGCGATACCACGCCTGCGAATACGCGAACACTTCGCCGTCCGGAAGGTCGACGCTGAGGATGGAAGGGCGGACGTGCGCAATCCTCATGCCGGACGCATTATAGTGGACGCGGCGGGAGGGATTCGACCGGATGATCGGGACACACGACGGCTACCACGCGCAAGGGTACCAGATTGAACACGGCTTCATCTCCACTGCCACGGTAGGGCGGCTGAAGCGGCGCATCGCGGACGCGCTGGAGGTGGGCAGCCTCGGTGAGGTCCAGTTCGACGATGCCCGCGCCGACGGCGCCAATCCGATGGGACCGGAACGATTCCGCAAAGTGTCGGAGTTGTGCCGGCGGCACCGCGACGTGTGGGACGAGTTCGTGGCCGCCCCGCGCGCCATCGCGCTGAACCGGGAGCTGGTGGGAGACAACGTGCGGCAGTGGTTCAACGCCGTGTTCACCAAGCCGGCGCAGGTGGGCGAATCCACGCCCTGGCACCAGGACATCGGGCTGTGGACCCAGACGGCCGAGCGGCGCCACCTGCGGCCCCTGTTCCGCGACGCATTAAGCTTCTGGGTGGCGCTCGATCCCGCCACACGCGAGAACGGCTGCTTGCAGGTGGTGCCCGGCTCGCACCGCGGCCCGGTGATCGACCATGTCAAGTATCCGAACGCGGTACACGTGGAACTGCCGCGCGAGTCGACGCGCGACCTCGCCGTTGCACACATCGAACTGGAGCCGGGCGATGCCATCGTCTGGCACGCGCACCTGTGGCACTACAGTCCCGCCAACCGCAGTGACCGCAACCGCTGGGCAATGGCGATGGTGACGCTCGGCGATGCCGAGGCGCGGCGCGCCGGCACCCCGGACCTGCCGTGGCTGGTGCGCGGCGGCGTGACCCAGCCGTTTCCCGGTTCCGACTCGGGATGAGCCGGCACGCGATGACCGCATCGCTGTTCAGCGAGATCCTGGCGGCGCTGCCGGCCGACGAGGCGATTTCCGCGACCGCCCGGCTCGGCTACCCCGCCATCGAACTGCTGTGCGCGCCGCCGCACCTTGACCGGGCACGGGCGCGCCGGGATGCCGCCGGCGTGGCGGCGCGCATTCGCGATGCCGGCCTGGCCGTATCGGTGTTGTCGTTGCACAACAGCTTCACCGAGCCGGCCCGGCTTGCCGAACAGCTCGGTAACGTGCGCACGTTTATCGCACTGGCGCCCGCGTTCGGCACCCGGACGCTGCAGTTGGATCCGGGACGGCCGGCCGCACCTGATGCCGGGCCGGAGCAGTGGCAGTGCCTGGCGCGGGCGTTGCGGGAGCTCGCCGCCATGGCGGACGACGCCGGCGTCAGGCTGGCCTTCCACACCACCATGCGGCAGATCACCAGCACCGTGGCCGGCGCCGAGCGCCTGCTCGATCTGGCCGGGGCGGACTGCATCGGGGTGAGCGCCGACTTCTGCAACCTGCGCATCAACGGCGACCACCCGAACCGGGTGATCGACCGGCTCGGCGGCCGTATCTATCACACCCATATCAAGAACGGCGAAGTGGCCGCCGACGGCTCCTGGCTGTTCTCGCGCCTGGACCGCGGGCTGCTGGACTACACCGAGCTGCTGCCGCGGTTGCACGCCGCCGGCTACCGCGGCTACCTGTCGATCGAGAGCATCGGGCGCGGCGCCCGCAAGTACCCGGCTCCGGAGGCGGTCCGCGAAGCCGGCGCCGACCTGAAGCTGCTGCGCTCCTACCTGTGGCGGGCGGGAATCGACGGCTGATGCGCATCCCCGGCATCGACCGTCCCCTGTCCGCTCTGGCGCTGGGCAGCCACTACTACCGGCTTGACGACAGCAGCCGCTGGCACGGCCTGTTGGACCACTACCTGGAGGCCGGCGGCACGCTGCTCGACACCGCGCGCAGCTACGGCGGCAGCGAGCAGGTAATCGGCCGCTGGCTGGCCGACCGCGCCGTGCGCGACCGGCTGACGCTGCTTACCAAGGGGGGCCACGGCACCCGGCACGGGGTGACGGGAGGCGACTTCGCCGCCGTGATCGAGGCCGAGCTCAGCACCAGCCTGGAGGTGCTCGGTACCGAGCAAGTGGAACTGTATCTGCTGCACCGCGACAGCCTTGCCTTCGACGTGGGCACGATTATCGAAGCGCTGAACACGGAACTGCGCCGCGGAAGGATACGCGCCATCGGTGCCTCCAACTGGGAGTACGACCGCATCGAGCAGGCCAACGCCTACGCCCGCGAGCGCGGCCTGCAGGGATTCTCGGTGATCAGCAACCACCTGGCCCTGGCGCGGTCGGCGGCGCCGTTCTGGCCGGGTTTGGTGAGCGTCGGACCTGACGGATGGAACTGGCATCGGCGCACCGGCGTCCCGCTGCTGGTGTTCTCGTCGCAGGCGCGCGGCTTCTTCTCCGGCCGCTTCGAGCCGCACCAGCGCGGCGCCGCTCCGGGCACCCTGGACGAGCTCGACGCGCGCGTCCTGGAGGTGTACGGCAGCGACGCCAACTTTGCCCGCCTGGAGCGCGCGCGCCGGCTCGGCCGCGACAAGGGCGGCTACTCGGCCACCCAGGTTGCGCTGGCCTGGCTCCTGCACCAGCCGCTGCCGCTGCTCCCGATCATCGGCCCCCGCGACCGCGAAGAGCTGGCCGCCTCCTTCGACGCGCTCTCCCTGCGCCTCACTCCGGAGGAGACGCGCTGGCTGGACACCGGCCGATCGCTGAACGGATCCGGAACTTCGGGCTAACGCAACAAATCGAGGATCGCATCGGGCAGCCACTGTTGCCGTGCGTCCGGAAACCGCCGCGGGGCGACGGGTTCCGTAAGCGCGGCGGTGGTCCGCGTCAGGAACTCGTCCCCGCGCGGATCCGTATAAATCTCGACTTGCCGCTCCACGAGATTGACGATCCACACCTCCGGAACGGCATGCGCGGCATACAGCGGCAACTTCACGTTCCGATCCTTTTCCAGCGTGGTATCGGACACCTCGACCAGAAGAAACACATCCGCTGGGCGGGGGGGGTCCGGATATACCTTCTCGGGGTCGGCGACCAGCATCAGGTCAGGCTGCGGGAGGTTCACGTCGTCCAGATCGTCGGAAAGGCGAAGCGGCCCCTGGCTCACGACCTGGACACGGTCCCCAAGGATGCGCTGAAATCGCCTCGCCAAGTGCGAGACTGCCGCGGCGTGAGGTGGGTTGATGGTCATGGTGAAGAGCTGACCGTCGAGCAGTTCGACATGCTGGTCTCCGTCGATGATGCCGGCACGCTCCATCGTGCGCAGTTCGCGATAGGTAAGGCGGCGCACTCCGAACGCGTCGGCAAGTTCTCGCTGCAGATCCCGTTGCGTCAGAACACCCATGCGATCCGTCGCCAGTATACCACGAACCGGGCGCCAACACCTGCCAACACCCGCGTCAACTGGTCCATCAGTCCACTTACCGGTTACTATCACGAGAGTTGCCGCCGGTGACCGGTCGGACTCGGGTCGCCCAACGAGCAAATACGGGAGTGCCGCCATGCAAACCGAGCAGTCCGCCAACCGCGCGGGCGTTCGCTACGAACCCAACGACAGGCCGCCCAAGGCGCTGACCTTCGGCCTCGGCCTGCAGTTCACGATTCTCTGCATCGCGGGCGTGGTGCTGACGCCGGCGATCGTGGTGCGTGCCGCCGGCGGCAGCGAGACCTACCTGTCGTGGGCGGTGTTCACGGCGGTCGCCGTGTGCGGCATCACCACCGTGATGCAGGCGGTACGGGTCGGCCGCATCGGCGCCGGCTACGTGCTGCTGATGGGTACTTCCGGGGCATTCATCGCGGTGTGCGTGGCCGCTCTGGCAAAGGGTGGTCCGGCGATGCTGGCCACCCTGGTCCTGATCTCGTCGCTGTTCCAGTTCGCGCTGGCGGCACGGCTGTCCCTGCTGCGCAGGATACTCACGCCGACGGTGGCGGGCACGGTGATCATGCTGATCGCGGTCACGGTGATGCCGATCGTGTTCGACATGCTGACCGACGTGCCGGAGGGTGCGCCGCCCCTTGCCGCGCCGGTCAGCGCCCTGGCGACCGTGCTGGTCATTACCGGGATTGCCCTGAAGGCTACCGGTCCGCTACGCCTCTGGGCGCCGGTGACCGGGGTGGTGGTCGGCTCGGTGGTGGCCGGCTTGTTCGGACTCTACGACATGCAGACGGTCGCGCAGGCGGGGTGGATCGGCATCCCGAATACCGCGTGGCCCGGGCTCGACCTGAGCTTCGGGCCGGTGTTCTGGGGTCTGCTGCCTGCCTTCGTGTTCGTGACCCTGGTCGGCGCCATCGAGACCATCGGCGACGGCGTAGCCATCCAGCGCGTGTCGTGGCGCCGCCCACGGGCGGTGGACTTCCGCGCCGTGCAGGGCGCGGTGGCCGCCGACGGCGCCGGCAACCTGCTGTCGGGCCTCGCCGGCACCGTGCCGAACACCACCTACTCGACCAGCGTTGCGGTAACCGAGCTCACCGGCGTGGGGGCGCGCGGCGTCGGGGTCGCCATCGGCGTCATATTCCTGGCGCTGGCCTTCCTGCCCAAGGCGCTCGCCGTGGTGCTGGCCATTCCGCCCCCGGTGGCGTCCGCCTACATCGCGGTGCTGCTGGCGATGCTGTTCGTCACCGGCATGAAGATGGTCATCCAGGACGGTGTCGACTACCGCAAGGGCCTGGTGGTCGGAGTCTCTTTCTGGGCCGGCGTCGGCTTTCAGGGCGGCGTGATCTTTCCCGAGTACTTCGCGGAGTTCGCCGGCGGCCTGCTGCAGAACGGCATGACCGCGGGCGGCCTGGTGGCGATCCTGATGACCCTGTTCATGGAACTGACCGCGCCGCGCCGGCGCCGCCTGGAAGTCGAAGCCGATTTCGCCAACCTGCCGAAGATCAGCGAGTTCCTCGCCACCTTCGCGAAGCGCAACGGCTGGGATCAGGCGATGGCGCGGCGCCTCGACGCGGCCGGCGAGGAGACACTGACCTCCCTTGTCGAGCAGGAAGGCACCAACGGCGATGCCGCCGAACACCGGCGCCTGCTGCTCGTGGCCCGCAAGGAAGACGGCGGCGCCGTGCTGGAGTTCATCGCCTCCACCGGACAGGAGAACCTCCAGGACCGCCTCACCCTGCTCGACGCCCACTCCGCGGAGGTGCCGGAAGAGCGGGAGATATCACTGCGGCTCCTGCGCCACCTTGCCTCGTCGGTGCGCCACGAGCAGTACCACGACACCGAAATCGTCACCGTGCACGTCGATCCCCCGCCGAAGTCGTAACGCGACGCACGGTTGCCCGCGGGACGTCGCAAGCCTACCGCCTGACCGCGCGCGGGTTTCCTGCCTTCCGCCGATTGGAGGTTCCGTAGCGGCCGCCGCCGCCGCGCAGCCGCGGGTCGAGCAGGTCGCGAATTGCGTCGCCGAACATGTTGATGCCGTACACGACGATCGTCAGGCACAGGCCCGGCCAGATCGCCAGCCGCGGCGCGATCGTCATGTACTGGCGCCCCTCGCGGCTCAGCATGCCACCCCAACTCGGCACATCAGGTGGCAGACCGAAGCCGAGGAAGCTCAGCGAGGCCTCGGCCACGATGATGGCGCCGATGGTGATCGAGAAGATGATGATGATCGGCGGCATGACGTTGGGCAGCACGTGCCGGAGCAGGGTGATCGACTATGCACGTGCCAGGAAGGTGACGGCTCAATACGACATCGAGGATCTTCGGCACGACGTGGAGACTATCCGAAAATAGCCGAGCCCCAGCGAATGCGCGCAGGCGGCGCAGTCAGGGAGCTTGGCATCGCGGCGGGTCGGTGCCGATTGGTCGCGACACGGCGACGTGTCCGCGGTCACTTTGCTGCGGCTATTGCGGCTTCGCGTGTCACGAAGCGGCTGCTCCACCCCCGAAGCGACACTTGGCATGGTGCTCGCGTCCGGACGAACTCCATGCTCCCACGTTTCCGCGGCAACGTGCAGCGCCGCGTGCGCGGCAGTGGAGGGCGGCTCCGACGCCGCCGGGCCGGCCGTCCGCGTTTCCGCGCAACCGCGCCGCGTCTCGTCGGCGGCCTCGCGGGCCGCGAGTGTGTCCGCCTGCACGTGCACGGTCACCTGGAAGCGGTCGGCGGAGTTGCCCGGATCGAGCCCGCCGGCCAGCGCGCTCTCCGCCACCAGCCCGAGCGCATCGGCCCGCCG
>MPNH01000069.1 GCA_002238925.1 Spirochaetaceae bacterium bin103 | reverse complement strand
CGCATCAGTTAAGCCGAATCGGGACCGCGGACCGACCCGCGACATCTCGAACTCCAAAATCGCCAACTTTCCTCCCCTATTCGACTGTCCTTGTGACCTAGTCGACCGCCGAGTCGCTTAATCTGGGGCCAGTTGTAGATATCTATTGGGTGTAGGGTCCAATTACCCGATCCGAGCAAGTGGGCCGCCGTCATCGCTCTGTGCATAATACCGACAATCCTCCTGAAGGTTGTACCCTGAATCACCCGAGGGGGTCACCGAGCCCGATGCATCGGCGCATCGGGCTCGCGGTGTGTCTCACGGCATAGATGTTGCTCACGGGGCGCTCCAACCCGGCGCCGGATTTATTCGTTTGCGCTCCGATGTCAGTCGTGGTACCAATCGGTCCGTGTCCACCTCATCGTCCGCGCTCTCGGTGACCCGGGGCCGTCCGGTGCCGCTCGGCGCCACGGTACTCGACCGCGGCACACAGTTCGCGCTGTTCAGCCGCCATGCCACCGCCGTCTCGCTGCTGCTGTTCGAGGACGCTGCGACTGCCGAGCCAACGGCCGAGATCAGCCTGGATCGGACGCATCACCGCACCGGGGACATATGGCACGTCCTGGCGCGGGGCGTCGGCCCCGGCTGGTGCTACCTGTACCGGGTCGACGGACCATTCGCACCGCGGCACGGCCATCGCTTCGACGCGCAGCGGCTGCTATTCGACCCCTACGCCAAGGCGTTCACCGGCGCCATGCCCGCGCGGCGACGGGCTGCCGAGTTGCCGTCTGAACAGCCGCGCTGCGTCGTCGTGGACACGGCCTTCAACTGGCGGGACGACCGCCACCCGCGCCATCCGTTGCACCGCAGCGTGGTCTACGAGGTCCACGCGCGCGGATTCACCGCCCATCCGAGCGCCGGACGCACGCAACCAGGCACCTTCCTCGGCCTGTGCGAACGCATACCCCACCTGCGCTCGCTCGGCGTCACGGCGGTCGAGCTGCTGCCGGTGCACGAGTCCGACGAGTACGCTCCCGGCGGGGCCGCGGACCCGGACGCCGCGCCGCTGGTCAACTACTGGGGCTACAACCCGATCGGCCTGTTCGCCCCGAAGCGCCGCTACAGCGCCGCAACCGAACCCGGCGGACAGGTGACCGAGTTCAAGCAGATGGTGCGCGAGCTGCACGCGGCCGGGATCGAGATCATTCTGGACATGGTCTTCAACCACTCCCCCGAGGGCGACGCCGCGGGCCCCACCCTCTCCTACCGCGGCCTGGACAACAGCATCTACTACCTGCTCGATCCCGGCGACCGCAGCCGCTACCTGGACTTCACCGGCTGCCGCAACACCCTGAACTGCAATCACCCGGTGGTGCGGCGGATGATCATCGACTGCCTGCACTACTGGGTGGTGGAGATGCACGTCGATGGCTTCCGCTTCGACCTGGCGTCGGTGCTGGGCCGCGACCGCTCCGGCAACCTGAGCGCCAACACGCCGATCCTGGAGCAGATCGGTGAGGATCCGGTGCTGCGCGACACCAAGATCATCGCCGAGGCGTGGGACGCCGCAGGCGCCTACCAGGTGGGCAAGTTCCCGGGCGACCGGTGGGCCGAACTCAACGACCGCTTCCGCAACGACGTGCGCCGCTTCTGGCGCGGCGACGGCACCGCCGCCGCCCTGGCTACGCGGCTGGCGGGGAGCGCCGACCTGTACCAGGGCAACGGCCGGCGCCCGGCGCACAGCATCAACTTCATCACCTGCCACGACGGCTTCACCCTGCACGACCTGGTCAGCTACGCGGCCAAGCACAACCACGCCAACGGTGAGGGCAACCGCGACGGCAGCGACCACAACCTGAGCGCCAACCACGGCGTCGAAGGGCCCACCGACGATGCCGCCATCGGCGCCGTCCGGCTGCGCCAGAGCAAGAACCTGCTGGCCACGCTGTTCCTGTCCCTCGGCACGCCGTTGCTGCTCGGCGGCGACGAGCTGGCGCGCACCCAGCGCGGCAACAACAACGCCTACTGCCACGACAACGAACTGTCCTGGTTCGACTGGACCCCCACCGCGGCCGGGAACGAACTGAGCCGCTTCTGCCGCGCGCTGACGGCCCTGCGAGCTACCCACCCGGCCCTGCACCGCGACGCCTTCTACCCCGATCCATCGCCGGGCGACGACGGCGTTCGCTGGTACGCAGCCGGGGGCGGCGCACCCGACTGGGAGCAGGAGCAATCGTGCCTGGCAGCCTGCCTGTCGAACCCCGCCGGCGACCTGTACCTGATCCTGAACGCGGCCACCCGCGATCGCCCCTTCGCGGTCCCGGCGGCCCCGCATGGCGGCGCCTGGCGGCGGACCATCGACACCGCCCTGCCTCCGCCGGACGACATAAGCCCGCTCGAAACAGGCCTGTTGATCACGCCCCAGGAGTCCTATGATGCCGATGCGAGGTCACTGGTCCTGCTGGCGGCGTCACCTGACCTCGGGCGTTAGCAGCGCGTCGCCGGGCCGCGACGTGGCGTGCTGAGACGCCCTGTTGATCGTCGACATGCCGGAGCGCCTGTCCAACCTTCTGCTGCGATTCCTGCGTCAGAACGGCGGCACGCTGTCCGGTCGCGGACGGACGAGGGAATTCGCCCGGCTGACCGAGAACGAGGTCGCGCGGATCGAAGCGCTGTACCGGGACACATTCGGCGGTGAAGCACCCACTACTCCACATGAGGGAGGAAACCAATAACACAAACGGTGGGGATCGATGCCGACCTGGTCCGCCGGTTGATTGCCGAGCAGTTCCCCCGCTACCGGAAGCTGCCGGTAGCCGCCGTCGTCCCCGGCGGACATGACAATCGCACGTTTCGGGTCGGCGACTCGCTGTGCGCGCGCCTGCCGAGCGCGGGCCGCTACGCTCCTCACCTGTTGGTCGAGCATGAGTGGTTGCCGCGGCTCGCGCGCCACCTGCCGCTGCCGATACCGCAGCCGGCCGGCCTGGGAGCGCCGGGAGCGGGCTACCCCTGGCCTTGGGCCTTGTACCGATGGATCCCCGGCGAGCCCGCCACGGCGGCGAATATCCACGACCTGAGTGACGGTGCGCGCCGGCTGGCGGGCTTTCTGACTGCGCTGCACGGCGCCGACACCGCCGGCGCACCAGCACCCGGTCCGGAGAACTTCCACCGCGGCGGCGCACTCGCCGTCTACGCGGCCGAAACCGATCTGCTCCTGGATCGGTGCCGCGGCCTGGTCGATCAGCGCGCTGCGCTGGCCACGTGGCGCCGCGCACTTGACTCGCGCTGGCAGGGCAGCCCGGTGTGGGTGCACGGCGACATCGCCGCCGGCAACCTGCTGGTGCTGGATGGCAAACTCCACGCCGTAATCGACTTCGGCCAACTGGCGGCGGGCGATCCAGCATGTGATCTGACGGTGGCGTGGACTCTGTTGGACCAACCCGGCAGAGCGGAATTCCGCGCCGGGCTTCGACTCGACGAGCTTACCTGGCAGCGGGCGCGCGGTTGGGCCCTCTGGAAGCAACTCCTTGCCCTGGACTCGGCCCGGTTACCCGGTACCGGCAACGAGCAACGAGTGCGCACCGCGCAGCGGACCATCCGGGAGATTACCGCGCCGACCGGCGGCCGCGGTCAGCGATAAGGGTCGGCCGCGTCGCGGGCGCCGTCGCCGAGGAAGTTGAATGCCATCACGGTGATGATGATGAACACCCCCGGTAGCAGCAGCCATGGATACAGTGCCACCGTGCGCACGTTCTGGGCATCCTGCAGCAACACCCCCCAACTCACGGCCGGCGGCTTCAGGCCAATACCCAGGAAGCTCAGCGCGGTCTCGGCCAGCACCATCTGCGGGATCGCCAGCGTCAGCGTCACGATGAGGTAGCTCATGAAGCCGGGCAGCAGGTGGCGCAGGATTATCTGCCAGTCGCCGGCGCCGGCCACCACGGCGGCGGTGCTGTAATCCTCCTCGCGCAATTGCAGGAGCTTGCCGCGCACCACTCGCGCCAGCCCGGTCCAGCCGATCACCGACAGGATGATGGTGATACCGAAGTACACCTTCACCACCGGCCAGTCGACCGGCAGCGCGGCGGCCAGCGCCATCCACAGGGGGATCTTCGGGATCGACAGCAGGAACTCGATCAGACGCTGCACGAACAGGTCCACGGTACCGCCGTAGTAGCCGGAAACGCCGCCGAGCAGCACGCCGAGCACAAAGCTCAACGCCACCCCGACCAGGCCGATGGACAGCGACACGCGCGCCGCAAGCATCACGCGCGAAAAGAAATCGCGGCCCAGGTTGTCGGTGCCGAACAAAAACAGTGTCGCCGGCTCCGCCACCCCGAACAGGTGGATGCGGGCCGGGATCAGGCCAAGCAGCCGGTACTCGTAGCCGCGCGCCAGCAGTCGCACCGGGTAGCGGACGCTCTCGTCCTCGGTGTAGGTGCGGGCGAAGCTGTGCAGGTCGACCTCACTCGTGGTGGCGTATACAAACGGCGCCCGTAGCCGGCCGTCGGCCAGCACGCGCACCCGCTGCGGCGGCATGTAGATGAAACTGCTGCGCACATTCACGTCGTAGGGGGCAATGAAATCGGCGAACACGGCCAACAGGTAGAACGCCGCCAACACCCAGCCCCCGGCGATGGCCAGTCGGTGGCTGCGGAACTTGCGCCACGCGAGCTGCCACTGCGACGCCAGGTAGTAGCGCTCATCACGCACCTCGGCAGTGGAGACCGCGGCCGCCGTACCGCTCATCAGGCGCGGCTGCGCTCGAAGCGAATGCGCGGATCCACCCAGGCGAGCAGCAAATCGGAGACAAAGGTGCCGAGAATGGTCATCGCGCTCAGGATCATCACGATGCTGGCAGCCAGATACATGTCCTGCGAACGCAGCGAGCGCAGCAACAGGGGGCCCGCGGTGGGCAGGCTGAGCACGATGGCGGTGATGGTCGCCCCGGAAATGGTGCTCGGCAGCGCCCAGCCGATCGTGCTGACAATCGGGTTCACCGCCACCCGCACCGGGTACTTGAACAGCAGCGCGCGCTCCTTCAGCCCCTTGGCACGCGCCGTGATCACGTACTGGCGCCGCAACTCGTCCAGCAGCGAGCCGCGCATGATACGGACTATCGCCGCGGTCCCCGCGGTACCCACCACGATAATCGGGATCGGCAGATGGCGGATCAGGTCGAACACCTTGCCGATCGACCACGGCTCGCCCAGGTACTCCGGCGAGAACAGTCCGCCCACGCTGAGGCCCAGGTACTTGAAGAACAGGAACATCAGGATCAGTGCCAGCAGGAAGTTGGGTGTGGCCAGGCCGATGAAGCCGACCGTCGTGAACGTGTAGTCACCGACCGAATACTGGTGGGTGGCCGAGTAGATACCGATCGGTATCGCCAGCAGGTAAGTGAACACCATGGTTACCACCGCGATGGTCAGCGTCAGCGCCAGCCGTTCGCCGATCAGTGCCGCCACCGGCGCGTTCCATTCGAACGAAACGCCGAAATTGCCGCGCACCACCCCCCACATCCACTTGAAATACTGTACGTAGATCGGCAGACCCAAGCCGTAGTGGGCGCGCAGCGTCTCGATTTGCGCCTCCGAGACGTCCTCGCCCTGCTCCTGCAGTGCCATGATGTAGGTGGACAGGTAGTCGCCCGGAGGGAGCTGGATGATCACGAACGACACCACCGACACCAGGGCGAGCAGCAGGAGCGTGAACAGTCCGCGGCGGGCGATGTAGTCAAGCATGCGGCGCAACGCAGGGTGGGGAGCGGCGCCCCACCCCGCCCCGACGGGTCATGCCGGCGCTACTCGGCGTAGAACCACTGCTCCGGCATGTACGGCATCCAGAACCGGTAGGGCCAGTCCCACAGCGCCTGCTCCGGAGTGTTGCGCAGGGTATCCTTGAAGATCACCGGGTAGGGCTCCATGCCGAGCGCGGTAATGGTCCACAGGTTGCGCGTGTTGATCTCCAGGATCTGCTTGCCCAGTGCCACGTAGGCATCGCTGTTGGGCTCCGTGGTCAGCCACTCCTCCACCAACCGGAATAGCTCCTTGACGTCCTCGGGCGGTTCGAGGCCCTCCTGCCCGCCGCTGACGTGCCACTGGTACCACGGCACGTGCGTATCGAAGGTGGGAAAGGCGAACGGCCCGCCGAAACGGGTGCGCATGTTCATCTCGTTGACCTCGGCCTTCTCGCGCCACACCAGGTCATGCTCGTTGGCGCGGCGGCGGGCGTTGATCAGCGACGGCTCTTCCTCTTTGGTGATGGTACGGATGCCGAGCGCCTCGAAGTAATCCTTGAACACGGCGGCATCGCGCGCGGCGCGCTTGATGTGGTCGATTATCAGGGTCAGCGGCTCGCCATCCGGGCGCAGCCGGTACTTGCCGTCGGCGTCCCACGGCAGCCCCATCTCGTCGAGCAGGCCGTTGGCCCGGTCGGGGTCGTACTCGATGAAGTAGTCCGCCATCCACTGCTCGAACAGGGCGCTGAACGGAGACACGTGGTAATTGCGCGGTGTCGCCAAGCCGAAGAAGAAGGTCGTGTTCAACTCTTCCCGGTTGACGCTCAGGGAGAGTGCCTGGCGGAAGCGGATGTCACTGAAGATTTCACGCAACACCGGGTCCTTGTGCAGCGAGTTCAGGATGATCGGATGGGTATTGCGCGGGGCGCGCCATACCAGAACCCGGAAGCCGCCGGACGCTTCGTTCTCGCGGTACAGCGGCACGTTGTCCATGCGGTGCCAGGTTCCCGAGTAGTCGATCTCGCCGGCAATCTCCTTCAGCACCAGCACTTCCACGTCCTCCACGAACACCGCAACGTGCTCGTCGATATAGGGCAGCTGGTTGCCGGCGGTGTCGATTTTCCAATAGTAGGGATTGCGCACGAAGTAACGGTTGTTGGAGCTGTCGACGCGGTCCAGCATCCAGGTGTTCATCACCGGCAACTCGGCTTCCTTGCGCGCTCCGAGGCGGGGCGGGTTGTGGAACAGGAATGCACTCCACCAGTTGTCGAACCCCTCTTCCTTGGCGAGCGCCTCGGCATCCTCATTGTGGTCGATGTGCCAGCGCGATACGTAATGGGCCGGTGCGAACACCGGTACGTTGATCAGCGTCGCCAGCACGCTGAGCATTGGTGGGTAGGGCTTGCTGAAGTCGAAGCGCACGGCGGTGTCATCCACCTTGGTGGCGTTGATCAGCTCGCCGTCGAGCAGCATCCAGCCCGGCTTGGAGGGGCTGATCTGGTCGTTGAGGATCATGTCCTCGTACCAGAACATGATGTCGTCGGTGGTGAACGGCGCGCCGTCGCTCCAGCGCGCGCCGGCGCGCAGGTAGACCGTCAGACTGGTCTTGTCGGCGTTGAACTCCCATCCCTTGGCGATGTTGGGGAGCAAGTCGGTCAGGTCGGGCGAGACGCGCAGCATCGGCTGCCCGCGCATGAACTCGATGTCGTTGTCGCCGGCGGGCCGTACCGACTTGCCGCGCAGAGTGCCGCCGTACCGGCCGATCTCGGCATAGGGCAGCACTACCATCGGCTCCTCGGAGATGCGTTCCTCGACCGGCGGGAGCTCGCCGGCGGCGACTCGCGACGCCAGCATGGGAGACTCACTGATGGAAGGGATGCGGTTGCCGGTTTCGGATTCGTACACCGCCAGTGTGGCCCACATCTGCGGGCCGCCGGTGGCGGACATGGCGGCCGCTGGCGTATTGGCGTCCGCGCCCGCCGCGCCTTGTTCATCCGCGGCGCCGGCGAGCGCCACCGCGGCGCCGATGGCCGAAAGCATCAGGGCAAGAATCCAGTCACGGGTCTTGGTCATCTGTTCCTCCTCCGAATGGTCGAATCAAGCTCACACTGTACTTGCTGCATGCCAATCGCGCAAACACGCAAAACGCACAACGTTGCGAACGTTCCGTCTGCTCCGAAGCAGGTCCGAGCACCGGCCCTTTACCTGGTGCCGGCCAGCCACGTGACATCATGCGGTGCCAACAGCATATCCCACGCTTCTTCGGCGGGAACGGTGCGCTCGGCGCCCGAGATCAGTTCGCGCACCCTGCCCTGCCCCCGGAACAGGGCGGTGCTTAGCCGCAGCCGTTGCGGTTCCGCGGAGAGGTTGGTAAGGGCCACTACCCGGCGGCCGCGGCCGTCGGCCGCTACCGCCACCACCGCCGCCGGACTGTCGAGCACTTGCAGGGGTGGGCCGCCAGGGTCGAACGCCGGCTCCCCGGCGCGTATCTCGATCAGGTGCAGCAGGCGATCCAGGACACGCCGCATCTGGCTGCCGCGGTCGTCCAGCTCCGCGTACAGCGCTGCCTCGTCGAATTGCTCGCGGTTGATCGAGCGGTTCTCGTCCAGCTGTTCGGGGTCAAGACGGTTGGGGACACCGAGCAGCCCGTTGATGTAGAACGCCGGCACGCCGCGCAACACCAGGCCGAGCGCACCGCACGCCACGTAGCGGTCTACCTGGAGTTGCGGCGGCTCACCCGCGTCCGCGCGGTTGATCAGGCTCCACGGCGTGGCGCACAGCTCGTAGATAATGCGCCCGCCGCCCGCCTGTCGGGCGTAGTTCGGCAACGCACCGTGGCCGGCGACGAGGTCCTGCACCATGCGCTCCAGGTCGGCGTCCGGCAGCAGCCCGAGCACCGGCTTGCGGCCCATGCCGTCGTGGCTTCCGTATATCGTAATGAACTGCCGGCCCGCGAATGGCTCCAGGGTTCCGAGCCAGCGCTTGTAGTGACTCGCGTCGCCGGACAGGAGCGCGTGCACGGCCAGTGGAAAGTGCCCGAACTGGTACACCAGGTCGCTCTCCACGCCCGCATCCGGGCTGCCCAGGTAAGGCAGGATGGTCTCTTGCGGCTCGTTCACCTCGGCCACGCTCACCAGGTCCGCACGTCCCGCCAGCGCATCGCGCATCACCTGCAGCAGGCGGTGGGTGTTGGGGTGATGGATGCTCGGCGTACCGAGTTCCTTCCACATGTAGCCGGCGGCGTCCAGCCGCACCCAGTCGGCGCCGTGCCCGCGGTAGCACAGCAGCACCTCCAGCATCTCCAGCAACACGCGCGGGTTGCGGAAGTTCAGGTCGACCTGCCGGGTGGCGGCGCTGCCATCCGGGTTGGGCGGCCGGGAGAAGGTAGTCCACACCCAGCCGTCGGCGCGGATCGGCGCTTCATCGTCCGGCGCCCCCTCCTTGGCCGGCGAATCGAACGTCGCCCGCATGTGGCCACCTGCGGCTACGAGGAAATAACGCGTCAGAACCGGGTCCGGGCGTGGCCGGGTGAGCGCCGCCAGCGCCGCCGCGTCGGGCTGCTCGCCGTCGTCGTACCGGATTACGTAGTCGCGGTAGCGCGGGTCGCCAGTCAGCGCGCCCTGCACCAGAGGATTGTCGAGCGAAGCATGGTTGATCACCAGGTCGGCCATCAGGTGGGCGAATTCGCCGGCCAGCGCTTCGATATCCGCCCAGGTGCCGTTGCGCGGGTCGACCGCGCGGTAGTCCTGCACCGAGAAGCCGCGGTCCGTGTCCCACGGGAAGAACGGCAGCAGGTGCAGCGTGTTGATCGATCCGCCCGCCAGGTAGCGGCGCACGAAGCGGCGCAGCGCGGCCAACGGCGACCCCCCGGCACCGCGGATCGAGTCGGCGTACGCGATCAACGCCACGTCGCCGGCCTCCGGTACCCGCGCCGCTCCCGGCCCGGTGCCGGCGCCGGCGCCAGCTTCGGGGGCAGCCACGGCCAGGCGGTGGCGCTTCCACAACTCCTGCAACTCGGCAAGCGTGCGGTCGGCACGGCGCCCGTAAACCTGCCGGATATTCGCCTCCAGGCGGCGTGGCACAGTCACCGTGACGATCCTTCGCCACCACCCGGTGCGGTACGGTCTCCGCTCATGCCACAGACTACTGCCGTCGCCATCATCACACCGCCACTGTAGGACACTGCTGCGCCGGCCGCCAGCGGCAATGGCAGCCGCGAGCAACACAGCCGCTGCTGTGCCTGCTGGCGGTCCGATCTGCCTGCCAACCCCGGCTTGCAGACGCAGACTGCAGAGACAGTGAGCGGCGATGCGCGGCATACTCGGCGCACGAGACGAGGAGGTCCGCTTCATGAACGCCGAAGCCCTTATCTGCGATGCGCAGCACAACTTCGCGTTGCGCGACGTAACGCTGCCCGATCCCGGACCCGCCGACCTGGTGATCCGCACGCTGTGGTCGGGGGTCAGCATCGGCACCGAGTTCATGTTCGTGCGCGGGTCGCTGGACGGCGTCCGCTACCCGCTGTGCACCGGCTACATGGCCACCGGGGTGGTCGAGGAGGCCGGCGCCGATGTGACCGGTTACCAACCCGGCGACCAGGTGTACTTCCGCGCCAGCCCGGGGATGCGGCTGGACGGCGAGCCCGTGCACACCGTCGGCGGCACTCACGCCAGCCACGCGGTGCTGGATGCGGGCCGCGCCGACACTGCGCTGCTGCCTGCCGGGGCGCCCGTCGACGTGGCCAGCGCCTTCGTGCTGCCCGGCGTCGGCCTGCACGGGGTGGACATCAGCAATCCGCGGCTCGGCGACACGGTGCTGGTGTTCGGCGTCGGCCTCGTCGGCCTGTCGGTGGTGGTGTGGGCCAACCAGCGTGGCTGCGTGGTGGTGGCGGTGGACCGCGACGCGGCGCGCCTGGAGGTGGCGCGCAAGCTCGGCGCCCGCCACCTGATCGATGCCTCCACTACCGACGTGGCGCAAGCGGTGGCGGAGCGCTGGCCGGGCGGCTGCGACGTGGTGTTCGAGGCCACCGGCCTGCCGGCCAACATCGACGCCGCAATCGCCCTGACCCGGCCGCGCGGCAAGTTCGTGTGGCAAGGCCACTACGGCAAGGATCCGATCCACTTCCGCTACCCGGTGCCGCACGGCAAGCGCGTCCGGATGTACTTCCCGTGCAACGACGGCGAGGAGCCGGCTCGCGAGATGATCATGCATAATCTGGCCCTCGGCTACCTGCCGTGGGAGCACACCGTGACCCACCGTGTCGCCAGCGGCGAGGCACCGGACCTGTACCGCGGCATTCTGCACGGCAACCGGGAAGGCGTGATCGGCGCCCTGATCCACTGGTCCGACCGATAGCCCGATTCTTGACCCGCCGGAGCGAATTGGGTATTAGTCGCGGAACGCAACAGGAGGAACAATGCGACGAATATCGATGGGGTTGCTGATCGGCGCCCTTGTTATGGCTGCCGCGGCGCCGGTGACAGGCGCTCCCGGCCAGGAAGGAGCGGCGGGCGAGGTAGTGCTCGACTGGCCGACAATCTGGGTGCCGCCGGACTCCAAGTCGGAGACCATCGCCGCGCTCATCGAGCGCTTCAACGAAGAGAACGAAGGGGCGATTCGCGTCGAGCTGGAGGGCATCCCCGACTACGACGGTTACGCGGACAAGATGAATACGCAACTGGCCAGCGGCAGCGCGCCGGACCTGTTCATCTTCTCGCCCAACCCGACCACCTTCCAGTACTACGACTCCGACGTCCTGATGGACTTCACCGAGGAACTGAGCGGGCCGTGGTCGGAGAACTTCGTATCCGGTTACATCGAGGCGAGCACCCGGAACGGGCGCACCAAGACCGTGCCCTATGAAATCGGCCTCACGCCGATCTGGTACAACAGCGCACACCTCGCCCAGGTCGGCTACGACGAGTTTCCGGCCACGATGGACGAATTCTGGGCGCTGGCCGACGCGTTGAAGGCGGCGGACATCGTGCCCACCAGCCAGATGACCGGCGGCGGCAACGCGTGGACCAGCATGCTGTGGTTCAGCCACCTGGCCGGCAGCATCGGCGGTCCGGACGTGTGGTCGAAGCCGCTGTCCGACCCGGTATTCGAGCAGGCGGCCGCGGTGCTGATGCGCCTGTACCAGGACGGCAACACCACCCGCGACGCGGTTGGCGGCGACGCCGGCGTGTCGGGCGGCCACTACATGGCCGGCAACACCTCGGTGTTCCTGAACGGCCCCTGGTACATCGGACGCATCCGCAACGACGCGCCGGACACCTACTCCGCCACCAAGGTGGCCGCCGCGCCCCAGGTCGGCGACCACCACGGCCACCAGATCGGCTTCATGCTCTCCAACCTGGCCGCCGCGAACACCGACGATCCGAATCGGCGCGCCGCGGTGGTCAAGTGGATGCAGTTCATGACCGACCCCGAGAACGTGCGCTTCGTCAGCGAAGCGGCGGGATCGATGTTCTCGATCAAGTACGAGCTCACCGACGCGGCGGACCCGTTGCAGAAGGCATTCGTGCAGGCCAGCAGCGACGCCACGTTCGTGATCCCGCCGCTTACCGTCGCCCACAAGGTGCAGGTGGTGGACACGTTCAAGGAGGCGCTCGCGGCGATGGCGCTTGGCGAGGCCACCCCGGCCGAGTTCGTTCAGATGCTCGTCGACGCCAACCGGTAGTTCGACAAGCTTTCTTGCTTTGGGACGACCCGCTGTCTCGCCAGGCGGCGGGTCGTTTCTTTGTCGGAAGGCGGCTGGTAACGGAAGGCGGATAGAACCGTGGTAGTGCGATGATAGTGCGATCCGGCCGGTCGTGGTTCTGGCGCGCCGTGTTCCTGGCCCCGACGCTGGCGCTGTTCGCGATGTACTTCGTGTATCCGCTCGGCTTCGTGTTCGTGATCAGCACATTGGAGTGGAACGGCATCACGGCGCCCGCATTCGTGGGCGTGCAGAACTACCTCGACAACTTCCAGGCGCGGCAGTTCCAGTTCGCGCTGCGCAACAACTTCGTGTGGGTGGCGGCACTGGCGGTGGGCAAGATTTCGCTGGCCGCGCTGGTGGCGATGATCCTGGCCCGGCAGCCGTTCGCCTGGCGCCTGCTGCGCACCGTCTACTTTCTGCCGATCGTGATCAGCCAGGTGGCGATCGCGATGATGTGGCGCGCCATCTACAACGCCGAGTACGGCATCATCAACCAGGCCCTTGAACGGATGGGGGCGATGCACCTGACGCGCAACTGGCTCGGCGAGATCGCGACCGCGTTCCCGGCCATCCTGACCCAGGAAGTGTTCTACATCGGCTACTTCATGATCATCATCCTGGCCTACACAATGACCATCCCGGAGAGCTACTACGACGCCGCCCAGCTCGACGGCGCCAACGTGCTGCAGCAGGAGCGCTACATCACCCTGCCGATGATCAAGCCGATCCTGATCACCACCATGACGCTGGCCACCGCTTTCGCCCTGCGCCACTTCGAGGGCACCTTCCTGCTCACCGACGGCGGCCCCGCGTTCCGCACCACGGTGCTCGGGCTGCAGCTCTACAAGATGACCGCCGCCCTGGACTACGGGCACGCCAACGCCACCGGCGGCACGCTGGTGCTGATTGGCCTGGCGCTCATCACCGTTATCAGAACCACCTTTGGACGGCGGGATGCCGCGTCCGATTCGGCGCAATAGGAGGCCGTGGTGAGCGACATTGCCGGCGCCAAACTGACCTTCGGGGTGGCCTCGGGGCGCACCCTGAAGTGGCTGGTGCTGGGATTCTTCCTGGTGTTCACGTTCGTGCCGCTGCTGTGGCTGGTGCTGTCGAGCTTCAAGACCAACCTGGAGCTCACCACCCGCCCGTTCGCGCTGCCCGAGGTGTGGCAGTTCCAGAACTACGTAACGGCGTTCCGCATCGCCGGGCTGTTCGGCCTGTTCCGCAACAGCATCATCATCTCGTTCGCGTCCACGGCGATCACCGTGCTGGTAACCTCGATGGCGGCGTTCGTGTTCGCACGCGAGAAGTTTCCTTTCAGCAATGTGCTGCTCAGCCTGATCCTGGCCGGCGTGCTGATCCCGATCATCGGCCTGATGGCGCCCTACTTCCGGCTCATCAACGCGCTCGGCCTGTACGACACGCGGATGGCGCTGATCCTGACCTACACCGGCATCAACCTGCCGATCTCGACCTACCTCATGCACGGCTACATGAGGTCGATTCCCGGCGAACTGGAAGAAGCGGCGGTAATCGACGGGGCGACCTTCCTGCAGCGCTTCACCAAGGTGGTGTTTCCGCTGTCCAAGTCGGGCCTGGTGACGGCCGGCACGTTCGTGTTCCTGTTCGGTTGGAACGAATTCATCTATGCGCTGCTGCTGACCTCGCGCCAGCAGGTGCGCACCGTGCAATTCGGCATCCGCCACTTCGTGCACCAGTTCTTTACCGACTACACGGCAATGTTCGCGGCCATCGTGGTCACCATCGTGCCGAGCATCATTGTCTATATTCTGTTTCACGAACGCATCGTGAAGGGCCTGACCAGCGGTGCCTTGAAGGGATAGGGAGGAATTGAAACGCCCGTGACGACGCACTATGTTATTCACCACAAGAAAGATACCGTCGGGGTGGCGGTTGCCGAGGGCATCGCGGCAGCGCAGGAGCTGACCGGCTGGCAGATGGACGGCGACGAGACGGTGGCCATCCGCTCCCGCGACCCGATTCCGCTCGGCCACAAGATCGCGCTGACCGACATCGCCGCCGGCGACTCCATCATCAAGTATGGCCACGACATCGGGCAGGCGGTCGCACCGATCGGCACCGGACACCACGTGCACGTGCACAACGTCAAGACGAGGCGCTGGTAAGGTGGCGGCCACACTGCCGGGGTCGTTCTGGGGCTACCGGCGCGAGAATGGGCGCGTCGGGATTCGCAATCACGTGCTGATTCTGCCGCTCGACGACATCTCCAACGCCGCCTGCGAGGCGGTGGCCAACAACATCAAGGGTACGCTGGCAATCCCGCACGCCTACGGGCGCCTGCAGTTCGGCGCCGACCTGGAGCTGTACTTCCGCACCATCATCGGCACCGGCTGCAATCCCAACGTGGCGGCGTGCGTGGTAATCGGCATCGAGCCGGGCTGGACGGCCCAGGTGGTGGACGGCATTGCCGCCACCGGCAAGCCGGTGGCGGGATTCTCGATCGAGGAGCACGGCGACCTGGCCACCATCGCCGCGGCCTCGCGCACCGCACAGGAATACGCGATATGGGCGTCGGAGCTACGCCGCGAGGAATGCGGCATCGACCAGCTCCACCTGTCGATGAAGTGCGGCGAGTCGGACACCACCTCCGGCAGCGGCTCCTGCCCGACGGTCGGCAACCTGCTCGACAAGCTCGACCCGCTCGGCATCACCTCCTGCTTCGGAGAGACCTCCGAGCTCACCGGCGCCGAGCAGGTGTGCGCCGAGCGCGCCGCCACCGACGCCGTCAAGGCGAAGTTCCTGGCCACCTGGCAGGCGTACATGGACGAGGTCATCGAGCCGCACAAGACCAGCGACCTGTCGGAATCGCAGCCCACCAAGGGCAACATTGCCGGCGGCCTGACCACCATCGAAGAGAAGGCGTTCGGCAACCTGCAGAAGATCGGCCACCGCACGCGCTTCATCGACGTGCTCGAGCCGGCCGAGGAGCCGCCCGCCAGGCCAGGGCTGTACTTCATGGACACCTCGTCGGCAGCGGCGGAGTGCGTGACCCTGCAAGCCGCGGCCGGCTTCGTCGTGCACCTGTTCCCGACCGGCCAGGGCAACGTGATCGGCCACCCGATCGAGCCGGTCATCAAGCTCACCGCCAACCCGCGCACGGCGCGCACCATGGCGGAGCACATCGACCTCGACGTGTCCGGCATCCTGCGCCGCGAAATGACCTACGACGAGGCCGGCGACGCCCTGATCGACCTCACCATCCGCACCTGCAACGGCCGCCTGACCTGCGCCGAAACCCTCGGCCACCGCGAGTTCAGCATCACCAAGCTCTACCGCAGCGCGTGACCGCCGCGAGCGGCGTCACGCTTGACAACCTTGCGTGACGGGCGAAGATATCCGGCATGCTGGCGTACCTGACGCGCCGGGTGTTCGTGGCTTGAGATTCGGTCAGTGCACGACGGATGCGCCCCGTACCTACCCCTACCGCTCGACGTGACCGACGGACCGGCTATAGTCTCGTGCGGGTACATGGGACACGGACAATTCCGGCTGACCGCCGACGAGAGGGCTGCCTGGGAGCGGGATGGGTTCTTCGTGCGCGAGAACGTGTTCAGCGGCGTTGAGAATAAGCGGCTGAACACGGTGGCGGAGGAGGTGGTGGCGGGCAATCGCGCGTTTCCGGCGCAGCACATCGACCGTAACGCCCTGGTACGCGACGGCGTGGAGCAGCGCTCCGGCATCTACGGCATGCACAAGATCCACTTCCCGAGCTGCTTCCTCCCGGAGTTCCTGCAGCGAGTGCGCGATCCCCGGTTGACCGATCCCATGGTCGACCTGCTCGGGCCGGACATCCTCGGCATCAACAGCCTGTACCTCTGGAAGGCCCCGCAAATCGGGCTCGGGTTCCCCTGGCACCAGGACATGTTCTACTTCCGCCAGCGCTGGGTCACCGAGACCACGGTGGGCACCTGGACCGCCGTCGACGCCGCCGACCGCGGCAACGGCTGCCTGTACGTCATTCCCGGCAGCCACCGCCTGCCGGTCGCCGAGCACGAAGACCTGGCGGGATCGCAACAGGCCGAGTTCAAGCAGGTGCGCGCTGCCCGCGACGAAGACGGCGTGGCCCTGGAGGTAGCTCCCGGCTCGGTAATCTGGTTCCACAGCCACCTGCTCCACAAGAGCACCGACAACCACAGCGGCCGCTTCCGGCGCAGCTACGTGGCTCACTACCTGAGCGCGCAAGCCGAGTGGGCGAGTCCGGAAGGCGTCGCCGCCGGCTCCCCCGTCATGTGGGTCCGCGGCGCCACCCTTCCCGGCAAGGTAACCGAAATCCACCACGGCGTACTCGACGCCTGACAGTTAAACTTCGAGGCGGTCCAGGGCGATTTCAGGCAGCGGGAAGCGGTCGGCGGTGGCGGCGATCCATTCGGCGAGGAGGCGGTGGCAGCGTTCCTTCTGTGGCTGGAACGCGGCGTCGTAGACGTAGTTGGCCCGCTCGAACGGGTCCTCGCCGGTGTTGAACAGGAGCCAGTCGTGGCCGGGCGTGCAGGCGTACTTCCAGCCGTCGCGGGTCACCACGGCGCGCCACGGGCGGTGCACGATGTGGCGCATCAGCTTGGGCGGAATCTGCTGCAGGTAAGCGCTGTGCGGTTCGCGATCCGGCCGCGGTGGCCCGCTGTACTCCGGTGCATCCGGCCGCTTGCTGTGGGCCGAGTAGTCGTAGCCCACCATGCCAGTGGGGACAGGGAGGCCACAGAGGCCCAGCGTCGTCGGGGCGATGTCAACGTGATTGATCGCCCCGTTGTCAAGCTCACGCGCGACACACTACGGTCTCCGCGATGACACAGGTCAACGTGCGCCAACTGCAACACCATCTTGGTCGCTACCTGGATGCGGTGGAGGCAGGTGAAGTCTTGGAAGTGCGGCGCCGGCGCCGCGTGATCGCTCGGGTGGTCCCCTGTTCGCCGGAGAAACCGTCGGGAGCCTGGCCGGACCTCGTCGAACGGCTGAACAGGTTATACCCGGAAGGAGCCATCGCCGAGTCCGCCTCCGAGCAACTGTACGGCGACCGCGCCGGCATCGACAGCAGCCCCTCCTACTGAGACCGTTCCATGTCAGAGCAGGTTGCGCCACCCCGGACTGGCGCCTACGTAGACTCCGCCGTGCTCATCAAGCACTACGTCCGCGAGCCCAATTCAGCGGCCGCCGCACAGCTTGTCACGCTTCCTCCGAATCAGATGTGCAGGGCGATTGAGCGGATGGTGTGGTCGAGGTCGACGCTGGTGGCCGGCGGTTGCAGGCCGAGGCGCCGGTAGGGGAACGGGTCTTCGTTGGGGAAGCGGCCGGAGCAGGGGGGGGGGTGGCGGGGGGGTCGGGGTCTGCAGGCCGGGGCGCCGGTAGGGGAACGGGTCTTCGTTGGGGAAGCGGCCGGAGCAGCGGCGGGCTTCGACGGCGATCGGGATCAGCAGCCGGCGGGCCTCTATAGCGGCTTCGTCCCACACGCCCGAGATCGCGTCCCGGTGGTGGAAGCCGACGTACCAGGTCACGCGCAGATCAGGCGAGACGTTGGGTTGCGAGCCGTGCGCGATGGAGCGGCTGTGCACGTTGGCGTCGCCCGGTCCCGCGGCGCCGGCCACGGCGCCGGGCAGCGCGAAGCCGTGCCGCTCCACCATCGCTTCCAGGTCGAGGATGCCTTGCCGGTGCGAGCCGGGCAGCACGTGTACCGCGCCGTTGGCGACGGCCGACGGGGTCAGGTAGATGCCGAAGTTGTGGCCGCGCTCGGCCACCGCACCGGTCTTGAAGTTGCCGTCCTGGTGCCAGGGAAAGCCGGCGCCGTGGTGCGGCATCTTGAGCACGATCGATTCGTCGAATGGCACCATAAGGTCGCCGTACAGTTCGTACGCTGCCTGCAGGATGCGCGGGTTGCCGTACCCCTCGAGGAACAGCCGCGAGCGCCAGGCCGGGTACCTGATGCGGTTCAGCACCGGCTCGCCGGCGTCGTCGAGCGGGAATATGTAGTCCTCGGGGTGGCTCACCGGATCGCCGTGAGCGTCGCTCGGCCCTCTCGGCGCGGACGGCGCCCGGTCGATCAGCCGGCGGGTTTCCGCCAGCAGCTCCCCTGCTTCGGCCGCGCCGATCAGTCCGTGCAGCAGGTAGAACCCCTGCTCGCGCAACTCGTCCAGTTGCGAGTCGGCAAGCACGCGACCTCGCCGCTCCCGGCCATTTGCCGTGGCTGCCGAGCCATCGGCTGATCCACCGGCAGAAGCGCGACCGATCATATCGAACCCACCTCCAGGGGAGCTCCCTGCTCGGCCGAGTCGTATGCCGCGAACACCATCGCCAACGTGCCCAGGTTGTCGCGCCCGCTGGTGGGGTGCTCCGGTCCGCCGGCAATCCAGTCCGTGAACTGGCGCACCGTGGTCTGCCAGGCGACGGTGCGGAACTCGTCGCGCGACGGCAGATCGGGGAAGATCCACGACTTCAGGTCGGCGCTGTACGCCTTCAGCGGCGTATCGGCGTCGGGGTTGAGGTAGATCGAGCCGCGCTCGCACTCGATGTGCGTCCAGCCGTCCCACTGCATCTCGCCGCCGTGGCAGTCGGTGGAGTTGAACACCTGGAAGGTGCAGCCAGGGAAGTCGACCGTGGAGATGCCCCAGGTGTCGCCGCGTTCGCCGATGGCGGTGCGAAACGGCGCCTGACCGGCGCGCGTATAGAGGCGCTCCGGCTCGGCGGCGAGCAGGAAGCGCAGCATGTCGAAGTGGTGCACGGTGCCGTTCAGCAGCATCACCTTGTCGAACTTGACGAAGTAGTCGCTGCGCTTGGCGCCCTTGAGCGGGAACCAGGCGAAGTGTGCCATGCGCAGCTCGCCCAGGAACGGTTTGCCCAGGGTGCCGGAACGCAGCAGGTCGTACGCCGCCTTGACGTGCGGGAAGTTGCGGTACTGCTGCGACACGGCAAGCTTGACGCCGGCCTCGTCGCAGGCGGCGACCATCTGCCGAGCCTGCTCGCGGGTCAGGGCCATCGGCTTTTCCCCCAACGGGGGGGCACCCGCTGCCCCGCCGGCGGGTGGACCCCGGCGGCCGCGCATGCGAGCACGATGTCGAGCCGGTCGTGGGTGGTGGACGTGCACACGGTGACGAAGTCGAGGCGCTCATTCTCGAGCATGGCGCGAACATCGGTATAGGTGCGCCCGAAGCCGAACCGCCGTTGGAATTCGAGCGCCGCCGGCTCGTAAATGTCGCAGCACGCCACCATCTCGAACAGGTGGCTGTAGGCCGCCATGTGCCCGCGCGCGATGCCCCCGCACCCTATCAATCCATATCTCAAGCCGTCCGCCATGCAACCTCGCCTCCCGGCTCTCAACGCCGCGTCTGTTTGGTAGCCCCCTTTCGCCGCCGCAGTCAACGCCGGCAATCGCAAAATCCGCACGCACCGATCTCACACCACCGCGCGCGGTCGGCTCGGCAGCAGATTGCGACCGAGTGAGCGTCCGCCGTGCCGGTGTCCTGCGTGCCCACGTGTCGGTCGGTTGGACAGTTCCGAGACGGTGGGGCGGATTCCTGCGTGCCGCGGTGAGCGACACGCGACCCGCGCCGAATTCTCGCAGAAAATCGGGCGCAGGGGTTGACCCACTTTCTTGCTGCCGCTGAGCGCCACTGGTGCTCCTCCAACCCCGGCACCGGTCTGCAACCGCCAGGTGACCGACTGCGTGCCCCTGCAGGCGCCGTTTCGCGTCTGAAAGTCGCTGCCGGCACCGGGGCGAAGACCTGCAGAAAAGTGCTATCTTTCAACCAGTGATATACTTACGGCATGACGAAAGCGACCGGCAGACGACCCTTCAGCACGCTTGGTGATCAGCATCTCCTTGAGCAGACCAAGCGCCTCGTGGCCAATCAGCGCGTCCTCGAAGTGCACATCCTGGACCATCTCGACGAGATCGACCGCCGCAACCTGGCGCTGCGGCGCGGGTTCTCGAGCCTGTTCGACTACACTATCATCGGGTATATTTGTAAGTCCTATAATGGTTTACTCGTTACCAAGATATTCCGTTATTGCTTTCGCAACCCCTTGGTGGTATACGATCATCCTTTGATTCGCTTCGGTCTGGCGTGCGACACGCACGGAGCCGGTCATCGTGTGACCTGTGAGCGGCGTCAACCCGGCTCCAGCTCCGCCACCGCCGCGCGCACGTCCCTGAGCTTTCTCGCGCGCGACTTAGGACACCGTCAAGACGATAGCCCCTGGGCGTTCCCACGGTCACGGTGAGCCGGGCGGCATGGCCCGAACACTTCCGTTCCAGTCGCGATTTCTCAAAGGGTACCGTATATACTTGGCGATTCGGCTCCACTCAGTTCCGTTACGTGCTACCCAGTGGTCCGAAAATCGCTCACGCGATGGGTTACACTTCGGTGACGTCGACGCTGTAGCCAAGCCGCTTACAGACGCTTGATGTGATGGCGCTTGCGTTGCTCCTCGCGCCGGCGGTCGTAGTAGTCGTCGCCAAGGTCATCGCAGGTCTAGGTAACTCAGTCCTTGATGTGCGCCGTGGAAAGGCGCTATCCCTCAGCGGGTGGGAATCCCGCCCGGCAACTGTCGCTCCAGCCGGAAGCAGTCGGAGCGGTGCAAGGAGGTAACGAATTGAACTGAAGCACTCCGATGAA
>MPNH01000068.1 GCA_002238925.1 Spirochaetaceae bacterium bin103 | reverse complement strand
CGTAACGCCACCGCGATGCGCGGATCCTCGCTCGCCTGCGTCGCGCCCGGCACCGGCTCCGCAGCATCGATCGGATGAATCCACTTCCCATCCGTGCTCTGGGTCGCGTGGATTACGTTGAAGCGCATCAGCAGCAGGTCGCCGGGGCCCACCTCCGGCGTCTCCATGACCTCCTCGACTTCGAGGCTCTCCTCGATCCAGGTGACCCCGCTCCAGTCGGAAATGTAAAAGGTCCCACCGCCACGCAGCGAAAGCAGCCTGCTCGCGCCTGAGCGCCGACAGAGGTTGAACAGTCGCGGCGACTTTTCGGCAAGCCGATCAAAAGGAATCACGTGTATTCCCAACTCGGTGCGCGACGGTTTGACCAGCGGAATCCAGCAATTGAGATGGGTCGGATTGTACTCCGTCAGGAAAAACTGATCGTGATCCTGATGAAACGCATGGCTTACTCCAGGAGTTCGGAAATATTGCATTTGAAAGAGCGCGGCCTTGGCTCCGGTGATCCGCTCGGCGAACGCTTCCATGCGCGGACCCACTTTTTCGTAGCCCTCTTTTCGGCCTTTTCGGAAATTCGCGGCGTCGTCGGCCGAGCTGGCCTCGAATTCTCCCAGAAGGAAGTCAATCTCTTCACGGCTCAGAAATTCCGGGACAACGCAGAATCCCCGTTCATCAAGCGTGGCGGCGATCGCTCTAAAATCGGTCACGAATATCCCCTTCTAATTCTTTTGCAAATTTTTTAAGCATAACGACCCCCGCCTCGCAGGTGGGGGTCGAGCAGGTCGCGCAAGGCATCGCCGAACAGGTTGACACCGAAAACGACAATGACCAGGCTGACGCCCGGCCAGAGGGCCAAGTGCGGGGCCAATTCCATATACTGCCGCCCTTCGTTGCTGAGCATCCCGCCCCAGCTGGCTTGATCGGGAGGCAATCCGAATCCGAGAAAACTGAGCGCCGCTTCGGTCAGGATCACCCCGCCGAGCGTCAAGGTGTAGATGACAATCAACTGGGGCAGAATATTGGGCAAGATGTGCCGGAGTAAGATGCGGGGGAGCGGCGTGCCGATGGCCCGGGCGGCCTCGACGTAGGTGTTCTCCTTCAAACCAATCACTGTACTGCGCACAATGCGGGAGCCCCCGATCCCAAAAGTGATCCCCAAGACAATAATGATCTGCAACTGCCCGTTGCCGAGCATGGACATCGCCGTGATCAGAATGAGCAACCCCGGGAAAGCCACCCACGCGTCCACAAAGCGCTGCACGATCAAGTCCATTGTCCCTCCGATATAGCCGCTCAGTCCGCCGATCACTAAGGCAAACAACAGGGAAACTGCCGTGGCCGATAACCCGATTACTAGCGACACGCGTGCCCCGTAGACAATGCGAGTGTAGAGGTCTCGTCCTAAGTTATCGGTCCCCAGCCAATGCTCGGCATGGGGCAGCTGCAAACGGACACGCAGATTGATTTCATTTTCCCCATACTGCGCCAATTGATCGGCAAAGATCCCCACCAAGAGCAGGACCAGCACAATCAATCCCCCAATCAATCCCAGGGGCTGCTCCTTGACCATCCGAAAAAAGAAATTCCCCAGGGGAGATCTTCTGGCAGCGGTCCGCCGACACGGCGTACCTGTTTTTGGTTCTGTCACTTGTCACCCATACCGGATTCTAGGATCGAGAAAGCCATAGGCCAGATCGACCGCCAGGTTGATAACCACGACCGTTGTCGCCACCACCAGGCCGGCGCCGGCGACAATGGCATAATCTCGTCCCAGCAGCGACTGTACGATGAGACGGCCCAGTCCCGGGAGCACGAACATCTGCTCCAGAATGACAGCGCCCCCAATTAACAAAGGGATCTGCAACCCTATGAGGGTGATGATCGGAATCATCCCGTTCTTCAAGACATGCCTCACAACCACGACCCGCTCTTGCAAGCCCTTTGACCAGGCTGTCCGCACATAATCCTGCCGAAGCACCTCCAGCATCTGAGTACGTACCAGGCGCATAAGCGGACCGGAATGCACTGTCCCGAGAATCGCAGCAGGGATGAGGAACATGATCAGGTTCTGCCGCGGGTTTTCCATCAAACGCACATATTCGATGGGCGGCGACCAGCCAAAATAGATCGATGGAAAGACCAGGACGATAGTCGCTATCCAGAATTCCGGGATGGAGAGCATGAGAATGGACAGACCGCGCCCCACATAGTCGCCCAGCGTGTTCTGCCGTATCGCGGAATAGGTGCCGATAGGGACCGCCAGGAGCAAGAGGATCAAAAGGGAAATGAAGCCCAGCTCCAAGGATACCGGAATTCTCGGACGGACGAAGGTTTCCCACACCGGCTCATCCGTTGTCAAGGTGGTGCCCAAGTCGCCATGCAGCAGGATGTTCCCCAACCATCGGCCATACTGAATATGGATGGGGACATCCAACCCGAGCTTCTGTTCCAGCCACTCCCGTGTCACTCCGCCTGAAGACATTTCGGCGCCGCTCGCCTGCGAAACTGACGAACTCATCAATAGGTCGAGGATATCCCCGGGAATGAGATGGATGCTCAAAAACACGAGCATTGTCACCAGCAACAAGGTAGGGATTGTGAGCAATAATCGTCGGATGATGTAGGTACGCATTATGTTGCCAAGGAGTGCCCTGCCGTCCCGTCCGGAAGGAGAGCAGGAGGGTAAGGAAGCGACGCTCCCGGATGATCACCCAGAAACGCCGCCTGCTGCCTAAAACATGATTGAGTCAGTTCTTGTCGATCCAAAGTCGAGCGTAAACGTGACCGAAGCTTCCCCCACCGAGGTTGGTCTCTCCGTTGTAGCCTTTGACCCACGGCTGAGAGAGCGTAAATTCGGGAGCCAGAGGAAGCCAGAGATACCAGTTCTCCCTAATGCTATACTCATCTGCCATCCTGCTCCCTGCTTTTGCCTCTTCTAATGTCGTGGACGCTGTGACTTCATCAACAAGGTCATGATAATCCGGGTACAGTTCCCTTCCACTCCAGTTTTGAGGCGCACCCGCGAAAGTAACTCGCCAATCACTCACGCCTTCATAGTGCTGATTGCCGATCAGCGATAGAGGTGCCCACGTGTAGCTATACCCTTGAAAGGTCATCGGGCTCATCGTCTGACTGGTCCTGCGAGCAACAAAAGCAGCTGTATCCAGCGGATTAAGCTCCATGTCAATCCCCACCTCACTCAAGTAGGCTTTGACGACCTGAGCCAGTTCCGAATTGCCGATTGTGGCGATGTCCGAAGACGTCATATCCAGCGTCACCTCAAAACCATCGGGGTAGCCGGCTTCCTCCAGCAGGCGCTTGGCCCGCTCCGGGTTATAGGCATACTGGCCCTTCAGCTCTTGGGGCCACTCCGCGTAGGGGTAATTGTACCCGGTCATGTTGCGGTTGAGTTGGCCGTGCGGTGTCGTGTCTCCAAGGCCACCGTAAACGGCGTCATTGATCGCCTCCAGGTCCACTGCTGCTTGCATGGCATGACGCACCCGGTTGTCTTGGAAGGGGAAGCGTCCTTGCAACTCGAAATCCAATCGCAGACCGAAACACTCGCAGAGATTGGTGCCTGAATAAATATTCAGTTCAGGATTTGATTGACGCAGGCTTTGCTGGTCGGTACCGGAGATCCCGTCAGCTTGCATGTCCAACTGCCCGGAGCGGATCGCTGCTTTCTGGGAGGCAGGGTCGGGCATGATTACCTGAACGATTTCATCAACATAGGGGAGTTTGTTTTCCGGATACTTCTCGTCGTAGGCGAAATAGTCCGGATTCTTTTGGTAGACCAAGCGGCTGTCCGGGACATGCTCAACCATCATGAACGGTCCGGTCCCTACCCAGGCTTCCCAATCATTATAGTCACCCCTCGCCTTGATGACCTCGGGAGGAATGATCCATCCGGCTTCCCAGCTTCCTAGCATAAATGAATCGAAAGCATCCAGGTGCGGTGCTTCTAGTTCCACCATCAGAGTGTATCTATCGGTGGCCGTGATAGACTTCCACTCGAATAGTCCAAAGCTGATGGCTGAAGGGGGGACTTCTGTGAAGCCACCGCCGCATCCACAGAAGCGGTGCAGACTCCATACCACGTCCTCGGCGGTCAATTCTCTTCCATTCATAGGAGCCTTGTTATGCCAACGAACCCCCTTTCGTATGGTGATGCTCCAGGACGTCGGACTCAGCTGCTCCCAACTCTCTGCGACATGCTCCCGCAAGGTATCCGGGTTGGTCCACGTATAGTTAAATGGGAACTTGTTGCGATCTGCTGTCCAGTCTCCTATCGCCAAATGATCGTGGACAAAGGAGTTGGGCCATACAGATACGCTGTTGATATAGAGGTCCCAACTCGCATAACTACCATCTATGTTGTTCGGCAGGATGGTTAGGGTTCCCCCATAGACCGGCTTGCTCACCATCGTGCCGGTTGACGGGTCGAGCACCATTTCCTGCTCGGTCGGCGCGGCCGCCGCCTCATCTTCGCTGGCCGGGCTGGCCAACGCAGCGGTCGCCACCAGCGCGAACGCCAGTGCAATCGACATTATTGTCGAAGCTTTTTTCATTATGCTTCTCCCTTATATGTCGGGCACAGATGTGCCCCATTTCTAGAAATGCCAGCAACGCTGGAAGTTGTGGTCTGGTGGAAAACGCAGCCGACGCGGTCGTCCGTTCGAAGCACGGATGCGTGGTGGCCGACGTGGTCGGCGGTTGAGGATACGGATGCGTAGCGGGTGTGCGCCACGCGGATTGATGGTGCCGCGCTCAGCAACGCTGCCGAGCGGTCGCTCGTTGCGCGGCTAGCAGCTAAGCGGTGAGCGGTGAGCGGTGAGCGGTGAGCGGTGAGCGGTGAGCGGTGAGCGGTGAGCGGTGAGCGGTGAGCGGTGAGCGGTGAGCGGTGAGCGGACCAGGGCCCACCGACTGCGTCAACCGCGACCGGCCGCTGTGTGCGCTAGCGTCACTTCGCATCAGGCCCTCACCTTATCACCCCCGCCACAACAGCGCAAGTGGCGGTTCGTACTCCCGTACTCCCGTACTCCCGTACTCCCGGCGTGCTCCCGGCGATCTGGCGGAGCGGCGCTGACCAAGAACGCCAAGCGGGAATTGATCGACCAGGCGCAAGAGACGTCGACGCGGCACGGTGTTCCTCCGGAGCTTGGCGCTACATCCCCCAGACCGTGACCGGCACGCCAGCTCCCGCCGGCGCGCGGCGGAAGATCTTGTCCGCCCAGGGCCGGTCCGGCGTACGGTCGAACACGATCAGGTGGCCCGCCTCCGCCCCGCAACGGTCCATATAGCCGCGGGTCTGCTCCACCCCCTCGGCGATGGTCCGCTCCAACCCCTTGCGCAGCACCTTGCACTCCACCACGTAGCGGCGCTCGCGCCCGCCCTGCGGCCACACGATCAGCAGGTCGGTGCGCCCGCGCCCGAGCGCGTACTCTCGCTCGATGCGCCCGCCGCCGTTCACCACCCGCTGCAGGTGCGCCTGCAGCAGCAACTGCGGCCCGGCCTCGTGATACTGCTCGAAGCGCTGCACCCAGTGCTCGGAGTGCTCGCGAAAGAACTCCTGGAACGCCGCGAGCAGCCCCTCGACGTCCAGCCCTTCGTCCGCGTCCACGTACCACGCCACCTGTTGCGGCAGCCCCGCCTGCACCGCGTAGTTCAGATGCCGCGGCACCACCTCGGCGTAGATCGGGTTGGCGATGCGCGGCGTACCGGCGGCGTCTTGCGCCACCAACCCCAGGTCGCGGACGTAGGCGACATCCTCGGTCGACCACGCCTGCTCGTCGGCGCCGATCAGAATCGGCTCCACCACGCGCCGCACGCGCTCCTCACGCAGCTTGTGCGCCAGATCGTCGATGTGCGTGTCGCGGCGCAGGATCAGCCGCTCCTGCGCCGCCACGATGGCGTCCGCCGTGATCGGGCGCGCGCGGTCACGGCCCACCTCGTCCTCGAAGCATGCCTCCCGGCACAGCGCGTTCACCAGCCACGGCTGCCCGGCGGTCCGCGTCAGGATCAGCCGCACCGCCTCCTCCGTGAACACCTGCCCGGTCGCCGCCGTGTGCTGCCCCAGCAACGCCCGCACCTCCTGCTCCGAGAAGTCGCCCAGACGTAGAGACTTGGCCTTGATGTTGAAGGCGCTGCCGCCGAGCACCAGCCGGTTCTCGGCGCTCGAGTGGATGCGGTAGTCGCGCACGTCACGCACCCCGCACAGGATGATGCTGTGCGGAAAGGCGTCCGGACGCTGGTCGTAGCCGCTGCGCAACTGCCGCAGCACCGACAGCAGGGTGTCGCCCACCAGCGCGTCGATCTCGTCGATCAGCAGCACCAGCGGCGTGCGGTCGGCAGCGGCCCAGCGACTCAGCGTCACGCTCAGCGCGCCACCCGGTCCGGCGCTGTTCATGGCCGCGCGACAAATACGCTCCAGGGTGTCGTCGCCGAGCGTCAGGCTCGCCCTGAGCGCAAACTGGGACAGCACCGTGCGCATGCCCTCCACCACGTTCTCGCGCATCGCCTGGCCCGCCTCGACGTTGGCGTACACGCAGCGGAAGTCGCCGTGCGCGCCACCGTTCAGCAGGTCGCGCAACTCCAGCAGCGCCGAGGTCTTGCCGGTCTGCCGCGGCGCGTGCAGCACGAAGTACTTCTTGTCCCGGATCATGCCGAGTACCGCGTCGAGATCGATCCGCTCCAGCGGCGGGATGTGGTAGTGGTCCGCAGCCACTACGGGCCCCTCCGTGTTGAACGTGCGCACCGTCGCCATGGGCGCATTGTCGCAGAGCATGACGCGGCTGTCATCCGCGCGTCGAAAAGGGCATCCACCAGGAGCCGAGGCCATCGGTTTTCGATGACGAAGGCAGGTGCGAGCGCGGGCAATTATCGATAGACGTCTTTTCGCTGGCCGACCTTCAGAACGACTATCACCAGGCGAGCGGGCTCGACGCTGTAGAGCACGCGATAGGTGCCGACTCGGATACGAAACACATCCGCGTAGCCCTGCAGTTTGCGCGTCCCAGGGGGGTACGGATCAGCGGCCAGATCTCTGATTCTGCGCATGATGCGTAGCTGATCCGGCTTGCCCAGCTTCGCGACCTGACGTTCAGCAGTTGCCGAGAACTCAATCCTATACTTCGCCATCCAGCTCCAAGTCGCTGAGCACGTCCGTCCACGACTTGGTCGGCTCGAACCGAATCGCTTTGAGGTCCTCGATATCCTCGAGCTCCTCCAGCTTGTCGAGCAGTGCGTCCTGGACGAAGCGACCGATCTTCAGGCCACGCTGTGAGCACACCTCCTCGACCGCCTGTTTTAGTCTGCTGTCGATCCGAGTGGCGATTTGTACAAGTGCCATTCCCGCCTCCAATATCGCTGCAACGCTATCGATTGCTAGCAAATGGTAGACGAGCGACGGCGCGCGGTCAAGAAGCCGCCCCGCTCCCGCTGCCGGGACCGGCTGATCGGCTGATCGGCTGATCGCGTTGCCACCCGTTGTAGCTCTCTGCCCCGCCGGGTGCGGTTCGTGCACGTCTATGCGATAGCCTGGCCCGGCTCCGACCGTCCGTGGTGCGCCGCGTTGCCGGGAAGCATCTCACCCCCAGTTGGCACCGAGGTGTCCACGGCGGTATCCGCATAATCGCGGACGCGCGCCAGGTTGGCGTCCGCCGTCTCGCCGTGTGGTAACCGGCCGCGCCCCATCCACTCTCCTGCCTATGGCGGAGCCTGCACGGCGATGCTCGCTGCAAACGCTTTGTAATGGCGTACGTTCCAGGTGAGGAGCGTGGAGGCTTCGGCCTTCAACGCGGCCAGCGCGATGAGCACGTCGTACATCTGCCCGCCAATCATGGCACGCCGCTGCGCTTCCCGCAGTGCGCTCCACATCTCGGCTCCGGTCAGTTGCACGGTCGGCGTGTCGCGCCAGTTGCTCTCGATCAAGGCGATGGCATCAGTCGCCCGAAGCCGATGCGGCGCCGGCAACCGCGTCAGCACGGCATAGGTCTCGGCCAGAGAATGGGCCGAGATCACCAGTTCCTCTTTGCCGCGCTTGCGACGCTCAATCTCGGCGCATGTCCGATCGTGATGCTCGTGCCACGAACTCACCGCCGCGACCAGGGCGCTCGTATCGCAAAGATAACGGCTCACTCAACGGGATCCTGCTCCCCCGACCCGTCGCGTAGCTGGGCGAGGGTCTCGTCGACGTCCGCCGCGCGCATGACCAGCTGGTCCGCCTCCGGCACCGCGACCACGAGCGAACCGCGGCGCTGCAGCGAGACCGTCAGCGGGAGGGGCTCGATCTCCACGTGGCCGCCCTGCACACGAAACTCGACCACCGTGCCTGGGCGCAGATTGGCGGCTTCGCGTATCGGCTTCGGCACAACAATACGGCCGGCACGATCGATGGTAGAGCGCATGCCAACACTAGTACCACGATCTGCCCCATTACGCTACCTGACGCGGCGCTGCAGGCGCTGTAACCATGGGGCCCCTGTGGTTCGCGCTCCATGCCATGTAGTGAGCGTCGTGTGCGCTCTTTATTCCACCACCCTGACTGGTGGACGGGCCCTGGCGAGCCAGTGAAGCACTGGTGGCATGGCACCTTGCCACTCGCCTCGGGCACGGGAGGTGCGCTACCCTGGGCCAGCAACTTGCTGCCGACGGCCAGCCATCTGCAAGGGAGGATCAACAATGGCACCCGTTACCGTCGCACCGACCCGCGACCGATTCCTGCGCGGCGGGAAACCGTTCTTTTATCTCGCCGACACTGCCTGGATGGCGTTCTCGAACCTGCCGGAGGCGCTGTGGACGGAGTATGTGCGCTACCGCAGGGAGCAGGGCTTTACCGCACTGCAGATCAGCATACTCCCGGTCAATCACGACACCAGTGTCGCACCGACCAACGATGCTCCGTTCGCGCCGCGCCGAGGCGGCGGTTGGGACTATGGCGCCCGCAACGGCACCTACTTCGACAAGGCCGAGCGCATGGTGGCCGAGGCGGCGGCGGCCGGCCTGGTGCCGGTGCTGGGCGTGCTGTGGCGCAACTACGTTCCCGGCACCAGGAGTTCGACCGCCAACCCCGTCGCCGGCCCGATGCCGTTCGACGTCATGGAACAGTACGCCGCCCATATCGCGCAGCGTTTCCGCCCCTACGAGCCGATGTTCTTCATCTCCGGCGACACGCTCTGGGAGTCGGAGGATGAGCCGCGCTACTACCTGCGCGCCCTGGAGCTGATCCGCGCCGGCTGCCCCGACGCCCTGATCTCCATGCACCTGACCCCGCAGGCCGACCTGCCGGACCAGTTCGTCGACGCGGTCGACTTCTACCTGTTCCAGTCCGGGCATGGCGCCGGCCGCACCGACCTGCCGTGGCGGTTGGCCGAGAAGTTCGCCGCGTACCGCATCCGGCGCCCGGTGATCAATTCCGAGCCGTGCTACGAGGGCCACGGGCGGGTCAGCGGCGCGCGGCAGGTGCGCGGGCAGTGGACACGATCGGAGGTACGCGCGGCCGCCTGGCAGAGTCTGCTCGCCGGCGCCAAGGCGGGCGTCACCTACGGCGGCCACGGCGTGTGGAGCTTTCACACGCGTGAGAAGCGGTTTCTGAACGACCACAAGTACGTGCCGATGGACTGGTGGGAGGCGCTGCGCCTGCCCGGCGCCTGGGACTACGCGTACGCCCGCTGGCTGTTCGAGACCTTCGGCCTGGCCGACCTCACGCCCAACCAGAACCTGGTAACAGGCGCCGACCCCGCCATCCGCGCCGCGGCCTCCGCCGACGGCGGGGTGGTGGCCGTCTACCTGCCGCACGCCGTGGGTGTGGAGGTCGACGCCGACCTGAGCCGCCACCGCATCACGCTGCTCGACCTGGAACGGCGCTTGCCCTATGCCACCGACGTCACGGTGGTCGAGGGACGTACGCGGCTGCAACTGCCCAACACCATGTCCGACCTGCTGCTGATCGCGGTGCGGCCGGGTTGAACCCGACGTCCGACCCGGTACGCCAACGGCGGACAAGTGCGCTTGTGCGCCTCTCCAGCCTGTCCACCGCCTCCATTGCCGATGATGCGTGGTGCGCATATCATGATTCGCCACGAGACGGTGCGGACAAGGGCGCCGGGGAGGGCAGGTGCGCAAGAGTCATACCGCGGCAATGGAGATCTTTGCCGCCAAGGCCAACGGGCCGATGGCGACCGAACCGTACGAGGCGGGCTGGGCGCGCGAGGCGCTGGCGGTAATCTACTGTCACGAGGTGCACGGGCCGGCGCCGCGGCTGGAACTGCGCGCCCAGATCTCCGCCGATGGGGTGCGCTGGATCGACTTCGGGCGCACGCTGCCGGCCATCAGCAAGCCGGGTGGCTGCTTCCTGAACCTGACCGGCTTCGGCAACTGGCTGCGCCTCGCCGGCACCGTCACCGGCGGCCCCGATGACGGCTCGGCCACGGTGCTGATAGACATCTACTGGGTGTTGAAGGAGTAGGCGATGGCGGACTTACCTGCCCGAGGCCACGACGAAGCGATGCGCAAGGCGCTGCTGCGCGCCGACCCGTTGCTGTCGCGCTACGACCCGCTGGAACGGCTGCTGATGCACTGCGACTTCGACGCCGGTATCCACGGCTGGCAGACCTACTTTCCCGACTACGACGGCTCCTCCGACTATGCGGGCCGCGATCCCCACTTCCAGCCGCTCGACGAGATGCTCGCCCAGTCGCGCACCGATCCGAGCATGCGCGCCGACCGCCGTGCCCCGACCGGGCCGCGCGGGGTGCCGATGCTGAGCACGCTCACCTCCTGGGACGTGGGCGCCTCCGGCAGCTTCCGCGGCACCTACGCGCTGAAGATCCCCACCGCCCCCCTGGCCGGCACCCACAGCTGGGCGCTGCGCCGGGTCACCGCGCCGTGGCGCGGCAAGGTGCGCTTCGAGTGCTACTTCACCTACAAGGCGGAGCCGTCCGACTTCCGCCTCGGCGAGCTGGACGTGCGCAGCGTGTTCATCAGCGTTGACGCCATGGACCTCGGCAACGTGCGCGGCGCGGCGCAGGCGCCGGTGCGCTGGTGGCCGTCGGTGCGCTACCACAACGCCCAGGACGGCAAGCTGATCCAGCGCTGGCAGGCCAACTTCAGCGGCTCCAAGGGCACCAAGGACGGCCCGTTCACCGACCTGGAGGACGGCTACCAGGAACTGGGCTTCAACCGCTCGCCCACCAAGTACCAGTGGCACTACCTGCGCTTCACCTTCGACACCGCCCGCCACGAATACGTCGACCTGCACTGCCACGGCAAGGAGTTCGACATCGCCGGGCGCCGGCACGTGTTCGACCCGCCGCTGTCCGGCTTCCGCGCCTCCACCGACCGCTGCGCCGGCCTGCTGAACTTCGGCATCGGCATCGAAACCAACAGCGACAAGCGCTGCTTCCTGTACCTCGACTCCATCGTGGTGTCGATGGAGCCGGAAAGGAGAACACAAGGATAACGGACATCGCACTGGTCGAGCTCCTTGGGGCCACGCTTCGATTCGTCAGCCGGCGATATCGGTAGCACGCCGCCCGCGGCATTGCGCGGCAGCTTCGACAAGGAAACGGCGACACGCCTGTGCCACCTCGCCCGGCCGCTCAAGGTGCAGGTAGTGGGAGACTCCGGCGATCACCCGCAGATGGATGTTGGTGCGCACCGGCAGGCCGAGGGCGGCGCGGGTGGGCGCGGCGCGGCCACGGTCGCCGTACATCTCCAGTACCGGCAGCCGAGTGGCCGCCAGGATCGGTGCGCCGTCCCAGCGGCGCCAGATGCGGCTGAAGCGACTCACCTGGTCCGCGCTCCAGCGTCCGGTGACGCGCGCCCGGCGCGCCTGCCGGTCGGCTTCCTGCCGCGCCGACAGGGTGCCGGTCATGTCGCCGCCGAACGCCGCGCGCGCCGCCCGGTGGCTGGTCCAGCCCTCCAGCGAAATCACCCCCGCTACCCGTTCAGGAGCGCTGCCGGCCACCTGGATCGCCACCATGCCGCCGATGCTGTGGCCGCCAACGCACACCGGGCGGTCGTACAGCACATCGAATACGCCCACCACCTGTTCGGCAAACCGTTCGATCGAGCCGTCCACCGCCGGCGGCCAACTGCGCCCGTGGCCCGGCAGCTCGATCACGGCCGCCGCCGCATCTTCGCCGAGCCGGTCGATGAGCGGCGCAAACACAGCGCGATCGTCGAAGCTGCCGGGAATCAGCACCAGCGGCAGGTCACCGGCGCCTCCGCTGCCGCTGTCGCGCACCGACCAGCCGAGGCGCCGGCCGCCATCCAGGTTGCCGCCGCCGAGCCGGAAGCGGCCGCCGAGCACCGGGTCGCCGCCCGGCGCGCCCGCGCCGCTCACGCCGCTCACTGCTTGAGGCCGCTCAGCACCACGCCGCGCACGATGTGGCGCTGCAGCACGAAGAACATCAAGATGGTGGGGATGGTCACCATGATCGACGCCGCCATCAGCCAGTTCTCGTGCGGGTCGCCGCCGGAGTCGACCAGGTAGTTGCTCTTGATATAGCTCAGGCCGAGTAGCAGCGTGTATTTGGAGGTCGAATTCAGATAGATGAGCGGATCGATGAAGCTGTTCCAGTGCGAGCGGAAGCCCAGGATGCCGACCGCGATCAGGGCCGGCTGGATGAGCGGCATCAGGATGCGCCAGAACACGATCCAGGGGTTGGCGCCGTCGATGCGGGCGGCGTCGTCGAAGTCGCGCGGCACGGTCATGAAGAACTGGCGCAACAGAAATACGCTGAATGCGTGTCCGAACCAGAACGGCACAATCAGCGGCAGGTAGGTGTCGATCCAGCGGAGCTGTGCGTACAGCAGGTACTGCGGTATCAGGATTACCTGTTGCGGCAGCATCATTGTGCTCAGCAACAGCACGAACAGCACGTTGCGCCCCCGGAACCGGAAGCGGGCGAAACCGTACGCCACCAGTGCGCTGATCAGCACCTGCCCGGTAAGCGCCGTCACGGTGATGATGACCGAGTTGCGAGCAAACAGCAGGAAGGGAACGATGCGGAACACTTCCAGGTAGTTCACCCACTGCCACTCGCGCGGGAAAATCTGCGGCGGGTAGCTGTACAGGACACCGGACGACTTCAGCGAGCCGGTGATTGCCCACAGCATGGGCAGGAACAGCACGACACAGGCGGCTACCAGGCTCAGGTAGGTGAACGCCAGCCCCAGGTCGCTGGCCAGCCGCCGGCCAAGCCGGTAGCGGCCGCGGGCGGCGGCCAGCGACTCAGGCGCCGCCATAGTAGACCCAGCGCCGGGCGCCGCGGAATTGGACCAGCGTGAACGCCAGCAGCAGCAGGAGCATGATCCAGGCCAGCGCGCTGGCGTAGCCCATGCGGAAGTAGTTGAACGCGTTGCGGTACAGATACAACACGTAGAACAGGGTCGAGTTGTCAGGCCCCCCGTCGGTGGCGATGTAGGCCACCGAAAACTGCTGGAAACTGCCGATGATGTCGATGATCACGTTGAAGAAGATCGTCGGCGTGAGGTGGGGCAGCGTCACCGCCGTGAACACCCGCCACACGCCCGCACCGTCAATGCGCGCCGCCTCGCGCAGTTCCTCGGGCACTCCCTGCAGCCCCGCCAGGTAGATGATCATGCGCGCGCCGCCGATGCCCCACAGCGTCACCAGCGCCAGCCCCGGCACCGCCCATTCGCGGCTCGCCAGCCACGCGGGGCCGTCGATGCCGAACAGGCCGAGCGCGCCGTTCATCAGGCCAAACCGCGGCTGCAGGAACCACAACCAGATCGAGGCGGCGGCCACGATAGGGGTCACCGACGGCAGGTACAGAATGGTACGAAACAACGACTTGAAGCGAATCTGGCGATGGATCAGCAGCGCCAGCGCCAGCGAGCCGACCTGGCCGAGCGGCACGTCCAGCGCCAGGTAGTAGGCGGTGACGCCCAGGCTCTTCCAGAACAGCGGATCGAGCGCGATCTCGCGGTAGTTCTCGACCCCCAGGAAGCTGAGCCCCGGCGCGATGATGCTGTAGTCGGTGAGACTCAGCACCAGCGACGCGACCATCGGCCCGATAAAGAACACCACGACACCGATCAGCCACGGCGAGATGAACAGGTAGCCCTGTACATCCTCGCGCTGCAATCCGCGCCGCAACATGACCGGCATCGGCTGGATTGATTCGCGGCGTGGGCTGCGCAAACGCCCGCCGCCCACGCCAGGCGACTTACAGGCTGCGCTGCCGGAGCAGGCGGGTAATGTCGCGATCCAGGTCCGGCAAGACGTCCGCCGGCTGCTCGCCGAGAACGTACATGCGCTCGATGGCGTTGCGCACCAGTTCGACGTACTGCGGGCGGCGCAGGTTCTCCGGCCACACCGGTAGGTTGTAGGGCCGCACCTCGTAGATCGGCAGGAACTGCTGCACGAACGGATCGTCGCCAAACTGCGGATCCTGGTTCACCGCCGGCCGGGTGCCGATGTTGAAGCCCTTCTCCACGTACTCGCGGTTGATCTCTTCCGAGGTGAAATACTTGATCCACTCGAAGGCGGCCTGCGGGCTGCGGGTGCTCTTCAGGATGCTCAGGCAGCCGGCCACGTACTGTTGGAACCTGCCCAGCGGTCCGGCGGGCAGCGGCGCCATCTTGAACTCGTCATCCTCGCCCATCTGCGCCTTGTAGAAGTTGCGGTTCCAGTAATTGCCAATGTTCATGGCCACCCGTCCAGAACCGAACATCTCGTGCAGGCTGCCTTCCATCTGGTCGCCGGTCGGGGCCGAGTTGTCCTTGTAGATCAGGTCGTAGATGAACTGTGCACCGGCCAACGACTCGGGCGTGCCGGCCAGCGACTCGGTGCCGTCGCGGCTGAGAAACCCGCCGCCGAAGCCGTTCAGGATCATCTCCACCTCGACATCGCTCATGGAATAGCCGGTGCCGAACACTTCCGGATTGCCGTCGCCGTCGCTGTCGACCCGCAGGTTGCGCGCAGCCGCCGCCCAGTCGTCGGTGGTCCAGTCGGCGGACGGCGCCGCCACTCCGGACCCGGCAAAGAACTTGTCGTTGTACCACAGCACCGGGCGCGGCAACGCGGTATACGGCAGCCCATACAGTTTGCCGTCGACGGTCAGCATGTCGATGGCCGCGGCGTAGTAGTTCTCCGTGTCGAGTCCGCTCACGGCGGCGTACTCGTCGATCGGCACGATGGTGCCCTGGCGCGCATACTGGGTGAGGTTGATCTCGGGGTTGGTGCGCACCACGTCGACGTGCTGATTGGTGGCTACCGCGATCAGGATTTTCTGATCCGCCTCGGCGCGGCTCGACGACAGGTGCACCACCTCCAGTTCGTGGTCAGGGAACTCTGCCTCGAAGCGTGGCTTCAGCTCGTCGCGGATCCACTCGAACTCGGCAGCACCGATGCGGTACCAGAACACCACCTTCTCCGCGGCCGCCAGCGCGGGCACCAACCCACACCAGACCAGCGCCGCCAGCGCTACCAGGCCAATACGATTGCGCAGCATGTGTTACCTCCTGCTTGGCCGCGGCGTGTCCGGAAAACGCGCCGAGACCCACTTCATGGTAGAAGCAACGATTATAGCCTGCTCCATTGCCTCGTCAAGGCTATGGCCGTCGCCACGGCGGTGCCATTACGAACGGTCGGTCAGGGGGTGTAGTAGTGGGATTCGAGGAGCAGGCAGCCGCCGGGCGATTCAAAGGGGCCGTGCAGGACGCCGGGCGGGCGGCAGGCGTAGGTGTGCGGGGTGAAGGTCTCGCGCTCGCCGCCACGGCTGCCCACGATCAGGTCGCCGGAGACCAGGAATACCTCTTCCCAGTAGTCGTGCACGAACTGCTCGGTGGTGTACGCGCCGGGCCGGAAGCGCAGCAGCCGCGTGCGCGCACCCCGCTTGCGCTGTTCGTCGAGCGCCCCGGAGAGGATCTTTTGCTCGATGCCGTCCGGGTAGCCGGCCGGCACCTCCCAGCCCTCGTTGGGGTCAATGCGATAGAACTCCCGGTGCTCGCGTTCGACCCTCATTCGGAACTCGAAACCCTGCGGGTGCGGGTCGCGGGGGTCGAGCACGAAATCGTGAAAGCCGGTGATGAAGGCGCTGCCGGTGATCTCCGGAATCACCGCGTCGAACGCGCCGCGCGTGGTGGTCTTCAGCACCCGGCCGCGGAACAGGCCGCCGGTGACGCTCTCGTTGACGAACTCCTCGCCCACCGCCAACCGTCCGCGGGCGTGCAGCGCGGCCAGCCAGCCGCTGGTGCCGGTGCCGCACGGCGAGCGGTCGAACCCCACTCTGCCCGCCAGGACGTTCTTCATGTCGGCGCCGGGATGATCCGGTTCGTCGCGGAACATCACCCCGCCGACCCGCGCCGGCACCTCCGGCGGCAATTCGTGAAGCGGCACCTGCCCGATCACCGCTTCGCGCACCGTGCCGCCGATCTGTTGCAGGCGCGGCAGGTCTTCCGCGCGCACCCGCACGCCCAGGTCGGGGGCCCACACGTACGCGTACAGGTTACCGCCGTAGCACAGGTCGGCGCGCACCCGGCCGAGCCCGGGCACTTCGATCACCTGATCCGCCTTGAACAGGATGCTCGATACGTTGCGGAACGACACCGAGTCGACCTCGGCACCCGAACCGTTTACCCGCGCGGTCACCGTCCCGGACGGCGTGTCGATGCCGAACTCCACCGGCAGCGGTCCGTCCACCACCCCGGTCTCCACCAGCATGGTGGCGATGGCGATGGTGGCGTGGCCGCACCCGCCGGGACTCCAGGCCGGCGAAAAAAACACCACGCCGGTGGCCGATCCCGGCGCGACCGCCGGTGTGAGCAGCGCCCCGAACTGCCCGGAGTGGCCGCGCGGTTCGTCGCAGAGGAGGTGGGCAAGCGCCGCCATCTCCGCCGAGCCGCGCAACCAGGCAGCCCGCTCCGCCATGGTGGCGCCCGAAACCGGCGGCAGGCCGGAGGTCACGATGCGGGTCGGCATGCCGGCGGTATGCGTCTCCACTACCCGGATGGTGCGGGCAAACTTCATCGCTACCCGTGGACCTTACGCACAGATGCGGCGCCGAGCAACCCGCACAATCCGCACAATATCGCCGGTTGCATAGTTCATCGTGTACTGTCAGACTCGACGCGCTGATTACTTACCTATGGCACCGCCGGAGCATTTCGGCTTCGCCAAGAGAGGAGGACTGTGTTGAACACAGCGAAAGTGTTTGCCGTCGCGCTGGCAGCGACGGTCTTGGCCGCGATGTACGCGGCCGCTCAGGAAGACGCCACCAAGCCAGCCGGTTACGGCCACCGCCTGGAGCAGGTCCGCGACCGCGGCAAGATTCTCTGCGCCGACAACACCGAGTTGGTGGCGTGGAGCTGGATCGACGAGGACGGCAAGAACCGCGGCTTCGGGCCCGACTACTGCCGCGCCTACGCGGCGGCGGTATTCGGCGACGCTACCGACGATAACTGGGAAATCGTCAACATCACCTTCGCCGAGCGGCCCACGGTGATGCAGTCGGGCGAGATCGACGTGATGACCATCGCCAACACCTGGACCGCGCATCGCGAGGTGCACTGGGGCAACTTCGTCGACATCGTGCACTATGCCGGCCTGGGCGTGATCAGCTCCAAGGACAGCGGCATCGTTCCCAACGACTGGCAGACCCTGGACGGAACCACCGGCTGTACCGGCGCCGGCACCAACTACGTGCAGATGGCGGCCGACATGGAGTCGGAGTACGGCATTACGTTCGAATTGGCGCTGTACGAGATCGGCGGCGTGCGCGACGCCTACGACGCCGGACGCTGCGACTTCGTGCTTACCGGCAGCGACGGCACCGGCTCGTTCGTGCGCCAGCTGACCCGCTCCACCCCGGACGACCACAACATCTGGACCAGCGTGTTCGGCAAGGATCCGTGGGCGATGCTGGTGCCGCACGGCGACGACCAGTGGTTCGACCTGATCCGCATGGTGGGCTGGATCCTGGTGAACGCCGAGGAGCTCGGCGTGACGCAGGACAACGTCGAGGACATGTTTGCCAACTCCCCGAGCGTCAAGGTGCAGCGCCTGCTCGGCGCCGAGGGCACCTGGGGCCAGGACCGGCTGCAGATCGCCGATGACGTGGCCGTGAACATCATCAAGGAAGTGGGCAACTTCGGCGAGATCATCCACCGCTACTACAGCGCCGAGGCGGAGGAGAAAGGTTGGGGATTCTACCGCGAGCGCGGTCCCGACAACCTGTACCTGCGCGGCGGCCTGATGTACGTGCCGGAAAACACCTGATCCCAGGGTAGCCGGGAATACGAGAGCCGGGTTGGCCTGCGCCGCCCGGCTCTTTTGTTCCGCTCACCTGCAACACCATGCCGGCTCCCGTGCAAGGCGACCTGCGCAGTCGCGTCGAGACCCACTCCAGCGTACCTCTGTGGCGCAACATCTACGTCCTGCGGGCGGTTACCCAGATCGCCGCCGCCCTGCTGATCGTGGGGCTGATCGGGTTCCTGCTGAACAACCTGTTTGTCAACGCCGAGAAACGCGGCGTCGACCTGGGCTTCGGGTTCCTTTCGCTGCGCGCGTCGATCAAGATCTCCAACGCCGCCATCCCCTACTCGCCGGACAACTCCTACTTCTACGCGTTCCTGGTCGGGGTGGTCCACACGCTGCGCGCCACGCTGCTGGGCATTGTGCTGGCCACCATCCTGGGCGTGCTGGTCGGGGTCGCCCGGCTGTCGCACAACTGGCTGGTGCAGAAGATCTTCGCGGTGTACATCGGCGCCATCCGCAACGTTCCGCTGATCGTGAGCTGCTACTTCTTCTACTTCGGGCTGGTGCTGCGCATGCCGATCACCAAGGAGGCGGTCCATCTGCCGGGGCCGATCTTCCTGAGCAACCGCGGCGTGTACACCATCTGGGGAGAGCCGACCGCGAGCTTCGGCACCTGGCTGCTGATCGTGCTGGCGGCCGTGATCGCCGGCTACTTCGTGCGTCGCGCCCTGAGGAACCGCGAGACCCGCACCGGTATGCCCTCCTACCCCAATCTGGCCGCGTTGGCGCTGCTGGCGGTAGGGGGGGTGGCCGGATGGCTAGCGCTGGCGGGCGGCGGCGAACCGCCGTTGCTCCCCTCCATTCCGGTGCTCAAGGGCACCAACTTCCGCGGCGGGATGCGCATGACCCCGGAATACTTCGCCCTGGTTGCGTGCCTGACCGTGTATATCGCCACCTACATCGGCGAAATCGTGCGCGGCGCCATCCAGTCGATCCCGCGCGGACAGCTTGAAGCGGCGCGCGCCGTGGGCCTGAGCGAAATTCACGTGTTGCGCTACATCGTGATTCCGCAGGCGCTGCGCATCATCGTGCCGCCCACGATCGGGCAGTACATCAACCTCACCAAGGGATCGTCGCTGGCCATCGTGGTCGGCTATGCAGACATATACGTGGTCACGCGCAATATCATCGAACAGTCGGGCAGCTCGGCGCCGATGTTTCTGCTGATCATCGCCACCTACCTGCTCATCGCTGCCGTCTACTCGCTGATCGGTAACCTGTACAACCGATCGGTGCAGATCGTGGAGCGCTGATATGGCAGACAGGGCCAGCGTGACCGGCGTGGCCGACGTGGCCGATCAGGTAAGACCGCCGGTGGCGAGCACCGGCCCGCTCGGCTGGGTGCGCGCCAACCTGCTGGACACCTGGTACAACGCACTGCTCACGCTCGGCGTGCTGGTGGCCCTGTACTACCTGGTGCGCGGCTTCGGCGGCTGGGTGCTGCTTACCGCCGAGTGGGCGGTGCTGACGCAGAACCTGCAGGTGCTGCTGGTCGGCCAGTATCCGGACGAGGAGATATGGCGCGCCGGCGCGGTGATGCTCGCCCTCCCCTTTGTGCTCGGGCTCGGCTGGTCGGTGTGGCCCGGCTTCTGCCGCCGGCTCGCCATCAGCCTGGCGGTCGCGGCGCCGCTGGTGGCGGCGCTGCCGGTCGAATTCGCCAGTCTGGCGGCGGGGTTCCGCGTCTACCTGCTGCTCAACACGGTGCTGGTGGGGGCCGGCTGGCTGCTGGGCCGTTCCACGGTGTTCGGCAGCGCGCGCTCGGTACTGGCGACCTGGCTGGTGCTGTTTCTTGGCGGGTTGGTTTTTCTGCGCGGCTTCGCCGCCAGCGAGGCGCTGCCGTTCGTGGGCACCAAGCAGTGGGGCGGTCTGATGGTTACCCTGCTGCTGTCGCAGGCGGGCATCGTGATCTCGTTCCCGCTCGGCATCCTGTTCGCGCTCGGACGGCGCAGCTCGATGGCGTTCGTGCGGGTGGCGTGCGTGGCGTACATCGAGGTGCTGCGCGGCACGCCGATCCTGGCACTGCTGTTCGTTACCCAGGTGCTGCTGCCGCTGCTGCTGCCCGACTGGATGGACATGGACCGGCTGACGCGCGGCCTGGTGGCGTTGATCCTGAACAATTCCGCCTACATGGCCGAAAACGTGCGCGGCGGCCTGCAGTCGGTGCCGTCCGGCCAGCTCGAAGCGGCGCGCGCGCTCGGCATGAGGGTGCACCACATCACGGCGCGCATCGTGCTGCCGCAGGCGCTGCGCAACGTGCTGCCGGCAATCGTTGGACAGTTCATCATCCTGTTCAAGGACACCGCGGTGATCTCGCTGCTCGGGCTGCTCGACTTCCTCGGCACCGCCAACGCCATCCTGTCGGGCCGGCAGCAATGGTTCAACGCCGAGATCGAGATGTTCCTGTTCGTGGCGGCGGTGTACTGGGTGTTCACCTACGCGATGACCAGTGTGAGCCGCGCCATCGAACGGTCAATGAGCAAGGGGGTAGGATAGTGGCGCAGACCGGCGACAAGGCCAACGGGCAAGGCCATGAGGAGCGCAACGGCATCATCGTGGTGCGCGAGTTGCACAAGTGGTTCGGCGACTTCCACGTGCTGCGCGGCATCTCGATGGAGATATACGAGGGCGAGAAGATGGTGATCTTCGGCCCCTCCGGCTCCGGCAAGTCCACCTTCATACGCACCCTCAATCGGCTCGAGGAGCACCAGCGCGGCGACATTTTCGTGGACGGCATCGAGCTGTCCGCCGACATCCGCAACATCGACGCCATCCGCAGCGAAATCGGCATGGTGTTCCAGTCGTTCAACCTGTTCCCGCACCTGACGGTGATCGACAACATCACGCTTGCGCCGATGCTGGTGCGCCACCTGTCGAAGGACGACGCCGGCACCCTTGCCATGCAGTATCTGGAGCGGGTCGGCATACCGGAGCAGGCCGCCAAGTACCCGGGCCAGCTTTCCGGCGGCCAGCAGCAGCGCGTCGCCATTGCCCGCGCGCTGGCCATGCAGCCCAAGATCATGATGTTCGACGAGCCCACCTCGGCGCTCGATCCGGAGATGATCAAGGAGGTACTGGACGTGATGGTGGAACTGGCCGAATCGGGCATGACGATGATCGTGGTGACCCACGAAATGGGTTTTGCGCGGCAGGTGGCGGATCGGATGGTGATGTTCGACGAGGGCAAGGTGGTGGAAATCGGCACCCCGAAGGAGGTGCTTGAACACCCTCGGCACGAGCGCACCAAGCAGTTCCTGGCGCAGATTCTTACCTGACCCGGCCTGACCTTGAATGACCCAAGCGTGCTGCCGCCGGTGCGGCTGCCTGGTCAATTCGAGCGGCGGTAGATCCAGGCCTCCCAGGCCAAAGTGTGGGCGGCGAAGATGCGCCGGAATCCGGCGGCGGAGATGGACGCGGCGGTGCGGTGCCAGTCGTGGTAGAAGGGGTGGAAGGTGCTGCCCAGCAGCCGGAACACGGCGATGGCGACTTTCCACACCGCGGCTACCAACCAATGCGGCCGCGGTACCACTACCGAATACAGCCGCTGCGCTCGTTGCAGCGACATTGCCAGCAGGTGGTCGATTTCCGGGTAGCAGCACAGCACCTTGTCCAACACTACCAGGGCCGCGGGCTGCAGCTCCGCGGCACGCTCTACTGCATCGCCCACCAGGAAGGTAGCGCGCTCCAGCAGTCCCTCACGGTCAGCGGCGGTCCGCGCCCGCTCGATCATCCCGGCGGCCACGTCGATGCCGACCGCGCTGCCCGCCCCGGCGGCCAGCACGCGGCGCTGCAACTCGCCGGTGCCGCAGCCGATCTCCAGCACCTAGACGCCGGCGACACCGGCCGCCGTCAGCCCTTCCAGCAGCTTGCGCTGCACCGCTTCCAGCCCGCGCCGCCGGTAGCGGCGCACCATGCGCGGCGCTTCGCGTGAGAAGAAGCGGTCGGTGCCGGGACGGGGCCCGCCGCGCGAACGCC
>MPNH01000067.1 GCA_002238925.1 Spirochaetaceae bacterium bin103 | reverse complement strand
GAGCCTGTGCCCTGCCTGCGAGGCATGGGCCGATGGTGGGCGCATCCTGACCGAGGAACAGTGGACGGCCGCCGTCGATGCTCTGTGCATCGAGTGCGGCGCGACGGGCCGGACGCGGGGGATGCACTCGTGACGCCGGTCGAGGTAACGCAGCAATACATCGACGACGGGCGGCGCGCTGAGGCGTGCCGCCTGTCGCGGGAGTGCAACTGTCCCGTGGCGCACGCGGTAGCGGCTGCCGGGTTCCCGAACCCGAAGGTGCGCGCGAGCACGTTCACGGCCGGCGACGTGACCGCCTACCTGCACAGCAGCGGGAAGCGGCGGCGCTACGTGCTGCCGCCCGAGGCGGTGCGGTTCATCGAGCGCTTCGACGACAACCGCCACGTCGACCCGATCACGTTCGAGGTCGACGAGACGGACTACGTGGAGGTCTTCTATGAGTGACCGGCTGACCCCGGCGACCATCGAAGGCCTACGGCTGTCCAAGGAGAAGGACTTGATGGCGGCGCGGCTCCTGGACCGCGCCGCCGGTTACGTTGAGCAGGGCTGGGCGCAGTGCTGCGATGCTGTCGACGCCAACGGCAGCGGGGTGCCGCCGTTCTCGAAGCGGGCCGAGTGCTGGTGTGCGCTCGGCGCGATCCGCGCGGCGAAGGTGCGGATCGGGCTGGTGACCTTGTACCAGGATGCCGAGGGCAACCTGCAATACCCGAAGGCGATGACGCCGTTCGCCGCCTCCGTCTACAGCCGCGCGCTGTGTGCGGCTGCGCAGGCGATGGTGGGGCGCGTTCCGAAACACCCGGCCATGTACGCATCGGTCGTGACCAACTGGAACGACACCGAGGCGATGAGCGGCGAGACCGTGGCGCGCAAGCTGCGCGAGGGCGCGGCGCTGATCTGGCGGCGCACCGAGGACGTGCAGCGCGCGATCCGGGGAGGCGCGTCGTGAGGTTCACCGCCAACGACTACGGCGCCGAGGCTGCGCGCAAGGCGCGCGCGGCCGGCGCCGGCACCGGCGAGGCAGCGCTCGCGTACAACCGCGCGTTCACGGCCCGCGTGTACGAACTGGCGCGGCATCACGCGCGCCTGACCGCCGAGTGGCCGGAGACGCGCATCGACGAGTGGGAGCGGCTGCGCCGCGGCCGCGAACACCAGGAGGCGCGAATATGAGCTCCCACGCTCAGACGCGCCCGGCGCTTGCCGATGGCCAAGTACCACCTGGACCGCTCGGGCGCGCTGTGCGCCGCCTGGCGCTCGAAAACGAAGCAGATTCGCCGCTGGCGCCGGGGCCGAACCACGCAGCGCGGCGCGCACGGCTGGAACGCTGCGAAGTGAGCGACCGCTGCGCCGTCTGCCACCCGCCCGACGAGCACCTATGGCGCGCCGCTGACGGGCGCGTGGTGGCTTGGCGACTGGTGTACTCCGCGACCGACCTGGAGACCGGCAGCCTCAAGGCGCGCCATGCGCAGGCACACCCGCTGCTGCGCGGCAACCCGGTGCCGGCGGTGCTGCAGGCGCTGGCCAGCGACGGGCGGCTGCACACGGTCGCGAGCCTGCGCAGCCGCCCAGGCGACACGGGGATCATCCGCGTGGCGACGCGCGAGAACGGACTGCGCACATGACGACCCTCCAGAGGGTCAGAGAGGTTTCCCCAGGGGCGGGAAGCGAAACATGCCCCGGCGACCGTGGAAGGCCACACAGGGCGGGTCCGAATCCCGCCCGGTCGCGAACGCCGCAACCAGCGGCACTGGGAGGATAGACACGAATGCCGATCACATCGCCACGGCCCGCATGCGCCCGTGGTGCTTTCGCTTCGCGCAGCCAGGGGCTGCGCGCCAACCCAACACCAAGGCCGCGCCTGACAAGAAAGGCAAAAGACTCCCGGCGCGGCCCCGACCGGCCCCGAAGGGCCAAGGAGAATCTTGTGAACAACCTCAATTCTACGCTTTTGGAGGGAACGCTGTCGCGCGATCCCGAACTGCGCTACACGCCAGCCGGCACGCCGATCTGCACGCTGATCGTGTCGTCCGTCCGCACCTACAAGCTCGATGGCGAGCGCACCGAGGAAGTCTCGTTCATCGAAACCACCACCTGGGGGAAGCTCGCGACCGTGTGCGCCGAGCACCTGACCAAGGGGCGCAGGGTGCGCGTGGTGGGGCGGATCAAGCAGGAGCGTTGGGAAGACGCCGAGGGCGAAAGCCGCTCGAAGGTCGTGATCGTCGCTGAGCACGTGGAGTTTCAGCCCCGGCGCGCGGCTGACCGCCCAACCGGGGATCGCGAGCGCGAGGCCGTGGCCAGCTAGGGCCCGAATGGCACGGCGGCGCGCAGCGGGCGCACCCGTGGGTCTGGACCCTACGGGCGCGGGGTTCGACTCCCCGGTCGCCGTCTACCCCGCCAAGCCCTCGTCGAGGGGCAGCGGGGACGGAGGAATCATGTTCTGGATGAGGAAGAAGGTCGCAGTCATGGTCCTGTGGCTCGTGCTGTTGGCCTCGTGCAGCATCCCGCTGCCGGCGGCGGCCCTGGGAGTCTGGTGATGCGCTCCTGCGAGACCGGGCGCGCGCTACGCCGGGAGCTGAACGTGGCGGGCACGACGGCGGCGCTGTTGTGCGGGCGGACGGTGATCTGCGTGGCCAAGGTGACGGCACGCGCCCTGGTGCGCAGCGCCCACCTCGGGCGCGCGGGAACGGTGCCGGTCACGGTGCTGCGCCCGCAGCCGGCCGCGTCGGCGGTGCAGCCGATCCCGGCGGGCACCGACCTGAAGTGGGCCAGCCCCGGCGGCTGGATGGGCACGTTGCCGGAGGCCGGCCAGTGAGGCGGCGCTACGGCATCGACTGGTACGCCGGTGGGCGCTGGTACTGCATCGGGCGCACCTGGCGGACGAAGTGGGGCGCGCTGCGCGCCTGCCGGCGCGTGCTGCGGGGCGCCAGTTGCGGCGCGGCGCGGGTGGTGATCGTGCTGTCGGTCGCCGCGCGTTCCTCCAAAGGTAGGTCGCGGCCCGCCCCCTGGAGCGGCGCGGCCTGGTTGCCCGGGCGCCGCCAGCCGGCGCGGGCGGGAGGCATCGGATGATCGCGGCCATCGTCCTGGCGCTGGCGGTCGCCGTGCTGGTGGCGCTGCTGCTGGTACCGCCGCCGCGGCCACGGCAGCGCGACCGCACGGCATCCCTGGGCATGGTGCGCATCCGGCGCGCCCGCTCGAAATGACCACGGCATGAGGGAGGAATCCATGAAGGTAGACAACGAGGCCGGCAGTGTCGCCCTGAACCGGCTGCATGCGAACGGCGACGACCTGCGCAGCACGCCGGCGCTGGAGGACGCGGACCGCGAGTTGCGCGCCTCCATCGCCGCCCACGGGCTGCTGGAGCCGCTGGTGGTGCGCCGGCACGACGAGGAATGGTGCGTGGTCGCAGGACACCGGCGCTACCGCGCGCTGTGCGCCTTGGCCGCGGCCGGCGAGATCGCGGACGACGCGGCGGTGCACTGCACCATCCTGCATGACGACGTGGACTCCACGGAGGCCGCGCTCGCCGAGAACGTGGTGCGGGTGGCGATGCACCCGGCCGACCAGGTGACGGCATTCAAGCGACTGGCGGACGAGGGCGCGAGCACCGAGGACATCGCCAACCGCTTCGGATTGGCCAAGGTGACGGTCGAGAAGCGGTTGCGGCTCGGCAATCTCGCGCCTGAAGTCCTGGCGGAGTACCGCGCGGGCAACATGAACCAGGAGGCAGCGCAGGCGTACGCGACCACGGCGGACCCGGAGGCGCAACGGCGCGTGTTCAAGGCCGTCGCGGACGACTACGGCTATCACCGGGAGCACGCGATCCTGGCCAAGTTGCAGGAGAACGCGATGCGCTCGGATAGCGCCCTGGCGAAGTTCGTCGGTGACGACTACCACGACGCCGGCGGCGCCGCCGAGATCACGCTGTTCACCGACTACAGCCACTGGACCGACGTGGAGCTGGCCGAGCGGCTGGCGCGCGCGAAGCTGGAGCGGATCGTCGCGCGGCTGCGCGAAATCGGCTGGAAATGGGCAGAGTTGTGGGACGGCGAGCACTGGAACATCCACCAGCACCACCGCCAGACCCACCCGCAGCGGCACCGGCGTGCGCCCACGGTCGAGGAACAGGCCGTTTTGGACAAGGCGGCGGCGCTCGGCACCAAGTGGGAGGCCGAAGGGCTGGACTATGACGAGCTGCAGCCGGACGAACAGCGCGAGTGGGACGAGGCGAGCGCGCGGGCCGACGCAGTGGCGGAAGCGCTGGAGGAGCGCACGTTCACGCCGGAACAGATGGCCGGCAGTGGCGTGCTGGTGTACCTCGGGCACGACGGCGAGGTCGTGCTCAAGGAGGGGCTGGTCAGGAAGGGCGACCCGATGCCGGGCGAGGCTCCCGCCACCACCAGCGACCCGGCGGGCGCGGCGGACGCGGCCGGCGAGCAGCCGCCGCCCAAGCCGAAGAGCTACAGCCAGAAGCTCAAGGACAACATCATGGGGCTGCGCAACGCGGTCCTGCGCGACGTGCTGCGCGAGAATCCGGCCGTCGCGCAGGACGCGCTCAGCTTCTCGCTGGTGCTCGCGCTGTTCACCGGGCACTCGCACGGCTTCTACCCGGACCTGCCCATCGCCGTGCGCCGGGAGCACAACCCCCGGCTGCCGGTCGACGGCGCGAGTGACGAGCTGAAGCGGTACATCGACGACCCGGAGTGGCAGCCGGCGTTCCTGGGCCAGTCGCAGAGCATCGGGGAGATGTTCGAGGCGTTCCGCGAGCTGCCGGCGGACGCGAAGGATGCGGTGATCGCGGAAGTGTGCTGCCGGCTGCTGTGCGACAAGCCGGGCGGCGAGGACGCGCCATTCGACCTGCACGCGGCGATCGCGCAGGAGACGGCCGCGGCCTGGGCACCGCGGCTGCTGGCCGTCGATGAGCACGCATTCAGCGTAGAGACCTTTTGGAAGAAGCTGCGCAAGGACCAGATCATCGACGAGTGCCGGCCCTACCTCGGCGACGAGTGGGCGACGGGCGCGGAGCAGTTGAAGAAGGGGCAGCTTGCGGCGGACGCGGCGCAGCGCATGCGTGCGCACCCTGACTGGCTGCCCAAGGGGTTTCACGTCGCCCACCCCGAAACCGCGAACCCGGAGAGCGCGTAGTGCGCCTGCTGCGCGCGCACCTGGGCGCCGTTGCCGGTTCAAATCCGGGCGCAGCCATCGCGGGCCGGGGCATGGTGCCCCCAAACTGCCCGCACAGGAGGAACCGATGACACGATTTTCGGTTCTGTTGAGCGCCGTGGCCCTGGTGGCCGCCATCGCCGCGATGAGCGCCGGGGGCAGCGGCATCAGGGATTCGGTAGATCCCGATCTGACCGATGAGGTCGAGGACCTGGTTGCGCGCTCGCTGAGTGACTACGCCGGCCTGCAGCGCACGCCGATCCCGCCCGCGCTGGTGCCGGTGCCGGTGGTGGTCGACCGCGCGCCCGGCGTGCCGACCGGCATACCGGGTAGCGGCGCGGCCCACGTCGGTGCGCTGTTCGTGGAGGATGGCTACCTGCCGCTGACCGACCTGGACGCGCTGTATGGCGTGTACGGCTCCGGCCTGCCCCCTGTGGCGGCGCCGGTGCACGTCGAGCCGCCCGTCGACCTGGTGGACGACACGCCGGCCATGATCGTGGCCGCTTGGAATCCGCCCTTGGACATCAAGTAGCGGTGTCCGAGCTGCTCATCGGAGCGGTGGCCCTCCCGGTTGCCGCTTCGGTGGTTTGGGCGGTCGCGCGGCTGGCACTGTGGCCGTTCCTGCGCATGCGCGGGCGGGGCGCCGGTCGCCCGCCCGCCACATGGAGGAAACCGATGAAAACCGACCCGTTACGCCCCGCCCCGGAGGATCGCCCATGCTGACCGGCCTGAGGCGCGTGGTCCAACGCCAGCGCATCGCCCGCCGGGCGAGAGCTGGTAGCCGGCCCTGCGGCGCAGCACGCCGGGTGCACCCGCGCAGCGGCCCGTTTCCGCTGCGCAGGGCGGGGGATCGTCTCCCCCGCGCCGCCGTATCCCGCGCCTTGCGACAGGCGCACCCTACAGGAGGAATCTCACCATGAGAACCAGAACCACGCCAGCCAACTTCCACCGCCGGCTGGACATCAGTAGCGCCAGAATGCTGCATACCTTCCGCGACCAGGATGGTGCGCCCTGGTGGAGCGACGGCAGCGCCACCTTTCGCGGTGCCGCGCCCGCCTACCTGCGCCAAGCCTACCGCGCCGCCGGGCTGGCGGTAGACGTGCCGGTGCAACTACCGCCCATGCTCGTCGACGCGCGCCGCCGGCAGGGCGTCAGGCTCGGTCAGCCCCTCGCCCTCTACGAGGCCACCAGCATGCTCGACCGCATCATCACTCCAGTCGAGGTATTCGCCTCCAAGGCGGATGACCCGGAGATCCACGTCGACGCCTGCTACCTGGCGTATGCCCGCGATCGCTTCGCGGGCTGCACGTTCTGGTGCTTCGACCTATCTTGCATCGCCGTGCGCGACCAGCGCGGCCTGGAGATCCTCGGCCTCATCCAACGCCGCCCGCCGCCGCACAACCGCAAGCGCGCGCGGGGTGCCTCGTGACCGCGCACCGGCCGCCCGAAAGCCTGCCGCCGGCCACGGTGCAGGACGCGAACCAGCCGCCGGCGCCGCCCGCGCAGGTGCCCATCGTCTCCGTTCCCGGCCCGCTGGACTGCAACCCGGCCGCCGTCTACCTCGCCGGCAAGGCCTCCGAGGCCGGGCGCCGCGGCCTGCGCCGCTCCCTCGACCGTGCTGCCGAGATCCTCACCGGCGGCGTTACCGGGAACGCGCTCCTGGTGCGCTGGCAGCAAGTGCGCTACCAGCATGTGGCGGCGCTGCGCGCCAAGATGATCGACGCCGAGGTAAAACCGGCGACCATCAATCACACGCTCGCCGCCGTGCGCGGCACCATCCGGGAAGCGTGGCACCTCGAGCTGATCGACGCCGAGACCATGGCGCGCCTGGTCCGCGTGCCCAACGTCAAGTCGGAAACGGTGCCGGCCGGCCGCCACCTCAAGCCCGGCGAGATCATCCGCCTGTTCGATGCTTGCGCCGCCACGCCGGTCGGGGCGCGCGACACCGCCATGCTCACCCTGCTGTACGGCTGCGGCATGCGACGCAGTGAGGCCGTCTCCGTCGAGCTGGCCGACTACGTCGACGGCGCGCTCACCATCCGCCGCGGCAAGGGCCGCAAGGAGCGCTACGCCTACTTCCCCGACGGCGGCCAGGAGGCCATCGACGCCTGGATCGAGCACCGTGGCACGTGGCCGGGCACGCTGCTGTGCCCGGTCAAGAAGGGCGGCCACGTCGAGCAGCGCTCCATGACCGCCCAGGCGGTCCTGATGCGCCTGCGCTTCCTCGCCTCCCTCGCCCGCGTGCCCAGGTTCACTCCACACGACCTGCGCAGGACGTTCGTCGGCGAGTTGCTCAGCAAGGGCGCCGACATCTCCAGCGTGCAGCAGCTCGCCGGCCATGCCAGCGTCACCACCACCACCAGGTATGACCGGCGCGGCGAAGATGCCAAGCGGAACGCCGCGAGTCTCCTGCCCTTCCCCTACTCAAAACCGCTTCTGGTGGGCGGCCCCGCTGCCGATGCGCGGGTCGACGCCGCGCCCAACGACGCCGAGCAGGCGGCGGCGACCGGCGGCGAGCCCGACCCTGCAGGCGAACCAGGTTGAGCCGCCGGCCCGCTTCATGGCCTACTGGTCGGGCGACTTGCTTCAGTGTGCATTGAAGCAGTCCTCCGTGGCCGCCGGCTGTCCTCCCGGGAACCGGCGGTTTTTTCTGCCCGGAAGCTTCGGCATGCCGGTAGAGGGAGAACGGAGGGAGCGCGACTGGCTGCCGTCGCGTTGCTACCGGCCCGTCCGTCTGCCGCCAACACGCTCAGTGCCACCAGCGGCGCCGCCTCCACCACAGGGTAGTCCATCGTGCACCCCCTATACCTCCAGCCTGCCCCCAGCGGCACTGGCGTACGCGCCAGCGCCTGTGGGGGGAGCTTCACCCCACCACCGAACAGGTCAGGTTCCCAGAGCGACGGTGACCCTGCACCCCTCCCCGATTAGACCGTCTGTACCAGCTCCAATCGCACGCGACCGTTCCCCCTGCCACCGTACCCGGAGGCTCGGCGGGCAAGGCGAAGCCCGAGCAGGTACCGGGCTGTCGTGCTCCGCTGCCAGCGACGCCCGCTTGCCCGGTTTACCGCTTGGGGCTGCGCCCCGGCGCGGTTGGGTTCCGTGCCTCCCGGCGGGGGTCGGTTCCCTCCCTTCCGCACCTCGGCCCACGATGCAGGGATGCGCACAGCGCCAGGGGAATCCTATATACCTGACCAAAAGTCAGAGGGAAGCTATTGGGATACCGCGCCGCGCACGCGCGTAGAACCTCACGAGGTCATCTCCCCCGTGCCTGCTCGGTTTGCCGGGCCGTCGCGGCTGAACGTGACAGATGATAGTCCGAGCGGCGAGCGTCATACCAGGCAGCAACCTCCTGCAGCTCTTCCTGCCTGGCCCCGCCCGGCGCGGTAGGCACCAGACACAGCGGGGGAAACTGCTGGATGAAGTATAGGTTTGGCATTTGGCGCCCAAAGATGCCCTCGACGGTGCTCCGCGCACGCACCTCGACGAATCCCCTGCCCTGGAGGTCTCCTACCGCGCCCCGGACGCCACGCGGACTGAGCCCGGTATCTTTGGCTATCTGCTCCACGGACCGCTGACAATGTGGCATGTGGGGCGGGATCGCCACAGTGACCGCGAGCAGGTAGAAGTACACCAGCAACGTCCCCCTCGACCACCTGCCTACCCGGAGCTGGTCCCGGAGCCACGTCAGTGCCGGATGCAAGGTGCCCGGAGGCATTCGCCAACCGGACGGCAAAAAGAGAATGTGGTACCGGTTGGGTCCCTGCGCAGAACGCTCGACTCGAATCCATCCCAAGCGCTCAAGCTCAGCCCTCGCGAGCTGCACCATGCGCGGGCTGAACCCCGACTCGCGAGCGATCCACGCTACGGATGCCTGGCAGGACGCCTCCCTCTCGGATCCCTGTGCGGAGAGTGAAAGCAGGGTGAGGAAGAACGCCAAGTCCGCCGGCGACATCCTGGGCTTCCAAAGCAGGTAGAGGATCCACACCAGCGTAGCGTGCATGGTTCCCCATATAACCGCCTTCCTGCACGCTTACAAGGCCAGCCCGGCGCCGGCCGGCGATCCGAGGATCGGCTTAGTTTCCTCCTGGCTTCTGCGCGGTGAGCGGTCGGTCCAAGTCCCCCAGGGGGGAATCACCGGCCTCCTCCGGGGCACCAGCCCGCTCCAAGGGGGCACCGGACCGCTCCAGGGGGGCACCGGCCCCCCCACTCACCTTCCAAGCAAAATTCTGGGGTGCATAACTATTCGTACCCGAATCGGGCATTCAGCGCGCTCCTGCGACTCCAATCAGGGGGCATTAGTGCGATCCTATGTGCGAAACGCCACTTTTGGGGGGTGGGGCGCCGCCCCCCTGACCCCTCCAGATTTTCGAGCGCGCACCGAAATCGTGGGACGGAGAAGGGCTCTCCACTGTGCCCCGAGACCGTAGGGGAGCGGGGTTGTCCCCCGCCCCTTGGACCCGTGAGACCGTAGAGGGCGGGGTTGTCCCCACCCCCGCCCCTTGGACCCGTGAGGCCCGTGAGACCCGTGAGGGGGGAATACCCCGCCCTCTGGGGCCCAAGCCCCCCCATGGCGTCCCGTGGCCAAAGGGCGCCGTGGCCCGTGGTCCGCCGCCCGCCGCCGTGGCCTGTGGCCCGTGGGACACCCCGTGGCCCGGGGCGCACGGGCCGTCCTCAGCACCGTTCGGTGCAGACGGCCCGCGAGTTGGCCGCCCCGTGGTCAGCGCGGCGGGAATTGATAGGGCGGCTGGAGAGCCATGGAAGAGCGCCGGCAGGCGACCCGTGGCACCTTGGCGACTATGCGTTCGTGCCTCGGGGGAACATGATGTCTGGAATGGTTGGGGTTGCCGTGGTGGGCGACCACGGTCCCAAGGGTTCTGTTTCGAGTTACTCGCTGTCCTTATCGGATACACACCTGACACGGGAAGTTGTTACGAGAGATCCACCGCCTCGCTGCCATCTGCACTGCCAACTTGCGGAGCTCCGGCGCCGGGCGCATGACCACCACGCCGAATCGTACACGGCCTGGTCACTGCACTCGGCCATGGTCGAATCATCGTAATGGCAGCCGCGCACGCGGGGGCGCCGCCGGTGCTTCTTTCCCCGGACTTGACCCTTGGGCGTTGGCTTCGCCGCCATGACAGGCCCGGCCTGCTTCTTCCGCCAGTTCTTCGAGACTCACCTCTCGCACTTCCATCGGCGTCCGCATGAAGCGCGAAACCGACTCCTCGAACGGCACGGGCTGATTCCACCCCCTGACCGGCTCATTCATCTCGTCCTTTGGTCGGCTCGTAGTCGTGAGCTGGCACCTAGCTAATCAATGTATGCTTGATGCTCAACGAGTTGAATCCACGGCTCGCGGCCCATGCCGGGTCGCTGGTCGAATACAACAGCTCCACCAGGAGAGGGAGTAGCTACCCGACCCGGAGCGAATAGCCAGGAACCCTACCCAATGTGCGCGAGCGCAGTGGATTCAACTCAAAACGACCCGGCACCTATTGGCCGGGTGCGCGTGAGGTTTCGCATGGCTTACACCCTGCACAGGATCGGGCGCTTGCCTTGGATCATCGCTTCGGTGCTGATGGCGGCCAGTCTGACCCTTGGGGGATGCACTGGCGCTGCCACAGCAAGTGGTCCCTATTCCAGTGCTCCGGAACAGGTAAGCCTCTGGAGAGTACAGTACGAGCACTATGGCGCCAGCGACACCCGAGCTATCCTGGATTGGAGTTACGTGCGCGGCGCGACCTCGTTTCAGTATCGGTATGACGGCAAGGGGTGGTTACCCGCCGGAAGTGCACCAAGGACCGAGCATACGGTCAAGGGAACCTTCGAGCCCGGCAAGCGGTATTGCTTCACCGTGCGGGCGATCAACCAGCATGGGAGCACAGTCAGCAAGCCGTTGTGCGCCATGACGCCGACTTCCCCCGCTCCGACGAACCTGGTACTCAGCCGTAGCGGAGTTCAGCTTACGGCTACTTGGGATGCCGCCGAGGGCGCTACAGAGTATCAGGGGGAGGTTGAGTTCTACGATGATGGCGACTGGCACGGGTGGGGGGTCGGTTACGGCAACAGTTTTGTGGTGACCGGGACATCCTTCAGTTGGGACAACTACCCAACGCCGAATGCCCGCGCATACAGCTTCCGAGTTCATGTGAGAGCGAACGGTGGGCGGCCCGGGTGGTATTCCCCCTGGGCCTACAGCAGACTGCCCTCGTAGAAAAAGGGCCAGCCCGTATGGGTGGCCCAATTCCGCTGTACCGGCAGACGGAAGGGTAGTAACGGGCGTTCGCCTGCCCAGCTCGTCGGTGTATGCTGACGCCCTGAGGGTCAGCAGAAGCACGGGCTACGGAATACAAGCATGAATACACTCCCACAGTCCCGGCACTCCACGACGTGGTTGCCGCCGCCGGCGTCCCACAGCAGGACAGTGCCGAGCAGGCAGTCGGGACAGTAGCGCGATTCGGCGGCGGGATCGATCGGCAGGCACAACGTCGGTGCTCTCGGCGGGCCGGAACCTGCGCGCCCCGCACGCGCCAGGTCCAACAGCCGGCGGGGTCATGGTGCAGCAGCCGGTGCATCAGGATACGTTCGCCGGCGTGGTGCCGGCGGCGCGAACGCCGTGCTCGCCCTGCGCTCATCGGGCCGGCTTCCTTCGACCGACGCCGTCGCCTGGCAGTTCTGGCCGTGGGGTGGGCGGCCACCACATGGGCGGCTTCGGCCCGCTGAGCCTCCTCGCCGGCTGCGTTGCGCCGATACTGTAAGCGTGAGGGCGGCGGCACTGGCAGCGGGCGTAACGCTCGTGATGGTGATGCTGAACGGCTGCACGACCGGGGAGGTGCGGTACGCACCGTCCGCGATCGCCGGCCGCCAGCTCAGCGACCGCCAGCACCGCCTGGTGCGTTCGGCCCACGACCTGATAGGGGTAGACCGGCTCTACGTCGGCGGCACCGAGTACCGCGACGATTGCACCGGCGCCGTGCTCGCCGTGTATGCCGCCGCCGGCATCAACCTGGGCGCACGGTTCCATCGCTACCAGGGCAACGGTGTCTCCCGCCTGTACGAGATGATGCGCGATCACCACTTCTACTTCCCGGCCGCCGCCGACGTCCGGCCCGCGCCTGGCGACATCGTATTCTTCGACAACACCTGGGACCGCAACGGCAACCGCCGCTGGGACGACTCCCTCACCCATATGGGGCTGGTGGTAGCAGTGGACCGCTCCGGCACCATCAGCTACCTGCACAACCACGTACGCCGCGGCGTCATCATCGAACAGATGAACCTGCGCCACCCCGACGCTCGCCAACTGAACGCTCCCTTGCGTCTGCGCGGTGCGCCACGCGACGGCAGCGGCCGCTGGCTGGCGAGCCACTTGGTGCGCGGCTTCGGTAGTGCCTACCTGCTGCCAACTTGACCGCAGAACGCCGGTTCATGCCGCGCATCCGGCCTCGGGCGCGCCCCTCAGAGCTCCTACCGTCGCTTTGCATCCTTCCTGACTTTGCATGACGATGTCATTCATTCTACCGGGAAGGGAGAATCGACCATGGCTGCAAATCAGCTCGTCCAGGCCCGCATCGACGGTGCCGTGAAAGAAGAGGCGGCCGCCGTGCTGGCCGCCATGGGCCTGACCGTGTCCGATGCCGTGCGGCTCCTGCTGACCCGGGTTGCGCAGGAAAAGGCCCTGCCGTTCGCGCCGCTGATTCCAAACGCCGTCACCATCGAGGCGATGAAGGAGGCCCGCAAGGGTGGCCTTCCGCAGTTCGACAGCGTGCATGCCCTGATGAACGATCTGCATGCGCAAGATTGAACGCACCGGCCAGTTCAGGCGCGATTACAAGCGCGAGGCCAGGGGCCAGCACCGGGCGACACTCGACGCCGACTTGGTGCCCATCCTGGCTGCCCTGAGGCCTGATCAACACCACCTCGCCGCGATCCGGGACGTAGACCGTGGCTGGCATGGCACCGAATCTTACCGCATCGCGTTCGATTGCTCGCCGGTAACGCGGCGCGGGTCGCGCTCAGCGGGCGGCGAACAGGGTGGCGGCCGCCTGGCGGCAGCGCTCCGCGCTCAGCGGCCCCTCGCCGGCGTCGCGCAACGCCCAGCGCAGGGCGTGCCGCTCGACGCCGGTTGCCGTCTCCAGCAGGGCATCGCGGCTCGCGGCGCCGCCCGCGGCCGCCGCGCTCCGCAGCATGGCGGTCGCGCCCGGGATCCCGCGCTGGAGCTGGCGGGCGCTCCGCTCCGCCGCCCGGCACGCCGCGGCCAAGGACGCCGGCGCGTAGATGGTGTGGCAACCGGGGCACCGCCAGCGGCGGTGCGGCATCTCGTACTGCAGGCGGCGCTCGCAAGCACGGCAGGGCGGATCGTGCGTGACCCGTGCGGTGCGGGACCGGCCGGGCTCACGTGGCAGCAGGTCCACCACCACTGCCGGGCGCCCATGCACCATCACCGTGTCGCCGACCACGGCGCGGGCGCGCACCGGCACCACCCTGGTCACCATCGTCGTCGCCTCAAGGGACTGGCGGCGACGCTCAGCGTGTCGATGCCCATAGCTCTTTCCCTCCGTCGCGCTCTTGGTTCGATTGTACCAGGGACCGGCAACTACCCGCTCTTGCGAAGCGTGATACGCCGTGTCACACTTCTCGGCGGTGGACTTCGCCCACAAAGGTCTCCGGGCGTTGTTCGAGTTGCACGACGCGCGCCGGCTGAATGCCGACCTGGTAGCTCGGGTCGAGCGCATCCTGTCCGACCTGGATGCGGCAGAGTCCGCCCATGACATGAACCGCCCCGGCTACCGCCTGCATGCTTTGAAGGGCGACCAGCGCGGGTTCTGGAGCGTGCGCGTGTCCGGCAATTGGCGTATCGTGTTCCGCTTCGTCGCCGGCGAGGCGGTGGATGTGGACCTGATCGACTATCACTGAGGGAGAACCTGAGATGACCAGCAGGGGGATGCCCTTGACCCATCCCGGCGCGAGTGTTCGGGACAGCATGGAGGCGATGGGATGGACCGTAACCGAGTGCGCGCGACAACTGGGGACGCCGCGTGAGAATCTGTCACGGCTCCTGAACGGGCATATCGGCATCTCGCCCACGATGGCGATAGCCCTGGAACGTATCGGCTGGAGCAACGCCAGGTTCTGGCTGCGCCGCCAAGCCTACTTCGACCTGGACCAGGAACGCCGCCGCCAGACCGCTGCATAACGGCGCCGGCGCCACCGCCTGACCGTGCCGACTCGGCGCGCAAGGGTTAAGATACGCCATGGTCAGGCGCCGGCCGCCGATCGGGATGCAGACGTTTCCGCGAGCTGCGCGAGCGGGACTGCTATTACGTGGCAAGACGGCCTACATCGAGCGGTTGCTAGTATACAGTATCGAAAGTCATTGATCAGTAGATCGGGCGACGTGCTATGGTTCGCTCCGTACAAGGGAGGGCCGAAGTGGCGAACCATCCCACGCACCAGATTCCAGACCGGCATTCTGGCTCACTCTTGACCGACGCATGCGCATGAGGTAACTCCTTGGCCAATACGAACCATTTGGACTTCCGCCACCTGTTTTTCGAAGCTAACTCTATATTCAATCGATCTGCCGGACTCAACGACTTAAAGGCTAGCTTCTCCGATGTCTTGATCACTAGCGCCATCGCCAAATGCCTTGATTACAACAGATCCTCCCAGAGTGTCAACTCGGATACGCCGAGTTTCTTCCTCGTAGCCAACGCACGTGCGATGTGTGAAGAGCTTATCTACTGCTCCGTGTTTAGGTATGTCGGCGATCAGAGCGCGGATGACCTGGCGAAGAAACTGAACAACCTCTCGACGCTCGATAACGTCCACACTCAGACAAGATTCTTCGCGCTAAACAACCGACTGCAACCAACACTCGGTGGCTTCAAAGAATCGACTGCACAGAAGGCCGCAATTAAACGAGCTTCCTCAGCCGTTCTCGACGTTTGGAAGCGACTTGGCTTGAGTAGCACGGGGGATCGTCGTCCACCTACGATCAGGCAACTCTCGCATAGAGTCGGCCTTTGCACGACTTACGACTACGTTTATAGTCTCACATCAAAATTCGTCCACTTTAGCCCTGCCCAGCTATTCCGATTGGGGTGGGGGCCGATGGACGGTCCCTTCTCATTCTGTGTTGATAGTTTCGAAGGATACTTCTCGAGCCTCGCGAGATTTCTGGGCGTTCTCATTTTCCTCGGGTACTGTCACCTCGCCACAGAGAAGTTCGGACTATGCATCGCGAATCGGTACGCTGACACTATAGCAAAACAACTGCAGAGTGGTTTCAGATGGCCTGAGATCACCACATTCGAAGAAATGAACCAGACTGCCCCCGACAGCATCATCACCCGTTTGCTAATGACGATAGTGAGGGAGGATACACCGAACGCGATGCCGGACGTTCTCACCGAGTTGGAGGGATTGGCCAAGCTTCGATAGCTTATAGATGCTATGTGTCCTGCAGCTTCGTAGGGCTACCGATGTGGTCCGGCGGTGGAACGAGGGTTGCATATCGAAATCGCTAACATGCGCGGGGGTCAGTAGCCGCGCCCCGCCGTCACCATCAGCACGCCGAAACGCCGAAGTCACAGTTTACCACCGCGCGGCGACCACGGCAGCAACGCCATTCTCCTCCTTCATATCGCGTCCCTGGCGATGGTCTCGACATCCAGGGTCCTGGGCGGGTGCACAGGCATGGGACGGCCAGCGTAAGCCCCGCCGGCAGCAGGCCGCAACTACACGCGCCCCTTGGGGGATCCTCAGCCATACGGGCGTGGGGCCAGGTAGGCGGGGCAAGACGCGAGGGAATACCCCCTGCCCGTTCGCCCTACCCCGCGCCTGCGGAGCCTGTTTTACAAAGGTTCTCCGTTGTAAGTGACCGTGGCTCGTCCGCAACCGGTATACCGAATCGTCGCTACGTTGCCCGTTCTGTCCCGCATTTCCACGGTCCCGCGCGTGATCGCCGTCGCACAACGCTCCGTGTACTCCAGCCGCGACGCCTTGATAAACAGTTGAATCGCGCCCTTGCTTCCTATCGACTGCACCCGGCTGCGGCACTCGTCAGCGCTTTCTGCCTTGGAACAGTCTATGTCCCACGAATACCCGAACGATCCGTCGAGCGACATCACGCCGGCAGCGAACGACGTACCCTCATACTTCACGTCCATGTCGTAGCTGAACTTCAACGTTACTTCCGGGATCTCGGCAGAGAAATTGCCTGCGTACGAGATGTCGTACGCGAGTGTCCCCGACGAGGATCGCTTGGTGACGTCGACCGCAAAATCGAAGTCGATCCTGCCACTCACATCATCTGGGGCCTCGATTCGTACATCGATGTCAACACTGAACCCGCTGTCCGGGTCAGTGTCGTCCTTGTCCTTGATAACGACCGTACCTGTGAGGCTGCTGCCCGAAGCGTCATGGCAATTGATGAGGTTGGTGGTCAGGGACAGCGGGATCCCATCATCATCGCCGTCTACCGGCACCCTCGGGCGCTGCGTGATGCAGTCCTCCGTTGCAGCAGCCAATCTGGCTGCAGCAGCAGGTCTGGCCGGCCTAACGCCGACCAACGGGATATCGACGTCGAGAACGGTCGCCCTGCTCATCGAGCCCAACGGTCCGGTTAGGCTGGTAGGAGAGGACAACAGCTCGAGCAAGGGCTCCAACAAGTTATGCACCAGATCCGGGTTCGCGACGTCTGCGGCGACATCGCGCGACAGGACCGTCGCTGCCTTGTCCGGCTTCTGCACCGGCTCTTCGCAGGCACTCAATCCGAAGGCCAGCGCGGCTACTACTGCGAGCATCGTACTGCGTCTAATGAACGACATGGGAGCCTCCATGCAAGAATCCGTCGCCTCGCCGGCGCCGGATGATTGTGCCAACGTAACATCACGTGTACCCCTGTCAACCTACGGACGGGTATTTCCCAAGGAGTACACCAAAAAACCACTACTCTGCCTCTGAACGGTCACTGTTGATGGCCTTGGGGTGTTTCGGTCGTTTGTTTTGGCTTCGTACGCAGGGCCCTCGGCGATTTGTGTCTTATGTTGTGCACAGAACCGGATGTGGCGGATCAGGACGGGGGAATGAGTGGACAGCTACTTCGGGCCTTGAGGAGCCGTCCTGCCAGCGATAGCAGCCGCCAGCGCCGCGCCGGGGACAAGCGACTGGGAACGGATCGAAGCGCTTCCGGCCAACATCGACTACGCGCTGCCGGGACTCCGGTCAGAGACTCCGGTCAGAGGAGGTCCTGACCGGCTACTGCCAGGCCGGCGCGTACTCGCATTCCACTCCGTCCGCCGGGGAGGGTCCTGTTACCGGTCGTCCGGTGCCGCCATGCGGTAGCCGACCCCGCGCTCGTTGAAGATGTACGCCGGGCTTGCCGGGGCGTCGCCGAGCTTGCCGCGCAGCTTCTTCACGAACGTGCGCACCGGTTCGGTATCCTCCCGATCCTCCCAGATCTGTCTCAGCAGTGATTCGTAGGTCATTACCCGGCCCGCGTTGACCGACAGCACGCGCAGCAACTCGTACTCGGTCACCGTCAGCCGCACCTGCCGGCCACCCACGGTCACCCGGCGCTTCTCGTAGTCGATTGCCAGGTCCCCTACCACGAAGGGATCCGGCCTGCTTCGCCTGCGTAGCGCCGCACCGACTCTCGCCGTCAGCTCCGTCGGCGAGAACGGCTTGACGATGTAGTCCGCGGCGCCCGCCTCCAATGCCCTCGCGATCGTCTCCTCCCGTCCGTAGGCCGAGAGGAAGACCACCGGAATGTCCACCAGCTCGGGGATCGACTCCATCAACTCGATGCCGTCCATTCCCGGCAACACCAGGTCGAGCACCACCAATCCGGGCTGTTTTGTCTTGATCAGGCGCCGCACCTCCTGTGGGTCTCCCGTCACGGACGACGCGTAGCCTGCCCTGGTGAGCGCGTCTCGGACGTAGTGCAGGGTCAGCGGGTCGTCGTCCACCACCAGAATCCTCGTGCGCTCACGGTCATCGCGAGGCAGCCGCGCCCGCCGTGGCGCGGCGCCGCCGGCCTCGTCGGCCACCGGAAGCGTGAAGGTGAACCGCGTCCCCCGGCCCGGCCCAGGACTATCGGCCCGGATGCGGCCCCCGTGGGCCTCCACCAGCCCCTTGCTGATCGCCAGGCCCAGACCGGCCCCCTGTCCCTCGCCGCCGCCGGCGGCGTGCTTGCGGAACAGTTGCGGCAGCCGCTCCGGCGCCACTCCCTTGCCTTCGTCCGATACCGAGATCGCTACCTCAGCCCCATCGTGCACCGCCGCGATCCGTATCGGGGTGGACTCGGGAGAGTTCCGGGCCGCGTTGGAGAGAAGGTTGTTCAGGACCTGCACGATCCGCCGCTCATCCGCCATCACCTCAGGCAGGTCCTCCGACAGGTCGATGTGCAGGACGTGCCGGGATCCGCCGCTCTCGAACGTGCTCCGCGCCTGGTCCACCAGAACGGCAACTGCCGCCGGTTCCGGGTCCACCGAGAGCATGCCCGTGTCGATGCGCCCGACATCGAGCAGGTCTCTGATCAGGCGGTCCATGTAATTGGCCTGCTGGTCGATGATCCGGAAGAACTGCCGCACCTCCGCCGGATCCACCACCCGCGCGTCGCTCATCACGGTGGCCGCCAAGCCCTTGACCGAGCTCAACGGCGCCCGCAACTCGTGACTCACCGTACTCAGGAACTCCGCCCGCTGGCGCTCCAGCTCCTCCAGTGGCCCCAGGTCCTGCATGGTCACGATCAGTGACTCCACCGCATCGCCCTCGAACTTGATCGGCGTCGCGTTGATCAGCATCGTGATGCTCCGACCGTCGCCCACCGACAGCACGACTTCTTCGGCGCGGAGCGGGGCGGCGTTGCTCAACAACCCCTCCAGCGGGAACTCGCCTAATGCGATATCGTGCCCGTCGGCGAGCCGGAAGGTTACCACCTGCAGCAGTTCTTCCACGGTCTGGCCAGGATCGAGCAGGCCGGCCACCATCCGCCGTGCCTCCCGATTGAGCGACACCAGACGCCCGGCCCTGGCATCGATCACCACCACCCCCACCGGCGAGGTGTCGATCAGCGCCTCCAGGTTGGCCCGCGCGCGCTGCTCGGCACGGTACGCGCGGGCGTTCGCGATCGCCGTCGCCGCCTGCGCGGCGAACAGTACCAGCACCTCCTCGTCCTCATCGGTGAACTCCTGCCCGTCTTCCTTCCCGCCCAGGAAGAACGCGCCAGTCTGCACGTTCCGATGGCGTATCGACGTTCCCAGGAACGTGTCCTCCGAAACGTACTCCGTCGAGAAGCCGAGCGAGCTCACGTAGCCGCTCAAGTTGGACAGCCGCACCGGCGAGGGAAGATTCCGCAGGTGCTCGAACAGCCGCATCCCGTCCGGCCACTCCGCCAGCTCGCGTACTCGCTCCGCGGTGAAGCCGGAGGCTACGTAGTCGACCTGCCCGGCGTCGTCGAATACCGTGATCACGGCGTAGCGGGCACCGGTCAGGACGCGGACGCTGTCCGCGATCTCGTTCAGAACGGTATCGACATCAAGGCTCGCGCTGATCCGCAGCACCGCTCCGCTCAGGCTTGAGATGCGGTTCCGCAACGCCTCGATCTCCCTCAGGAATTCCTCTGCATTTTTCATAACGCCCGTTAGCCTTCCCCTATCGCCCCGATACGCGGCTCGTCAACCGAGTATCCACAATAACGCCACTGATTGTCCTCAATCATACACCTATATTCAACGGTATGTACCCTTCCCACCTTGCGAAGTGCGGCCGCGTCCGGTAGCGTGTTCGGCCAGGAGGTACCATGCGTGGATGTTCGAAGACTGGCCGGATCTTGCTGACGCTGGCAACGGACGTGGGCGCTCCTCCGTGTCCTTCCTTCCGCGGCTTCAGCCCCTCGCCGTGGAAGACTCCAAAGCATGCCCGCCTCCGCAGATGAAGCTATGCCGAGAAAGAAGTCCTTTGCTATAGAAGACGCCCTCGATACCTCGATTGAGCTGTTTGCCGAGCGCGGCTACCAGGCCACCGGGATGGAAGAGTTCGCTTGCCGCCTCGGACTGTCCCGCAGCTCCGTCTACACCACCTTCGGCGACAAGCAATCCTTGTTCGTGCAGACCCTGCAGCGTTACGGCGCCGAGTGTCGGGCGCCGGGTATGCGCGCCCTGCGCGATGACGGTTCGCCGCGCGCCGCACTGGTCAGCGCATTCGAGTGGGCTGCCGACGCGGCTGCACCGCAACAGCGAGATCAGGGGCTGCTCGTCAACACCGCCTTGGAATCAAGGCCCCTCGCTCCCGAGGTGGCCCAGGCACTGCAAGGTGTGCTCCTGGGCATGGAACTGAACTTTCGAGGCGCCATCGAACGGGCCCGCAGCGCCAACGAAGTTGCCGGCAACGTGGATCCCGTCCACACCGCCCGCGCGCTGCTCGGCCTGTATCTCGGCTTATGTACGCTGGTTCACTCCGACGCCAAGGAGCCGGTGCTGCGGGCCGTTGTCCAACAGGCTCTGTCGCTGCTGCCCGTACACGCGCCTGACCGGGTTGAGCGGTCGGACCAGGGTGGCGGGTAGGCCCGGGGTGCCGAGAGTAAAGCGGTTCGCGATCGATGATGTCCTGACCAAGGCCATCGGCAGGTTCTCGAACCACGGCTACCACGCCACCTCGATAGGCGATCTCGTGGTCTGTATGGGTATCGGCCGCGGCAGCATCTACGACACCTTCGGCAGCAAGCGCGGCCTGTTCGTGCGCGCCCTGCGCTCCTACATCGAGAGCTACGACCGCTCCTTGCAGGAGATCCTGAACCAGTCGCTGGCGCCGGACGGGGCGATCATCGGCGTGTTCAAGGAAGCGGCCGCCAACGGCTGCTTCATCGTCAACGCCGGGGTCGAACTGGCGACTCATGACGCCGAGATCACTCGGATCGTATCCGGCTTCTACCGCACCGCCGAGCACCGATTCCGGGTGCTGATCGAACAGGGCCAGCGCGCCGGCGAAATCACCGCCAGCGTGGACCCCCGCCAGACCGCGCACGGACTGTTCGTCTTGCTGCTCTGTCTGTGGGTGCTTGTCCGCTCCGGTGCTTCCGGAGAGCCGGTGCTGCGCGCCGCCGCGCAACAGGTGCTGGCGCTGGTGCCGGCGCACCAACCAGATTGCCTGGAACAGAAGGGAGCCAAGATGCCAGTTTCTGCAAACCCACCGATGGCCGCCGCTGATCGTTCTACCAACAGCCGGGACTGATCATGCGTCGTATCGTGACATCAGCGGTAGCTGCGGTCGCTCTTGCCTGTGCCGCCGCCTATCCGCAACAGAACACCGCCTCCTCCGTCTACACCTCGGTCGCTCCGGCGGTCGTGTTCGTGGAAGCCGGCTCCGGCAGGGGCAGCGGGCTCCTCCTGGCCTCGAACACCATCCTCACCGCGGCCCATGTCCTCTATCCCCACCGCTCCGCCCGCATCGTCTTCCCGGACGGCACCGAACTGCCCCATGTGCCCCTGATCGCCTGGAACCTGCTCGCCGACATCGCCGTCCTCGGCCCCGTCGGGCTCGACTCTCCTCCCGCCCCGCCTCCGTTCGACATCTCCAACACTCTTCCGGTCGGCGCCGATCTGTTCTCCATCGGCTACCCCGGCGAAGTGGAGCCGTTCCCTCAGCCCTCCATCCGCCACGGAATTCTGTCCCGCTATCGCCTCTGGCCAGATCAACACGTGACCTATCTGCAGACCGACGCGGCCACCGATGACGGACAAAGTGGCGGCGTATTGGCGTCCGCTACTGGTGCCGTGGTCGGCATGACCGGGTTCGGCGGCGGCTTCGGCCACTTCGGTTTGGCAATGTCGGCCGCCGACCTCCTGCCACGGGTGTCTGCGCTGCTCACCGGTGGGGACGTTCCGCCGCACCGCGGCGATCAGAACCTGGCCACGGCGGTGCAAGACACACCAATACGGTTCGACCTGGACTACCTTTGGGGGGAACAGGCGTTCGCTATCGATGCTCAGCCCGGCGAGCAGGTAAGCTTCATCCTGCAGAGCGTCTCCGACCTCACGGTAGCTATCGTGGACTGGACCGGTTACGCCATCGCCGAAGTGGACGAGCACCACCCGGGCGGTGTCGAGTCCATTTCCGCCGTCCTCGAAGGCGCCGCGCCGTTCCTTCTTCTGGTCGAGCAGTTCGACGACCGGAG
>MPNH01000009.1 GCA_002238925.1 Spirochaetaceae bacterium bin103 | reverse complement strand
AGCGCGGCGGCCACGCGCAGCTTCTCGCGCGCGGCGCCGAGGGCGAGGCCGGTGCGCCAGTTCAGCCAGTGGGCGCAGGAGCGCCACCCCTCCCAGCCGTAGCGGCGGTCGAACTCGCGCAGTTGGCACAGCAGCTCGTAGTTAGCCGCGTCGATGCGCGCCGACAGCTCGGCGATCTGGTTCCCGAGGCGTTTCAGCTCGGGCTCCTGGGCCTGATCCGGTCGCATGGCTGCACCGTCCCCAGGCTTGCGGTCTGCCGCTGTCTCCGCAGCGGCGGCGAGCGCCTCGCCGTCGGGCGGCCGGATTATCACCGTCGGTTCAGGCCGCTCGGGCGCCGTCGCGTGGCGTGCAAGGGTGATCGTGTTGTGTTCCATGATGCATCGTACACCCGGATTTCACCCGCCCCTTCACGGCCCGTGGGGGCGCCGGAGGACGGATTTTGGCTCTCCGGGTCAATAAGTGCGGCCGAGCCAGGGAGAAGCCGGCCACGCGCACCGTGCGCGAAATCCTGGCTGGAGTCGGCACGCGGCACAATCGGACCGCCCAAACCATGTCAACTCCGAATCCACGAAATCAGCAACTTTTTTCGCGCCAGTCGCGGTAACGGTGACGAGCATGGGAGACATCGGAGTTCCACGCTCATTACGTATCCTCCACCCAACGATACTTGGCTGGCAGCCCGTGGATCTGCGTCCGGCGACCGGTGCAGGAGGCGCGGGATTCGTGGCATGCTGGGGGCGTGGTGATTGATCTTCACGAGTGGTCCAACGATGGGGCTGCGCTGGTCGGCCGCGATGCGGCGGCGGCGCGGGCCCTGGACGAGCGCCGGGCGGAGTTGCGCAAGCAGTTGGACGGCAGGCTGTTCGAGCGCGACGACCTGGCTTGGTACCGCGGCGCCTGGGTGGAGGCGTTCCTGTTCATGTACGACACCTCGTTCTACGACCGCGCAGCCGGGCGCTACCGGATCGACGAGATTCTGGACGACGGCGAGCGCGAGTTCGGCGGCTACGACTTCATTCTGCTGTGGCAGTCGTATCCGCGGCTTGGGATCGACGGACGCAATCAACTCGACCTGTACCGCGACATGCCGGGCGGCCTGCCGGGGTTGCGCGGCCTGGTGCAGTGCGCCCATGACCGCGGCGTGCGCGTGTTCGTGAACTACAACCCGTGGGACGTCGGCACGCGGCGCGAGCAGGACGGGCGGGGCGACGGCGAGGCGCTGGCCGGCATCATCGCGGCGATCGGCGCCGACGGCGTGTTTCTCGACACCATGACCATGGACGAGCCCGGTTTCCGCGCGCCGCTGGAGCGCGCCAATCCGTCAATCGTGTTCAACCCGGAAGGCATTCCGCCGATTTCGGCGCTGTCTTCGGTGGCCGGGAGCTGGTTGCAACGGAGCGCGGTCGCGCCGCCGGGCCTGCTCACCATACGCTGGCTGCAGCCGCGGTTTTCGTTTCGCGCCATTGAGCGCACGGCGCTCGATCACACGGAGATCCTGAACAAGGGGTTCTTCCACGGCTGCGGGCAGGTGGTGTGGGAGAATATCTTCGGCTGGTGGAACCCGTGGCGGGAGTCGGACCGCGCCCTGCTGCGCCGCTGCGTCTGGATTCTGCGCGAGCACGCCGAGGCGTTCCAGGACATGCACTGGCAGCCGTACGTGGCGACCCTGGCCGACGGCTTGTACGCGCACCGCTGGCAGGATGGGCAGACGGTGGTGCACACCCTGCTCAACGCGTCCGAATCGCCGCTTGACGGGCCGTTGCTGCGGGTTGCCGGCCGCGGCGCGGACGGCGGTCCCCTGCGCCACTACGACGTGTGGAACGGCGCCGAGCTCAGACCGGCGGCGACCGATAGCGGCGGCGAGTACGTGACCTTGGCGCTGCCGATGGCGCCCGGATCGGCGGGCTGCATCGTGTCGGCGCCGGAGGGGGTGGCGGTGCGCTTCCCGCCGCCCGCGCCGCCCGGCCCGCCTGCCGCAGCCGTGACCACGCGCGGGCGCGCGTACCGCGACCGGGTCACGGTGGCGGACCACGAGCCGCGCCCGGTCACCCCGACGCCGCCGGTATCGCCCGGCAGCGACCCGGGCGGCATGTGCCGGGTGGCAAGTGGTCCGCTGCTGCAGATGCAGGTGCGCCACAACGTGGCCGCATTCATGGAGGGCGCGTGCTACGGCAGCCAGGAGGAGCACCGCGCCAAGCACCATCCGCCGCAGATAGTGGATCTCGCCTCCTACTGGATCGATCGCACCGAGGTGACCAACGCCCAGTACCGCGCGTTCCTGGAGGACGCGCGCTACCGGCCCGGCGAACTGCACAACTTCCTGCGCCACTGGGAGCGCGGCGCCGCGGCGGATGCACCGTGGCAGTGGCGCATCCCGGACGGCAAGGCCAACCACCCGGTGGTGTGGGTGGACCTGGACGATGCCCGCGCCTACGCGCGCTGGGCCGGCAAGCGGCTGCCCACCGAGCCGGAGTGGCACCGCGCCGCCGGCCGCGACCTGTGGCCGTGGGGCGAAACATTCGACCCCGAACGCTGCAACGGCGCCGGCGACGACACCACGCCGGTGGACCGTTTCCCGGACGGGGTGAGCATGTGGGGATGCCTCGACATGGCCGGCAACGTCTGGGAGTGGACGGAGAGCGAGCGCGACGACGGCCACACCCGCTACGCCATCGTACGCGGCGGCAGCCACCTGATCGTGGTGGGCAGCAAGTGGTACCAGGCCAGCGGCGCGCAGCCCAACGACTGCCACGAGAAGGTGCTGCTGATGTACCCGGGCCTGGATCGCTGCGCCACCATCGGCTTCCGCTGCGTCAAGGACGAGGCTTCAGGGCGATGACCACAGGCGTGGCGCCGGCACGGGAGTCGGCGGCGGTGGTGGTGATCGGCAGCTACCTGGTGGCGCTGGTGATGGAGGTGGAGCGCTTTCCCGCCGTCGGCGAGACCGTCAACGGCGGCGGCTACTTCGAAACCCACGGCGGCAAGGGCTCCAACATGGCGGTGCAGGCGGCCCGCCTCGGGGCGCGATGCTCGTTCGTGGGCCGGGTCGGCGACGACGCCCGCGGCCAGGCGTTCCGCGCCATGCTCACAGGCGAGGCGGTCGGCACCGATCACCTGCACCTGCAGGAGGGCATCGCCACCGGCGTCGGCTTCGTAATTCTCGGCCCCGGCGGCCAGAACATGATCGCCATCGACAGCGGCGCCAACGGGCAGTTCTCGACCGCCGACGTGGACGCCGTCGGCGCCGACATGCGGTCCCCCGCCACCGTGCTCACCCAGCTCGAGATCCCGCTCGCCACCGCCCTCCGCGGCATGCAGCGCGGCCGCGCGGCGGGCTGCACCACCATCCTCAATCCTGCGCCCGCCCGGAACCTGTCGGCGCACGACCTGTCGAGCGTGTCGGTGATCACCCCCAACGAGACCGAGGCGCGAACGTGCCTGGGCCTGGCGGCGGGCGAGGGCGGTGACGAGGAAACCCTCGGCCGCCGCCTGCTGGAACGAGGCTGCGGCGCGGCCATGCTCACCCTCGGCGAGCGCGGCTGCCTGTGCGTCACCGCCGCCGGCAGCGAGCACATCCCCGGCTTCGCGATCTCGGAGGTCGTCGACACGACCGGTGCCGGCGACGCCTTCAACGCCGCCTTGGCCGTGGCCATGGCCGAGGGGCGTACCTTGAGCGAGGCGGCACGCTTCGCCAACGCCGCCGCGGCGCTGTGCTGCACCACGCTCGCCACCCTGCCGGCGTACCGCACCCGCGGCCAGGTCGACGCATTCCTGGAGGAACAATCATGAGAACGACGAGCGAAACGACGATGAGCGACATGAGACTGGGCTTCTCTACGCTCGGCTGCCCGAGCTGGCCGTATCCGACAATCGTCGCCCGCGCGCGCGAATACGGCTTCGACGGCTTCGAGATCCGCGGCGTGATGGGCGAGATGGATCTGCTCAAGGTGCCGGAACTGCAGCCGGGCCGCCGCGCCGAAACGCTGCGCATGGCACACGACGCCGGCCTGGAGATCATGATGCTGATGACGGGCTGCCGGTTCTCCTCGGCGTCCGCCGCAGACCGGCAGGCCAACGTCGACGAGGCTAGGGCCAACATGGACCTAGCGCGCGCCATGGGCGTCGACAAGATTCGCCTGTACGGCGGCAACATCGCATCGGACGTGGGCCCCGGGCAGGCCTACGGCTGGATTGCCGAGTGCCTGCGCACGGTGGCCGAATACGGTGCGACCGTCGATGTGGCGGCGGCGATCGAGACCCACGACGGCTTTGTGGATTCGTTCCTGGTCCGGGACATGCTGGCGCGGGTCGATCATCCGTACCTGAAGGTGCTGTGGGACGTGCATCACCCGTGGCGGATGTTCGGCCAGACCCCGGCACAGTGCTGGGAGAACGTCGGTCCGCACGTGGTGGACACCCACTTCAAGGACTCGTTCCTGACCGACGACGACAAGGACGGCTACCGCTACTGCCTGCTCGGGGACGGCGACATGCCGGTGCGCGACGCGCTGCGCATGCTCCAGGGCGGCGGCTACGGCGGCTACCTGACGCTGGAGTGGGAGAAGGCGTGGAAGGCCTACCTGCCCGAGCCGGAAGTGGGCTTCCCGCAGTACGTGCGCCAGATGCGCGCCTACCTGGCGGAGCTCGATGCCGGCGGCGAGGATTCTCCGTGACCCGGCGGGCGATGACAATCGACGCGCCGGCCTGCGTTGCCGGCGGGCATTCTCGGACCGGGGTGCGCCAGTGCGGCTCGGCGTAGTCGGCCTGGTGCCGGGCGATCCGCGCGCGGTCACCGGCGAGCAGTTGCAGCAGGCGGCGTCCCTGGGGGTGTCGGCGGCCTGTTTCCACGTTCCCGGCCCCGTGCTGGCCGCCGTGACCGACAACGACCTGCGCGACTGCCGGCGGCGCTACCGGGATGCCGGGCTGGGGCTGGCGCAGATGGGGGTCGGCTACAGCGAGTGCCTGTTCGACCCGGACCCGGCGGTGCGCGCCGCCATTCAGGCCAGCATCGCCCGCGGCCTGGCGGTGGCAGGCGAACTGGACGCCGGCGTGGTGCTGATCCGCACCGGCAGCCTCAGCCCCACCGGCTCCTACAGCCCGTCGCCGCGCAACCACGAACCGGGCCGCCTGGACACCCTGATCGGCGAGTTGCGCACGGTGGCGGCCGCCGCCGAGTCGGCGGGTATTACGGTGGTGGTGGAGACCCACAACCTGACCATTCTCGGCACCCCGGAGATCAACCGGCAGGTCATCGATGCGGTGGGCTCTCCGCGGCTTGGCGTAGTGATGGACTTCGTCAACCACTTCCAGTCGCTGGAGCAGGCCTACGCGAGCACGGATCGCATCAACCACATCTTTGACCTGATGGGTCCGGTTGCCCCGGTCGGCCACATCAAGGACCTGGCCACGGCGGACGGCTTCGTCGTGCACCTGAATGAGGCGGCCCCCGGTGAGGGCTGCCTGGACCTGCATACCGCCGTGCGCCGCTGGGAGGCGCTGGCGCCCGACCGCTATCTGCTGGTCGAGCACCTGCCCGACGAGCGCATCCCGACCGCGGTGGCCAACGTGCAGCGCATCGCCGCCGAAGCGGGCGTCGCGATCCATTAGGATTAGGCCATGCGCATCACTGCCGTCAAGCCGATCCTGACCGACCGCTACCTGCTGGTGCGGGTAGCCACCGACGCCGGCCTCACTGGCAACGGCGAAGCGGGGCTGTGGGCGCGCCACGAGGTGGTGGCGCGGGAGATCGAGTCGCTCGCCGAGTACTTCGTCGGCAAGGATCCGGCGCGCATCGAGCATCACCACCAGGCCGTGTCGCGCGCCACCCACTTCATGGGCTCCACCGCCAGCGCCGCGCTCAGCGCCATCGACGTTGCGCTGTGGGACATCGCCGGCAAGGCGGCCGGCCTGCCGGTGCACCGCCTGCTCGGCGGCCGTTGCCGCGACCGCATCAAGGTGTTCGAGAACGTCGCCGGCGACAGCGTCGAGGCACGCGCCGACCACGCCCGCGAACTGGTGGAACAAGGCTTCACCGCACTGCGCACGTCCCCCTTCTTCGCCGGCTGGGAGCGCACGGAATCCTCCAGCGCGGTGATCGGCGAGGCGGTGTATATCGTCGGCGCCATTCGCGACGCCGTCGGCGACCGCGCCGACCTGGGCGTCGAGATCCACCGCAACCTCACCCCGGACGAGGCAATCACCCTGGCCGCCGAACTCGCCCCGTTCCGGCTCAGCTACTACGAGGATCCGCTGCCGCCGCAGAGCGAGGACGCCCTGGAGTACGTCGCCCGCCACGTCGACCTGCCGATCGCCGCCGGCGAACGCAGCTACAACCTGTTCCAGTTCGCCGAACTGATCGGGCGCCGCATCGCCGCCTTCATCCGCCCAGACCTGTCGCTCGCCGGCGGCATCACGCAGGCCAAAAAGATCGCCGCCCTCGCCGAGGCCAGCTTCGTCCGCGTGTTCCCGCACCTCATGGGCAGCCCGGTCAACACCTGCGCATTCGCCCAGCTCGACGCCGCCATCCCCAACTACTACCTCCAGGAGGCCAACCTGCCGCACGGCGCCGCCCGCGAAGTCGTCGACCAGCCCCCGCGCGTGGTCGACGGCTACCTGCAGCTCCCCGACCGTCCCGGCATCGGCATCGAAATCGACGAGCCCGCCGCCGCCCGCTTCCCGTTCCACCCCCCCGGCCCCGCCCCCGAACCCGCCGCCCCCGCCGCCCCCCGCTCCCCGTTCCCCCCCCGCGGCCCCGCCGCCCCCCGCAACCCCGATGGCTCCATCCGCCACTGACCGGGATGGCTATCCGTGGTTCGAGTCTTGGCCGGAGGGTCGATTCGCGAGGTAGCGAAAGGGGTCGGTCTACGGTACGCTCGCAAGCGATGACCGACGCGATTTCGACTTCTGCGAGCGGCACGGCGAACGAAGATCGCGACCTGGATTTCGGTAGCTCTACGCCGACCCATGATCGAGACATCCCATATCCGGTCAGTCGCATTCCGGCGGTCAATGTCGCACAGGTGCCTCAGCGAAGCCCGCTGCGCTATCCCGGTGGGAAGACGTGGCTGGTGCCACACATTCGCGCGTGGCTGTCCCGGACGCGCCCGAGGCTGCTCGTCGAGCCGTTCGCCGGCGGTGCCATCATCTCCCTGACCGCAATCATGGAGCACTTGGCCGAACGGGCGATACTCATGGAACTTGACCGTGATGTTGCCGCATTCTGGCGAGCGGCACTCCTTCACGGACCGAGTCTTGTCGCTCGTATCGCCGAATTCGCGCCTACGCGCGAGCGAGTTCGTGATCTGGAGCGCGCTTCCCACGAAGGGGTAGTAGACCAAGGGTTCCGGACGCTCGTATTGAACCGCACCCATCGGGCCGGAATTCTTGCTCCGGGGTCGTCCCTCAGCAGGCGTGGAGAGAACGGCAAGGGTATCCTGTCCCGTTGGTACCCCCAGACGTTGATCGCTCGGCTGAACGCCATTGCGGAACACGCCGACCGAATCGCATTCCACGAAGCGGACAGCATGCACCTCATCGAACCGTTGCTCCAGTCCTGGGGCCGTGATGCAGCAGTGTTTGTTGATCCACCTTATACTGCGGGCGGCAAGCGAGCAGGAACTCGCCTCTATACGCATAATCACCTTGACCACGAACACCTCTTCTGGATCATGGCGCAGCATGAGGGCAGCGTCTTGATGACCTATGACTATTCTCCCGAGGTTGCCCGCCTGGTTGCCCGCTACGGATTCCAGGCTGTCCAGGTGCGCATGAAGAATGCGCATCACAATCGCTTGGCTGAACTGGTGATCACTCGCGAACGCCTCTTTGCATGAATCTGCACGGTCGAGTAGGGAATGAGTGAGGAAACGTATCGCACTCGTTCGATGCCGGTCGAGCACCTGAGCCTTGACCGCCATAGCGCGCGTCTCGCCCAGTTCGAAGTAATCGGCAAGACAGCTGATGAAGAGATGATACGGCTCTTGTGGAACACCATGGGCGTTCACGAGCTGGTGTTGTCAATCGCTGCGTGCGGGTTTTTCCCGTACGAACGACTGGTCGTTGCCCGGGAGGCGGGTAAGAACATCGTCATTGAGGGTAACCGCCGCTTGGCGGCGGTACGTGTTCTACTTGAGCCGGGCATCGTCGACCCCGGACATGTCACGATCCCCAAGCTCTCGAGGGATGCCCGGGAATCACTGAACAACCTTCCGGTATTGATCAGTACGCGCCAAGATTATTGGCGTCAATTCGCCTTCAAGCATGTCAACGGTCCAGCCAAATGGGGTAGTTATGCAAGGTCTCGCTACATTGCCGACGTGCACAGGAAGTACGGTGTGCCACTCGACGACATGGCACGGCAGATCGGCGACACCCACCGCACGGTGCAGCGACTCTATCGCGCACTGATGGTCCTGGAGCAGGCCGAGAGGCTTAACGTATTCGACCGCAACGACCGCTACTATTCGTTCTTTTCTTTTACCCATCTCGTCATCGCGGTCGACTATCCTGCGATCAGCGAATTCATCGGTCTGCAGTCAGTGGATGACGAAACGACCTGCCCCGTTCCTGACGATAAGCGAGGTGAGTTGGGGGAGCTGCTGCGATGGATGTATGGCAGCAAGAGAGAGTCCCAGCCGCCGGTCATCGCAAGACAGAATCCGCACCTCCGCCAGCTTGCCGCGGTGCTCGGAAATCAGGAAGCCGTGGCAGCGCTACGAGACGGGATTGACCTCGATGTGGCGTTCGAACTGAGTCGTCCTGCCTCGACGGTACTCGAAGAAGCGCTCCTCGACGCGAAAAGGAATCTGCAGACAGCCCGCCGACTATTCTCGACCGGTTATGAGGGTTCGCGGGACTTGCTCGGAATCACGGGTACGGTCGCCGATTTGGCAGGCGACGTTTATGACGAGATAGAACGCAAGCAGCGGCCCCGGCGACGGCGACCCGTCGCAGAGCGCTGATTGAGCATCGGCTGCAAGTTGCTCGTCGCCCACCTTTGCCGATGTGCCTGTAGCTTTTTCTGTCATCCCGGGCGCCGCACCGTTCTTGGTGCGACGCCCGGCTTCCACCACGGGTTGATCGCTACTAACGCGCGGTGACGGGTTCCGGTTCGCGGGCGGGTTGGGCGGCGGCGCCGTTGCCGTTTGCCGCGACATTGCGGGTGGCCTTGGCGTCCTGCAGGGCCTTGAGCACCTTGGGCGGTGACATCGGCACCTCGTACAGGCGCACGCCGACGGCGTCGTAGATGGCGTTGGCGACGGCCGCGAGCGGCTGCACGATGGCGTTCTCGCCGACGCCGCGGATGCCGTACGGGTGGCGCGGGTTGGGCACCTCCACCACCACCGTGTCGATCATCGGCAGGTCGAGCGCCACCGGCATCCGGTAGTCCAGGAAGCCGGCGTTCTCCATCACGCCGTTGTCGTCGAACAGGTATTCCTCGTTCAGCGCCCAGCCGATGCCCTGCACGGCGCCGCCCTGCATCTGGCCCTCCACGTAGCTCTTGTGCAGCGCGCGCCCGGCGTCCTGCACTACCGTGTAGCGGATCACGTCCACCTTGCCGGTGTCCGGGTCCACCTCCACGTCGCAGATGTGGGTGCCGAGCGCCGGTGCGGCGCCCTTGGCGTTCACCGCCGCGTCCGCCGCCAGCGGCCCGCCGGTCTGCGACGCCTTCCCCGCCAGGTCCGCGAGCGACAGCGGCGCCTCGGTGCCGTTGACGCCCGCCTTCAGGTGGGCGGCGCCGTCACGCCACTCCACGTCGTCGGCCTTCACTTCCCAGATCTCCGCGGCGCGCCGCTTGGCGTCGGCGATCAGTTTGTGCGCCGCCTCGTATACCGCAACCGCGGCGGAGTAGGCGGTGCTGCTGCCGCCGGTCACGCCGTTATAGCCGATCGAGTCGGTGTCGCCGATCGATGGCCGTACGTCGTCCACGTCGATCTGCAGTTCCTCGGCGGCCACCATGGCGTGGCCGGCGCGCGAGCCGCCGATGTCGGGCCGTCCAGTGACCAGCGTCACCTTGCCGTCCGGCAGCACCGAAAGATGCGCGGTGGCGTCGCCGCCGCCGTTCATCCAGAATCCGGAGGCCACGCCGCGGCCCTGGTTGGCGCCGAGCGGCGCCTGGTAGTGCGGGTGATCGATCGCCGCCTGCACCGTCTCCACCATGCCGATCTCCGGGAACACCGGCCCGTACGGCGCCTTGGTGCCCTTCTTGGCCGCGTTCTTGAGCCGGAATTCCAGCGGATCCATGCCGATCTGCTCGCAGATCTCGTCGATCACCACCTCGCTGGCGTGGGCGGCGTTGGGCGCGCCCGGCGCGCGGTAGGCGTGCGACTTGGGCTTGTTGACCAGCACGTCGTAGCCGACGATGCGGAAGTTCTGCACCTCGTAGGGCGCGATCAGCGCCATCATGGCCGCGCCCACCGCCGAACCGGGATAGCCGCCCGCCTCGAACCACAGGTCGCAGTCCACCGCGGTAATGCGCCCGTCGCTGGTGGCGCCCATGCGGATGCGGGTGTGGCTGCCGGGCGCCGGCCCGGTGCCGCGGAACACCTCGTCGCGGGACATCACCATCTTCACCGGCTGGCCGGTGCGCTGCGCCATCAGCACCGCCAGCGGCTCCAGGTAGACGGTGGTCTTGCCGCCGAACCCGCCGCCGATCTCGGCCGCTATCGCCTTGATCCGCGACGGCTCGATGGCCAGCACCTGCGCGGTGGCGTCGCGAATCGAGAAGTGGCCCTGGCTCGACACCCACAGGGTGATCTCGCCGTTCTCCTTGGCCTCCGCCATGCAGGCGTGGGTCTCGATGTAGCCCTGGTGCACGGTGCCGCTGTCGAACTCGTGCTCCACGATCACGTCCGCCGCTTCGAATCCCTTCTCCAGGTCGCCGTCCTCGAACGTGTTGGTGGAGGCGATGTTGGACGGCGGGCTGCCGGTGTCGCCATTGGTGTGCTGGTGCTCTTCGATCAGCGGCGCATCCGGCGAGCACGCCTCCATCACGTCGAGCACCACCGGCAGCGCCTCGATCTCCACCTTGATCAGCTTCAGCGCTTCCTCGGCGACCGACGGGCTGGTGGCGGCCACCGCCGCCACGGTATGGCCGTGGTAGTGCACCTTTCTGCGCGCGATAACGTTATGGGCGGTGTCGCGCACGCTGGCCGGCGCCTCGCCCTCGATCTGGCCCTCGGAGCTGACCTCCGGCAGGTCGGCGCCGGTGATCACGTCCTTGACGCCGTCGAGCGCGCGCGCGGCGCTGGTGTCGATCGACTTGATGATGCCATGCGCACAGTCGCTGCGCAGCGCCTTGCCGTATAGCATGCCGGGCAGGGTGAAGTCGGCGCCGTACTGGGCGCGGCCGGTTACCTTGTCGACGCCGTCGTGGCGCACCGGGCGCTTGCCGATCCAGCGGAAGTTGGTGTTGTCAGTAGTGGTTTCGCTCATGGTCATGCTCCTTGGGTAGCCACAGTGTAGGGCAATTCCCGCCGCCGGGGCAATGCGCCGACCGGCGCACCACGGCGCGCCCGGCTGTCCCGGCTACCAGCGGATGATGCGCCGCTCGCGTGCGCGGAACACCGGCTCGCCGGCGAACCCGATCGCCTTGAGCCGGGCCGCCACGGCGTCGAAGCCGTGGCCGATGTCGACGCTGCGGTGGGCGTCGCTGCCGATGCTTACCAGCTCGCCGCCGAGTGCCCGGTAGCGCTCCAGGATTTCCCACGCCGGGTAGGCTTCCGCCTCGTCGCGGCGCAGGCCGGCGGTGTTGATTTCCGGGATCACGCCGGCGGCCATGAATCCCTCCAGGATCGGATCCAGCTCCTCCGCCGCCACCGCCTCCAGCGGCGTGCTCCAGTAACCGAGCAGGTAGCGCTTGACGTAGTCGAGATGACTGACGATGTCGAACGGACGCTGTCCGGCGGCCGCCAGCTCGCGGCACCACTCGGCCGCCCCGCGCAGTTCGGCCAGGTAGTCCCGCCGCATGTCGGTGGCGGTCAGCCCCTGCCAGCGCCGCCGCAGGTGCAGCGGCCGGCCCCCGCACCAATGCACGCTGAGCAGCACCACGTCGAACTCGTGCCGTTCCAGGTAACCGAGGATTTCCTCCGTCTGCGCCGCTTGGTAGTCCACCTCAATGCCGAAGCCGACCTCCAGCCCGGGCGAGAAGCGCCGGCGCAGATCCTCGATGGTGGCGGCGATGGCGTCGTAGTCCCACTGGCACTTGCCGCGTTCGGTGGGGTGCATGTCGTAGTGTTCGGTAAACGTGAGGCCGCCCAGGCCGGCGGCCAGGGCCTGTTCGCAGTTCGCCACCGGATCGGCCTTGGAGTCGACCGAGTGGCGGGAGTGGAGGTGCTGGTCGTGTAGCTTCACCATCGTAATCCGGGGGCTTATATTACTCCGAGCACTACCGGTGGAGCACTACAGCCTAATCTGCAACATCAACGAGTTAAGCGCGCTGTTTCACGAGGCGATGGATCTGCGCACGTTCCTGGACCGGACCGCGCGCATGGTTGCCGAGCACATGCGCGCCGACGTGTGCTCCATCTACCTGTACAACCCGGCCGACCGCGAGCTCACCATGACCGCCACCGAAGGTCTGAACCGCGACCTGCTCGGCACCGTGCGGCTGAAGCTCGGCGAGGGGCTTACCGGCACCGCGCTCAAGGAACTGCGCCACATCGACGAGCCGGTGGCCAGCAAGAGCCCGTTCTACCGGCACATTCCCGGCCTCAGGGAAGAGGAGTTCGAATCCTTCCTGGCGGTACCGCTGACGCGCGGCATCACCCGCATTGGCGTGCTGGTGGTGCAGCGCCGCAAGAACCGGCGCTTCACGCGCATGGAGGTGCAGGGGTTGCGCGCGGTCGGGGCGCAGCTCACCAGCACCATCGAGAACGCCCGCCTGCTGCTCGGTACCAGCGCGCTGCCGAGCGAGGGAGAAGACTCGCTGGCGCCCGACGTCGAGGCAACCTTCGAGGGGCAGGGAGCGTCCGACGGGCTGGCGCGCGGGCCGAGCCTGATCCTGGACCGCGAGAGCCAGTACGACTCGCTCGCCACGGCCGATTACCCGTCCGGCCTGACCCTGGACGACTTCCGCGGCGCCCTGGGCGCCACCGAGCAGCAGTTGGAGGAGATGCAGGCGCAGGTCGGCGAGCGGCTGTCCGACGTGGCGTCGCTGATCTTCTCCTCCCACCTGCTTATCCTGAAGGATCCCGGATTCACCGCCGGCGTCGAGTCGATGATCGACCAGGGCACGTCGGTGCCGCGCGCCGTGCTGCAGGTGGCGGACGGCTACCTGCGCCGTTTCCAGGCCAGTACCGTCGGCTTCGTGCGCGAGAAGGCCAACGATGTGCGCGACGTGGTCACCCGCCTGTTGCTCAACCTCACCGGATCGGAGGCCGAATCGCTCGGCTGCCGCGGCCGCATCGTGGTGGCGCGGGAATTCTTTCCGTCGCAACTGCTGCGCCTTTCGTCGGAGCAGGTCGCGGGCGTGATCCTGGTGACCGGCGGCGTTACCTCGCACGTCGCCATCCTGGCCCGCTCGCTGATGGTGCCCCTGGTAATCGTCAACGACCCGCGCCTGCTCGCGCTGCCGACTCGTACCGACATCCTGCTCGACGCCGACCATGGCCGCGTCTACGTGCGCCCCACCCAAGCGGTAGTCGGCCACTACCGGACCCGGCTCCCCGCCCCCGCCGCCGCCCCCCCCCAAGGCGGTGGCCGCCCACTCCCGGCCCGGGCTCGCGGCGCAGCCCGCCCGCGCCGAGGACCCCAGCGCCATCGCGCCGCGCACCTGCACCAGCGACGGCGAGGTGATCCGGTTGATGGCCAACGTCAATCTGATGAGCGACGCCGACCTGGCGCGCCGGCTCGGCGCCGAGGGCATCGGCCTGTACCGCACCGAGTTCCCGTTCATGGTGCGCCGCGAGCTGCCTACCGAGGAAGAACAGTACGAGCTGTACCGCGACCTGGTGGCCCGCTTCCCGCACGGCGAGATCCACTTCCGCACCCTCGATGTCGGCGGCGACAAGGTGCTGTCCTACTTCCCCGACATGCGCGAGCAGAACCCGTTTCTCGGCGTGCGCTCCATCCGCTTCACCCTGCGCAACCGCGACATCTTCATCCAGCAGATCCGCGCCATGCTGCGCGCCAACGCCGGCCGCAAGCTGCACGTGATGTTTCCGATGATCTCGTCGATCGAGGAACTGCGCGCCGGGCGCGGGATGGTGGAGCAGTGCATCTCGGAACTGCACGCCGAGGGCCTCGAGTTCAGCAACGAGGTGGCGGTGGGCGCGATGGTGGAGGTGCCGTCCATGGTGCCGCTGATCGACCAGTTTGCCCGCGAGGCGGACTTCCTGGCCATCGGCACCAATGACCTGATCCAGTACCTGCTGGCGGTGGACCGCACCAATGAGAAAGTGGCCCACCTCTACCTGCCGCACCATCCGGCCGTGCTGCGCACCCTGCACGCGGTGGCCAGCGTCTGCAGCGAGCGCGGCGTGCCGCTATCGGTGTGCGGCGACATGGCCCACCAGGGGCAGTACCTGCCGTTCCTGATCGGCATCGGCGTACGCAGCCTCAGCGTGGAGCCGGTTTATCTGCCCGCCGTGCAGAACACGATCGCCCGCATCCATCTGGCGGATGCGCAGGCCCTCGCCGAGGAGATACTGGCCGCCACCTCCGTGGAGGAAGTCGCCGCCCTGCTCCCCGCACCCCAGGACGAACCGCAGGCGGCGCGAGCATAAACCGGCGGCCGCCGGCACCGTCCCGAGGCGGCGTTGACGGCGTTGGTCGCGTGGTTACTCTGGCCGGCGACACCGATTCCGGATACGTGAGACGGACTGTGCTGGTAGGTCTGATCTTGCTGTTGCCGACGGCGATCAATCTGGATACGGTGAGGTCGGCACGATGGATCTCGCCAGGCTTCACCCAGAATACGTCACTGACGAGCAGGGTCGGAGGAAGGCAGTCATCCTTCCGATCGAAGAGTACGACGAGTTGCTCGAAGACATTGATGATCTCGCAGTCGCGGCCGTACGTCGTGACGAGGGCGCAGTGTCGCACCGCAAAGTCGTCGAAGAACTGAAAGAGAGTGGCATCGACCTCGCTCGCGGCGTGCTGCGGGCGGCGACACCGTTGCCAGGTTGACAGAGCAGCGCTGCTGGCGCGCCCTTACAAGGTGAACCAGGGAATAGCCGTGACGTGAGGAGTCAACCGCATGGGGCGCGGACACCGGCACACCACGAACCCTTCCGTTGCCGCCGAGTGCTCGCGCACGAACGCTTCTACGTGACGCGCGTCTCCCGGAGCGGGCCGCTGCGTCCACTTTACTTCCACCGGTACGATCTCTCCGTCCGGTCGCTCCACCATGACGTCGATCTCCGCCCCGCCGCGGGTACGGTAGAAGGACAGACGGCCCGCGCCCAGATACTGGAGCCGTTTCCACAGTTCCAGCACCACCCACTGCTCGAAGTAGCGTCCCGGGTCGGCGCGCACCAGGTCGACGCCGGGGCGCGCACCGCTGGCAGCGTGCCGGATGCCGAGGTCGAACAGCACGAAGCGCGGCGTGGAGAGCAGGGCCTTGCGTGCGCTGCCCGAGTAGGCCGGAATGTGAACGCCGACGAACATGTCCTCAAGGAGCTGATAGTGGGATTTGATCGTCGCGACCGACAGGCCGACCTCACGGGAAATGTTGGCGTAGTTGACGACGTTGCCGGATTCGCGGGCGGCCAGGCGGAGAAAATTGACGAACCCTCCCCAGTCCCGCACCAGCGCTTCCCGTCGGATTTCCTCTTCCAGGTACACGGTTGCGAAGGTAGACAGAATCCTGGTCCGGTCGGCCTCGTCCAGCAGTACCACGCCCGGCAGATCGCCGTACGCCAGACGCTCTTCCAGATCAGCCGCCGGAAAGGAACTGCCAACGCCAGTCGCCGGAATGGGAAGTACGAATGAGGTGGCAGCCGCGTCGGGGGTAGCCGCATCGGTGGGAGACGGACGTTCCGCGAGGATGAGCGGGAACAGGCGGTGCAGCAGGCTCCGCCCCGGTAACAGATTGGCGCCGGTCTGCCGCAGTTTGCGAGCCGAGCTGCCGCACAGCACGAACTTCCAGCGTAGCCGGCTGCGATCGTACAGCACCTGGACCGCATCGAACACCGAGGGGACCGCCTGAGCCTCGTCGACGAAGACCACATGGGGTTGGGTACGGTGGGGGAGTGCCTCGCACTCACGCCGAAACGCACCCGGATCTGCCAGCAGGCGGCTCCGCTCTTCCGGATCAGCCAGGTTGTAGTAGAGCGACGGCGTGGGCAGGAGGTGGGAGAGGAGGGTCGACTTGCCCGTCTGTCGTGCCCCAAAGAGGATGTGCACGAACGGTCTGCAGAGATCCTCGGCAAGAGGACGCTGGAGCCACCGATCGATCATGCTACCTTATTATATGCTGACCGATATGAGGTCAAGTTGCTGATCAGTCAGAGTTCGCCCCTGCCTGCAGGGGCTCGGGATCCTACTTGTAGGGGTTTCCGAGGCTTCACCCAGAATACGTCAAGTGTCGCACCGCAAAGTCGTCGAAGAACTGAAAGAGAGTCAAGAGAGTCGCGCCAGCTTGTGTGCCGGGTCTCGATGGCATACCATCGGCTATCCCACTTCAAGGAGGGGACTATGGTAAAACGTGTTCTGATCGCGACATTGATCGCGATTACGGCCGGTTTCGGCGCCTACGCGGGCGGTGAGACCGAGGGTGCCGCAGGAGCCGGCGCGGGTATGACGGAGCTCGGCCCCGGCCCGCTCGCAGCGGGTGGGCGATGGGTAACCCTGGCCGACTACGAGTCGGCGACGGGCACCCGGATCACCAGCTTCGGCGAGTCACCCATGCTGGCGGCGATGGTGAGCGGCGGCGATCTGCCACCGGTGGAAGAGCGCATATCGGAGGAGCCGCTGGTGATCCAGCCGCTGGAGCGGATCGGCAAGTACACCGACCAGCTCAGCGTGACCGCGCGCGCCGACGTATGGGGGCCGCAGTCGTACATGCACCTGGAGGAGATGTTCATCAGAGCTCGTCCGGACTTGGTGCAGGTGCTCCCGAACGCGGCCAAGGAGCTGGAGCAAAGTGCGGACGCCAAGACCTTCACCGTGCACCTGCGCAAGGGCATGCACTGGTCTGACGGGGCGCCGTTTACTGCCGACGACTTCGTGTTCTGGTACGAGGCCATGCTGCAGAATGACGACATCATGCCGCGCAAGCCGACCCCCTGGAATTCGGGTGGTGAACTGGTGCGCTTTCGGAAGATCGACGACACCACGGTGCAATTCACGTTCGCGGTCGCGCTGCCTGCCATGCAGTATACGCTGTCCAGTCGCTGGGGAGCGGCGTCGCAGACGTTCCGCGGTCCGTTTCATCCGGCGCACTACCTCAAGCAGTTCCACATCGACTACAACGACAAGGCTGGCGACCTGGCCAAGGAGGCCGGATTCGACGAGTGGTACCAGCTCTTCGCCGCCAAGCGCCAGTACAACGATGACACCTACGCCCAGGACCTGCCGGTGATCGATGCGTGGTGGGTGGAGTCGGTGACCCTGGAGCGTGTGCTGATGACCCGCAACCCCTACTACTGGAAGATCGACACCGCCGGCAACCAGCTCCCCTACCTCGATCACGTTGTAGGCCAGGTCGTGGAGGGCAACGAGCTGGTCGCGGCCAAGGCGATCAGCGGCGAGCAGGATATCGGCGCCGGCATCTACGGCGGCAGCATGACCATCGACAAGTTCCCGGTATTCATGCAGAACGCCGAGCGCAACAACTATCGCGTCTCGATTGAGCCCACCGGGCATGACGCATTTGCTACCGAGGTAACGCTATTGTTCAATCATACGATAGACGATCCCGGGCTGCGTGAGTTGTTTGCGACGGCGAAGTTCAAGCAGGCTCTGTCCCATGCCATCGACCGGGACGAGGTGAATGACCTGGTGTTCGCCGGCGTCGGCACGCCGCGTGGGGCGTCCGTTCAGGCGCAGGCCGGGTACGGCGCGCTGGAGTACCAGGACAAGTACACCGAGTACAATCCGGAGTTGGCCATGCAGATGCTCGACGAGGTGGGCGTGACGGCGAATGCCGACGGCGTGCGCACGCGTCCCGACGGCTCGCCGCTGGAGTTGATCATCACCATCGCCGGCGCGCGGCGGGCGGCCATCCCGCCGACAGTCGAGTTGATTGTCGATCATTGGTCCAAGGTCGGGATCGCGGCGATCATCGACGATGTCGGTCCGCGCGGAACGATGTGGCAGAAATTCGGGGCCAACGAGTCGATGATCTCGGCCTGGGGCATCGACGGCAGCGATTTCGCCGCCACCCAGAGCAATGCCGGCTGGTGGGCCACCGGCCAGTTCTGGGCGCGGCGCTGGCAGCAGTGGTACCAGACCGGTGGCGCCGAGGGCGAGGAGCCGATCCCGGCGGCCAAGGAATACATCGACACGTGGCGCGCGATCCCGACCACGCTGGACGAGTCCGAACGCCTGCGGCTCGGCAAAATGGCGCTGCAGAGTCTGGCCGAGAATCAGTGGCACATGGGCATCGTGGCCCCGGCGCCGGACGTTCGCTTCGCGCGCGAAAACCTGAGGAACGTCGACCTGAGTCGGCTGCCCCCGCTGGTGTACGCGTTCAGCGGCGCCTTTCAGTGGTACAAGGAGTAGTACTCAAGGCGTAGCGGAGTCATTTCAGGATTGCCGTGACCGGGATTCTCTTTTGCGGAGCGTCCCGGTCACGGCGTTACTTGTATGGGTCCGCCGCGTCCCGCAGCCCGTCGCCCAGGAAGTTGAACATCAGCACCGCGGCCACGACGAACAGCGCGGGGGACATGAGCCAGGGGTAGAGCACCACGGTCTGGATGTTCTGCGCGTCCTGCAGCAGGGTTCCCCAGCTCACCGCGGGTGGCCGAATCCCGAGTCCCAGAAAGCTCAGCGCCGTCTCACCGAGTATCATCCTCGGAATGGCCAGCGTGAGATGAACGATGAGGTAGCTCATGAACGACGGCATCAGGTGGCCGGCAATGATACGCCGCTGTCTGGCGCCGGCAATCCGGGCCGCCATCACGAAATCGGCCTCGCGCAACTCCAGCAGCTTGCCGCGAACTACGCGCGCCAGACCGGTCCAGCCCACGATGGAGAGGATGATCGTCACCCCAAAGTAGATCTGGATCGACCCCCACTCCGGCGGCAGGGCCGCGGCCAGTCCCATCCACACCGGTATCGTCGGCAGCGAAATGAGAAACTCGATGATGCGTTGGATGACGTTGTCGACCATGCCCCCGTAGTAGCCGGAGATTCCGCCGAGTACGAGACCGAGCACGAAGCTCAGCACCACGCCTACCAGTCCTACCGACAGCGACACCCGTGCGGCGTACAGGTTGCGGGTGAACAGGTCGCGCCCGAAGCTGTCCGCCCCCAGCAACATGACCGGGCCGCGGTCGGATCCGAACAGGTGAATGTCGCCGGGGATGAGGCCCCACAGCTTGTACTCGGCAGCGCGTACGAAGAGACGGATGGGGCGCAGGTCGGTGGTGTCGGCGGTGTACAGTTTCTGCAGCGTCAACTGGTCAATCGATTGCCGGTAACCGTACACGAACGGGCCGCGAATCCTGCCGTCGTGCACGAACCGGACACGCTGAGGGGGAGAAAACGCGAGTTCCCTGACCCGCTCGGATGGAACGCTCGGTGACAGGAACTCCGGAAAAAGACCCCAGAAGTAGAACACGGCCAGCACCACGGCGCCGATCACCGCCAGCCGATGGCGTATGAACTTGCGCCACATCAACTGCCATTGCGTCGCTACGAAATACTGTTCGGCGCGCTCGTTCGGAACCGATTCGGTGGCGGTGTGTGCCTCGTGTTGGCTCACGATTGCAAGGCCTCGAAGCGGATGCGCGGATCCACCATTACCAGCAGCAGGTCGGAAATCAGGGTACCGACCACGGTCAGGAAGCTGAGCAGCATGATGGTGCTTCCGGCGAGCAGCATGTCCTGAGACAGGAGCGAGTTGAATACGAGCGGGCCGATGGTGGGCAGCCCCAGCACGATGGCGACGATGGTCTCTCCCGACACGATCTCGGGCAGCAGCCAGCCGACGGTGCTGAGCATCGGATTCACTGCCACCCGGACCGGATACTTGAACAGCAGGCGTTGTTCGTCGAGGCCCTTGGCGCGGGCGGTGATGACGTACTGCTTGGACAGTTCGTCGAGCAGCGACCCGCGCAGCACACGAATGAGCCCCGCGGTGCCGGCGGTACCGAGGACGACGATCGGCACGGGCAGGTGCGCCAGCAGGTCGAGCAGCTTCCCGAAGCTCCACGGAGCACCGACGTATTCCATGGAGAACAGCCCGCCGATGTTGAGCCCGAAGAGGTAGAAGAACAGCATCATCATCACCAGCGCCAGCAAGAAGTTGGGGGTGGCAAGTCCCACGAAGCCGAACACGGTGAAGCCGTAATCGGCGAACGAGTACTGGTGGGTGGCCGAATAGATTCCTATCGGCACGGCGACGGCGTAGACGAACAGCAGTGTCAACACGGAGATCGTCACGGTCAACGGCAGGCGTTCCTTCAGCAACGCCTCCACGGGCCTGGCATAGACGAACGAGTACCCCATGTCGCCGCGCACGATCTTGCCGATCCAGCGCAGGTATTGCAGGTAGAGCGGCCGGTCCAGGCCATACTGATGCCGCAGCGCTTCGACCTCCGCCTGGTCCACCTCGGTGCCGCGCGCCTGCAGCCCCGCGATGTAGTCGTCGAGATAGTCGCCGGGCGGCAACTGGATGATCACGAAGGCGCATACCGAGACGGCGGCGAGCACGACGACCATCACGCCCATGCGTCGGAGGATATACGCCAACATGTGCGACGCCAGCTTACTCCGGTTACCCGTTCCACGCAATCGGGCTCAGGACAGAGCGGACAGAGCGGTCGCCGATTCAGGCAGCGGCAGCGAGTTTGCGGAACAGGTCGCGGAAGATCGGGTCGCGGTGGACGAAGCTGGCGCAGCGCACCAGGTGGCGGCGCCGGTCGACGCTCCAGGTGACCTGGTCGGTCAGCACCGGGCTTGGCACCAGTTCGGTCGGCACCCAGGCCGGGTCGAGCAGCCAGGCGATGGTGGCCACGTCCCACAGCACCCGCGACCAGGCGAAGTGGTCGGCGCGCATCTCCTTGTACCGCGCCGCCAGAAAGGCGCCCAGCTCCCCGTGCGGCGCCACGTGGCGGTCGATCTCCGGAACCGTGGTCTGCAGGTGGCTGGTCACCCCCATGCACGGCACCAGCACCAGCGGCACGCCGCAGTCGAGCACGGTACGGGCGGCGGGGACGTCCTGGCGCAGGTTGAACTCCTGCGTATCGGGCCAGGTCAGGGAGTGGCCGCCCAGCCACACCACCACGATCTTCCCCGCCAGCGCAGGCTCGGCCAGCAGCGCCGAGGCCACGTTGGTGATCGCCCCAATGGCCACCACGTAGAGCGGGTCGTCGTCAGGGCTGGCCAGGCCGCGGGCGACCAGGTCGTGCGCCGCCTCCGATTCGCATGCCTGCCCGCCGGCGCCCAGGTAGCCGGTCGAGCCGCGGAAGGCGAACCCGTCGGCGGAGCGGCCCAGCCGCTGCAGCAGGCGCAGGATCTCCTGGTAGCTCAGCTCCATGCCGTGCCCCGGCCCGTCGGAGCGCTCGTTGTGGAACGGCGCCGCGTACACCGCCTCCACGGCGAGCCGCTCGGGGGAGAGCAGGGCGTGCACCAGCGCGAACTGGTCGTCGGTCTCGTTATAGGTATCGGTGTCCAGCACCATGCGCACCCGGCCGGCGGGCGGGCGCAACCGCTCCAGGCGGAGGGCGTCGGAGATCTCCGGAAAGCTCATGTCGAACGGCATCCTACTGCCCGACCGCGGCTCAAGGCCAGCCGACTTCCTCGCCGGCGCGTCCGAGTTCCTGCCGGTACTCTTCGACAATGCTCTTCAGCGGGTCGGCCGCGTCGAGATGCTCCTTCAGATCGGCGCGCACCAAGAACCCGAACGGCTCGTTCAGGAACGCTTCCTTGTCCTCGCTGGCCGTGTAGTCGGCGTAGCTGTTCACGACCCCGAGGACACGGTACAGCAGGCCGGTGATTCGCCGGCGCTCGCGCTGGTGTTGGCCGAGGTAGTAGAGGATATCGGCCCGGTCCACGGCCAGCAGGTTGCGCTCCGCCTCCGCTTGGTCGGTGTAAAAGCCGGTGATCAGGCTGTGCCACAGTGTCATGTAGATCTTCTGATCGAACTTCCGGCACGACTCGCAATACAGTCTTTCGGTGAGGACGCCGGTGGTGACCCCCTCGGCGGAAACCACGTCGCCGACGCGGTAGGTATCCAAAGTCGAATCGAGGCTCTTGGTTTGCGTCGAGGGTATCGCGGTACCGCACTGCGCGCAGTCGATCGGCTCGGGAAAAACCAGCGTATCGAACATGCCCATCCCGCCATCCTGCCGCGCCGCGGCTCCCCCTGGCAAGGCGCTGCGGTTGCCGGCGGAACCGCCGCTGCCGAGCTGGGAAGGTGCTCCGCTGGCGCCGGTCGACGCGCGGCTGGCGGCGGCCGGCATCAGCATCGGCCCCGACACCGCCACGCCGGAGTGGTACGGAGAGTCGCTGCACCTGACGGTGGCGCTCGACGTGCTGTGGGAGCCGCCGGCTACCGCGGCGCGCGGAAGTTCCTGACTGCGGCGCCTGTGCGCCTTCGCCGGGGCCCGGCTATTTGCGGATAGTTTCCACGTCGTGCCGAAGATCCTCGATGTCGTATTGAGCCGTCACCTTCCTCGCACGCGCGTAGTCGATCATTTCCCACAACGAGACTCCGGTCTCCTGCGCGGCTCGCGCGAGCGTGAGCTTGCCGTCGCCATACAGCCGCACGTAGTGTTCAAGCTTCCACTGCTGGATAGCTCTCGCCAGCAGCCGTCGTACGGTGGTCGAGCGGTCGGATTGCTCCACTTCCTCAATGAATTGCAGCTCCCGCACCAACTCCTGCGGCAGCCTCGTCCCGACCATGTGGTCTTTCTTCATCTCTCCGCCTCCCGTGCAAGTCTCAATACCTCGGCTACGACGACCGGGGACAGCCATAGGATCTGGCTGAGATCCCGAACCGTGGTCTCCAGCTCTCCCAGGTCCATGTGTCGTTGCCGGTACGCCTCCAGCATGGCGCCAACTGTTCCCACGTGGTCCACTCCCTCGATCGCAGCGGCATTCCTCGCCTCCCTGTCGTCGACGACGAGCCGCAAGCCGCGCGCGCGTGCCAGCGCGATCGATTCAGCTTCGCCGGGGTGAATCCGAGATCGGGTCATCAGGCGCTGCCGGTGACCTTCTGCCGGTGTCGTCGGTTTGACCACCCGAAGCCGTCCATCGGCCAGAGCGCCTTCAAGCTGGTCCACGTCCCGCGCGCCGGCGAGTCTGCCGGCATCGATTGCCTCGGCCTTCACGACCGGCCCGATCAACACGGCGCCGTAGAGATCGTGCAACAGCTCCAGACGCCGCAGCTTGGCGAGCACGATCAGCGGGGAGGCGTCGGCCACGATCATCCGGCTTCCACACGGCGTTGTGCCACGCACCGACGATAACAGAAGACAAGAATGTATACAACCTACAGCATCAACATGTTCGGCGATGCGCTACGGGACCTGCTCGACCCGCGGCTGCGCGGCAGCGTCGGCAGAGGATGACTGCGACAGACCATCGCCGGGCGACAACGTGCACGACGTGCGCACCGGACGGGCGTCGATGCCGGGGTGCCGGCGTAGTCAGCCTGGCAACGCGCGGCCCGGCACCAGGGCGCGCAGGAAGCGGTCGACCGGCATGCAGCGCACACCGTCGCGCACCAGGGTCTCGGCGCCGCGGTACAGCACCAGCGGCGTTGCCTCCGGGTAGTCGTGGTGGAATGCCTTGATGCCGCGCAGATCGGCGGGCCGCAGCGAGCGGCCGTTCTTGACCTCGATGGCGTGGAACCCCGCCGCCCCGTACAGCACGAAGTCCACCTCCGACCCGCCCCGCGTGCGCCAGAAATGCACCCGGTAATCGGCGTTGCCGTAGCCGATCCACGCTCGCAGGTGCTGCAGCACCAGCCCTTCGAGCGCAGCCCCCTCTATCTCGGCCCCTGCATCGAGCAGCCCGGCGGGGCGCAGCGACCGGAACACCCCGCAGTCGAAAAAGTAGAACTTGCCATGTGACACCAGCGCGCGCTTGGCCCGCCTCCGGAACACCGGAATGCGCACGGCGACCAGCAGATCCTCCAGGATGCCCAGGTACGACTCCACCGTGTTGCGGCTCGCCACGCACTCGCGCGCGATCTCCGCCACGTTGAGGATCTGCCCGTGCGAGAACGAAGCCACCTCCAGGAACCGGCTGAAGTCGTCCAGACGCCGCACCATCCCCTCCGCCTTCACCTCCTGCTGCAGGTACAGGTCGATGTAGCCGCCCAGCGTCCGCTCCGGCGCATCCGCCATCACCACCAGCGGCACCATGCCGAGCCGCAGCGCGGCCTCCAGGTCGAAGCGGCCGGCCAGCTCGGCGGCCATGAACGGATGCATCGAGCACCGCACCGCCCGCCCGGCCAGCAGATCGACCCCCTCCCGCCGCAACTTGCGGGCACTCGACCCGGTCAGCACATAGCGCTTCGACTTGTCCAGTTCCATGTGCCGGTGGACCAGCGGCAGCAGCTCGGGTACGCGCTGAATCTCGTCTATCACCACGGTGCGGCGGCCGGCATGGGCCGCGAGGAACTCCGCGAACCGCTCCGGCCTGGTGTAGTAGTTGCGTTCGGTTGCCGCCTCCAGCAGATCGATCCACGCCGCATCCGGGTACCGCGCCCGCAACCACGTCGACTTGCCGGTGCCACGCGGCCCGAACAGAAAGTAACTCCCCGCCGGATCCTCGAATAATCTCTCCACCGTTGCCATATCAGGCCACAATATCTCAACTAAATGTGCGATAATGCTACCCGCCGCTCGCGATGCCGGGTGCGGTTTCGAGCGGCCGGATTCGTGAGCGCATCGAGAACGACCGGCCAGGGTCTGAAGAGGCGGTAGCGAAGATGCACGCTGGGCTCGCGGGGCTGCGAAGGGTATCCCCGCCGGGCCACTTGCAAGCTGTCGGCCAGCGTAGTCGACTGGCCAGCGCAGTCAAGTGGCGCGCCGGCAGCGCCAGCAGCGCCGGTAGCGTGGAGGAGGCGCTAAATCGGGGGCTGCGGCGAAGCAGCCGGTGCGTAGCCGTGGCGCATTCTGTGATGTGCAAAGCAGCGCAGAGCCAGGTTGGACGGCTCCGGGCCACCGCCCTCGGCGACCGGCACCAGGTGGTCGATCTGCAGCAGATGGGCAGAGGTGCAGCGCCGCCCGGTGAGCGGGTCGCGATAACAGCAGCGTCCGCCGTCGCGATGCCAGATGTGGCGCCGGACAGCCGCGGGAATGTGGCGCCGCCGCGGCGATTGGCGGCGGCTGTGAACAGGTTCGCGGCTCGTGTGCGCCGCTGCTCCGGCTGCTGCGTCGGGCGGTCCGCCGTCGGGGAACCCGCCGAGCACCGACTTCGGCGCCGAAGTGGCGACCGACGCGCCCGGTCCGGCGGCCCGCGCAGAAAAGCCATCCGCCGAGGCCCCGCCCGCTGCTCCGGCCGACGCTCCGGCCGACGCGCCGCTCGGTCCGCCGTCAGGGGACCCGCCGAGTGCCGGCTGCGGCGCCGCAGTGGCGACCGGCGCGCCCGGCACACCAGCGCCCGCATTGGAGCCATCCAGCAAGGCGCCGGACGCGAACTGCGGCGCCGAAGTAGCGGCGGGCGCGCCCGATGGAACGCGACCTGCGCGGGCGCCATCCAACTGTGCCGCGGGCGCCGACTGCGGCGCCGAAGTAGCGGCGGACGCGCCCGCTGGAGCGCCGCCTGCATGGGCGCCATCCGAGGGCGCCGCGGGCGCTGACTGACTCGGTGGAGCAGCGCTGGTCAGCACCTCGATCGGGTTCTGCCTTTCGGTAGCGGCGGTGTCGCCCGGCGGCGCCGGAGGGGCGGCGGGCGCCCCCGCTGGACCGCCGCCTGCGCGGGCGCCATCCACGAGTACCGCGGGTGCCGACTGCGGCGCCGAAGTAGCGCCGCCTCGGCGCCGAGCCGCGGCCACCGGCGCCACGGCGGCACGTGTCCGGTTCTGCGCCCGCCCCGAGGATTCGTCTTCGCGCTGAGCCGGTCCGCCCGCGGCCCCGGCAGCACCGGTCCGATTCGGCTCCCGCCCTGTGGATTCGCCTACGCGCCGAGCCGGCCCGCCCGCGGCCCCGGCCGCACGTGTCTCCTTCGGCGTCCGTCGCGGTGATGCGCCGGCGCTGTCTGCACCCTTCCGGCGCTGCCCGCGCCCGCCGCCGCGCGGGTCGTGCCGCGCCACCGCCTCGCGCACCACGCGCGCCACCAGATCGCCCCACGACATGCGCGGGTCGAGGTGCGCCATGAGATCCTTCAGCAGGCGCAGCCCCTGTTCGCACTCCTGGTCGATGCTCACCTTCAACGTGTAGCGGTCGGGCGCCACGGCGCGCAGTGTGTCGCGCGGTGGCAGCACCTCGGGAGCGGCGGCGGCGAGCAGGCTGGCGACCTGGCGGGTGCTCATGCCGGCGGCCTGCTCGATCAGTTCGCGCTGACGCTGCGGGTGCAGCAGCGGGGCCGCCGACACCGTGCCGGGCACCAGCTCCGCAAACGGATCGTCCCTGGGTGGTTCCGGCGCGCGCGAAGCGGTGTGCCGCAACTCCGCTGGAGCCGTGACCGGCTCGGGCTCGGGCGTCGACGCCGAGAACTCGGTCGGCGGCAGAAGTTGTGCAGCCGGGCCTTCGTCAGATGCCGGCGCGGCGGGGCCGGCACCGGCACCGGCACCGGGGGCACCGGGAGCAGCAACGGGAGCGCGGGAGGGCGCCTGTACCGGCGCCGCATTTCCGTTCAACTCCGGCCGCGGCAGCAACGCGCCGGCATGCACGCCGCCGGGGGGCTGCGCACCAGAGCGGCTCGCGACCGCCACCGCCACCGCGGGCGTGGTCCTTGCCGCCACCTCACCGGTGTACTCGCCGGCCGGCGCTGCACCCTCCGGCGCCGATCGGTGCCCGCGCTCTCTCGCATCACCGGAGCACTCGGCGGCGGGCGGTGCACCCTCCGGCGCCGATCGGTGTCCGCGCTCCCCTTGCTCATCTGCTTCGCCCGGCGCTGCCGGCAGCCCAAGCTGCCTGGTGCTGCCAACCGAGTCTTGGTCCTGATCGGGGCCGCGACCCTGACCGACATTCCGATGCCCGGTATGGCTCTTGCGCTCGGCCCGCTCGGCACCGGCAAAGGTGGTTTCCAACTGCGCTGCCGAGGTCATACCCAACTCGCCGCTCTGCAGGCTGGCCCGCACGCACCCATGGCGCCGGCACAGCCGCATCGCCTGGATGCGCCGCTGCGCGGCGGCGTCGCTGAAGCGCAGCTCCCGCACCGCGTAGTCGAACAGGCTCGAGAACCCACGCCGCAGCGCCAGACCGCGCCGGTCGATCTCGTCGAGATGGTCCAGGATGTGCACTTCAAGGCAGCGCTGATTGGCGGCCAGGCGCCTGGTCTGCTCCAGGAGTTGCTGATCGCCCAGCTCGCTGAACGGTCCTCTTTCAATCCGATTGATCATGCCGTAATTATAACCCCGGTTGAGAAATGCAAGATTCATGCAAGTCCTCGACCGGGTTCCGGCAGCCCCCAATCGGCGCACTATGGCGCCGGAAACAGCACGCGGGCGGTCAACGCTAGCGCGCAGACCATTGCCGGGTTCCGAGGCGCACCAGCGGCCAGCAGCGACGGCAAAAAAGTGTGTCAACCCCTGCGCCCGATTTGTTTCTGGATTTCCGCCAGATTTTTGGCACAAGCCGCTTAACACGCTCAGTCATTCTGGAACTTGTTGAGCGGTTGGGCCGGTTGGGCGGACTGATGCACGCCGGCGCGCGCATCGCTCAACTCAGGGCCGCGGCGGGCCGCGGCCTATCCGGGGGCCCTGGATGCGCGGCGGATGTGAGTCCGTAGCGGCCTGATCTTGTCAACCGCCTTTGCCGTTTTTCGCACTCCCTCCCACCCCTCCCAACCCCTCCCACCAACGTGCTTGACGGTTGCCGGGAGTGTGGTATTGTGGGGCGTTGGGAGGAGGACACACGTAATGAGCGCGATGATAGATACAACCCGCCATAGCCGCGCGATAACTGCAAACGCTAGCTCCGTCCTGCTCCGTCCTGCTCCGTCCTGCTCCGTCCTGCTCCGTCCTGCTCCGTCCTGCTCCGTCCTGCTCCGTCCTGCTCCGTCCTGCTCCGTCCTGCTCCGTCCTGCTCCGTCGAAAACCGAGCACCCGGTGACTGACCGCTCCGCTGGCGGTCCCACCGCTCGCCGAGCGCCTCCTTCACCGCATTTCGTCCAACCCCTGCACGGTCGCCGCGCTCGGCTCCGTGTGCCGCATTTGAGCCATTCAACCATGCCGGCGTCGTCGGCCAATCACAATCTCTGCTTCGCCGACGACCCTGCACCTGCCGTTTCGTTGCACATTCCGAAACGCGAGCAGGGCGGCCGGCGCGTGCATGCGTGTAAGGAGGTGCGAGTGTAGCTCAATACCGAGTGCCCTTTCGCCTGGCCAGTAACCGGCCTAACCGGCCTAACCGGCCTGGAAGCCGGCCTTCGAGAGCGGGCGAGGGGAGCAGTTCGCCGAGTGCTCTCGAAGAAGGAGAGAAATCTGATGAGATTCGCAACGTACCGAACGTGCTTGGCCGTGCTGGCTGGTCTCGTTCTTGCCGCGACCGGCCTGTGGGCGGCTGCCGAGGCAGAGCAACCGGCGACCAGGGCCGACAAGGAATACGTGACCGATCCGGTTACCGGCAAGGTAGTGGTCGCGCCGCAGTACGGCGGCACCATCACCCAGGTCCTCAAGCACAACGTCGACCGCGACACCGACCCCTACAGCGGCGGCCCCGGATCGCTCTACATCACCAGCGGCGTGCTGGAGAAGCTGGCCATGGTGGACTGGGCAATCGATCGCAACATCTATCCCTTTCTCACCGGCTACATGGCGCCCCTGTACGCCCTGACCGGGGCGGTGGCGGAAAGCTGGGAACAGCCTGACCCCACGACCTACGTGTTCAACATCCGCTCGGGCATCCACTGGCATGACAAGCCGCCGGTGAACGGGCGCGAACTGACCGCCACCGATGCGGAGTATTCCTTTCAGCGCATTCTGGGAAACAAGTTGTCGGGGACCGAGTTCAGTGACGCGGAGCCTTCCCCGGGAGGCGGCAGCCTGGTATCGCTGCCTTGGGAATCGGTGGAGGCCACCGACGAGCGGACGCTGGTCATGAAGCTGACCGAACCGCGGCTCATCGCCCTGGGGGTGATCCTGGACTGGTACAGCATGGCCATCCATCCGCGCGAGGTGATCGACGAGCACGGCGACATGGCGGATTGGCGCACGGTGGTGGGCACCGGGCCTTACATGATCACGGACCTGGTTCCGCAGGTGTCGATCACCTGGACCAGGAATCCCAACCACTGGCGCCACGACGAGAAGTACCCCGAGAACCAGTTGCCTTATATCGACGAGATGAAGGGCCTCGAAATTAGTGAAGTGGCTACCATGCTGGCGGGCCTGCGTTCCGGCAAGATCGACTTCATCGGCTGGCCGGGCGCCTCGCAGTTGAACTCGATCGACCAGGCAGTGAGCCTGCAGGAGACCAACCCCGAGCTGGTGATACACACGTGGTCGGAGCGGTCGAATTCCGTTACCTCGATGAACCAGACGGAGGGGAGCCCGTACACCGACATCCGGGTGCGCCGCGCCATGCAGTTGGCGATGGACCTCGAGTCGATGAACGATACCTACTTCAGAGGCTATGCCGATACGATTCCGCGGGGACTGGTCGGCCGGGAGTTCCAGGACTACATGATCCCGTTCGAAGAGTGGCCGGAAGAGATCCGGCAATACTACCGGTATGACCCGGAAATGGCCGAGAAGCTGCTCGATGAGGCCGGCTATCCGCGCGGTGCCGACGGCTTCAGGTTCACGACCGCGTACATGCACTTCTCGCGCTATGATGTGAGTTGGACGGAATTACAGGCAGCATACTGGCGTGAGATTGGCGTTGATGTGGTTGTCGAGACACCTACCAACACAGAACGTTCGGCTAGACACAAAGCGTTTGATTTTGGTTTGACCTCGGGACTTGCGGGAGTCAAGGCTGATCCGTTGTGGCAAATGACTTGGTTTCAAGGTGGCAATGCCGGGAACCGGTCCGGCGTCGACGACGCCCAGTTTAACGAATGGTACGATGCCGCCTTCGCCTCCGACAGCCTGGAGGAGGCGTATGAGCTGGTCAAGAAAATGGACTATCGTGTCGTCGAGCAGCACTGGCAGATCTGGGGGCCGTTGGCTCCGGCGTTCACCGTGCACCAGCCGTGGGTGACCGGCTACAACGCCGAGGGCGGCTTCGGCGGCATGCAGAACATGGTCGTCTTCTCCCGCCTGTGGATCGACCAGGAGCTGAAGACGGAAATGGGACACTAGCTGGCTGGAGTCAGACCTTGCCCATGACTGGCACGGGGGCTGAGGGCGAACGCCTTCAGCCCCTTTTTTGCCATGCTGATCCAGCGAGCCTGTGCACGATGAGACGATGAGATCGGTCGCGTGAGAGCCTATATCATCCGGCGGTTGCTGCTGCTGATCCCGACCCTGTGGATCGTGAGCGTCATCGTCTTTCTGCTGGTCCGGTTCCTGCCGGGCGACGTACTGGACCTGATCGAGTCCCAGTTCGAAGCCATGAACATGCAGATCGACCGCGAGGCGTTCATGCGCATGCTGGGCTTGGACGTGCCGGTGCACGTGCAGTATGGGCGCTGGATGGAGGGCATCCTCCTGCGCGGCACCCTCGGCAAGTCGCTGTTCGGCGACTATGCGGTCGAGGAGCGCATCCTGGCCACCCTGCCGGTAACCCTGCAGCTCGGCGTGATCTCACTGGTGATCGCGCAGGTAATCGCGCTGCCGGTCGGCATCTACTCGGCGATGCGCCAGGACACGGCCGCCGACTACGCGGGCCGCACCATCGCCGTCATCGGCCTGGCCACGCCAAACTTCTGGCTCGGCATCATGGTGATGATCTTCCCGGCGATCTGGTGGGGCTGGTCGCCGCCGATGGAGTGGGTTCCGTTCGCCAAGGACCCGGCGGGAAACATTGCCATGTTCATCATTCCCAGCCTGATTCTGGGCACGGCGCTGTCGGCGACCACCATGCGCATGACGCGCACCATGATGCTGGAGGTGCTGCGCCAGGACTACATCAGGACCGCCTGGTCCAAGGGGCTCCGCGAGCGGGCAGTGGTGGTGCAACACGCGCTCAAGAACGCGTTCATCCCGATCGTCACCCTGATCGGCGCGCAGTTGCCGATCCTGGTGGGCGGCTCGGTGATCATGGAGAACATCTTCAACCTGCCGGGGCTGGGGCGCCTGACCGTGACCGCGCTGACCAGCCGCGACTACCCGCTGGTGTCCGGCGTCAACCTGTTCTTCGCCGCCGCCGTGATGCTGAACAATCTCGTCATCGACCTGGTGTACGCGTTCCTGGACCCGCGCGTGCGGTACAGTTAGATGAGCCGCGCCACGGAAACACCAACGCCGCGGGCCGCGCCCCGGCGGCGCAATGCGTTCGCGGAGTTCTTCGTCAGGCTATGGAAGGAGAAGCCGCTCGGCACCGCCTGCGGCATCGTGGTGCTGGTGTTGATCCTGGTGGCGATCTTCGCCGATGCGTTGGCGCCCTATCCGTCGTTCGAGGTGCACCCGGTGGACCGCCTGAGCGGCGCCACGCTGCGCTACCTGCTGGGTACCGACCAGTTGGGGCGCGACCTGCTGAGCCGCCTCATCTACGGGGCGCGGCTGTCGCTGTTCGTCGGGCTCACGGCAACCGCCCTGAACGTGGTGGTGGCGGTGCTGATCGGCGGCACGTCGGGATTCTTCGGCGGCAGGTTGGACCTCTTCGTGCAGCGGTTCGTGGATGCCTGGATGGCGTTTCCGGGGTTGCTGATCCTGCTCACCGTCATGTCGATCGCCGGCAAGGGGCTGCTGCAGATCATCCTGGTGCTGGGCATATCGGGCGGCATCGGCGGTTCGCGCATCACCCGCAGCGCCGTGATCGCGGTCAAGGAGAGCGCCTTCTTTCAGGCCGCGGATGCGATCGGCTGCTCCAGGTGGACCGTGCTAGTGCGCCACGTGTTGCCCAACATCGCGGCGCCGGTAATCGTGATCTTCAGCATCAACATCGGCGGCGTGATCATCTCGGAGGCGTCGCTGAGCTTCCTGGGGTTCGGTCTGCCGGTCGGCGTGCCGAGCTGGGGAGGCATGCTGAGCCGGGAGGGGCGGGTGTACATGGAGATGGCGCCGTGGCTGGCGATCTGGCCGGGTGTGTGCCTGACTGTGGTGGTCTACAGCCTCAACATGTTCGGCGACGCCGTCCGCGACCTGCTCGACCCCCGCCTCAAGGGCGGCCGCGGGCAGTTTGGCGTGTAAGCCGTCGCCGCCTGAACAGTCTATCGGATTGCGACACCTCTCGTGGCGCGCCTTTTGGCCGAGTCGGCTCGCTGATGTGTTATGATATTGTCAGCATGCGACTCAAGCGGTCCGTGTGATCGCGCATCGAGTGGTCGACTCCGGCCCACCTCAACCGGTTTCCCCGTGGGAGTCGGCGGGCCTGTCGATACGCATAGTTCTGGAGGTCTGCCCTTGATCTTTGAGCGGAGCAAAGAATATGCGGAATGAGCTCTCGGAGAGCCGCCCGGCGCAGAGCCGAGAGCGTGGTCCGCTGACTCGCATTCTCCTCCAACGGTTCACCGCGTTCGAGCAGCTTGATCTGGAGCTTGGCCCGGGTATCAACGTGTTCATTGGAGCCAACGGGACCGGTAAGACGCATCTCCTTAAGGTTGCATACGCGGCGTGTGAGTTCAACGTACCTGATACCGATGTTGTCGGCCCCGAGTGGCACTTCTTTGACAAGCTTGCTCGAGTTTTTCTACCATCTCGAAACGACGTTCAGCGTCTGGTCAGGCATCCAAGTGAAGATCGGCAGGCGATTGTTGAAGTCTGGCGTGGCGGCCTCGGATTTCGTGTTTCGGTATCCAACAGGACCAGGGGAAGGGGATCCTTTACGAATCTTGATTGGCCCGGCGATACCATCAAGAGTGCGTTCATACCTGTCAAGGAAATGCTTTCTCATGCACCGGGATTCCGGTCGCTCTACAAACAACGCGAGATCCACTTTGAGGAGACTCATTCGGACATTATAGACCGCGCTTATCTACCGCCGTTGCGTGCGCAGACGGATAACTCCCTAAGACGGCTTGAGAAAGACCTGGAGGACGCGATCGGAGGCACGGTATCGGTTGACGGCGAGGAGTTCTTCGTCGAGAACGGTGACGGTAAGATCGAGTTCATGTTGCTCGCGGAAGGGCTGCGCAAGCTCGGTCTTCTTTGGCTTCTGGTCCGCAACGGTACCCTGCCGAACGGGTCCGTCCTGTTCTGGGACGAGCCGGAGGCGAATCTCAACCCGGGTCTCATTACTATCGTCGTCGACGTTCTGTTGCAGCTCCAACGAGCAGGAGTCCAGATCCTGATAGCCACCCATGACTATGCAGTCCTGAAGGAGTTGGAGCTTCTCATCGAGGAGAGTGACGAGGTTTGCTTCCACGCGCTCTACCGCGACTCGGAAGGCGAGTTGAGTTGCGAGTCTGCCACACAGCCGTTCGAGCTCCGGCACAGCCCGATTGCGGAAGCCTTCACGTCGCTCTACGACCGTGAGATCGAGCGCTCGCTAGGCCGCAGCCGATGACCTCATTCGACGAAGGAGAGCTTCAGTTCGAGTTCGGCGATGACTGGCACGCTGAGCAGTTCGACCGGACCGGGGCAAGGTTCCCGAGGGGAGTGCTTCCGGTCGACTTCATAGTAGAAGGTGATGATGAGCTTGTATTGGTGGAGATCAAGGATCCATCGGCGTCGCAGGCGCCGGAACGGAATCGCGAGCAGTTTGTCCGGAAGATGAAGTCAAAGGAGCTGACGCATCAGGAACTCGTTCCGAAAGCCCGCACGTCCTACGGAATCCTGCACCTGATGGCTCGTGATACGAAGCGCATGCGCTACGTGGTGGTGATCGGGACGGAGCACCTGTCCATGCAGCCGGTTCTGCTTGCGAACTTGACCGACATGCTGCGCGCACGTCTCGCACGGGAGACCGAGACGGCGTGGCAGCGTCCGTATGTCTCCGATTGTATCGTCGTCTCGATCGCGGATTTCTCCAAGGCTATTTCTGGATGTTCAGCCTGCCGTATTGCACCCGGGGCCGTTGGCGCAAGCGCAAAGGGACCGCGCCCGTGAGGCTCGCGGACGGCGCGTTACGCGAGCCCGTTTACCGACATCCGGGTGCGCCGCGCCATGCAGATCGTTCGAAGAGTGGCCGGAAGAGCGGTTCGACCTGAGCTGGCCGGAACTGAAGGCGGCGTACTGGATCGGGTGTACATGGAGCTGGCGATCTGGCCGGGCGTATGCCTGACCGTCGTGGTGTACAGCCTCAACATGTTCGGCGACGCCGTCCGCGACCTGCTCGACCCCCGCCTCAAGGGCGGCACCGGCAGCTACGGCGCCGCCGGGTAGACGGCTGCTGCCGGCGGGGCTGGCGGGGCTGCCGGGGCGTTTGACCATGGCGGCGTGCTCGGGTACAGTTCGTTCGTCCCACCTGTTATGCCTGCCGGTATCGCCGGCGGCGAATCGCGAATCGCACCATACGTCACGCGGATTGGAAACACATGGCTGGATACTGGGATCCACCCGGGAGCCGAGCCATGCTGTGGACCGCCGCGGCAGGGCCTGACTCTCCTGCACCGACAAGGGGAGCCGAATGAGACGAATCCATCCAGCAGCGTTGTTCGCGCTGGCACTACTTGCCAGCGGTTGTGCTGACGACAAGGTGATTCCGGAGACGGTGCTCAGCACCATCTCCGCGATCAGTGACCCCGCGGCGATCGCGGATCATATCGAAATAAAGGAAGTGCGCGACCGGGGAGACTATGCCTACATCATGATCTTCATCGGTTCACCCGGCGAATTCACCAACTTGGATGACGGGCTTGCCCGAGCGCAAACGGCGACCCTGGCGCTCGCCCACGCGATAGTCGAGATCATCAACAAGCACGACATCAACAAGGATGTCCGCGTGTGGGCGCAGCTACCCGACAGCGACGGCGGCGTTACCGTTCTGGGCCATGCCGCATACGAGGCCAAGGGCAAGTCATTTCATGAGTTCGAGCGATTCACGTCGTCCGCCAACTCATAGCCCTAGCTAGTACCAGTACTAGTACTGGTGCTGCCGGACGAATTCGACCTTCACTCCGCGCTCTTCGAGTTGCTTGATGGCGGCGCCCGCCGCCTCCTCGTCGAACTGGTTCTGCGCCAGGTTGATTGAGTCGCCCTCGGACAGTCCGGTGTTTTCCAACAGGGGCGAGACGTCGGTGATCTGGTTCTGCAGCAACATCAGTTCCGTCAGGTTGGTCAGGGCGGCGAGCGGGGAGATGTCGCTGATCTCGTTGCGCCCCAGGTCGAGCTCGGTGAGGCTGGTCAGGCCGGCCAGCGGCGAGATGTCGCTGATCAGGTTCCAGCGCAGGTTCAACGTGGTGAGGTTGGTCAGCGAAGCCAGCGCCGAGATGTCGCCGATCTCGTTGCGTTTCAGGTTGAGGTGGGTAAGACCGGTGAGTGCAGCCAGCGGCGCGATGTCGGAGAGGCGGCTCTCCTCAATTCGCAGCCGCGTGAGCTTCGGGAACCGAGTCAGGAACGACAGGTCAATCTGGGTGTGGTGGAACTCCAGGGTGGCAAGGTTGGTGGCATGCTCCAGTCCGGTGAGGTCCATGGTCCCCAGGGAGGAGGTGGTGAGCGAGGTGATGCCTTCCAGGTCGGCGGCGGTGATCGGACCCTCGAACTTGCCGATGGCCTGCCTGACGACGCGCTCCAGAGCGTCGTCGGGGATGTTCACCCCCCCGTCCTTGTCGTCGTCGGACCCGCAGCCGGCAAGCCCAAGTGTCAGCCCCAGGACAACCAACGGCCCCAGCAATCTCCTCGCCGCCGACACCATCGAAACCAACGAAATCGTGCCACCGCCGATCATCACCGTTCGATGGTATGCCGGCGCTCCTGCCCGGTCAACAAAGCCGGAACGCTGCGAACGCTACACGGCCAGGTACGATGCACGGGTTCGAGGCGGCTGATCTCTCCGCGTGCCACGGCCCGATGCACCAACTGCTTGCGAGCGCCGTCGGAGCCGAGGGGAAAGAGGTTTCCTACCACCGTCTCGTTGAACAGCCCACCCGGCGGCGCAAGCATCATCACGGCTTCGGTCAGCCCTGGTGGAACACTCATGGACGAGGCGTGGCTCCGCTTCGCCAGGAGGTCAGGGCGTCGATCAGGCGGGAGCAGTCGGCGACCGGGCGCAGGCCGATGCGGATGCAGTCCGGCAGGCCGAACGAGGTGCAGTCGCGTACGAACAGGCCCTGGCGCGCCAGCCACCCGCGCAGACCGGCCGCGTCGCCGACCTGGGCCAGCACGAAGTTCGTAGTGCTCGGATAGCACCGGATGCCCAGCCGGCCAAGGCGGCGCTGTACGTACTCCCGCGTCTCGGCCACGGCCGCCCGGGCGCGTTCCGGGTAGTCCCGGTCGGCGAGGGCGGCCACTCCGGCGGCCTGCGCCAGGGCGTTCACGCTCCAGTCGGGCTGCAGCGCCTGCAGGCGGCCGATCACCCCTACGCCCGCCACCGCGTAGCCCAGCCGCAAACCGGCCAGGGCGTAGTCCTTGGTCATGGAGCGCAGCGCCACCACCGGCTCGCCGGCGGCCGCCAGAGCGACCGCGCCGGCGCCGTCATGGCCGGTGGAGAGCGGGTGGTACGCCTCGTCGACCACCAGCAGGGTGCCGGAGGCGGCTGCGGCGCCGGCCAGCGCCTCGATTTCCGGCGGCGCGAGGAGTGCTCCGGTGGGGTTGTTGGGGTTGCATACGAACGCCAGGGCGGGCCGCCGGGCGGCAATGAGCGCCGCGGCGGTGTCGGCGTGCCAACGGAAGCCGCGTGCGCCGCGCTCGGCTGCCAGCGTGCACACGCCTCCGCCGCACACGGCGACCGCGGCCGCGTACTCCCCATAGGCGGGTGTCAGGATCAGTGCGCCGGGCCGCGTCCGGTCGCGGCCGTCGACCCAGGCGCGGGTCAGCAGGTGTATGATCTCGGTGGAGCCGTTGCCGGCGAGCACGTTCGCCACCGTCGCCCCGTCGCGGCGGTGATGGGCGGCGACCGCTTCGCACAACTCCAGGCTGCGCGGATCGGGGTACGCGGAGAAGTCCACCGCCGCGACCGCGGCGGTCACCGCGTCCGGCGGCCCGAGAGGGCTGATGCTGGCGGAGAAATCGAGGCAATCCTCGCGCCGCAGCCCCAGCTCGCGCAACTCGGCCGGCTTGATGGCGCCGTGCACGGCGCGAGTCGCCGGCGCGGCGTGCTTCGGGGGTGCCACGCTACGCTGCCCGCCCCAGAGTGGCGGCCAGCACCAGCGCCGCACCGGCCAGAGCCGTGGCGAGCAGCGAGGCGCAGTACAGTGCTCGGGTGGCTTGGTGAATGTGGCGGCTGTCCGGCGGCGGCGCGGGTGCGCCGATCCGGTAATGGCGCGGCTTCTCCAGGGTCACGCCCAGTGCGCCGGCCATCGCGCCGATCGTCCAGCCGGCATTGGGCGACGCCGTTCTGCGGCGGTGGCTCCACGCGACGCGCCACGCCCCGGCGGCGCGCATCGACGGCAACAGCGCCGCCGTGCACCACAGCAGCGCGGCCGCGAGCCGCGCCGGGACCAGGTTCACGAGGTCGTCCAGCCGCGCGGAGGCCTTGCCGAGGTACTCGTAGCGGCCACGATAGCCGATCATGCTATCCAATGTATTCACGGCGCGGTATACCACGGCGCCGGGAAGCCCGAACAGGGCGAACGCCAGCAGCGGCCCCACCACGCTGTCGGTGCTGTTTTCCGCGACCGACTCGATCGCGCCGGCCGCCGCCTGCGAAGCGGTCAGCGCGCCCGTCTCCCGGCTCACCAGCGCCGGCATCCGCCGCCGCGCCGCCGCCAGGTCGCCGGCCGCCAGCAGGTCGCCGATCCGCTTCGCCTCGCGCGCCAGCATGCGCACCGAGAAGGTGGTCTTGAACAGCGCCGCCGCCACGACCAGGTAAAGCAGCGGGTGCAGCTCGCGCAGGCCGGCGCTCACTGCCCAGACAAGCGCGCCCCAAGCGGCCGGAATCGCGCCGGCCGCCGCCACTCCGTAGGCAACCTGAGCCCCCCGTGCTGCGTCCGCCGCCGCACGCCCCCCCCGAGCCGCCGGAACCCCCCCCGCCCCCCGCCACTCCGTAGGCAACCTGAGCCCCCGGTGCTGCGTCCGCCGCCGGAGCACGCCGTTCCGCCGCGCTGATCGTCTTGCCGATCAACACCGTCGGGTGGATGCGGGCGGGCGGCTCACCGAACAGCAAGTCGATCGCCAACGCCAGCGCCAATACCAGCAGATCGAGCGGAACCGGCAGGGTCAGCAGCGTCGCCGCCCACGGATCGGTCATGCCGGCGCCGCGAACGGGTTCTCCACCACGACACCGGCGAAGTTCATGCCGTCCTGCAGATCCTCGGTGTACACGGTCGGGCAGCCGGCGAGCCGGGCGGCCTCGACGACCACGGCATCCCAGTAGGAAATGCGCCAGCGCTCCGCCGTGGCCAGCGCCTGCTGAACGAGCGCCACGCTCGTTGCGATGACCCGGAAACGCAGCCACGACTCGATCAGTGCGACCGCGCGCTGGTGAGGAAGGCGGTCAGGCTTCGTCGCCCGTGTCGCCTGCACGTAGAACTCCTGCAGCACCTGTGCGGACAGCACCAAGTCGTCCCGCTTCAGGATGGCGCGCGCAATCGAGCGCTTGTCCGCCTCCTCGGGGGTGGTGCTTGCAGCATACATCAGGACGTTGGTGTCGCCCACAGTATCACATGGTTGTCCTTCTCCGGAAATCCTCTGGCGCCTCGCGGATCAAAGCGTTCACGGTGACCAGCAGTGCATTGTGGCTGCCTTGGCGATGGCCTCGTGGAACTCGCGGACGCACAGGATCTGCAGATGACACAGAGTCACGGCGCGCGGCCGCGCACGTACACGACCCGCTCGAAAAATACTTTGCGCAACTTGCGCAACTTGGTCAGGTACGGACAACCGCAGTATCATGTCACAGTGACCGTGAGCACCAAGATCGTTGTTGTTTGCCGAATGCAGGGTATGAAGAGGGCGCAATGACATCGGTAATCTTCACCGGTGAGATCTTCTCCGAAGGCAATGGTTACGTGGGCCTGTGTCGGGAACTGGATGTGTCGAGCTTCGGTGACAGCCCGGACGATGCCAGAGCATCTCTTCAGGAGGCGGTGGCGACGTTCCTTGAGGGATGTGAGTTGCTGGGTACACTGGTGGACGTGCTGGAAGAGTCGGGTTTCGAGATGTCCGACGGCGCATGGCACCTCCGCAAACGGATAACGGTGAATGAAGTTGCGACCGTACCGTGAGCACTCCCAAACGGCGCATCGTTCCCGTTCGGCATCAGGTTCTGATACGCCTGTTCGAGCTTGATGGGTTCAGGGTACGGCGTACCCGGGGTGACCACGTCATGATGACCAAGCCGGGCATTCGGCGGCCCGTCGTGATCAAGACGAGCCCGGGCGAGGTCCCGATCACCCACATTCTCACCAACATGCGCACGGCAGGCATGAGCAGGGACACCTACTTCCGTCTGTTGAGCGATGTCACTTAGCGCCGACATCGCAGTTTCACATTAGCTGCCGTCTCTTGAAACCCGATGGCGTCTTGCGCTGCGCGGCGCGCGAGACGCACTATAGGGGGCATGGCAGATACCTACGCGCCGAGCGCCACGGCCTATCCGATCGCGCGCGCCCACGTGAACAGTCTCGACCAGTACCGGGAGCGGTACCAGCGCTCCGTGAGCGACCCGGAGGGGTTCTGGTCGGAGGTGGCCGAGCGGCTCACCTGGTTCAGCCGCTGGGACAACGTGCGCCGCTACGACTTCGTGAAAGCAGAAATCGCCTGGTTCGAAGGGGCTTCCCTCAATGCCTGCTACAACTGCGTCGACCGCCACGTCGAGGCCGGACACGGCGGCGACACTGCCATCATCTGGGAGGGCAACGACCCGGCGGAGGACTCCACCCTCACCTTCGCCGAGCTGCTGGAGCAGGTGCAGAAGTTCGGCAACGTGCTGAAGGGTCTGGGCGTCGGCAAGGGCGACCGGGTGTGCATCTACCTGCAGATGGTGCCGGAGCTGGCGATCGCCATGTTGGCCTGCGCCCGCATCGGCGCCGTGCACTCCATCGTGTTCGGGGCGTTCTCCGCCGAATCGCTGCGCGACCGCATCAACGACTCATCCTGCAAGCTGCTCATTACTCAGGACACCGCCTTCCGTGGCCCCAAGGGCGGCATCCCGATGAAGGCCAACGCCGACCTGGCGGCCGCCGAGTGCCCGAGCATCGAGCACATCGTGGTGGTGCGCCGCACCGGCGACGAGGTGGCGTTCGAGGCCGGCCGCGACCGGTGGTGGCACGAGGCGATGGCCGCCGCCGCCGCCGACTGCCCGCCGGAGCCGATGGGCGCCGAGGACCCGCTGTTCATCCTGTACACCTCCGGCTCCACCGGCAAGCCGAAGGGGGTGCTGCACACCACCGGCGGCTACCTGCTGTACGCCTCCTTCACCCACGAGACGGTGTTCGACTACCACCCCGGCGACGTGTACTGGTGCACCGCCGACATCGGCTGGATCACCGGCCACTCCTACATCATCTACGGGCCGCTCGCCAACCGCGCCATCACCATCATGTTCGAGGGGGTGCCCAACCACCCCGATCCGGGCCGCTTCTGGCAGGTGGTGGCCAAGCACCGGGTGAACATCTTCTACACCGCCCCCACCGCCCTGCGCGCCCTGATGCGCGAGGGCAACCAGTGGGTCACGCCGCACGACCGCTCCTCGCTGCGCCTGCTCGGCACCGTCGGCGAGCCGATCAAGGAGCCGGAGTGGAAGTGGTACTACGACGACGTGGGCGAGGGGCGCTGCCCGATCGTCGACACTTGGTGGCAGACCGAGACCGGCGGCATGATGATCACCCCGCTGCCGGCGGTGACCCCGCTCAAGCCGGGCTCGGCGACGCTGCCATTCTTCGGCGTGGAGCCGGTGCTGCTCGACCAGGACGGCGCCGAGCTGACCGGCAACCCGGCCACCGGCTACCTGTGCATCAAGGGCGCGTGGCCCGGCATCATGCGCACCGTGTACGGCGACCACGAGCGCTTCCGGCAGGTCTACTTCGACATGTTTCCCGGCTACTACCTGACCGGCGACGGCTGCACCCGCGACGCCGACGGCTACTACTGGATCACCGGCCGCATCGACGACGTGCTCAACGTGTCCGGCCACCGCATCGGCACCGCCGAGGTGGAGGGCGCCGTCGGCCAGCACCCGCAGGTGGCGGAGGCGGCGGTGGTCGGCTACCCGCACGACGTCAAGGGGCAGGGCATCTACGCTTACGTCACCCTGATGGCCGGCGAGGAGCCGACCGACGGCACCGAGAACGAGATCCGGCAGGAGGTGCGCCGCCACATCGGCCCGCACGCCTCCCCGGACCTGATCCAGTTCACGCCGGCCCTGCCCAAGACCAGGTCTGGAAAAATCATGCGCCGCATCCTGCGCAAGATCGCCGAGGGTGAAACCTCGCCGGCGGCGCTCGGCGACACCTCCACCTTGGCGGAGCCCGGCGTAGTAGACGACCTGGTAGCCGGCCGCCGCTGACGGCCGTTCACCGATGCCCGTCGTCGCCCTGTTCCACGGCATCCGCATCCTGCTTTACTGGCGCGAGCACGACCCGCCGCACTTTCATGCGCAATACGCGGAGCACGAGGCCCAGATCGACATTCGCCGCGGCATCGTGATCGCCGGCTACCTGCCGCGGCGGCAACTGCGGCTGGTGCTCGCCTGGGCCGAACTGCACGTGGACGAACTGATGCAGAACTGGGAGCTGGCGCGCGCCGGCCAGCCGCTACGCTCGATTCAGGGGCTGTCGTGATCGACCACCCGAACTACATGCCGCAGGTGCTGCAGGTGATCGCCGCCCCAGGCGACGGTTACCTCATCCTGCTCTACTTCGACGACGGCTCCATTCACCAGTACGACGTGGAACCGCTGCTCGACCAGCCGGTGTTCCGTCCCCTGCGCGACCGTGCCGTGTTCCGGCAGGCGCTCACCGTCCTGAACGGCACCGCCGCCTGGGACCTCGCCGGCACCCGTGACGAGACGCGCTGCATCGACCTGGATCCCCTGGTCCTGTACCGCACCACCCCCGAAATCGAAGAACCCGCCTGGGTAACGCTTGCGAGCCGGTCGACCGATGAGTGAGCTGATTCGCGAAGCACTGGACGAGTATACGTAGGACAGCGTGGGGTGCTACTCGGCGGTGCCGGGCCGCCAGTGGTAGATCTTCGCGAGCGTACCGCCCATGAGCCGGGCACGCTCCGAATCGGAGAGCTGGTCGGTGACACGGAATGCTTCGACGCCCTGCTCGTAGGTGAGCAGGTTCGCGGCCCTGGTCCAGTCGGTGCCCCACATGCAGCGATCGAAACCGAACGCTTCGAAAATCGTGCCGAGAGGCTCCCAGATGTCCGGGTAGGGGAACGGCCGATGCGACAGCGTGCAGGCTCCGGAGATCTTGATCGCCACGTTGTCCAGTTCGGCGAGCGACAGCACGACGCCGAGGTCCGCGAACGGGTCGGGCGGGGCTGGCGGCTCGAACGGCTGCGCCAGGCCCAGGTGGTCAACCACCAGTTGCGTGTCGGGGTTGCGGCGCGCCAGCTCCCGGAACAGGGCCAGTTGGCCGGAGCACATCACGTTCACCGGCACTCCGGCCCGCCCGCCGGCGGCGAGGATGCGATTCACCCCCGGGTGATCCGCTTCGTATGACCCGTACGAGAGCATGACCCGGGCTCCGACCACGCCCGGCGTGGCGGTCCACTCCGCCATCTGCTCGTCGATCGCCTCCGACTCCGGATCGAACGGCCGGATCAGGCCGAAGCGGTGCGGGTGCTTGCGGTGGACCTCGACGGCATAGCCGGCGTCGAAGCGGTACATGGCATACGGAGACACCAGCAGCGCCCCGTCCACGCCGACCGCGTCCATCGCCGCCACCATGTCATCGCCGGTCACTTCCGCGGGACCCGCCAGCGTCCCCTGCCACGGCCGTTCCGGCCGGTCGCGTTCGTAGGCATGAACCTGCGAGTCTATCGTCGGTACGCCAGTCGCCATCTCTACACTCCTATCTCGTGGGTATTTCTTCGGAAGCATGGGCAGATCGGTCCAGCCAAGTGGCCGCATCGGCTAGTTCCTGGGCATGTTGCTTCTGTTCTTCACGATCGTCAGCCGCGGCATCGGGGACAAGGATGTCCGCGTGATAGGGATTCTCACCTGGTAGCGGCGAACTCACCACGCGTCGCCCGTTCATCCTTGCTTGTTGCGTCTTCACTACCGCCCAACCAAAGAATGGCTTGCTCCGCGTGTTCCCGACCTGCTCGGCGATACCAATCGCTTCCTGCGGGGGCGCAACGTCAAGGCGGTCTTTGGGATCACCATCGATATCGCTGCGAATCAGTAGGAGGCCAGTTCGGTCAAAGCCTCACGGACGAATCCGTCCGGCAGTTTCGTCGTAGATGAGTATCGAGCGCGACGCCGAACACCGTTGACGTTGACCAAGCATAACGCACCACCTCGTGAGTCACACAGGAGTATGACCGAGCCGCGGTCGTTTGGCAGATCCAGAGCGATTTCGCCGTCCGCGGTCGGATAGACCTCAAAACGCTGCGGTGCAATCGCGTACGACTGAATGAGGAGTCGTCTCGCATTTTGGATTGCGTCGTCGGTTGGCCTCGGGAATCCCTCTTCGACGGCGTCCGTGACTACCTCATCCAGATCGATCAGTGCGTCGCGAAGACGCCCATCATTCCTCTCACCAACGGCGTTGGACTCGCCGACCACTGGTTCCGCGCCATCGACGTCAACCGACTCACGGCGGCGGGCCGCAAGCATGGTCGCCACCGTCTCCTCGTTGGGCACCAGCGGTTCGAACGGAAGCCGCTTTTCCGTGGCGGTGCGTACCATCAGCAGCCGGAACGCGTCCGACACCGTTAGCCCAATCGCCTCCAGCACGGCCGCAGCCTCCTCCTTGACGCGCTCGTCGATGCGGGCGCGAATTACGGTGTTCATCGTCCCTCCTGGCTGAGCCACAATGTAGCCCATATCGGCTGGCTTCGTCCACTCCGGCATCGGATCAGACGGTGGTGACGAGGGCGGCGTCCCGGATGCGGTGGTCGTTGGTGAGCAGGGCGGCGGCGTGTACGTGGGCGCTCGCGACGATGATCCGGTCGGCCGGGTCGCGATGGAACGAGTCGGGCAGGGCCGCCACCTCGGCCGCGATGGATGGCGACAGATCCACCACGCGCACGAGCGGAGCCGCTACCGCCCGCTCCAGCCACTCGCGCAACGGACGGTCCAGGCGCAACCGCCCGAGATTCACCAGCGTGGCGACCTCCCACAGACTGATCGACGCCACCAGTAGTGGATGCGCGGCGCTCGCGAGTCCCACCGCGTGGCGCTGCGCCGGGCTGAGTTCGTCCGGGTGCGATACCCAGCGCACCAGGATGTGCGTGTCGAGGAGCGCCTTCAAACCTGATCGGACTCCACTTCCCACGCGGACGCAGGCAGCACGGGCGACTCGATGTCGCCCAGCTCCCGGGCGCTGCCACGCAGCTCGTCCTGGGGGAATCCCTCATCCGGCAACAGCGGCGGCATGAGCTGCGCGACCGGGCGGCCACGTTTCAGAATTGTGATCGGCTCACGGGTCGCGTTTACTTCGTCGAGCAGCGCCAGACATCGGGCCTTGAATTCCGATGCGTTGATTGTCGTCATGATGTGACCAGGATACATGACCAGTCATCCGGCGGAAAGCGCGTGATTCGGAGTGTGGGTCAGCGTTGGATGGTGACGAGGGTGTGGGGACGGATGGCGGGGGTGCTGGTGACGGCGCCGTCGGGCCAGGTAACGGTGAGGGTGAGGGTGCCGGACGCGGCGGCGGCGGGCAGGCCGAAGTGGAGGCGGGCGGGGCCGCTGGACAGGTAGCCGCTGCCGGCCTGCACGGTGCGCAGGTAGGCGGCGGCGCCGGCAGTGAGCCGGACGGCGGCGCCGATGGCGCGCGGGTTGGGGGAGCCGGGCCGGAGCAGGTCCACTTCCACCGCGGCGCCGCCGCACAGCCGGTTCTCGAACAGCACGGCCGGCTCCTCCAGGTTGTTCACCACGATGTCCAGGTCGCCGTCGTTGTCCAGGTCGGCGAACGCCATGCCGCGGCCGCTCTCGGTGGCGCCGAGACCCCACTCCGGGGTGCGCACGAAGCGGCCGCCGCCGTCGTTGCGCAGCGCCTGGTTCTGTTCCACCAGCTCGGCGCCCGGCAGGTGGCCGAAGATGTCGGCGTCGATCATGCCGTTGACCGCGTACAGGTCCAGGAAGCCGTCGTTGTCCAGGTCGCCGAACTGGGCCGACCAGGTCCAGCCGGTGGCGGCGATGCCGGCCCACTCGCCGCGCTCGGCGAAGGCGCCGCCGGGGCCGCGCACCTGCAGCGTGTTGGCCTCCACCTGGTGTGGGTCGGGAGCCGCCTCCTCGCCGGTGATGGCGGCGGTCTTGGCCAGCTGCTCGGCCTCGGCGACGCGCAGCGGGCGCCATGCCGCGTCCACTTCGGGGCCGGTGAGGTAGGGTTTCATGTCGGCCGCCAACAGCTCCAGGCTGCCGTTGTTGTCCACGTCGCCGGCGGCGTAGCTCATGGTGTTGCGGGCGGTGCGCGCGAACGGCTCGCCCGCCTGCCAGCCGTCCGGCGTGCGGTAGTAGACCTCGTCGCGCAACGCGAAGTCGTTGCCCACCACGATGTCGGGCCTGCGGTCGCCGTTCAGGTCGGTCAGCAGCACGGCAAGCGCCAGCGCGTTGCGGGTCAGGCGCACCGGCAGCAGGGCGCGTCCGGTGTTCTCGAACACGAACACGCCGCTGTCGGCCTGTCCGGCTTCCGATTGCCACAGCTCCGCGTTGTAGGTGGCGCCGGCCAGGTCCAGGTCCAGGTCGCCGTCCAGGTCGGCCCAGGCCATGGCGTAGATCGGCATCGGCGGCGGCCACAGCGGGTGCGGGCGCTCGAACGCGCGCGCCGGCCCGCTGCCGCGCCACAGCGCCGGCCCGGCGCCGGAGCGGGTGAACGCCAGGTCCAGTTCGCCGTTGCCGTCGATGTCCACCGCGGCCACCGCGCGCGTACCGGTCTCGGCCAACTCCGCCCGCTCGAAGCGCAGCCCGCCGCGGTTCCACAACACCGTCACCGGTGCGCGCAGGCCGGCGAGCACGATGTCGATGAGCAGGTCGCCGTCCAGGTCGGCCAGCGCCACCCCGGCTCCGTTGGAGTCGTAGGCGCGCGCCGGCCGATCCGCGGCGCGCGTGGTGTGGGGCAGGGAGTGGCGCACGAACCGCCCCGTGCAGGCCGCGGCGGCGCGCAGCGGCTCCTGCCGCACCCGCGCCGCGACCTCCTCACCCGATGCCGCCGGCGGCGCAAGTGTCAGTATCAGGGCGATGCCGGCCGCCGTGACGGCGCCGCGCAAACTGCTACCGCTCGGTGCTGCCGCGCAGGCGTGGGTCGAGCAGGTCGCGCAGGGCATCGCCGAGCATGTTCAGGCTGTACACGATCACCGTCAGGCACACGCCGGGCCAGAACGCCAGCCACGGCGCCGACTCCATGTACAGCAGCCCCTCCTGGCTCAGCATCCCGCCCCAGTCCGGCATGCCGGCCGGCAGGCCGTAGCCCAGGAAGCTCAGCGCCGCCGCGGACAGGATATTGCCGCCCACGCTGATCGAGAACACGATGATCATCGGCGCCATGATGTTGGGCACCACGTGGCGCAGCAGCGTCCAGCGGGTGCTCGTGCCGATGGCGCGCGCGGCCTGGAAGTAGTCGTTCTCCTTGATCGCAATTACCGCGCTGCGCGGCACGCGTGAGCCTTCTACCCCGCCCGCCACGCCCAGCACCAGGATCATCTGCAGTAGGCCCTTGCCGGTCAGCGACATGATGGTCAGCAACAGCAGCAGGCCCGGGAACGCGATCCAGGCATCGACCACCCGCTGCACCGCGATGTCCACCTTGCCGCCGAGGAATCCCGAGCCGCCCCCCAACAGTATCGCCACCAGCACGTTGATCGTGGTGGCGGACAGCCCCACCAGCAGCGAGATGCGCGAGCCGTAGATCAACCGGGTCAACAGGTCGCGCCCCACCTGGTCGGTACCGAGCAGGTGGGCGGCGGACGAACCCTGCAGCCGGTTGAGCACGTTCAGCTCGTCGGGCGGGTACGGGGCGATCACGTCGGCGAAGATCGCCGACAGGACGAACAGCAGCACCACGCCGGCGCAGGCGGTGCCCAGCGGCTTGGTCTTCACCATCTTGACCGCGAAATCGATCACGCCGGACCGCCGCCTCGCCTCCCGTACCGCTCCGGTCGCCACTTCGCTCATCGCTTCCGCTCTCCTACCGGTACCTGATCCTGGGGTCCAGGGAGGCGTACACCAGGTCGATCAACAGGTTGTTGGCTATCACCACGCTGCCGAACATCAGGTTCACCCCTTGCACCACCGGGTAGTCGCGCTCCTGCAGGGCCAGCACCATCAGCCGGCCCAGCCCCGGCAGGTTGAAGATATTCTCGATGATCACCGAGCCGCCGACCAGGATCGGAAGCTGCATCCCGATTATGGTCACTATCGGGATCATGCCGTTCTTGATGGCGTGGCGCACCACCACCACCCGCTCGCGCAGCCCCTTGGACCAGGCGGTGCGGATGTAGTCCTGGCGCAGCACCTCCAGCATCATGGTGCGCGTCATCCGCATCAGGCCCGCGGCGCTGCCGGTGCCCAGAATCAGGCTCGGGATCAGGAACATCGCCAGGTTGCCGAGCGGGTTGTCGACGAACCGCACCAGCCGCAACGGCGGCGACCAGCCCCACCAGATGGCGGGGTAGACCATCACCATGATGCCGAGCCAGAAGTTCGGTGTGGCCAGCCCGATGATCGCCACCGAGCGCCCGGCGTAGTCGGCCACCCCGTCGCGGCGCACCGCGGAGTAGATCCCCACCGGCAGCGCGATCGTCCAGCCGATCAGGATGGCCAGCAGGCCGAGTTCCAGCGTCACCGGCAGCCGTCCCAGGATGCGCTGCTCAATGGTGAACTCGTGCATCAGCGACTCGCCGAACGTGCCGCGCACGAGTATGCCGGCGATCCAGTCGGCGTACTGCACGTAGATCGGCCGGTCCAGACCCAGGACGCGCTCGAACGCCTCGCGGTCCATGTCCAGCAGGGCGCCCGACAGCATCATCTGCTGCATCATCATGTCCACCACGTCGCCGGGAATGAAGCGCACCGACATGAACACCAGGACGGAGAGAATGAACAGGGTGGGAATCATGAGCAGTATGCGCCGGATCACGTATGCCCGCATGTCACCATCCCCGTCCCTGCAACGGCAGGAAAAGAAGTGGGATGACGGAACGCCGCCGCCATCCCACCGTCAATCGACAGGACTTCCTTAGAAGCCCAACTCCTTCTTCAGGTCCTGGTCGAGCCACATGCGCGAGAACAGTAGCGCGCGGTCCATGTCGCCGGCCTCGCTCTCGCCGTTGAAGCCCTTGACCCACGGCCAGTGGGCACTGAAGTGCGGGACGCGCGCGCCCCAGATCACCCAGTGTCCGTCGACCAGGTATTGCGCGGCCAGCCGTGCGAGCCGTTGGCGCTCCTCCTGGTCGGTGGCGGCCTGCACCTCTGCCACCATGGCGTCGTATACCGGGTCGGCGACGCCGGCTGGATTCCAGGCGCCGGGAGTCGTGGTCCAGTGCAGCAGTTGCCCGATCGGGTTCCACTCGTAGCCGGAGATGCCGGACCGGATGTCGTATTCCAGGGCGGTGGTGCGCGCGCCCATTTCGGCGCCGTCCGGCACCACTATGGTCACGTCGATGCCCACCTTGCGCCAGCCGTCGGCGATCAGCTCCTTCCAGCCGCGATCGTCGCCGGCGCTGATCATGAACTCCAGCTTGAACCGGGTGCCGTCGTCCCCGCGCGGCAGGCCGGCCGCGTCGAGCAGCGCCTCGGCGCCCTCCGGATCGTAGGAGTAGTAGCCCTTGATCTCGTCGGGCCAGTCATCCCAGGTGCTGGCATAGCCGGTCAGGCCGTCGCCGAGCCAACCCTGCGGCCGGAGGCTGGCGTAGCCCCTGAAGTAGGTCTCGCCCCAGCCCTCGATGTCCAGCGCCATCTGCAGCGCGTGGCGTACCCGCACGTCGTCGAGCGGCGGCCGGTTGACGTTGATAATCGGCGAAGTCTCCGATCGGTAGGAGTAGGGCTGCAGCACGATGTCGGGGTTGGATTTCTTGATGCTCTCCACCAGGTCGATGCCGGTGACCTGCGAGCTCCCGGAGTAGCCGATGAAGTCGACCTTGCCCGAGCGCAACGCCGCCACGCGGGTCTGCGGCTCCGGCATCACCAGGGCGACCAACTCGTCCACGTAGGGAAGCTGGTTGTCCGGGAAGCGCTCATCGTGCTTCCAGTAATTGGGAGCCTTGTTGAAGGTGACCGAGCTTGCCTCCACCCAGTCGACCAGCTCGAACGGGCCGGTGCCGACCAGATTGCGCCAATCGGCCACGTCGCCGTGCTCCATGATCACCTCGGGCGGGTAGATGAAGGTGATGTTCTGGATTGCCAGCGTCTTGATGGCGTCCAGGTTCAGCGCCGCCAGTTTGAAGATCACCTGGTTGCCCTCGGAGTGCACCGATTCGATGCCCAGATCGTCGATCGACGACACCGCCGCCACGCCCTCCGGTACCTCCGTGAAACCGCTGCCGAGTCCGAGGTAGCGGTGGAAGTTGAACACCACGTCCTCCGCGGTCAGCTCGCGCCCGTTCATCGGCGCCTTGTCGTGCCAGTGCACGCCGGAGCGGATGTTGAACACCACCGTGTTCGCATCGGGCTGCTCCCAGCTCTCCGCCAGCCGGCCCACCACGATGTCGTCGGGCAGGTAGTTGGTGCGGAAGTCGAAGTAGTTGCGGTCCACGCCCATGTTGGCCATGCCCAGTTTCTCCACCACGAGTGCCGCGACCATCGCCGGCGGGTGGCGGTAGAAGGTGTCCGGGTTGGGCGGATCGCCGCGCAGGGCGTAGGTGAGGGTGCCGCCGTACTCGGGGGCGGTAACCATCGCCCCGGTGGTGGGATCGAGCACCATCTCCTTCTCCATGCTCGCGGCCTGTTCGGCCTCCGCGGCGGCCCACGCCATGCCCGCGGCCAGCGCCAGCACGGCCAGCACCGCGAGCACCCTGTTCGAGGTAAATGCGATGTTTCTCACATTACACTCCTTGTTGTCAGAGAGGAGGGGAGGGTCGCCGGCCCGAGCGTCCTCTCAACCGGACAGGGCGGCGACGTGCAGCGCGGGGCATCCGAACGCGCTCCCCACCCGGGGCGTTGTCTCGTTGCTGCATCGGGGGGCTGCCAGACGTACCCGCACTGTCACCGTATACCGTTGCCGGGACTTGTCAAGCTTGCGAATGCGAGCAAATTCGACCACCGGCGATTCGTGCGTGAACCGCGGTGCGTACGCTCAAACTGCTCAAACCGGCGGCGCGGCGGGCCGATACTGGTACATGAGAGGATGCAGGAACAAACCACGTCACCGGCCCAGACTGTCCAGGTACCGGCCGAAGTTGGCCAACGGGCGCTGCAGCACGCGCGCGAAGAGGTGGCCCCGGGCTGCCAACTGTTGATGACCAGCGACACCGGGATGGTTGCGCTGGTATTGCCGGATCGGCTGCTCGACCTGCCGGAGACGCCCGGCCTGGAACTTCGTCTCGCCGCCATCGCCCGGCGCTTCAGCCTGCAGGGGCATGTCACGGAGGCGGGGGCAGCGCTTGCCACGGCAGCTCGCCGAACCCTTGGCGGTTCGCTCGCCGCCCGGACCGCCCGCCGCACGGAGCCGGGGGCGTCGCCTCGGGTGCGGCGGGAACGCGACCGCGAAATCCCCGGCCTGCTCCGTCCCGCCCTGCGCTGACTGCAGCCGGGCCGCGGGCCGCTGGCGTTACCGGTCGCCCGTGCCGCTATCCATTGGCGAGTTGTGTGCGTCGTGCTGCGCGGGGTTGGCGCCGGTCAGCTTGGCTATGGCGCCGGCCACCGACTGCCTGGTAGCGGCGCTTGGGGGGGCGGTCGAGCGGTAATCGAATTTGCCCGTGAAGGCGAGCAACTCGCGCTCAAGGCGGTCCCACGCGCGCCCCTGCAGCTCCGCCGTCTCGGCCACGAACGCTCCCAGCCGCGCCCCCGGCAGCGTTTGCCGTGCCATCTCCAACTGCCCCTTCAGGTGGTCCAGGCAGAACCCCTTCGAGGCCAGGAATTCGGCGCGGAAGTCGGCATCGTTCTGCCACAGGTGGACGATGGTATAGGCGTAGCGCAGAAAACGGTCGCGCAGCCGGTCGCAGATCAGGCAGCGGTCGAGCTGCTCGTCGACCAGGGCCGTCAGCCGGGCGAGTTCCTTCTTCAGGGCGCCGCCGCTCTTGCCGGCGAGCAGGTGCTTGTCCAGTTTCCCGCGCAGTTCGCCGAGGTGGGTGTGGGTAATGAGGGCAAGGCCCAGGCGGTTGCCGCCGTCGAGCAGCATCGGAAAGTGCGCGCGGCAGAAGCCGGCGTCGTTCACCTGCACGCGCATCTCCGGCACCATTACCGAGTGTCCCACGTAGAAGCGCACGAAGTCCGCTTCCGCGCGCCGCAGCAGCAGGCACAGCGGGCACTCACTTCCGGCCCGGTATGCATCCCATACCGGGATCGTCTCCAGCTCGTACTTGATCGGCACCGGCGGCCGCGTCGGTGCACTCGGGGCGGCTACAGCCGGTCGAGCACGCTGCTTACCGAGTGCGAGTCGGAGCAGCGGGCGGTGATCCCCAGCCGGTCGCGCGCCTCGCCGACCGGCATGGTGTTGTAGGAGTCGGCGCCCCACAGCCGGTCCAGCAGCGGACCCAGCACCGCCAGCAGGCGGGACCGCGTGGCGGGGTCGTTGGGCGCCAGGGCGCGGTCGTTGACCACCACTTCGCAAGCGCTGCCGTCGAAGTTCAGGCTGCCGCTGAACTCCGGCTCGCCCTCCAGCTTCCGGCACGCGGTAAGAGCTGCTCGGAACGCGTGGGCGGCGGCCTCCTCCGGTTCGGCGTCATGCTGGGTGCGGCGGTTGTACAGCATGCCGAGCCAGCCGCCGCCCTGGTCCAGGCCGTAGATCGCCTCGTGCGCCACCAGCACTACGCCGGGTCCCTCCGGAACGTGCCGGTAGTCGGCCACGTCGATCAGCAGGCCGGGCAGCGCCTGCTCCTGGATCCAGCGGTGAAACACCGGGATCGCCTCGGTCAGGTCGATGCTTCCGGCAGCCGGAAACTTGACATTGACATGTTGCAGCCATTGGTCGCTCATGTCCCTTCCCCCTTTGTTCGGCTCTCCCGCGCCGGCGGCTAAGCCGTGGCGGCCTGCTGCTCCGCGAGGCGCGCGTAGCAGGCGTGGGAGGCCTCGATGAACAGGTACGCCTCCTCGATCAACTGGTGCGCCGTCTCCGCCGTGTAGTCATCCTGCGAACGGCCCTGCGCCTTGAACAGGTAGGCGCCGAACTTGCCGCGCGCGAACGGATCGAAGAACAGCTCGGTATCATAGAACTCGCGACGGAAGGCATCCACCACCCGGTCATTTGCGGCGCTGCCGTTGCCCTCCGGCCCGGTGCCATGGAAGCGCAGCAACGCGTGCGCGGCGTGGATCATCGACCCGTAGGCGGTGTTGACCGCCTTGCCGGTGCGCCCGCTTTCCAGGTGGAGCTGCGCCTCGAACGCCTCCCGCTCGGCGGCGGTAAGCTGGAAGTCGATCGGCGCCACCACCTCGCCGGCGCACTCGCCGATTCCCATGTCGCCGGTGGTGAACACGCGCGGGTCGCCCCAGTCGCTGTAGTAGGTGCTGTCCTCCTCGTAGGTGGGCACCACGGTCAGATCCTCCAGCATCTTCTTGCACTGCGCCTTGCCGATGCGGCGGATGTAGTCCTGGAAGCTCTCCTCGCCCTGCCGGTCGGCCAGGTAGCTGCTGGTGATGCGCTCCACCACCACCGGAATCTTGCGCGACGGCACCGCGCCCATCGCGAGCCCGTAGGAGCCGGCGTTCTCCTGCCACTGGCCGCCGAGCACCACCTGGAAGTGCGGCACGGTGATCTTGTTGCGCTTGCGGCTGACGCCGTAGAAGCCGAGGTCGGCCACGTGGTGCTGGCCGCACGAGTTGAAGCAGCCGCTCACCTTGATGCGCAGCCCGCGGATTACCTGGTCCAACTCGTAGCTCTTGGCCAGCAGGCGCTCGCGCAGTTCGCCGGCCAGGCCGCGCGAGGAGGCGATGCCCAGCTTGCAGGTGTCGGTGCCGGGGCAGGCGGTAATGTCGACGATGGTGCCGGCGCCCGGTGCCGCAAGCTGCGCCGCCTTCAGGTCTTCATGCAGCGCCGCCAGGTCGTCGGTGCTCACCCAGCGCAGCACCAGGTTCTGTTCCACCGTGGTTCGCACCGTTTCCTTGATGTACTTGCGCGCCATGTCGGCCACCGCGCGCATCTGCGTCGAGGTGATGTCGCCGAGCGGCAGTGCGATGGTCACCGTGGCGTAGCCGGGCTGGCTCTGCGCGTACACGTTGGTGCGCAACCACTCGGCATACTCGCCGCTGCCGGCGGCCGCGGCCGCGAGGTCGAGACTGCCCGGCCCGCGCAGCGGCCGTTCCTCGAACGCCTCCGCCTCCTCCAGGTAACCGGTCCAGCGCGGGTCGTGGTCCAGCTTTGCGCGCTCCTCCCACACCAGCCGCTGGAATTCCTCCAGACCGAGCTTGGCGACCAGGAACTTGATGCGCGCGGCGGCGCGGTTGCGCTTCTCGCCCAGGCGCGCGTACACGCGCGAAATCGCCTGCGCAATCGGCAGCAGCTCCTCGGGCGGCAGGAAGTCGGCGAATACCTTGGCCTGGTGCGGCACCGAGCCGAGCCCGCCGCCGACGTACAGCTCGAAACCGCGCTGCGTTTCGCCGTTCACCTCGCGGGTCACCCCCACGGCGCCCAGGTCGTGCAGGCGCACCAGTCCGCACGCCTCGTGCCGGCAGCCGGAGAACGCCACCTTGAACTTGCGCCCGAAGTCCTGCACGTCGGGGTGGCCGAGCAGGAAGTAGGTCAGGGCGCGCGCGTACGGGGTAACGTCGAACTCCTGCGTGGTGCACACGCCGGCCACCGGGCAGGTGGTGACGTTGCGCACCGAGTTGCCGCACGCCTCGCGGGTAGTGATGCCGACCGCGGCCAGCCGCCGCATCAGGTCGGGCGTGTCCACCATGTGGATAAAGTGGAGCTGCACGTCCTGGCGCGTGGTGATGTGGCTGATGCCGTCGGAGTACTCCTCCGCCAGGTCCGCCAGCACCTCGATCTGCTCGGCGTTGACGCCGCCCCACGGAATCTTGATGCGCTGCATGCCGGGCGCGTCCCAGGCCGTGTCCGGCCCCTTGGTCAGCTCGCCGGCGGGGTAGTCCAGGGTCTGGCTCTTCAGGCCGTCGTGGCGGTGGCCGTTGTCGTAGCGCTGCCCGTATACGCCGCGCCGCAGGCGCGTTTCCGCGAATATGCGGTCCTCGATCCGGCTCTGCCGCTTCAGGGCCATCTCGTTTTCGAATACGTCGATCTCGCCGCCGAGATCGCTGGGAATCCGGTCGCCGATGCGATTCTTCCAGAGCCCGTTGCTTGCCTTCATAGGGCGTTCATTGGTACCAGGAACTGCCGCGAAGGTCAACATTCGCGAAAGGTCAAACATTGACGCCGCGGGGACCTGCCGCTACGATCACGGAACGGTCGTCGCGCGCGTTATGGACTCCTATGCGTTTATGGGCACTGTCAGACCTGCATGTCTCGCACCCGGAAAACCGGCAAGCGCTGGCGTGCCTGCCGGCCTACCCGGACGACTGGCTGATCGTGGCCGGGGATGTCGGCCACGGCGTCCTGGCGCTTGACTGGTGCTTCCGGCAACTCACCCCGAAGTTCCGCCAGGTAGTCTGGGTCCCCGGCAATCACGATCTGTGGACCGTGCCGCGGGATGTTCCCCGGCTGGCCGGCGGCGCACTCTACGAGCGGCTTGTCCAGATTGCGCGCGGCCACGGCGTCATTACCCCGGAAGATCCCTATCCGGTGGTCGATCACCGCGACGGAGCGGTGCTGATAGCGCCGCTGTTTCTGCTCTACGACTACAGCTTTCGGCCCCCGCACGTCGGGCGTGACGAGGTGGTCGGCTGGGCCCGCCAGGATGGCGCGGTCTGCTCCGATGAATTCGTGCTGCACCCCGACCCGTATCCGGACCGCGAGTCATGGTGCGCCGCCCGCTGCGAGGCCGCCGCCAGCCGCCTTGCCGCCTGTCCGGCGGATCTGCCCAAGGTCCTGGTCAATCACTTCCCGCTCGAAGAACAGCACGCCGTGCTGCCCCGCATCCCCCGCTTCACGCCGTGGTGCGGAACCCGCCGTACCCGCGGCTGGCACCGCCGCTATAACGCCTGCGCGGTGGTGTACGGCCACCTCCACATCCGCGGCACCAGGTGGCTGGACGGAGTGCCGTTCCAGGAGGTATCGCTCGGCTATCCGCGGCAGTGGGATCGCCGGCGCGGGATCGACTCCTACCTGCGCGAAGTGGCCATGACACCGCCGCGCGCGGCGCGCCGATGACGGCCGCCGACGCCTGGTGGAGACCGTGGTGCGAAACCGGCGGCTCGCTTATCCTGCACGTCGACCTGCGCCCCGACCGCGGGCGGGAACAGCAGGCACTCGCACTGCTCGACGACCAGGAGAAGGCACGTTGGAATGGGTTCCGGGTCCAGGACGGCCGGCGCCGGTTTGCGCTCTGCCGCGCCGCCCTCAGGATCAACCTGTGCGACCGGCTGGGGTGTGCCAACGGAGACCTGTCGTTCGGCTCTCTGGAATACGGCAAGCCGTACGCGAAAGTGAACGGGGTACCGGCCGGCGCATCCTTCAATGTGAGCCACAGCGGCGCGCATGGACTGGTCGGCTTCGCGGAGCGGGATGAATTCGGGGTGGATCTGGAGGTGCGCGTTCCCGGCCGCGACTTCGACGGCATCGGACGCTTCGTGTACGGTCCGTGCGAGATGCTCGCCCTGACGGCCGCCACCGGAACCGGGAAGGTGAACCTGTTCTACCGGTTCTGGACCCTGAAGGAGGCGCTGATCAAGGCCCTGGGCACCGGCTTCTCTCTTGATCCGTCACGCTTCGAACTGCCGGGATCGATGATCGCGGGCGAGCGGTCGGCGGTGTTTCGCTTTCCGCACCTGCCGGCCGACCCGTTCTGGTTGGAGGACCTGGGCGAGTCCCGGTTCGCGGCGGCGCGCGCCTGCCGGATGCCGGAGGGTCACCGGGCCGAGCGGTGATCCGGCGCTGCGCGGGGCGCGCGCGCAGGACCGGGCGCGTTGCTCGCGGGGTGTGATTTGCCTATCTTTGCGCCTCCAATCATGGCTACATCCGAGACTACGCTGCAGCGCGAGGCACCCGCCGCCGGCGCGCTGGCCACCTGGTGGCGGCTGCGGCTGCCCGCCGACGTGGTGGCGACCCTGGAAGCATCACCCGAAGTGCTGGTGCCGCGCAGCCGCAAGCAACTCGTCAAGCTGTCGCTTGGCGAGGATGGCGACTCCCAATTCGAGGTCGCATACGATGTGCCCGGCCGCGGACGGGTGGTCGAGGCCAACGTCACCCGCTGCCGCAACGGCGTGGCGGTGAACTACACCGAGCCCTACATGCGCCGCCGCGACCCCGACTGCATGGTGGTGGCCGACGAGGGCCCGTCCGAGAAACCGCGCTTCGTGGACCGCTTCGACACCTCGTTCGCGCCGGTGCGCCGCGACATCCTGGCCTGGCTCGGCTCGCAGGAGCTGATTGCCCTGCCGTTCGTGTCGGGCAGCCCCGAATTCGGCTACGACTCGCTGCTGATCGCCCCCAAGAACGCCGCCTTTTTTGCCGCCGCACTCGCCGACCTGCAGGGCATGCTGCCCGGCGTCGACATCGAAGACGGCTTCACGCCGCGCGCCATCATCTTCCTGGCGCCGCCGTTCCGCCACACCCACTGCGCCGGACGGCAGGTGGTGGTGCACAACCGCCTGGCCGATCTGCACGAGATTCACTCCCTCAACCTGTATCCCGGCCCGAGCGCCAAGAAGGGCGTGTACGGGGTGCTGCTCACCATCGGCGAGAGCGAGGGCTGGATCACCGCGCACGGATCGACGGTGGAGGTGGTCACCCCGTACGACAACATCGTCACCATCATGCACGAGGGCGCTAGCGGCGGCGGCAAGAGCGAGATGCTCGAGCATGTGCAGCGGCAGGCGGACGGGCGCCTGCTGCTCGGCGAGAACACGGTAACCGGCGAACGCCGCTTCCTGGCCATGGGCCAGACCTGCTCGCTGCGCCCGGTTACCGACGACATGGCGCTGTGCCACCCGGAGCTGCGTTCCGGCAGCGGCCACCTGGCGGTGATGGACGCCGAGGATGCCTGGTTCCTGCGCGTCAACCACATCGACGGCTACGGCGTCGACCCCTCCTACGAGCGCCTGTCGATCCATCCGCCCGAACCGCTGCTGTTCATGAACATGGTGGCCACGCCGGGCGCCACCTGCCTGATCTGGGAGCACGTCGAGGACGAGCCGGGCGTGCCGTGCCCGAATCCGCGCGTTATCGTGCCGCGGCGCATGGTGGCCGGCATCGTGGACGATCCGGCGACCGTGGACGTGCGCAGCTTCGGCATCCGCACGCCGCCGTGCACGGCGGACAGCCCCAGCTACGGCATCGCCGGCCTGCTGCACGTGCTGCCGCCGGCACTGGCCTGGCTGTGGCGCCTGGTTGCGCCGCGCGGTTATTCCAACCCCAGCATCACCAACAGCAGCGGCCTGTCGAGCGAGGGCGTCGGCTCCTACTGGCCGTTCGCCACCGGGCGGCGCGTGGTGCAGGCCAACCTGCTGCTGCGCCAGATCCGCAACACGCCGGCCACCCGCTTCACGCTCACCCCCAATCAGCACGTCGGCGCCTGGCGCACCGGGTTCATGCCGCAGTGGCTGGCGCGCGAGTACCTGGCGCGGCGCAGCGGGGCACGATTCCGGCCCGACCAACTCGTTCCGGCGCGCTGCCCGCTGCTCGGCTACGCGCTGCGCTCAATGCAGATCGAGGGCGCGCTGATCCCGCAGGAGCTGCTGCAGGTGGAGGCGCAGGCGGAAGTGGGCACGGCAGGCTACGACGCCGGCGCCGCCGAGCTGAGCGCGTTCTTCGCCGCCACCCTGCGCCCGTACTTGCGCGAGTCGGACCTGGAGCCGCTCGGGCGCGACATCATCGAGGCCGCCCTCGACGACTGCAACCTGGAGCAACTCGCCGCGTTCGACCTGTAGCCGGCGGCTCGCGGTCGTTCAGGGGGCCAACGCCGGCCCGCCAGGCGGGCCGAGCCGTCCGGGGCCGTTCCCGCGCCGTGCCGCCAGGCGCCGCGCCGCCGGTGCACCGCGACAGTGTCCGCTCCGGGCGGTTGCCCGCTGGTGCGAACCGTGTCCCGTGTCCCGGGATGAGTACGTTATCCCTCGGCTGAGCCTGCGCGTGCGCCGGGGAGCGGCGGGCCGTCGAATTGCCCGTCGGCGTGTTGCCGAGCCAGCCGGCGGTAGGCGGCCACAATGCGCGTGATGTAGGCGCGCTCGGCGTCGCTGACCGGGCGCATCACCCGCGCCGGCACCCCCGCCACCATCATGCCGGGCGCTACCTGCTCGCCAGGCCGCACCACCGCCCCGGCCGCCACCAGGCAGCCTTCGCCGAGCACGGCGCCGTCCAGCACGGTGGCGCCAATGCCGATCAGGCAGCCGTTGCCCACGCGTCGGCCGTGCACGCACACCTGGTGGCCCATCACCACGTCGTCGCCAATCTCCAGATCCTCGCCGCTGCGCGTGTGCAGCATCGCCTGGTCCTGGATCGAGCAGCGCGCGCCCACCCGAATCGCGGCCACGTCGCCGCGAATGCAGGCGAACGGCCACACGCTGGTCTTGGCGCCCAGCCGCACGTCGCCCACCACCACCGCGCTGGCCGCGAAGTACACGTCGCCCACGCGGCGCATCCCCACCGTCCCGCCGGGAAAGTTCAGATTCTCCGCCACGCTCTCATGGTGCCCCCGCCCGCGGTATCGCTGCAAGGTGTATAGTTGGTGTATGGCACGCACCAATATCGATATCGACGACGTAGCCTGCACGGCGATCATGAGGCGCTACCGGCTGGCTTCCAAGCGGGAGGCGGTCAATCTCGCGCTGCGCACGCTCGCGGCTGGCCCCCTGAGCCTGACGGCGGCTCGGCGCCTGCGCGGATCGGGCTGGGAAGGTGATCTGGAGGAGATGCGCGGAAGCAGGGCAACGTGATCCTGATCGACACCTCGGCATGGGTGGAGTTCCTGCGCGACACCGGGTCGGGTGTGTGTGCGCGGGTCGACGCCGAGTTGGCCGGCGACATCTCGGTCTGCGACGCGATCCGTATGGAGGTGCTCGCCGGCGCGCGAGGCGAGAGCCACCTTGAAGCGCTTCAAGGGCTGCTGGCGCGTGCGAGCGTGCTGCCTACCGAACCCGCGCACTACGACGATGCGGCAAGGCTGTACCGCCGCTGCCGCCGTGAAGGCGAAACAGTGCGGCGGCTGATCGACTGCCTGATCGCCGCCGTCGCGATCGGTGCCGGGGCAGCGGTGCTGCATCACGACGACGACTTCGACGTGCTGGCCCGTCACACCGAACTCGAAATCGTGCGGTGACGGACCGCCCGGTGGGGCTACCGCGTCCGGGGCGGCGCCGGCTGCCGCCGTGCGCGCGACCGGGACCGGGTGCGTATCCCGGATCGCGGCTCCGAACCGGTTCGGGGGCGTGATCCGGCGCGGCCCCGATGCGGGTGCTCCGCCACCAGGTAGCTCGGCGGCGGGATCCGGGCGCGCAACGAGGCTTCGTCGCCCTCGGGTGCGCCCGCCACCGTGTGCAGCGGCACCACGCCGCCCCAGAACGGCAGCAGGTAGTCGTCGGCGTCATCGGCCGGCGGCCCGGTGCGTACCTTGGCGGACACCTCCTCGAGGGGAAACTCCAGCACCGCCGTGACGGCCAGCTCCTTCGCCGTCGGCGGGGGGGCGGGGGCGCCCCGGGGCCCGCGGCGGGGGGGACCCCTCCTCGAGGGGAAACCCCAGCACCGCCGTGACGGCCAGCTCCTTCGCCGTCGGCGGGCGAACGTCGCCGGTGCGGCCCGGGATGAGGCGTTCCACCAGCGCGTCGAGGGCTACGCTCTTGTGCGCACCGGTCACCGTTCGGCCCACCCCGTGAATTACCACGCAGCGATAGTTCATCGATGAATGGAACGTGGACCGCGCCACCACCAGGCCGTCGAGGTGGGTCACAGTAATGCACGCCGGCGCGCCGGTCGCGAGCGTCTGCAGCATCACGCTGTTGCGATTGCCGTGCAGGTACACGCACTCGCCGACACGGGCGATCGCCGTGGGCAGCACGCGCGGCCGCCCTTCGACCACGAAGCCGACGTGGCACACCAGCGCCGCGTCGATGATGGCGTGCACGGTGTCGCGGTCATACACCGCGCGCTTGGCCACGCGGCGCACCCGGCTGCGTTCGGTAGGGGCGTAGCTCCCGTCAACCTTCAGTCCCGGGGCAACGGAGTCTGTCAGCGTGCTCATCGATACCCTCCAATTCGCCGCGCCGCGAGGTGCAGCGCGGCAGATGCTTGCCAGAGTGCTCGTATTTTGATACTAGAAAAAGGTCCAATATGAATGAATTTATAGGTCCATTCACACCGGTATGAGAGAGGTGCATCAGTTGCCGCCGGAGGCCGTTCCCGACCGGGGTTCCGCGGTGCCGCTGTACCGGCAGGTTTACCAGAGCCTGCGCGCGGCGATCCTGTCCGGGCGCCTGCAGCCGGGGACGCGGCTGCCCGCAACGCGGGCGGCGGCGCTCGAACTCGGCGTCGCGAGGAACACCGTGATCGCCGTCTTCGAACAACTTGCCGACGAGGGCTTCGTCACGTCCCGGGTAGGGGTCGGCACCCGGGTCGCGGAGGTGGACGCGGCGGTGCTGCGCCGGTCGATGCGGAGTTCCGGGAGCGGGCGTCCGGGCGGTGCAACCACCGGCGAACGGACCCATGCACGAACCGGCGCGCAAGCTGGCGGTGCATCGCTGTCTGAACGCGGCCGGGCGCTTGCCGGGATCGAGCGCGGCTCGGTTGCCGGCGGGGCGTTCCAGACCGGGCTGCCCGACCTTGCCTCGTTCCCGCACCAGGCGTGGGCGCGTCTGCTGGCCCGCCACGCGCGTGCGCCGGCCGTGGACCGCCTCGGCTACGGAGATGCGGCCGGCGACCCCGCGCTGCGCGCCGCGATAGCCGCCTACGTCGCGGCCGCCCGCGGCGTGAATTGCACGCCGGCGCAGGTAATCGTGGTAACCGGCGCCCAGGCGGCGCTCGACCTGGCCGCCCGCATGCTGCTCGATCCCGGCGACCGTGCGTGGATCGAAGAACCGGGTTACCCCGGTGCGCGTGCCGCCTTGCTCGCTGCCGGTGCCCGCATCGAGCCGATTTCCGTCGATGCGGATGGTATGGACGTGCAGGCCGGCGAGGCGCGCCGCCCCGGCGCCCGCCTGGCTTACATCACCCCGTCGTGCCAGTACCCGGTAGGCTCCACCCTGGTGCTGGAGCGCCGCCTGCGCCTGCTCGACTGGGCGGGCCGGGCCGGCGCCTTCGTCATCGAGGATGACTACGACAGCGAGTACCGCTATCGTGGCCGTCCCATCGCGTCGGTGCAGGGCCTCGACCCGCACGGCCGGGTGGTGTATGTCGGCACCTTCGCCAAGACCATGCTGCCGGCGCTGCGCGTCGGCTACCTGGTCGTCCCCGAACGCCTGGCGGGCGCGTTCGCAACCGCGGTGCGCAACACCGGCCAGACCGCCCCGCAGCCGGTGCAGGGCGCGCTCGCCGAGTTCATCGAGTCGGGCCGCTACGGCGCTCACGTGCGGCGCATGCGGAACCGCTACGCGCAGCGCCAAGCACTGCTGTACGCCCTCGTCGACCAGCATCTGTCGGAGTCGCTCGAGCTTGCCCCCACCGACGCCGGCATGCAGGTAGCGGCCTGGCTGCCCCGCGGCACCGACGACTGCGCCATCGCCGAGTCGGGCCGCCGCGCCGGCCTCGCTCTGCGCCCGCTATCCCCCTACTGGGTGGGCCCGGGCGCCCGCCCCGGCCTGCACCTCGGCTACGCCGCCGTGCCGGAGCAGGACATGGAACCCGCCGTGCTGCGCCTCGCCCGCCTCCTCGCCGGGGTCGGTGACGGGAAGCGGGGAGCGGGTCCGTGGTAGGGTGGCGGCGTGCGACCGACCAACCTGCTGTTCATCCTGTCCGATCAACACACCCGTTCCGGCCTCGGCTGCTACGGCGGCCCCGGCATCACGCCGCATCTGGACGCGCTCGCCCGCCGCGGCACCCGCTTCGACGCCGCCTACACCAACTGCCCCATCTGCGTACCCGAGCGCGCCTCGCTGGCCACCGGCCGCTACGTGCACGAGATCGGCTTCTGGGACAATGGCATTCCCTACGACGGCAGTGTGCCGAGCTGGGGCCACCACCTGCGCGGCGAGGGCTTTAGCGTCGACTCGATCGGCAAGCTGCACTTCCGCAGCAGCGACGACGACAACGGCTTCAGCCGCGAGATCGAACCGTTGCACGTGGTGGATGGGCTTGGCGACCTGCTGAGCTGCGTGCGCGACGATCCGCCGCGCCGCAACGCCCGCCGCGGCGTGCAGGGCGCCGGTCCCGGCGATTCCACCTACCTCACCTACGACATCCGCAACGCCGACAACGCCATCGCCTGGCTGCGCGAGCAGGCCGGCGCGCCGAAGCCGTGGGTGCTGTTCCTGTCTTTCGTGTGCCCCCATCCACCCTACATCGGGCCGGAATCGTGGTACCGCCGCTACCGGGAGCTTGCCGGCGACGTGCCGCTGCCGCCGCAGTGGCAGCCCGAGCAGTGGCCGCGCAACCCCGCCCTTGCCCACTTCCGCCACTTCTTCCACCAGGACGAGCCGTTCACGGAGGAGGAGTTGCGCAACCTGAACGCCGCCTACTACGCCGCCTGCAGCCACCTGGACGAGCAGATCGGGCGCGTGCTCGGCGCCCTCGGCGAATTGGGGCTGACCGGCGACACCCGCGTCATCTACAGCACCGACCACGGCGAGTCGGCCGGTGCGCGCGGCCTCACCGGCAAGTTCACCATGTACGACGAATCGGCGGGCGTGCCGCTGATCGTGGCCGGGCCGGATGTGCCCGAGGGGCGCGCGGTCGCTACCCCGGTCAGCCTGGTGGATTGCTACCCGACCGTGGTGTCCGCGGTGGGCGGCACGGCGGCGCCCGGCCTGCCCGGAGACGATCTGTGGCAACTGGCCGCCGGACCCGATCAGGACCGCACCGTGTTCAGCGAGTACCACGCCATCGGCTCGGCGTCCGCCCACTACATGCTGCGCGACGCCCGCTACAAGTACGTCTACTACGTGGGCGGCCCGCCGCAGCTGTTCGACCTGGCCGCCGACCCCGAGGAATGCCGCGACCTGGCCGAGGCGCCGGACCCGGCCACCGCCGCAGTGCTGGCCCGCTTCGAGGACCGGCTGCGCGCGCTGCTCGACCCGGAGGCGGTGGACCGCCGCGCAAAGGCCGACCAGGCGGCACGGGTAGCCGCCCACGGCGGCCGCGAAGCGGTGCTCGCCCGCGGCACCTTCGCCAACTCGCCCACCCCCGACGACAAGCCCACCTGGGCCTACCCCGGCGCCTGAGCGGAGCGCCGGCCAGCCGGCCGCCGGGTCAGATGCGGGCCTGGTATTCGTACAGGCGCTGGTAGCGGCCGGCGGCGGCGATCAGCTCGTCGTGGCGGCCGCGTTCGACGATGCGGCCGCCTTCGACCACCAGGATCTGGTCGGCGCGCCGGATGGTGCTCAGGCGGTGCGCGATCACCAGCGTGGTGCGGCCCTTCATGAGCTGCGCCAGGCTCTCCTGGATGAACGCCTCGCTCTCGTTGTCCAGGCTGGAGGTGGCCTCGTCCAGGATCAGCACGCGCGGGTCGGCGAGGATGGCGCGTGCCAGGGCCACCCGCTGCCGCTGGCCGCCGGACAATTTCACGCCGCGTTCGCCGATCATGGTGTCGAGCCCGAACTCCAGGCGCTGGGAGAACTCGATCACGTGCGCCGCCCGCACCGCCTGCGCCAGGTCTTCCTCGCTGGCGCCGGGGCGGGCGAACAGGATGTTTTCGCGGATGGTGCCGGCGAACAGGAACTCGTCCTGCAGCACCACGCCGAGGTGGCGCCGGAAGCTGTCCAGGTGCACGGTGGCCAGGTCGCGGCCGTCAATGGAAACGGTGCCGGAGTCAGGCACCAGGAACGACGCCGCCAGCCCCGCAATCGTGGTCTTGCCCGACCCGGAACTGCCCACCAGGGCGGTCATGGTGTCGGCCGGCGCCTCCAGGCACACGTCGTGCAGCACCGGCTCGCCCTCCTCGTAGGAAAACGACACGTGCTCGAAGCGGATGGTGCCGTCCACCCGCGGCAGCGACACGGTGCGCTCCGGCTCGTTGCCCTCCGGATGGCGCGCCATCACCTCCTCAATGCGGTCGAGGCCGGCGAACGCCTCGGTAATCTCGGTGCCGATGCGGCTCATCTGCACAATCGGGGCGACCATGAAACCGAGGTACAGGCTGAACGACACGAAGTCGCCCACCGTCATTGCGCCGCGCAGGATCAGCGAGCCGCCCACCCCCATGATCAGCACCGCGCTCAGGCCCATCACCAGGGTGCCGCCGCTGGTCACCAGGCTGGTGGCGGTCAGCGACTTCCGCACGTTGGCGAAGATGCGCTCCACGCCAGCGCCGAACACGCGCTCCTCCTGCGGTTCGGCGTGGAACCCCTTGATTACCCGGATGCCGGCCATCGCCTCGGTCAGGCGTCCGGTCACCTCCGCGTTGATGGCGCCGCGCTGCCGGAAAATCGGCCGGATCAGGCCGAAGGCACGGCCCGACGCGGCGCCGAACAGGGCCAGGGGCAGAAACGTGTAGAGGGTCATCGGCACGCTGATGCGCAGCAGCAGGACCAGCACCACCGCCATGGTCAGGGCGCCGCCCACCAGGTGCACGAGGCCGGTGCCGACCAGGTTGCGCACCCCCTCCGCGTCGGTCATTACCCGCGACACCAGCGCGCCGGTCTGGTTGTTGTCGAAGAACGCCACCGGCAGGCGCAGCAGGTGGCGCTGCACGCGCGCGCGCAGCACCGAGATCAGGTGTTGCGCCTGTACGCTCAGCAGGCGGGTAAGCAGGAACGAGCTGACCGACTGCGCCAGCACCGCGCCGCCCACCGCCAGCAGCAGCGGGCCGAGCAGCGCCGTGTTGTTGCCGCCGAGCACGTCGTCGACCAGGTACTTCGATGCGCCCGGCAGCACCAGCCCGGTCAGCCGGTTGGCCACGATCAGCCCCAGCCCGAGCAGCAACACCCAGCGCCGCGGCCAGATGATCTCCGTTACCACGCGCCGCAGGCTGGCCGCCGACACCGCCTTGGCGCTCCTGTTCGGCCCATCGAGAGTGGTTGCCGCGCTCCGGTTGCTCATGATCTGCCCGCACAAAGGTAATGCAATCGCCGCGCCGGGACAGCGCCGAATCGCCACAGCGCCGGCCGCGGGTTGCCAGTTCGCGCCGCGCGCCGTAGGCTGCGCTGCGATGCAATTCGTAATGTTCACCAAGCACCTGCTGGGGCTGTCGCTGGCCGAGTTGATCGCCGCCCTCACCGAGGTCGGCGTGCAGGGCGCGGACCTGGCGGTGCGGGACGGCTATCCGGTCAACCCCGACAACATGGCCGCCGAACTGCCGGCCGCCGCGCGCCGCTTCGCCGATGCCGGCCTGGCGATTCCGCTGGTCACCGCGCCCACCAGCCTCACTTCGCCGGCCAGCCCGCGTGCCGAGGCGTTCTACGAGGCGTGCGGTGCGGCCGGGGTCGGCCACCTCAAGCTCGGCTACTGGGGCTGGGATCCGGAGCGCCGCTTTTGGGACCAGATCGCCGAGATCCGCGACTGGCTGGCCGCGTTCGCCGACTGGTCGCGGCAGTACGGCGTCAAGACGGTGGTGCACAACCACTCCGGCCATTCGCTCGGCATGAACTCCTCGCAGATGATGCACATCGTGGGCGGCTTCGACTCGGACCAGGTCGGCGTGTTCGCCGATCCCGGCCACCTGGCGGTGTGCGGCGAGCCGATTGGCATGGCGTTGGCGATGGTGCGCGACTACCTGGCATGCGTGGCGTGCAAGGACCTGCTGCGCATCGCGGTGCCCGAGCGCGGCGGCTGGTGGGGCCGCGGCGAGCCCAACCGCACCTTCACGGTGCCGCTCGGGCGCGGCTTCGCCGACTACGGCGCCGCGCTCGCCACCCTGCGGCGGATCGGCTTCGCCGGCGTGATGAGCGTGCACAGCGAATACGACGAGCCGGTGGAGGACGTGATCGCGATGAGCAAGATGGACCTTCGCTACCTGAAGTCCGTACTCAAGAAGGCCGGGGCCGATGCAGCCGGGTAGGGCGCCCGCCGTGCGGGCCGCGGTAACCGTCAGCCTGGTCCCCGAAGTGCACGGCGGGCCGTTCATTTTCTGGGATGGCATCGCCGCCGCCTGCGCCGCGGCCGCACGCCACGGCTTCCACGGTCTGGAGGTGTTTCCGCACACCGCCGCCGGGGTACCGGTGGACGAGTTGCGCAGCGCTCTGGATGACCACGGGCTGGCCCTGGCGGCGGTGGGCACCGGCGCGGGCGGGGTAGTGCACGGCCTGGCGCTCGCCGACCCCGACCCCGCCGGGCGGCAGCGCGCCATCGACTACGTGCGCGCGGTCATCGAGCTGGCGGCGCCGTTCGGCGCACCGGCCATCGTCGGCTCGATACAGGGCCGCTCCGCTCCCGGCGAGGAGCGCGGGGAGGCGCTGGCGCGACTGGTCGACAGCATGGCGCAGCTTGGCGAAGCGGCCGCCGCGGTGGACGGGCGGCTGGTGCTGGAGCCGCTCAACCGCTACGAGACCGACCTGTGCAACACCCTCGCCCACGGCGGCGAGGTAATCGAGCGCACCGGCAGCGACCGCATCGGCGTCCTCGCCGACCTGTTCCACATGAACATTGAGGAGGCCGACATCGCCGCCTCCCTCGTTGCCGCCGCGCCGCACCTCGGCCATATTCACTTCGTGGACAGCAACCGGCGCCCGGCCGGCTGCGGACACCTGTCGTACGGGCCGATCGCGGCGGCCGTGCGCGCCGCCGGCTACCGTGGCTGGGCGGCAGTGGAGGCGTTCCCCTGGCCCGACCCGGAAGCGGCCGCTCGCCGCTCCATCAACAGCTACCGCGCCTACCTGGAGGATTGAAACAGATGAAGGCAATCAGTCTGCGCGAACCGCAACGCTTCGAGATGATCGACATCGACCCGCCGGCCGACCCCGGCCCCGGCGAAGCGCTGGTGCAGGTGCACAACATCGGCATCTGCGGCACCGACGTCAGCGGCTACTTCGGCAAGATGCCGCTCATGACCTACCCGCGCATCCTCGGCCATGAGCTCGGCGTGGAGGTGGTGGCGGTGGGCGACGGCGTGACGGGCGTGGCGCCCGGCAACCGCTGCTCGGTGGAACCCTACCTGAACTGCGTGGACGGGTGCCTGGCGTGCCGGCGCGGAGCGCCCAACTGCTGCGCCACCCTGGAGGTGCTCGGTGTGCATACGGACGGCGGCATGCGCCCGCGGTTCCTGCTGCCGGCGCGCAAACTGCACGTCTCCACCAGGCTGGAGTTCGAGCAGCTAGCCCTGGTGGAGACGCTCGGCATCGGCGCCCACGCCGTGGACCGCGGCGCGCCCGGGGCCGACGACACCGCGCTGATCATCGGCGCCGGCCCGATCGGCCTGGCCACCTACGAGTTCGTGCGGCTCAGCGGCGCCACCACCATCTTCATGGACCTCAACGAGGAGCGCTTGCGCTTCGCGAGCGACGTAATGCACTGCGACCATACCCTGATGGTGACCGGCGACATCGACGGCCAGCTCCGCGAACTGAACGGCGGCGAACTGCCCAACGTGGTGTTCGACGCCACCGGCTCGAACCGCTCCATGTCGGCGGCGGTGAACTACATCGCGCCCACCGGCAGGCTGGTGTACGTCGGGCTCACCGCCGGCGAGCTGTCGTTCCCGCACATGGCGATCCACAAGCCGGAGCTGACCCTGTGCGCCACGCGCAACTCGGTGCCGGCCAACTTCCGCGCCATCATCGAGCACATCGAGGAGGGCCGCATCGACACCGCCCCATGGATCACCCACCGCAGCAGCTTCGGCGGCCTGATTGGCGACTTCCCCACCTACACCCGCCTCGAAAGCGGCGTGATCAAGGCGGTCGTCGCCGTCAACTGATTGGCTCGGCGCGCGCTTCGGGCGCCGGTTGGCGTCTACACCAGGTGCATGCGCAGTTGGTCGACCACCTCGGGGCGGGCGGCGGCCAGGTCGTGGTCTTCCCATTCGTCGGCGGTGCGGTCGAACAGCAGCGGCGGGTGGGAGGGGCTGACCACCAGCTTGTGCCGTTCGTCGGTGACCATGCGCCAGTCGGCGAGCGCCGCCACCGCTACCGGTCGATGCGCCGCGCGCCGCCCCTCGACCAGCGGGCGCAGCGACACCGCGTCCATGCCCGGCATCGGTTCCGCGCCGGCCCAGTCCAGGAAGGTGGCCGCCAGGTCGTGCAGGCTCGCCAGCGCGTCGGTTGACACCCCGGCCCCGCCCGCGCGCGGCGCGGCGATCACCAGCGGAATGCGCACCGCCGCCTCGCGCCACGTGTTCTTGCCCCAGCGCCCGTGGTCGCCGAGCATCTCGCCGTGGTCGGAGGCGTACACCACCACGGTGTCGTCCAACTCGCCGCGCGCCGCCACCGCGTCCAGTATCCGCCCGCACCAAGTGTCGATGTTCTCGATCATGGCGGCGTAGTTCTGCCGCGTGCGCAGCAGGCCGGTGCGGTCCGGATGGTCGTTGGCATGCGGCGGGGGAAACTCGACCTGCTCCCAGCGGGCGCGCATGGCGGCGGTCACGTCGAACGGGTTGTGCGGCCCCAGGAAGTTCACCTGCAGGAACCACGGCACCTCGCGCGGCAGCCGGTCCAGCACCTGCAGGGCGTTGCCGGCCACCCAGTTGTCGCCGTAGGCGTCGTCCGGCAGCGCGGTGGTGTAGGCATCGAGGTGGTCGCGGCGGGCAGCGTGCTCGTGCACGTAGCGGTCGGCCAGGCCGCGGTCGTGCAGCATCTTCATGTACGGTCCGCGCGGAGCGCCGGCGCCGCGGTAGGAATTGCTGCCGTCCAGCTTGCCCTCGCTGTCGATGCCGTCGGTAAAGCCCCACTCGTCGAGCAGCCGCGAACCGTCCAGCTCCCACCAGGCCGCGGCGGGATCGCCGACTTCCTTGTGCAGGTCGAACTTGCCGGTGCCGGCCACCCGGTAGCCGGCGCCGCGCAGCGCCTGGTAGAAGGTGGGCTGATCAAGCGGGTAAATGCGCGTGTTGTCGAGCACGCCGCAGTGCGCATAGTGGCGCCCGGAGGCGAGCGACGCCCGCGACGGTGCGCACAGCGGCGACGTGCAGTAGGCGCGCTCGAAGGTCACGCCGCGCTCCGCCAGCCCCTGCAGCACCGGCGTCCGCAGCGGCAGACCGCCGCCGGCCACCCAATCGGGCCGGTGCTGATCCGGAATCAGCAGCAACAGGTTGGGCCGTCGCACCACCGAGCCGGTCAGCAGCACCCGGCAGTCAGCGGCCTGCGGTAGACGAGCACGTTGGTGTCAACGAAAACTGGCCCGGTCATGCAACTCAGCATCTTGTCGAGCAGGTCGGCCAGCCATCCGGACACGCCGCGGTCGGCCTTGGCTGCCGCCACGCGCAGCCAGCGAACGGTATCCTCGGGCAGGGAAACCGGCACGTTCCTCATGACGCGAGAATAGTGAGACACGAGAAATGCGTCAATCTCGTAACAGCGCCGGGTCGGAGTATACTGGGATCGTCGTGGCGGCGAACGATCGACAGACGGCGCATCCGATCGTCAACCTGGTGGCGTGGCTGATCGCGATCGGGCTGATCGCGACGGTGGCGGTGGTGGCCGGCGGGCGCCTGGTCGGGATCGTGGGCGCGATGCTCGTGGCCGACACGCCGCTGGCGGGGCGCATCGCGGTGGCGGCGGGCATGGGCGTGATGGCGGTGATGCTGCTGGTGTTCTTCTTCTGGCTGGTGACGGCGCTGGTGCGCAACGCGGCGGTGCACCGGTCTCGCGCACGCGAGCGCTGACCCGCGCCGCCGGCCTAAGCGGTCGATTCGTCGTCCAGTTCCAGTTTGATTACCAGCACCTCGCCGGTGAGTTCGTTCACCGGCAGGTCGCGGATGCGCAGGCAGGGGCGCGCGGTCCAGCGCCACGGGATCACGTCCACCGCCCACGCCAGCTCGCGGCCGTCGTTGAGCAGGGTGGCCGCGCGCGGCTCCTCGGCAAATCCGCTCAGCACCGCGCCGCCGGTCTGCAGGTCGTGCGGGCAGTGCACGTAGATGGTGTTGCCGCGCCGCGTCAGCAGCAGATCGTCGTAGCGGAACAGGGTGTCTCCCGACGCCCCGGCGGAGGTGCGCTGCACCAGGTAGGAGCACGGCACGGTGCCGTCGAACGCCTCCCGCACCCGCCCGTACCAGTCGCCGACGCGGCGCAATGCCGCCACGCACTCGTCCGGAAAGGTGCCGTCCGCCTTCGGCCCCACGTTGAGCAGGTAGTTGCCGCCCATCGCCAGGATGCGGTCCACGCTCTGCATCAGGAACTTGTGCGCGTAGTAGTCCTCGCCCTCCCGGTAGCCCCAGCTCTCGCGCCCGAGCGACTGCACCGCCTCGGTGGGACTGCTGAACGCCGCCCCCTCCGGCACGTGCCGCTCCGGGGTGGAGTAGTCGCCGGGGGCCGGCCCGCGGTCGTTGATCAGCGCGTCCGGCTGCAGTTCGCGGATCAGCCGGTTGAGTTCGGGGGCGTGGAACTCCGCCACGTTGATGTCCCAGAAGAACTCGCCCAGCTTGCCGTAGCCGGTAAGCAGTTCGCGCACCTGGTTGGCCACGAACTCCAGGTACTTGTCTTCGTCCGGGTCGTCGCCCGGGCGCGGGCCGAGCATTTCGTGGTGGCGGCCCAGGTTGGGGTAGTGGCGGTGGTGCCAGTCGGGCAGCGAGTAGTAGAAGCCGAGCACCACGCCGCGCCGGTGGCACGCTTCGGCCAGCATGCCGATAATGTCCTTGCCGTACGGCGTGCGCATCACGTTGTAGTCGGTGTAGGCGGTGTCCCACAGGCAGAAGCCGTCGTGATGCTTGGTGGTGACGCACAGGTACTCCATGCCCGCCTCCTGCAGCACGTCGAGCCAGGCGTCCGGGTTGAACCGGCGGGGATTGAACTCGTCCACCAGCTTCTCGTAGTCGCGGCGCTTGATGTCGCCGCGCCACAGGATCTGCTCGTGCCACGCCGGGATGGCGTACAGCCCCCAGTGGATGAACATCCCGAACCGCTTGCCAAAGAACCAGTCGCGGCCATCGCCGAACGGTTTGATCATTTTCGCTCTCCTTGTGTTGCCAGCAGCCGGTGGACCTCCTGCCAGCGCGCCGGGTGGCTGTCGTGGGTAATTTCCGGCTCGAAGCCGAGTTTCAGGTAGGTCCGGATGGCGGGCAGGCGCCAGTCGTCGGTGTTGAGGGTGGAGGCGGGCCAGCCGCGGCGGCGCGCGTACCACAGGACCGCGGCGCACACCTGCCGCCCCAGTCCCTTCCCCTGGTGGGCGGGATCGACCGCCACCCAACCCAGTTCATGGCGCGGCTCGGCGGCGGTCGGCAGCACGGTGCAGGCGGTTGCGACGGCGCGCCCGCGGTGCATGATCAGCCAGGTTCCTTCCGGGATCACCGGGCGCGGATCGTTGAAACAGCGTTCGGCGCGCGCCGCATCCCAGGCGCCGAGCTGGCCGTTGGCGTTCAGCACCGCAATCCACTCGCTCGCGTCCCGTTCGGCGAGAGTGGCCAGCGAGTATCCGTCCGGCAGGCGCACCGGCTGCAGGGCGGCGGATGCCGGGAACTGCATCTTCAGTTGCGGCCGCCTGATGCCGTCCGGCGCTTTGCCGTCCGGCGCCGGCTCAGAACTCATTGCGCACCTTCACCGGCGCGCCGCTGCGCAGCGACTCCCAGCAGGCCAGTCCGGTGGCCACCACCCGCGCGCCCTCGCGCACGCCCACCCACGGCGTGTTGCCGTCCAGGATGCACTCCGCCAGGTGCGCCATCATCACCAGCATCTCCTGGTGATGGCCGAGCGGCAGCTTGCTGGTGAACGATACCTCCGAGTCGCGCGCCGGCAGGTAGCCGTCGCCCTCCACCCGCTTGCGGGCGTTGCGCAGCACGCCCCTGGTGCCGTACACGGTGAGCTCGTTCATCACCTCCCCGGGCGGCTCCACCACGCCGAGGTAGTTGGCGATGCGGCCAATCCGCCCGCTCGCGAAGCGCACGTTGATCACGAAGTTGTCTTCCCGCGGATACTCCGGCGCCAGCCCGCTGCGCTGGCCGTAGCAGTGCACTTCCTCGATGTCGCCCATGAACCAGCGCAGCAGGTCAATCGGGTGGCAGGCGCCGCCCAGGATCAGGTCCTGCGGCATCTGCACGCGCCACGGCGAGTAGTCGTACACCGGGCGCAGGTCGTGGATGTAGTGCGATTCGGCCAGGTACGGCGCGCCGATCTCGCCGGCGTCGCACGCCCGCTTGGCCTCCATGAAGTCCAGCCGCCCGCGCAGCGACTGGCTTACCAGCAGCACCAGCCCGGTACGGTCCACCGCTTCCACCACCTGCTCCACCTCGGCCATCGAGTACACCATCGACTTGGTCACGATCACGTGCTTGCCGGCGTCGAGCGCGGCCAGTATCTGCGCCGCGTGCAGCGGACCGGGGGTGTAGATGCCGATCACGTCCAGCTCCGGGCGCGCCACCAGCTCGGCAAAGTCGGTGGTAACGAACGGCACGCCGTAGCGCTCGCCGGCCTCCCGCGCGCGGGCACCGTCGGTATCGCACACCGCGGTTACCCGCAGCCGCAGGTGGCTCCCCGCGGCCGTGTTCGCCTGCAGCAGCGTACCGCCGTGGCCGAGGCCGGCCACCCCAACCTTCAACTTCTCCATCCACGTCCTCCCGGATAATCGAACCTCGGCCCGGCGTGCTGGACAGGGCTCGGCACCACGCGTCTATTGTAGGGCGTGCGCCGCCCGGCGCGAAGCGGTGCGGCGCACGAGAGGCACAAGGAGAACCACGTGACCGAATCGGACAGCTCGGCCATGATCGAACGGGTGGCGGTGATCGGCGCCGGCCTGATGGGGCACGGCATCGCACTGGAGTTTGCCGTCGGCGGCCGGCAGGTGGCGATCACCGACGCCTCCGCCGCGGCGCTGGAGCAGGGGTTGGCCAACATGCGCCGCGGCGCCGCAACCCTGGCCAATCTCGAGCTGGCGCCGCGCGGGGCCTGCGACACGGCGCTGCAACGGGTCGCCGCGTGCGCCACGCTGGCAGAGGCGGTCGCTGGAGCCGACCTGGTAATCGAGGCGGTCAGCGAAAATCTGCCGCTCAAGCAGCGCGTGTTCGCCGAGTTGGACCGCGCCTGCGGCCCCGAAGTGGTGCTGGCGAGCAACACCTCCACCTTCATGCCGAGCGCGCTCGCCGCCGGCGCCCGCCACGGAGAGCGCATCCTGGTGGCACACTACTTCAACCCGCCGCACCTGCTGCCGGTGGTGGAAATCGTGCCGCACGCCGGCACCGCCGCGGAAGTGGTTGCGCGTGTGCGGACGCTGTACGAGGCGCTCGGCAAGCGTCCGGTGGTGCTGCGGCGGGAGATCGCCGGCTTCATTGCCAACCGGCTGCAGCAGGCGCTGCTGCGCGAGGCGGCGGCGCTGGTGGAGAGCGGCGTGGCAAGCGCCGCGGACGTGGACGCCGTGGTCAGCGGCAGCTTCGGCCGCCGGCTGGCGGTGGCCGGCCCGTTCGAGGTCTCCGACCTGGCCGGTCTGGACGTGATCGCCGCCATCGCCCGCGAACTGTGGCCCGGCCTCGCCGCCGGCGGCATCGCCGACCTGCTCGCCGCCCCCGCCGCCGCCGGCCACTACGGCGCCAAGACCGGCCGCGGCTTCGGCGACTGGCCTCCGGCACGGGTGGACGCCGCCAAGGCGCGCATCGCCACCGCCCTCGCTGCCATCGCCACCCTCCCCGGCACCGAAGGATAACGCAGCCATCCGGCGACACGTCCCGTGAGGGATCTCAGGTCGAGCCTGTAGACGCACGAATACGTCTACAGGCGGTCCTCGGCGCGGTCGGCGGGGTGGAAGCCGAGTACGGCGCGGGTGTGTTCGGCGTCCAGCCACCGGTAGCGGTTGTCGGACACCGCGTAGAAAATGTCGAAACCCATTTCCGCCGGAGCGGCTATCGCCATCTCGGTCGCCGTGGCGACATCGCGCTGGCTGCACCACAGGGCGGCTCCGGCGGCGCTGCTCGGGGCGTCATTGGCGTTCACGCCGCCGATGCGCAGGCACAGGCACGACAGGCCGCGGCCGTCGGCGTACGCCCGGCACAGCCCTTCGCCCCACACCTTGCTCGCCGAGTAGGGCTCGGTGGGACGGACCGCGTCGCGGTGGGTCACGCGGTGGAAGTCCGCCGGCACGGCGTCGAAGCGCGCCTCCCGGATCGCCCGGTACGGTTCGTCGAACTGGTAGCCCCAGTCAGTCATTACCGTGCTCGCATAGACAATGCGGCGCACTCCCTGGCGCCGGCATGCCTCGAGCGCGTGGTAGCCGCCCGCCACGTTGCTGTTCAGGATCGCCTCGAACGGCGCCGACGGGTCGGGTATCGCGCCCATGTGCACTACCACCTCGGCGCCGGCGAACACCTGCTCCACGGCGGCCAGGTCGGTCAGGTCGGCGCGCGTGAAGCGCTCCGGCGGGCAACTGAGCGCCCGTCCCGCCGCCACCCGGTCCGACGGCTCGTAGCGCCGCCCGCTGCCGGTCACCTCGTAGCGCTCCGGCTGCGCCGCCAGGTGCGCATACACCACGTCCCCGATCAACCCGCTCACCCCGGTCACGTGTACCTTCAATGCCATCGTTTCCTGTTCCTCCCGCGTTGAGCCTACCAGCCGTGCCCTGCGCGGCAAAAGGGCGGGCTTCCCAGGGCTTCCCGGAGTGCCCTTTTCACGCCATCCTGTGGCACGGAATCTGACTGTCATGAACATGGAACAATGTCTTGCCGAGCTCGGCGCGTCCGCCGAGCTGCTCAGCGAACGCCAGCGCGACGAACTGCGCCGCAAGGGATACACGCTGCTGCCGGGGGTGATCGACGCCGGCTGGCTGACGGCGCTGCGCGAGCGGTTCGAGGAACTGGTGGCCGCGGAGGGTGCCGTGGCCGGCCTGGAGGTGCACCAGGAAGACGGCGCGCGCCGCCTGGCCGACCTGGTGAACAAGGGCAGCGTGTTCGATGGCGTGTGGTCGCACCCGTTACTGCTGGCAGCCGTGCATTGGACGATAGCCGCGCCTTTCCATCTTGGTTCGCTGAACGCGCGCGACGCCAAGCCCGGCGACGGCCTGCAGGCGCTGCACCAGGATGGCAAGCGCGACGTGCCGCCGCCGCGCTACGGCTGCAACTCGCTGTGGATGCTCGACGATTTCACCGAGGAGAACGGCTGCACGCGCATGGTGCCCGGCACCTACACCAGCGCGCACCCCGCCGACGTGCTCGACGATCCCAAGGCGCCGCACCCGGACGAGGAATTGATCACGGCGCCGGCCGGCAGCGTCGCGGTGTTCAACTCCTACACCTGGCACGGCGGCACCCTGAACCGCACGCCAGGCGCGCACCGGCGCTGCCTGCACTGCTACTTCAATCCGCGCCACCAGGAACAGCAGACCGATCAGCGCGCCTACCTGCGCCCGGACACGGCGGCGCGCCTGAGCCCCGCGCAGCGCTACCTGCTCGACCTGGAGGACGAGTGATGGCTGCCGGCGTCCAGGACCAGGCGCAACGCGCCGTGCGCGGGCAGGCGTCCGCCCAGGTCGTGCGGCTCACCGGCCTGCCCGGCATCGCCTGCCCGTGCGGCACCGCCCGGCGCGCTTTCGCCGAGGCCGCCGAGGGGCGCGCCAGCCTGCACCTGGTGGAGGTGAAGCAGGACAGCGAGCGCCACTACCACCAACGCCTCACCGAGATCTACTACGTGCTCTCCGGCGACGGGCAAATGGAGATCGACGGCGAACTGCGCGCCCTCGCCCCCGGCGACGCCGTGTTCATTCCGCCCGGCGTCGTGCACCGGGCCATCCCCGGCGCCGCGCCCATGACCATCCTCAACTTCGTCATGCCCGCCTTTGACCCGGTCGACGAGTGGGTGGTCGAGTAGGCTAGCGGCCGAAGCCGATGCCGCGCTGCTGGGTGCGCGGCTGCTCCTGACGCTCCGGCCACAGCGGCGCGTAGCTTTCGACGCAGTGGGCGACGTCGGCCAGCCGCATCCTCACCGCGGCCCAGTCCAGGCGCGGGTGCAGGCTGCCGGGCTCCAGCAGCGGCGCGGGGTCCTGCAGCGCCATCACTTGGTCGCGCACCCCGTCCACCTCTTCATCCGACAGGCCGCGGTAGTCCCAGATCCGTACCACCGCGGCGCCGGTCTCCGCGTCGTGGGAGGTAATCGAGTGCAGGGAGTAGCGGCTGCCGTCGGCAAGCACCACTTCCACGCAGAACGGCGGCACGATGCCGTCGATTGCGGTCAGCCAGCGGATCAGCGGGTCGTCGTCCCAGTTGGTCGGTGCGGGTTTCACGGATCATCATGGTAGCCGGATCGCCGCCGCCGGTCATCCCGGCGCGCAGGAATTGTCCGAATTCCCGCCGCCGTCGGCGCGCCGGTGCAGGGCGCGCATGGCAGCCATGGTATCCGCCTCGGCGGCCGGCTTGTCGGAGCGGTAGCGCTTGACCCGGGCGAAGCGCAAGGCCATGCCGGAGCCGTAACGGGAACTGCGCTGGATGCCGTCGAAGGCGATCTCCACCACCTGTTCCGGGCGCACGTAAACCACGCTGCCACGGCGTCCGGTCTCCAGTTCCAGGAAGCGGCTGGTCTGCCAGCGCAGCATGTCGTCGGTCATGCCCTTGAAGGTCTTGCCCACCATGGCGAATGTTCCCCGGTCCGGGTCGCGTGCAGCCAGGTGCAGGTTGCTCAGCCAGCCGCGCCGCCGGCCCGAGCCCCACTCGATGGCCACCACCACCAGGTCCAGGGTGTGCGCCGGCTTCACCTTGATCCAGCCGCTGCCGCGCCGCCCCGCCTCGTAGGAGCTGTCCAACGCCTTGACCATCACCCCCTCGTGCCCGGCCGCGAGCACCTCGGCGGCATGGTGCCCGGCCCGCTCCGGATCCTCGGTAACCACGCGCGGCACGCGCAGGGCGGCAGGGCAGGCACGGTCCAGCGCCGCCAGCCGCTCGCGGAGCGGGCGGTCGATCAGATCCTCCCCATCCAGGTGCAGGCAGTCGAAGTAAAACGCCTGCAGCGACCGTACCGTAGCGCCGCGGTCAGCAGCGCCGGGCGCCTTCACCGGTGTTGCCCGGTCTGTGCTAGTAGCGGCGCCGCCCGCCTCCTCCTGTGCCTGCGCAGGCGCTGGCGGGCGCCGTCCGGAGGTCGTGTCGCCGCGCGCATCCGCCGCGGCCCGGCCCGCTACTCCGCCGTCTCGGTGCGCCGCGTCGATGCTCGCTTCGCCGTGTCGACCGGCCTCATCGCGGCCGGCGGTCCCGGCACTTCCGTCCGGTGCTCGGCCGCGGCCGAAGCGGCTCATGGTGACCTGGAACGGCAGCGGGCGGCCGTCGGCGCGCAGGGCCAGCACTTCGCCGTCCAGGATCACCGAGCTGACCGGCAGGCTGGCCACCGCCGCCACCACGCCGGGCAGGCTGGCGGACACCTCGCGCAGGTTGCGGGTATACACGCGCACCTCGCCGCCGGACCGGTGCACCTGCACCCGGGCGCCGTCGTACTTGGTCTCCACCGATGCCATTCCGGTGCGCTGCAGGGCCGCGCCCACGTCCGGCGCGGTGCCGGCGAGCATCGGCAGCAGCGGGCGAAACAGGGTCAGCCGGAAGCCGCGCAGCGCCGCCGCGCCGCCGTCGAGCGCCGCCGCTCCCACCGCGGCCAGCGAGCCGGACACCATGAGGGCGCGCCGCACCTCGGCGGCATCCACCTCCGCGGCCGCGGCCACCGCATCCGCCATGATGCCTTCCAGGGCACCCTGGCGCAGCTCGCCGACAATCAGGCGGCGCAGAAACTCCTGCTCCGCCTCCGTGGCGCCCGCCAACAGCCGCTCCAGGATGCCGGCGCGGCGCGCTGCCGATCCGGGGCCGGCGCTGCGTGCCAATTCGGCGATGCCGGCGGCAACCTGCGGAACAGTGAGCGAGGCTTCCGCCGCCGCTGGGATCTCGGTGTTGCGCAGCGCCGCGTAGCCGATGCCGATCCGCCCTTCGGGCAGCGCTCCCGACAGGTAGGCGATGCCGATGCGCCGCTCGCCTGGTTCAAGCCGGCGCAGGCAATCGGCCAGTACCGCGACCTTGGCGGTGCGGGAGCGCGTCGCCGCCACCGCCCGGGATGCGGCTGCCAAGTCCGCCAGCAGCATTGCCGCCGCTACCAGCCCGCCGCTCTCAAGGATACGTCCCGGCACCCCAGCGGGCGTCGCTCCCCGTGGTGAGGCGGTGCCAGTGAACGAACCGGCTTACGCGACCGGCGATGTTGTGGTCGTCCCGGCTCAAGCCGGTCCCTAACGTGCGCCGGCCGCGGGCTCCGGGGTTCGGGCCGGGTGCGCGGAAACCGGGGCGCCGGGGCGCAGCGCGCCGGGCTGCCGTACGCGGCAGGTCACGCCGCCGCGCCACGCCGGCGTCAACGCCTCGCGCAGGCCCGGGGACGCCTCTTCCATGCGTTCGCACGGCGCGGTCTCGCCGGTCACCTCCAGTTCCACCTCGCCGATGCGCAGCACGCCGGCCGCGGCCAGGTCGACGCCGGTCACCAGCAGGTTGGCCCGCCGCGTGGTCCACGGCAAATTTGGCTGCCCCGCCTCCCGGCTCGCCGCCTGCCAGCACTCCAGGCTCAGCACCGTTACCTGCCGGCGCCCGGTGCGCCCGCGGAAGTCGTCGGCAACGCCGCCGTCCAGCGTTACCTCGGCCTCGGCCAGTTCCTGCATCGCGCCGCGCGAGCGGTGCCGTACGGCGATCGCCAGCAGGCGCGGTTCCCGTTCCACCATGGTCATGGCCTACGCTACCACGCTGACTGCCGCGCGGTCACCTGCTACACTCGCACTCGATCAGTGCATCGCCTCGAGGTAAACGCCACCATCATCCTGCTCAAGGAGCACGGCCTGTTGCCGCCCGACCACGACGCGCCGCCGGCCGTGAACGACCTGATTGCCCACGTGTACGACGCCTGCGCCCGCAACGGGGTGCGCCCCGCCGCCCTGCGCCGCGAAGTCGAGGCGCTGTGCCGCGAGCACCTGCGCCCGGACGGCGCCCCGCCGCTCTCCCTGTGACCCTCTGACCCGAAACCGGTAGCGTCCCGCGCGATCGTCTACTACTGCATTCCGGGGTCGGGTTCGGGCATGAAGCCGGACTGCAGGAAGCCGCCGTCGATCGGGATCGCGGCGCCGTTGATGTAGTTGCCGCCGGGGCCGCACAGGAACGCCACCAGTTCGGCGATCTCCTCCGGGTACACCTCGCGCGGAATCGGCATGCGCTTGCGGCGCGACTCGCGCAGCGCCGGGTCACGTTCGTATACCATCGTGGTCATCGCGGTGGCGGCTACCCCCGGGCACACGGTGTTCACGTTGATGCCGTAGCGCGCCCACTCCACCGCCAGCATGCCGGCGAGGCTGTTGAGCGCCGCCTTGGAGGGACTGTACGCGCCGCGCTCCGGAATCGGCGCCCAGGCGCCCACCGACGATACGTACACCATGCGCCCGCCACTGCCGCGCGCCACCAGGTGGCGGCCGACCGCCTGGCTGAACAGGAACGCCCCGGTCAGGTGGCTGTCGAGCGCCGACCGCCACTGTGCGGCGCTCAACTCCAGGGACGGCGCCTTGAGGTTGTTGCCGGCGCAGTACACCAGCAGGTCGATCCGCTCCCGCGCGGCCACCACTGCGTGCACCTCGTTGCCGTCGGCCACGTCCACCGCCACCGCGTCGTGTCCGCCGCCCGGCAGCGCTACCGCCACCGCGCGCGCCTGCTCCAGATTCATGTCGGCCACCACCACCGCCGCATCACGGGCGGCGAGCGCCCGGCACACGGCGCTGCCGATGCCGCCGGCGCCGCCCGGCACAATCGCCACCCGGCCGGCCAACTCGCCGCCGGCCGCCTGGCCACTCATCGAGCCGTCAGCTCCCGGCGCCGAGGTGCTGGCCGAGGAACTGCACGGTAAGCGGCCATGACTCGGCGGCGGCCTCGGTGTGGTAGCGGGTCTGGTTGGTAAAGTCCATGTAGGCGTGACCGGCTCCGGCGAAGCTCACGAAGCGATGCTCCACGCCGTGGCGGGTCAATTCGGCGTCGATGGCGTCGCGGTCTTCCGGCGACGGGTTGGCATCGCGGGCGCCGAAAAAGCCGAGCAGCGGGCAGGCTATCTCGCCGAGGCGGTCGAACGGCGCCGCGCCGCCGCCCCACGCCACCTTTGTGTTGCCGCCGTAGAACGCCACCGCGGCATCCAGGCGGTCGCTGTCCGCGGCCAGCAGGTAGGTCACCCGCCCGCCCATGCAGAAGCCCACCACCGCGGCCGGCCGCGCCGCCGCGCCCCGCCCGCCGGCGCCCAGAAAATCGAGCGCGGCGTTGCAATCGGCGAGGATCTCGTCGTCGCGCAGCAGCGCCATCCGCTCCAGCGGCTCATCGGGGGCCGGATCCTGGCGATGGTACAGCTCCGGCGCCGCCGCCACGAAGCCGGCCGCGGCCAGCCGCCGCGCCATGCCCTGCACGAACTGGTCGACGCCGCCGGCGTGCTGGACCACCAGGACGCCCGGGGCCTCGGCGGCGTCGTCCGGACGCGCCACGAAAGTGCGCATCGGTGCGCCGTCCACCGGCAACGTCTGCCAGTCACTGCTATGGGCAATCATGGCCGGCATCATAGCGTTTCGCACCGCCGCCGGCCAGTTGTCACCCGTCGGAACCTTCGGAATTCGACAATCCCGGCAATCGCGGCGCAAACGCAAAGAAAACTCTTGCTACTGGCGCGGCGGGCCGATTAACTTGAGGCTCGCTTATCCAGACATGATCGGCATCGGACTCGATTTCGGCACGACCAACACCACGGTCGCCGTGGCCAATGGCGGCCAGATCACGTATCTCACGCTCGATCCGCTCGCCAACCCGGCCACGGTCATGCCCACCGCACTTTACATTCGCCGCACCATGGATCACACCGTGGGCAGCATCGCCATTGCCAGCTACCTCGGCGACAACGCCGGGCGCGTCGTACGGCTGCGCAAGATCGACATTGGGGCGATCGCCATGACCGTCAACGCCAGCGACGGCGGCAGCGCTCCCGGCCACTCCGAGGGAGATGCCGTCGAGGTCGCCGTGCGGGTGCGCGGCGATGACGACGCGGAACTGCCCGGACGCCTGTTCCGCGGCCTCAAGAGCTACCTTGGCATCCGCACCCACGAACGCTTCAAGGTGTTCCACCGGCAGTTTCGCACCGTCGCCCTGGTTACCCTGATCCTGTCGGAGATTCGCCGTTCCGTCGAAGCCTCCGGCCGCACCATCGATGGCGGCCTGCACATCGGCCGCCCGGTGCGCTTCGTCGGCGACGATGACGCCAACCACATCGCCATGGCGCGCATGGAAGAAGCGTGCCGCAACGCCGGGTTTTCCGACTTCACCTTCTACCCGGAGCCGGTGGCAGCCAGCCTGAGCTACCTCCACTCCCGGAGCATGGCGGAGCGGGACGCGGACCGTGCCGCGCCCCCCCGGCGCGGCCTGCTCGCCGCCGCCAACGAAGCGCGCCGCGGCGAGCCGCAGCTTCTGCTTACCTTCGACTTCGGCGGCGGCACCCTGGACCTGTGCCTGCTGGAGAGCCGTGACGGACAGTTCCGGGTGCGCGGCACCGAGGGCTTGCCGCTCGGCGGCAACCATATCGATCAACTCATCATCAAGCGCCTGGTGTTCCCGGAACTCGGCGAGGGCGCGCCGATCAAGAGCGCGCAGCACCTGGGCCGCGCCGACACCGTATTCCCCTTCTACCGCTACGCCGACTACCTGCTCAATTGGCAGATGGCGTACATGATGAACCAGCCGGACCTCATGGACACCCTGTTTGCCGGCATCCGGTCGGGGCCCGATCAGCAGCGCAAGCTGGGGCGGCTGTGGCGGCTGGTGCGCGGCAACTACGCGTACGCTCTGCTGAATGCCACCGAACGCGCCAAGGCGCGCCTGTCGGAGCGGGAACAGACGGCGATCGCGCTGCCCGAAATCGACTTGGAGGTGCCGTTCGACCGGGCGCGGTTGGAGCAGATTCTGGAGCCGGCGGTGGAAGAGATCGGCAACGCGGTCGCCACCCTGCTGAGCAAGACGGGGGTGGCCGCCGACCAGGTCGACCGCGTCGTGTGCACCGGCGGCTCGTCGCAGCTCCTGCCGGTGCAGGCGCGGCTGGAGGAACTGTTTCCCGGCCGCATCGAGCGTTTCGACTTCTACCGCAGCATCGCTGGCGGACTCGCCCTGGCGAGCGCCCGCGGCTACCGGCACGACCTGCCCTGAGCCAAGGGGTAGAGTCCGGGTGACCGTTACCGCCGTTCGCACCCCGCTGATACGCCACGGCTGCGACCTGGCGGCGGTGCTGACGGCCAGCCTGCCCGCCCCGCTGCCGGACCGCTGCGTGGTGGTGGTCGCCACCAAGGTGGTGAGCATCGCCGAGGGCCGCCTCACCGGGCGTGCCGGCGACCGCGCCGCGCTGCACGACCTGGTGCGCCGGGAGGCGGAGTACTACCTGGAGCCGCACGCGTCGCGCTACGACATCATGCTCACCATCAAGGGCAACTGGATGTTCGTGAACGCCGGCATCGACCAGTCCAACGCCGCCGGCCAACTGGCGCCGTGGCCGTCCGACCCGCAGCGCAGCGCCAACGAGTTGTGGCGCCGGCTGCGCGAACATGCCGCCGGCGAGCGCCGCCTGGGCGTGATCCTGGCCGACTCCGGCGGCATTCCGCTGAACTGGGGCGTGGTGGGGCGCGGCATCGCCCACTGCGGCTTCGTTGCGTTGCGCGACTACACCGGCACCCCCGACCTGCACGGCCGCCCGTTCACGATGGAAAAGACCAACCTGGTGCAGTCGATCGCTGCCGCCGCGGTACTGGAGATGGGGGAGGGCGCCGAGCGCACCCCGGTCGCGGTCGTCGAGCACGTTGGCCGCTTGCAGTTCCAGGACCGCGAGCCCACCGGCGCCGAACTCTCCGCCCTGCGCATCAGCCTCGAAGACGACGCCTATGCCCCCATCCTCCGCTCCGCCCCCTGGCAGCGCGGCGGCGCCGGTTCATAGGTGCACCCGAGCCCGTCAGGCAGAGTCAGTCCAACGATTCCACTCGGCACAGGCTGCGGCGAGGGATTCCGGCGCTGGTTGCCGTAAGCTTTTCCTCCGGCACATTTCTTCGAGCGTGTTCACATGCGGTGCGCAGTCGCTCTCGCGGCCCCGGAAGCTGGGATAGTCGCGCTTCGATTCATCAACGGTCACGCCGTCGAGATAAGCCAACCAAGTCTCGATCCGCCACGTCGGTACGAACACCAGGACCCCATGTTCGGGGAATTCGACCGGTACGTCCTTCTTGCGACATTCGACTGCGAGTTCGTTCATACGTGCGCCAACACCGCGCTCGTCGCCATCGAGCATCACGATCAGCACTTGTGAGACCCGCCTGCGCCGGTGCTCGGCGAGAGCTCTATAGGGAAGCGGCGTCGCACGAATGCCTGGCCCGAGCCACCGTTTCGCTGCAATCTCTCCACCCGAAGCAGATGGTCTTTCGGTCGCATCCCGTTGAGAAACCGGCGGATGAAGGTCTCGTGTTGTTTGTCTTCACACAACACGACCAGTTGGACTCGCTCGCTCAACGCTCCCAGCCCCTGGCAACCAATTCCGACAGTTTCAGACCTACTGGATCTTCTCCCGCTCCTCGGGTTGCCTGCGGGCGGCCTACCGTAATGACGCCGGAGGTTTCTCGCTGCAGCATGATACCGTGCCCGTAACCGAAATAGTCGATCAGCTCAGGATGATGGGAACTGACCACAGCCTGCGGAAAGGCCTTCCCCGTAGCATCGTTGAGGCGTATGAGCCAGGGCTGAACCTCTCGTAGTGCTACGTAGTTCTCAGGTTCGTCGACAAACAAGGTGTAATTTTTTTCAATACCGAGAGTTATCAGGCTATAGAGCACGATGAGCGCTCGCTGGCCGTCGGAAATCTCGTCGAGCCGTAGCGCGTACCCTTCCCGAGAATCGCCCCCCTCCTGGTCGTCGAACCTGATCGTCAAGGAGCGTGCATCATGCCCGACTTTTTCGAGCTGTATGAGGTGAAACCCGGCGGCGACCACATCGACGAGCTCTTTCCTGAGAGCTTCAGTGAGGTCCGGACGCTCCTGATGAGTGTGCCGGTACCAGTCGGCGAAGTTGCGTCCATCCCGCCACAGCATGGAGCTCTCTTCGGTCGAGTCAGACAGCAGACCCGGGGGGTGGATGCCGCACACCAGTATCCTGCACATGTAATCGAGGAAGCGGGTAAGGCGCTTGTTGGCTGGGCCGGGAAAAACGCGAGCCAGAGCGGACTCTCTCCAGTCCGCGGTATAGCTTGGACCCTTGGAGATTCCGCGATTCGGCTCGTCGCGAAAGAGTTGCACCTCACTCATTACGAACTCGAACAGAGGGTTCCCATCGACCTCGAGCCGCTCGCTGCGGATACGGGCGGTGCGCTTCCCTCTCTCGTGCTCCACCTCAAGCCGGTACGTGTAGGTCTCCGAGCCCAAAATCACTTCGATTTCGAAGACTTGCAGATTACGGCTCTGCCAGCGAGTGAGTGTTTGGGTTGGGAATATGTCACGATCGGTGACCCTTGCGTCACCCGACAGCAACTGTCGGAGGGCATAAACGATGTCGAGAACCGAAGTCTTTCCTACGCCGCTTGGTCCAAACAGAAGAGACAACTCCTGCAGCGGCAGTTCAAAGTTGACGAGGCACTTGTAATTGTCGACGAATAGCTTACTTATCATGGAACACCCAGCGTGAGGCTATCATAGCACGCAGGTCCGGTCAGGCCTCATCCGGTGCAGTTCCACTTTCCGGGAGGCGGCGGCGGAGTTGGTCGGAGAGGGATTCGCCGGCGGCCAGTTCCACGTCGGTGGGGGGGATGCGGCGCTGCAGTTCTTCGCCGAGCAGGGTGAAGTTCTCGAACTCGCGGGACACGGTCATCAGGCGGTCGTCCTTCTCCACGTACACGTAGAGCAGCTCCATGCCGTCCGCGGCGCGCGCCGTGCCGGCGAAGGTGACCTCGTCCCACGGGTGGTGGTGGGTTTCCTCGCCGAACTCGCAAATGGTCACGCCGCCGTCGTCGGCGGCCACGTAGCTGGCCAGGTGCTTCACGATGAAGCGCACAATGCGGTAGGCAATGTAGCCGGCGAGCAGCAGGGCAACCAGGCCGACGATTACCTGTACCAGGACGGTCACCAGCACCGCGCCCGCCACCAGCGCGGCCACCACGGCCACCGGTATTATTGCGCGCGGGTTGGAGCGCAGCGTCATGTGCGCCTTCACGATGCGTGACTCTTCACAAGCGTGATCCTCACGCCCGGCACGATAGGCCCTCGCCGGCCCCGCGTCAATTCCGCAACTGCCGGAAACTCCTGGTAATTCAAGGGGGAGTCGTTCGTTGACTGCACCGGACGATGCCCATACTTTAGGGCCGACCCACTCCGGCCCGCCACCTAATCGGGCCATGACAACGGGTGGGCGAACCATCTCTGCGAGGCACCAATGAAGCGAATGTACGCGCTCGCGGGAGCGGCAGGCCTGCTCCTGCTCCCGGCGATTCCGGCCCTGGCACAGGCCGGCGCGGCCCCGGCAGACCGCGACTTGATGTGGGTAACCTGGCTCGGCTCCATTGCGGCGCTGCTGTTCGCGCTGATCCTGGCGCTGTCGGTGCTGCGCAAGCACCCGGGCTCCGCAACCATGCAGGAACTCAGCCGCGCGGTCCTGGAAGGCGCCACCGCCTACCTGAAGCAGCAGTACAAGGTGGTTGGCCTGTTCTTCATCCTGCTGTTCGCGGTGCTTGCGGTCATCTCTTTCGGGCTGAAGCTGCTGTCGCCGTTCGTCCCGTTCGCGTTCATCACCGGCGGCTTCTTCTCGGCGCTGGCCGGCTTCATCGGCATGTCGATCGCCACCCGCGCCAACGCGCGCACCGCGCAGGGCGCGAGCGAGTCGCTCAACGCCGGCCTGCGGGTGGCGTTCTCGTCCGGCACCGTGATGGGCATGACGGTGGTGGGCCTCGGGCTGCTCGACATTGCCATCTGGTGGTTCCTGCTGCGCTTCGCGTTCGCCGTCCCGGTGGTGGAGATTCCGCCGATCATGATCACCTTCGGCATGGGCGCCTCGCTGCAGGCGCTGTTCGCGCGCCTCGGCGGCGGCATCTTTACCAAGGCGGCCGACGTGGGCGCCGACCTAGTCGGCAAGGTGGAGGCCAACATCCCGGAGGATGACGCCCGCAACCCGGCCACCATCGCCGACAACGTGGGCGACAACGTGGGCGACGTGGCGGGCATGGGCGCCGACCTGTACGAGTCGTACGTGGGCTCGATCATCGCCACCATGGCGCTCGGCGCCATCGCCTCCCTCAATCTGCCGGAAGTGTCCGCCATGCAGATGATCCAGGTGCCGGTGTCGGTGGCCACCATCGGCGTGCTGTGCTCCATCCTCGGCACCGCCGTGGTGCGCACCAAGGGCGACGCCTCCCAGCATGTGCTGCTGAAAGCCCTGCGCAACGGCACCTGGCTGTCCACCGGGCTGATCGCCGTGCTGTCCCTGGTGCTGGTGCTGCTCACCGCCGGTCCGAGCTTCATCGGCATCTGGGGGGCGATGATCGTCGGCCTGGTGGCGGGTAACGTGATCGGCTGGTTCACGGAGTACTACACCTCCGACAACTACAAGCCGACCCAGGAGTTGGCCGCCGAGGCGCAGACCGGCCCGGCGACCCTGATCATCCAGGGTCACGCGCTCGGCATGGTTTCCACCCTGGTGCCGGTGATCACCGTGGTGGCGGCAACCCTGCTGGCGTTCTTCCTGTCCGGCGGCGGGCAGTTCCCGGGCATCGGCCTCTACGGTATCGGCCTGGCCGCGGTCGGCATGCTCAGTACGCTCGGCATTACCCTGGCCACCGACGCCTACGGTCCGGTAGCCGACAACGCTGGCGGCATCGCCGAAATGGCCGATATGGAGCCGCACGTACGCGAGCGCACCGATGCCCTCGACTCGCTCGGCAACACCACCGCCGCCACCGGCAAGGGCTTTGCCATCGGCTCGGCGGCGCTCACCGCGCTGGCCCTGCTGGCCGAGTACCGCAACAAGATCGTCGAGGCGCTCGACACCGTCACCGTGAGCCCCGCCTTCGAGCAGTTCTACGCCAACATCATCACCATTACCCGCGATGCCGCCGGCCACGTACAGGATGCCCAGATGAGCATCAACCTGATGGATCCCAAGATCCTCATGGGCCTGTTCATCGGCGCCGTGCTGCCGTTCGTGTTCGCGTCGCTGTCGATGAAGGCGGTGGGGCGCGCGGCCGGCGACATGGTGAAGGAGGTGCGGCGCCAGTTCCAGGCCAATCCCGGCATCCTGGAGGGCACGGTGCGCCCCGACTACGCATCCTGCGTCGGCATCTCCACCAAGGGCGCGCAGCGCGAAATGGTGGTGCCGTCGATCCTGGCGGTGGTTGCCCCGATCGTGGTGGGCGTGCTGTTCGGCCCGTTCACGGTGATCGCGCTGCTCGCCGGCGCGCTGGCCACCGGGTTCGTGCTGGCCATCATGATGGCCAACGCGGGCGGCGCCTGGGACAACGCCAAAAAATTCGTGGAGGCCGGAAACTACGGCGGCAAGGGCTCGGAAGCGCACAAGGCGGGCGTCATCGGCGACACCGTCGGCGACCCCTACAAGGACACCTCCGGACCCTCGATCAACATCCTGTTGAAGCTGATGTCGATGGTGTCGATCGTGTTCGTGACCAGCTTCCTGGCGCTCAACAACCTGGTGGTTTCGCTGTTCGTGTAGCCGCCGCTGGTGGCTGGCCGGCGGCGGCCGGCGGTTCCGTAACGGACAGCAGGTAGCCTTCGCCGCGCACCGCGGTAATGGTCACGCCGCCGACGGCCGCGCCACCCGCGCGACCCGCGTCCTCGCCCCCGGCGCCGCAGGCGATTCGGCTCTTGCGGCGCAGCGCCGCCACGTGCACGTCGATCGCCCGGCTGCGCGCGGCGGGCAGCCGCCCCCAGAGCCGGTAGAACAGCGCCTCGCGGTTGGTTACCCGGCCGGCGTTGAACAGCAGCATTTCGAGCAGCCGCGCCTCCGCCACCGACAGCGCCACCGCACCAGCGGGGCCATGCAGGGTAGTGCCGCGCAGCCGGATGCCGCCGCCCGCCCCACTCGCTACGCCTGGCGGGCCGGATGCCGCGCGCCGGTCCAGCCACCGTTGCACCCGCAGCTGCAATTCGGTGAGGGTCCACGGCTCGCGCAAGTAATCGATGCAGCCGCGCACGAACGCGGGAGCGAGCCCGCGCTCGTTGCCGTAGGCCAGCACCGGCAGGGTTAGCCGCCCGCACCCGCCGAGCAGCGTGTTGACCGCGGTCGCGGGCACGATGAACAGCGCCGCCGCGCAGCACGGGTCGAATTCGCGGCTCAACTGGAGCTGGAAGCCGCGCCCGGCCCGGCGCGGCGCGGCTTGCAACCGCCGCAGGCGCGCCGCGAGCGCGGGGTCGCCGTCGACCACGAACACCACGCACGGCAGGCCCTCTGGAGTGGGAGTGCTCATGCGCGCGCCGCTGGCGGCGGTCTTCCGGCAGGTTGTCCGCGGGACTCTGCGGGCGCGCGGTTACGGCGAGGTGGCGCCGGGCGCGCTTTTGTCCTCGATCTGGCGCATTTTCGATTTCAGGTCTTCGAGCAGGTGGTCGGCGCTGCCCGACTCCAGTTCCTGGAACTGCTTTTCGAGCTTCGCGTCGCCGGCGTCGATCTGCGCCAGTTCGTCGGTGGCTTCCGCGTGCGCTTCCGCCTCCTCCACCTTGGTGGCCATGCGGTCGAAGGCGTCGAACGCCGACGTGTTGCCGGTCGCGGTCATGGTGGCCTGGATGCGCTGCTGTGCCTCCGCCCGCTTGGCGCGCGCAATCAGCAGGTTCTTCTTGCGGCTGGCCTCCTCGATCTTCTGCTGCAGTTGCCGCAACGAGTCCTTGAGCTGCTCCACGGAAGTGTGCTGAGCGTCGTACTGCTCCTGGTAGCTGCTCACGTATTCGGCATGTTCCTGCTTGCGCACCAGCGCCTGCTTGGCCAGGTCGTCCTTGCCGGCCCGCACCGCATCCATGGCGCGCTGCTCCCACAGCTCGGAGTTGCGGCGCTGCTCGATAAGCTGCCGCTGCAGCCGTTTCTCGTCGGCGATCGCAGATGCCACGCTCTTCTTGGACTCGATGAGCTGCTCGTTCATCTCCACGATCAACTGGTTGAGCATCTTCTCGGGATTCTCGGCCTTGGTGATCATGTCGTTGATGTTGGAGCGCAGCACGCGCCGGAAGCGGTCAAACAGTCCCATCAGGTGACCTCCTCTCTCTAACGGTAGCTGGCCAGCTTCCGATAGTGCTGGGCCAGCTCGAGTCCGATGGCATCCAGGGTGGCCTGGAACTCTTCCAAGTCGAGGGTGGCTCCCACCAGCGTGTTGAGCAGGATCACGTCGCCCCCTTCCAGTGCGTAGGCGCCGTGGATCATGTCCGACTGGTTGAGGCGCAGCAACTGCTCGAAAAACTCCTCGCGCCGCTGCCCCGGAATGCTCATTACCTTGACCCGGATAATCACGACTGGGTCGGCGAGAATGACCAGGACGTTCTCCAGGCCCTTCTCTTCGTCGTTGATCAGCCAGGTGCCATCCTCAACAGTTTCGTAGGTAAGGGAGAGCGAGAGCATGTAGCCCTCGATCTTTGCCGATTCAATCATGGTAAATTCCCCTTCAGTATACGCCGTCGGCGCGCACCGGTCACCCGTCGCCGGCCGCGCCCGCGCCCGGAACGCCGGAGCCGTCGAATACGATGTCGCGCTCCTCGATAAGCAGTACGTCGCCGCCGCGCGGTTGCCCCGCTGCGTGCCGGAAGGTGCCGCTGGCCCGGCGCCCGGCGAGCAGGCGCGCCCGCTCGAGCACGTTGTGCAGTTCACGTACGTTGCCGGGCCAGGGGTGAACCGCGAGCCGGCGCAGCGCCGGCTCGCTCAGTGCCGCGCTGCAACCGGCGCCGGCGCCGAGCAGGGCGTAGGACAGCAGCGGTATGTCGTCGCGCCGGTCGCGCAGCGGCGGTACGCGGATCGTCAGCACCGCCAGCCGGTACCACAGGTCCAGGCGCATGCGGCCGTCGGCGAGGTGCGCCTCGGTAAGCCGGTTGGTGGCGCTCACCACGCGCACGTTGACGGTCACCGGATGCGCCCCGCCGACCCGTGTCACCTCGTGGCTCTCCAGCGCGCGCAACAGTTTGACCTGCGTGTCCAGCGTCATTTCCCCCACCTCGTCGAGGAACAGCGTGCCGCCGTCGGCGCGCTCGAAGCAGCCGGCTCGCGCCACCGCGCCGGTGAACGCCCCCGGCTCGGAGCCGAATAGCTCGCTCTCCACCAGCGTGTCGGGGATGGCGCCGCAGTTGATTGCCACGAACGGCGCCGCCGCCCGGTGCGAGAGCCGGTGAATGCCGCGCGACACCAACTCCTTGCCGGTGCCGCTCTCTCCCATCACCATCACCGCGGCATCCGAATCGGCGAACGCCTCCATCAATTCGCGCACCTGCACCAGTGCGGGCGACTCTCCCACCAGGCCGTCCGGCGGGGCCCTGCGCTCGCGCGCCCGCCGCGCCGCGCTGTTGACCAGCGCGTTGTGCAGCTTGGCAAGGAGGGTACGCAACTCGTACGGCTTGAGCAGGTAGTCGCTCGCACCGGCGCGGATTGCGTCCACCGCCACCGCCACCTCCGCCGTGCCGGTGAGAATCACCACCGGCGGGCCGAACGGCTGAGCGGTTATGTGGCGCAGCAGATCGAGGCCGTTGCCGTCCGGGAGTGCGAGGTCCAGGAGTACCATGTCCACCTCGCCGTCGGTTACCAGCCGCCGGCCATCGGACAGCGTGGTGGCGGAAATCAGGTCGTACTCGTCCGGCAGCACCAGCTCGAGTGTGCTGTGGGCGCGCGGGTCGTCATCGATCAGCAGCAGTCGAATCACCGCCGGACACGGTATTTGTTGACTGCCTGTTGGACAACGCATAGACGGCCCATACTTCCTACGCGGGGCGATTTTTCCTGAATGAGCGGAAAGTTCCCGAACCGCACCGTGCTGGCGCGAACGCACGGATGGGTGGGCCGCCCGCTTACGATTCCGGAACGGAGGCCAGAAACTGCCGAACGGCAGTCAGCGCAGCCACCACCGCGGTGTCGACACGCAGTACCCCGCCCGGCAGGCCGACCGGGTAAAAGCCGCGGTCGCCAAGCAACGCGGTCTCCGCCGGCGAGAAGCCGCCCTCGGGTCCCACGGCGCACCGAACCGCCGGCGGCCGGTGGAGCGCCGCCGTTTCCGGCCCGGGCTGCGCGGCCGGCAGCGGCGCGGCGCCGTACTGGAACAGGAGGCCAAGACCGTCCAACTCGGCGCGCTCCAGGTAGCGGTGCAAGGGTTGGGGCAGGTCGATTGGCGGTGGCTCGGAACCGCTTTGCTGCGCCGCCTGGCGTGCTATGCGCTGCCAGCGCCGGCGGCGGCGCGCATCGGCGTCGGGTCCGGCGCGGCCCTGGGTGCGTTCGCTAACCACCGGCACGATGCGAACCGCCCCCAGTTCGGTAGCCTGCCGGACGATGCGATCCATCAGCGCACCCTTGGGCAGCGCCTGGACCAGGGTCACCGCCGGCGCGGAGAGGGGCGCCGAGGGGGCCGGGCGGTCAGTGCCGACGTGCAGGCGCACGCGGCCGCCGCCGGTGTCCGAAACCGTGGCGCGGGCGCGGCGTCCGGCAGCATCGGCGACCGGAATCACGGCCCCGGGGCGGAGCCTGAGCACGCGTACCAGGTAGTGGTAGTCGGGACCGGCAATGTCCAGCACGGCGCCGGGCCGCGCCTCCGCTACCAGGAAATGGCGCATTCGCTCAGCGGCGCACCGCGAGCACAGCCCGTGACGCCTTGCCGGACGTTGCTAAAACGCCGCGGCGGCGGCGGGTTCGCGCAACTGCCAGGCGTCCTCGGCGGGCACCAGGTCGTGGTCGAGCAGGCGTACCGCCTCGCGCAGCACGCCGTCGAAGCGCAAGTCGTACACCGGGCGGTCGGGCATGCGCCGCACCACCTCGTCGTGGATCAGCTTGCGCAGCAGGCGGCGCGGCAGATCCACCCCCGATTCGCGCAGGTCGCCGATGAACTCCTCGACCTGCGCCTCGGTGGGCTCGCCATGTTTGCGCACGAAGCGGCGCACCTGTCCGCTTTCGAACAACTCGGTAATCTCCACCTCTTCCATCTCGGTGCGTTCGGTTTCGCCGAATGCACGGTGCGGGGTTATGCCCACCTGGTCGATGCTCGCGCCGCTCGGCGTCAGGTAGTAGGCGGTGGTCAGCTTGACCGCGCGGCTGCCGAAGCGGCGCACCTGCTGCACCGACGCCTTGCCGTAGGACTGCTCGCCGAGCACGAAGCCGCGCCCGCTCTCGCCGAGGGCGGCGGCGAGGATCTCGGAGGCCGACGCCGAGCCGCGGTCGATCAGAATCACGATCGGGACCGAGGTGTCCACGATCGTGGCATCGGGCCCGGCGCGGTGCACGTCGTTTTCGTCGTCGACGCGTGCGTGGGTGGAAACGATCACGCCGTCGGAGAGGAAGTAATCGGCCACCTGCACTACCGAACCGAGCAGGCCGCCGGGATTGCTGCGCAGGTCGATAATGAGGGCGCGCACGCCGCCGAGTTCCTGCAGCGCTTCCGTCACCCGTTCCGGCGTGAGCAGCGTGAACTGCACAATGCGCAGGTAGCCGATGCGCTCGCCGATCCTGCCGGAGCGCACCGTTTCCACCTCGATCATCTCGCGTTCCATCACGGTGTCGAATTCGATCGAGTCGTCCCGCAGCAGGGTAATGGTCACCGTGGTGCCGGGCGGACCGCGCAGCCGCGTCACAATGTCCGCGAGGTCGAACTCCGCGGCCGATTCGCCGTTGATCGCCACGATCAGGTCGCCGGCGCGCACCCCGGCTCGGTGCGCGGGATTGCCCTCGATCGGGGAGATCACCTCAAAACCGCCGTCGGCGTGCTTGCCGATGTACATCCCGACGCCGCCGAATTCGCCGCGTGTCAGGTCGGTGATCTGGCGCACGTCGGAAGGCTGCACGTAGGCGGAGTGCGGATCGTCGAGTGCTTCGAACATGCCTTCGAGGGCGCCGTCGAGCAGCGTCTCCGGGTTGAGGCGCTCCTCGTCCACGTAGTTCTCCAGCAGGAACTGGAGCACCTCGGCAAACACCTCCGCCGCGCGGCGCGCCTCTTCCTCCTCCTGCGCCATCGCGCGCGGCGACAACGCGAGCAGGAGCAGCAGCACCGCCGCCAGCGCACCGGTGCGCACGCCCCGCAGCCTTCGGGTGGCCCCGATGTCGAGCAGACAGGAAAGACGCGGCACTACGCATGAAGTATAACGCCTGTTTGCGGTACAGTGTTGGTGGTGCTTGCTTACGTAGAGTTCCCGGCCTGGCTGCGGCCGGAAGTGATCCCCGGTCTGCCGATTCGCTGGTATGGCGTCATGTACATCGTGGCGTTTGCCGTGACCTATTACCTGGTGCTGCGCCTGGTCACGCGCAATCGCGAACTGCCGATAGATCGCGACACCGTCCTCAACCTGTTTTTCTGGGGCATTGTGGGCGTGCTGCTGGGAGGGCGCCTGTTCTCGGTGCTGATTTACGATCCCACCGGCTACTACGCGCGCAATCCGCTGCAGATCGTGTTCCCGTTCGCGCGCGTGGACGGCGACCTGAAGTTTGTCGGCCTGCAGGGCATGTCCTATCACGGCGGCCTGGTGGGCGCGGCGGTAGCCGTGGTGCTGTACTGCCGCATCAAGAAGCTGCCGGTACTGCAGGTGACCGACCTGCTGGCCGCAAGCGCGCCCCTGGGGTACACGTTCGGGCGGCTAGGCAATTTCATCAACGGCGAATTGTACGGACGCATCACCAGCCACCCGATCGGCGTGGTGTTCCCGCAGTCGCCCTCCTATCCGACCAGCGAGCCGTGGGTGCGGCAGGTGGCCGAGGACGCCGGCATGCCGATCCCGGACGGCGCTGCCATGATCAACCTGCCGCGCTTCCCGTCGCAACTGTTCGAAGCGTTCTTCGAGGGCGTGTTTCTCTGGCTGCTGCTCTGGTTCGTGTTCCGCAAACGCAGTCCGTTTCCCGGTTTCCTGTTCGCTCTCTACGTAATCGGCTACGGGGTGGTGCGGTTCGCCGTCGAATACCTGCGCGAGCCGGACGAGGGCCTGGCATTCCCGCTCACCTTCGTGCCGCTCGAGAACCCGGCCCTGTTCAGCCCCTGGAACTTTACCACCGGCCAGCTCCTGAGCGCGGCCATGGTGGTGTGCGGAGCGGCCATGCTGATGATCCTGGCCAGCCACCATCCCGCCGGCCAGCGCGGCCGCGGACCGAGCGTCGCCGACAGCAGCGCGCGCCGCGCCATGCTGCGCCGCATGCGCAAGAAGCTGCGTTAGCCGGAGCCCGTCCGCGTGACCGCGGGACTGGTCACCGACTCGGGGTAGCCGTCGAGATCGGTGAAGGTCACCGTGACGCTGATCGGGTCCTGCGCATAGTAGCCGTCGGGCGTGTAGGTAGGGTGGTGCGCGTGCTCGATCATCCGTCCCCGGTGGCGCCACTGATACCGGAAGTTCGCGGGCAGGCCGTTCGGATCCTGGACCTGCGCAAGGTCGACCGTCAGGGTTCGGTCCGCCTGCACGGCGCCGACGATGCGGGGTCCGCTCCGCCTGCGCGCCCCCGACGATGCGGGGTGGGCCGGCGCGCGGGCGATTCTCGGGCCGGGCCACCTCGGAGGCGAATATCATTGCCGGATCCATGTCGATCACGACAGCGGCGGGCAGCCGTTCGGCGCTCTCCGGGAGTACGGCGAGGAGCGGATTGTCGCGCAGGTCGAGATACTCCAGGTTCACCAGCGGGTCGAACAGGGCGGGGTCGAGCGGTGCCGCGCCGAGCGCATTGAATCCGAGGTCGAGCCGCTTGAGCCTGCCGAGGCCGGCGAACACGTCCGGGCCGACGGTGTCCGATCCGAAGCCGATGTGGACGAACTCGTACCACATGTCGAACATGTCCAGCTCCTCGAGGTCCGGCAGGCAAGCGAACGCCCTCGCGGGCAGGGTGCGCAGGCGGTTCGATCCGATAGACAGCTTGCGCAGCTTCGGGATCTTGCAGAACGCGGCCGGGTTCAGGTCGTGAACGCCGGGTTCATACCGGATGTTGTTCCCGCGCAGGTCCAGGTACTCCAGGTTGTCGAGGCAAGCGAAGAAGTCGGCCGACCGGATTCTGTCGATCGAGTTGAGTCCGTACCACAGCGAGCGGAGTTGCCTGAGGAAGCTGCACGGCGCGCCCGATGCGCGCAGTCCCCGGTACAACCAGTTGTCGGTCACGTTCAGTACCGTCACGCCGGTAAGCCCATCCAGGTCTCCGGGCCGGAACTGGACCAGAGCCGCGCCGTCCCGGTCTCTGCGCAAGTCGAGGTGGTGGATCGCCGCCAGATCGGCGGCGGTAACCGTGGTCTGCCCGGTGCCGCTGCAGTCGGCGGTCGCCGCCGGCACGGCTCTCAGGATACCCCTGCGCACCGCGGAAGAGCGCGCGCAGAAGCTGATTCCGGCGCTGGCGCCGGGCGCCTCACCCGGCAACTCCGGGTCCGGTCCGGGCGGTGCGAGCGGTGCAGGACCGGGCTGCGGTGGTGCGTGCGTCGTGGCCCCGTCAGTGGCCGGTACCACAATGGTGACCGCGTGGTCGCGGCCGACGGTGTAGCCGCTGCCCGGCATCAGTTCGACCGTCACCGTTGTTTCGTGCGACAGGTCCGCCGGAACGTTGAACGTCGCCTTCGTGTCCCCGGCTTCGATGGTCACCGCGACAATGAATGATTCCGGTCCGCTGCCGGCTCCGCTCACCCGCACCCGGATGTGCAGGGCTTGGTCGGGTGCCGGAACCCCGTTCACCTCGTAGGTGAGCGCGTTGCCGGCAGCCACCGGGGTGCCGCCGGCGGCAATCGTGACGACCGGCGTGGCCGCGCCGCCGGCTACCGGAGATCCGGCTGCACACCCGGCCAGTGGCAGCGCCAGCGCCAGCGCCAGCACCGAGCAGGCGGCGTTCTTGACCGGGCGTAGAACCGGCCTGCGCGCGCGAGGCCCCACGCTTCGTGTCATTGCATCAGTCGCCGCCGTAGCTGTCATTGGTGTCAAACCAATGTATCGACGGCTACATGGACAGCTATGATGATGGCACTAACCGAATATGCCTGAATGAAACACTTATTTCGGCAGGGTCACCCGGGGCGCGAAAGAGCAAGCGTTTGGTGCACGTTTGGTGTAAATGGCGGCCTGAATACGCCCAAGCGGGAGGTCGGTCAGTGCCGGGGTGAGAAGAGCGCGCGGGGGCGATGGCGTGGATGGGCGATACTGGGATCGAACCAGTGACTTCTACCGTGTGAAGGTAGCACTCTACCGCTGAGTTAATCGCCCGGTGCGGGCCGCGGCAGCGCGGCATGTCGCGCTGCCAGCCGCCGTGTGGTCAAGCTACCGGGGCTTCGGCGGCGCTGTCAACCGTGCTGGCGCTGCGCTGCGCGGGCGCGCGCAGCGTGCCCGGCCGGTCGCGGTTTGACAGCGCCGCCTGCGCAGCGGCAAGTTCCTGCCATGACAGCGCTTCGCAACATCGGCATTATCACCAGCGGCGGTGATGCCGGCGGACTCAACGGCGTCATCCGCGGCGCCGCCGGCATGTGCCGGCATCGGGGCATCGGCGCCTACATCATTCCGAATGGCTACGCCGGGCTCTACAATCTCGTTGACATGGACTACCTGGTGCGCCTCGACGCGGAGCGGGTGGACCGTATCGACTCCACGCGCGCCGGCTCCGAGGCCGGCCACTCGCGGGTCAAGATTTCCCGCATCAAGGATCCCGGCAAGTACGACCGCATCGTGCGCGGGCTGGCCCGGCACGAAATCGACGGACTGGTGATTTCCGGCGGCGACGACACCGGCAGCGTGGTGGTGGATCTGGTCGACAATGGCATTCGCTGCGTGCACGCGCCCAAGACCATGGACCTGGACCTGCAGACCTACTCGGTTGGCGGCGACTCGGCGGTCAACCGCATCGCGCAGATGGTGCAGGACGCCAAGACGACCGGCGCCACCCACAACCGCATCATGATTACCGAGGTGTTCGGGCGCTACGCCGGCCACACCGCGCTGCGCGGCGGGCTGGCGGCGGACGCCGACTGCATCCTGCTGCCGGAAGTTCCGGCGGACATGGACGTGGTATACGCCCACGCCAAGGAGCGCTGGTACGGTCGCATCCGCGGCAGCGACGTGCGCGCCGGTACCTATACCATTGTGGTCGCCGAGGGGCTGCGCGACGCAAGCGGCGCGGTGATGACCGACACGGCCGCGGGCGTAGACGCGTTCGGCCACGGCAAGCTGGCCGGCGCCGGCAGGTACGTGCGGCAGTCGCTGGAGCGGCGCATCGCCGCCGATCCCGACACCGAGACCTACATGCGCGAGACCGGCCAGTACGTGGCCGGCATCTACGAGACCCCGGAGGTGCGCGAGCTGACCCCCAGCCACCTGGTGCGTTCCGGCCCCTCCACCGCCTACGACGTGAACTTCGGCAAGCAGGTCGGCGCCGGCGCGGTGGCCCTGCTGTTGGCCGGTATAACCGGCGTCACGGCCGCCGGCGGCGATGCCGGCGAGGTGCGCTACCTGCCGACCGCCGCGGCCATCGAGCAGTGTCACGTGGCGCCGGAGACGGTGGCCTTCCACGAGGCTCTCGGCGTGTGCTTCGGGCGCGAGCCGGCCGCCGTGGAACTGCGCCCCCGCCAAGTCACGACGCTCGAGCAGCGCTACTTGTAACCGCCGCGGCGCGGTCGGCGGCCGTGCGTTCCGGCGCGGGCAGGTTGCGCAAGAGCCCGGTCAGTGCCGCCGCTTCGGCTGCGAACCGCCGCCACCGTCCAGGTCGTAGGCGTGCAGCGTCAGGTATTCGGCAAGCCGATCGGGCAACAGCCGGCGTACCAGGCGCAGCAGCGGCGCGCTACCGCCGCAGGCGACGATCGGCGGTGGCCGGCGCTGGCCGAGCACGCGCAGCAGCCGGCGCGCCACCGCCGCCCGCCGCGGCGCGGCGGCCCTCCTCGCGGTGCGCGCGCCCCCCCGCCGCGCCCGGCCCGGCCGCGCGCACCGCCCGCCGCGCCCCCGCCGCCGGCCGCGGCGCGGCGGCCATCTTGGCGGTCCGCGCGCCCCTGACGCGGGCGAACGCGGCCCCGTACGGCGAACCGGCAGCGGTGTGCTGCAGCGGCGTGGTGCCGGTGGCCACGTCGCCGGGTTCGAGCAGCACGACGGCGACCCCGTGGCCGGCCAGTTCGCCGCGCAGCGCCAGCGTGTAGGCGCGCAGCGCGCCCTTGGATGCGGCGTAGTAGGCGTGGAACGGCACCGGGTATTCAGCGATCAGGGAGCCGACGTTCACCAGGTAGGCGGGCCGCTCCGGCGCCGCGCCCGCGCGCAGCAGGGGCAGCAGCAGCTGGGCGAGCCGGGCCGCGCCCCACAGGTTGGTGTCCATCACCTCGCGGGCGCGCCCGAGTGGAAACTCCTCGCCGGCACCGAGCGCTCCGACCCCGGCGTTGTTGATCAGTGCAACCAACCCGCCGGGACCGGCACCTGTTTTGCCCTCGCTTGAGCCGCCAGCCCCGGTGGGGCGGTCCGCGCTGCAGGCCCTGCGCTGCGCGGCGCCGTCCACGAGCCTGCCGACCGCCGCCGCAAACCGCTCGAGCGCCGCGCCGTCGGTCAGATCGACCTTCACCGCGTGCAGTTGCGCGCCAAGGCCCGCCGCCCCCCCACCCCCCCCGAGCGCCGCCCCGCCGGTCGGATCGCCCTCCCCCGCGTGCGGTTGCGCGCCAGGCCCCGCCGCCGCCAACGGCCGCACATCGCGCGCGCCCGCCACCACCGTGTAGCCGGCCGCGCACAGCGCCCGGGCGGTAGCGAGCCCGATGCCACGGCTGGCCCCGGTCAGCGCCACTACCCGCCGCCGCCCACTGCCCTCTGGTTCATTTGGAATTGACTTGTGCACGTCTCTGGTACGATTCCGGTAGGCCGTTCTACGGATGCTACTACTATGCCGTCCACGAAGCCCGGAGGCCAGCGCCCGGCGCCCCACCTGTGCCGGCACATGGCGGTACCTGGCGGCTCGGGTGGCTTCTCGGGCGTGCCGTGGACTGCTATGATCCTGGCCTCAACCCGATGGCCGTCGTCGGTGAAGCCCTCCCGAGGTTCTTGGCGGGCCGCCGAACTGCCAGGCAGAGGCAATTGGGCTGAGCAGGTTGCAGTGATTTCATGGCCGGGTTGACCAGAATAGAAGGGGCGCGTGAGCGGGTTGCCTGCGTGACCCCGTGCGCTTCGATGGTGAAGCTTCGGTGAGGACCGCGTTGGCCGACATTCGGGTGCAACTGCAGGTGCGGGCGGAGGAGATTCGTACGGCGCTGCGGGGCGAGTACCCGGAGACGCCGTGCCCGCTGCGGCACCGTGATGCCTGGGAGCTGCTGGTGGCGACCATCCTGTCGGCGCAGTGCACGGACGAACGGGTCAACGCGGTTACGCCCGGCCTGTTCCGGCGCTACCCGGACGCTGCCGCATTCGCCGCGGCCGAACAGGAGGAACTGCAGCGGGAGATCTACACCACCGGCTTCTTCCGCAACAAGGCGCGCAACCTGGTCGCCTGCGCGCGCACGCTCCTGGACCGCCACGGCGGGGAGCTGCCGGATACCATCGCGGAGCTGGCGGCGCTGCCCGGGGTGGGCCGCAAGACCGCCAACGTCATGTTCGCGCACTGGTTCGGCAAGCCGGCGGTGGTGGTGGACACCCACTTTCGCCGCGTCGCCACCCGTCTCGGGCTCACCGACGCCGCCGACCCCGACCGCGTCGAGGCGCAGATCCGGGCGCTGGTCCCCGAGCAGCACCAGAGCGAGCTGTCCGCCGTGGTCAACTACCACGGCCGCCGCTGCTGCAGCGCCCGCCGCCCCGCCTGCGAACGCTGCGTCGTGGCCCACCTGTGTCCGTACCTTCGCCAGGCCGGCCCGGCCGCCTCTTGATACTCGTGGCGGGCAGGCCGCACAATCCCGTCAACTCAGATGGCAATACACGATGACCGCCCCGCGGGCGATCCGCTCGCGGAACTCAAGACGGCAAATGACCAGCGCATCCTGCTCCTGGTAATGGATGGCCTCGGCGGGTTGCCGCGCGAGCCGGGCGGCCCCACCGAACTGGAAGCGGCGCGCACCCCCAACCTGGATGCGCTCGCCGCCGGCGCCGAGTGCGGCCTGCACGTGCCGATCGACTACGGCATCGCGCCCGGCTCGGCACCCGGGCACTTGGCGCTGTTCGGCTACGACCCACTGCAATACCCGATCGGGCGCGGCATCGTGGCGGCGCTCGGCATCGGCCATCCAATACGGGGGGGCGACGTGGCGGCGCGGCTCAACTTCGCCACCCGCGACGACACCGGCCTGATCACCGACCGGCGCGCCGGTCGCATCCCCACCGAGTTGTGCACCCGCCTGGCCGCGCTCCTGGACGGTATCGAATTGCCCGGCGTGGAGGTGGCGGTACGTCCGGTGCGAGACTACCGCGCCGTGGTGGTGCTGCACGGCGCCGGGCTCAGCGACCGGGTGTCCGACACCGACCCGGCGCGCACCGGCGTGGCCGCGCTGCCACCGCGCGCCCTTGCACCGGAGGCGGAGCACACGGCACAGGTCGCGGCGGCGTTCGTGGTGCGCGCCCGCGAGTTGCTCGCGGACGAAGCGCCGGCCAACGAGGTGCTGCTGCGCGGCTTCGCGCAACTGCCGCGGATCCCGTCGCTGACCGACCGGTTCGGCCTGAGTCCGGTGGCGCTCGCCGTGTACCCCGACTACAAGGGCGTGAGCCGGCTGGTCGGCATGGAGGTGGTCGAAGGCCTCGCCGACCTGGACGCGCAGAGCCGCGCGCTCGCCGCGGCCTGGCCCGGCCACGACTACTTCTTCGTGCACCACAAGTACACCGACTCGGCCGGCGAGGACGGCGACTTCGACGCCAAGGTGGCGGAAGTGGAAAAGGTGGACCGCGCCCTGCCGGGCCTGCTCGCCGGCGAGCCGGACGTCGTGATCGTTACCGGAGACCACTCCACGCCGAGCGTGGCGCGCTCCCACACCGCCCACCCGGTGCCGTTCCTGGTCCACGGCGCCGCCGTCCGGCCCGACGCGGTGCGCCAATTCGGCGAACGGGAGTGCGCCGCGGGCGCCTGGGGCGTGGTGCCGGGCCGGGCGCTGATGGCCATCGCCCTCGGCCACGCCGGCAAGGTGGCCCGTTTCGGCGCCTGACGCCCGGCAAGCGGAAGCGGTGGCGGCCGGTCTGGAAAACGACGATTTGCTGACCGGCTACGAGGCCACCCGGCAGCCGCAATGGCGGGTGTACGAGCCGCGGCGGCGGGTGGTGGTGCTCGGCGCGGCCGGGGACGCGGAAGTGGACGTGTACCGGGAACAGGCGGCAGCGGCCGGCATCGCAATCCGGCGCCGGCGCGGCGGCGGCGGCACCGTGCTGCTCGGTCCCGGCCAGGTGGTGGTGGCGCTGGTCACCGAGGTGGACCACCCTTACCGCAACCGTGAATACGCCCACGCCATCAACGACTGGCTGATCGCAGCGCTGCACGGCGACGGCGTCCGCGGCATCGAACAGCGCGGCATCTCCGACCTGGCGATCGCCGGCCGCAAGATCGCCGGCACCAGCGTGTTTCGGCGCCGCCGCATCCTGTTCTACCAGGCCAGCCTGCTGGTGGACAACGATCCGGCCGAGTTCGAACGCTACCTGGCCTTCCCGCGCCAAGTGCCCGACTACCGCGGGGGGCGCGGCCACGCCGCGTTCTGCACCACGCTTGCGGCGGCCGGGTTTCCCTACCGGGCGGCGCAGGTAGCCGCCCTGCTGCAGACCGCCGTGGCGGCGCGCCTCGGAGGCCCGCGCTCATCCCCGCTCCCCCCCCCCGTCGCGCCGGCGGGGTTTCCCTCCCGGGCGGCGCAGGTAGCCGCCCTGCTGCAGACCGCCGTGGCGGCGCGCATCGGAGGCCTGCGCTGATCCCCGCTCCGCGCCGCCGCGGCACGGCGCACCCGCTCACCGTGCGCCGGGACGCGCCCGGCGGCGGCCGCGGTGCGCCGCCGGCGCGGTGCCGGAGCGTGTCCCGTTCCGCGCCGGCAGCCCCGTACGAGGTACCCGCGGTCCCCGGCGCCATTGCCCGCCACCAGAAGCGCGCGCACCCGGCGGTCCCCGCGCACCGGGCGGCTCGGGTGCCATGGGCGTCCCTGCACCGGCGGGCGGCCCGCCTGCTGGCCGCCGCGGCGCTGGTCCTGCTCGCCGCCACCACCTGCGCGCAGCGCGCCGCGGACCTGCCGTTTAGCGACGCCGCCGGCGACCGGGTGCGGGTGCGCGCCGAGCGGCGCCCTCGCGAACAGGCGGTCGCGGCGCGAGCGGGGCGAATTGCCGCGACCGCCCTGTCGCCGAGCCACGCCGTACCCAGCACCGCGCGGCTGGTGCTGGCCAAGCCACTGCCGGTGTACGCCGGCGAGGCCTTCTCGGTGGCGGTGCGCAACAACCTCGCCGCGTTCACCGTGGAGCTGTTCAGCAGCGCCGACACGGTGGCGTTCAGCCGCACGGTCGCGCTCGGCGGCGGCGGCACCGTCCATCATCAACTGTTGCTCGATTCCTCGTTCGAACTGCATGGCCTGCAACTGCATGCGCTGCCGGAGGCGGCCGACGGCCACCTGGAACTGGCCGGGGCCGCGGTAGTGCCGCCGGCGGGCTCGCTGCTCGTGCGCGACGGGGAACTGTTCGCCGGCAGCGGATTCCTGCCGCGCGGCGGAGCGCGCTTCGATGGCACCGCGCTGCGCCCGGTGGACCTGGAGGTGGCCGCCTGGTTGTTCCCGGACGAGGCTGCCGCGGGCGCCTCGGAGGGCGCCGCGCCGCGCCCCGCCTTGCCGTGGTCGCTGGCGCTTGGCCTGCACAATCAGGGCGCCGCCGCCGGCGAGTTGCGCGTTCACCTGGAAGGCGACGGCGTGCAGCGCAGCTTCCTGGTCCTGCGCCAGCCGGGCCGGCAGATGGTCTACCTGCACGGCGGCGAAATCGGCTTTCCGCCGCACCGCGTACGCCTGGAGGAGGCCGGTGCCGGCGCCGCCGCAACCGGCCTGTACGCGGCCGCCGTGGAGCCGTTGCCGCCGGGCGGCCCG
>MPNH01000066.1 GCA_002238925.1 Spirochaetaceae bacterium bin103 | reverse complement strand
CGCGTGCACTCATGCGTCGCCACGAACTCGTCCAGAATCCCCGCCTTCTGCTTCTTCGTCGCCCGTCGATACCGCTGCGCGGTCCTTCTGAGCGTCCTCCGATCTGCCATGATGACCCCCATCTCCTTCGACCCTCCGCCCGCATACTGGCACAGGTCCGTCGTGTGGATTCTTCGATGAGGCAACGGTTCTCGTTCGTGTGGATTTAGCTTGAGGCAATGCGCGCGATTGACGCCCGCGGTGCGCTGCTCCATACTCCCATCCGCTATGCAGAAAAGAGGTTTGTTCATTTTGGCGGCGGCGCTGCTGCTGTGGCCGGGAACCGGGCTGGTGTTTGCCGCCAGCGAGCAGGAGGCGGCGGGCGACGACGGTCCGGTGACGCTCACCTACATGACCCGGATGCGCGCCGAGGAGTTTGGCCGCGAGTCGTTCAACGCCCTGGCGGCGACGTTCATGGAGAACAACCCCAACGTCACCATCGAGTTCATCGACATTACCTACCAGCGGATGCGCGAGCAGGCACTGATCATGGCGCAGGCGGGCACCGCGCCCGATATTACCGAGCCGGTGGTGTCGTGGGTGCCGCAGCTCGCCGGAGCGGGGATCCTGGAGCCGGTGAGCAACTTCCTGAGCGAGGCGGAGATCGCCAGCTACGTCTCTTCGCCGGTGGCGGACGCCTCCTACGAGGGCGTGGCCTACGGGGTGCCGTTCTGGCATGGGCCGATCCTGCCGTACGCCAACACCACCCTGCAGGTGCAGGCCGGGCTGGCGCCGGGCGCGGTGGAGGACATTCACGCTTACCGCGACCAGATCGCCAAGATCGGTTCGCTCGGCACCGACAGCGAAGGCCGCAACATCATCGGCTTCTCGCTGCGCAACGTGAAGAGCGCCAACGCCGCGTTCTGGTTCACGCCGTGGCTGTGGGCGTGGGGCGGCGAGCTGGTCGACGCCGACAACAACGCCACCCTGGACACCGACGAGTTCGAGCAGGCGTTGGAGTTCTACGCCTGGATGACCAACAGCGGTTACAGCGCCAAGGGCATGGATCCGTACAACACGCGCATCGTGTTCGGCGAGCGGCGCGCCGGGTTCGTGTTCGATGGGCCGTGGCTGCGCGGCATGCTGCGCACGCTCACCGAGGATCCGACCATCGACGACTCCTACCAGGTAATCCCGATGCCGAAGGGCGTGACCGGCGACAACTGGACCATCGCCAACCCGACGGTGCTGGTGGTGTTCGAGGGCTCCAAGAACAAGCAGACGGCGTTCGAGTTCGCCAAATTCGCGTCGGCCAACACCAACGTCCTGAGCGGCCTGTACAGCAACATGGGCCTGTTGCCGACGGTCAACGACATGCTGGAGAACGACCCGCTGCTGCAGGACGACTTCGCGCGGACGTTCGCCGAGCAGATGCCGATGAGCCGCGGCGCGCCGTGGAAGGACTCGCGCTGGCCGGGCCTGCAGGACATCCTGGCCAAGGCAATCACCGAGGGGATTGAGCGCAACGGGGACTACGCGGCGATCGCGGCGCAGGCGCAGCGCGAATTCGAACAGCTACTCGCCGAGTAGGCGGGTCTGGCAGCCATGCTCGGGCAGGTCGCGTGATGCGGCCTGCCTGAGCGAACGGCCCACCCACCAATGATCGTAGGCGGACGGCAGATCCTCGGCGACCGGGCATTCGGGATCGTGCTGCTGATCCCGGCGTTCGCCATCATCGTCGGCATCATCCTGTTTCCGCTGCTCGACGCGGCGCGGTTGAGCATCACCTCCACCAACCTGATCAACATCCGCAAGCAGCCGTACATCGGTCTGCGCAACTATCAGCAGATCTTCACCGATCCCACCTACTGGCAGGTGGTGGGCAACACCTTCTTCATTACCGGCGCGTCGGTGGCGGCCAGCGTGCTGATCGGCATGGCGCTGGCGCTCGCGCTGAACGCGATGGTGACGGTGCGCGGGTTGCTGCGGGCGCTGTTCATCGTGCCCTGGTTGGTGCCGGGGGTGGTGATCGGCGTGACCTGGAACTGGTTGCTCAGCACCGAGACCGGCGTGGTGAATTACATCATACGAGCGCTCGGGATCGCGTCCGAGAACCTGCCGTGGCTGGCCGACGCCACCCTGTCGATGGCCGCGGTCAACGGCGTGTTCGTGTGGTCGTCGGTGCCGTTCATCATGGTGACCCTGCTCGGCGGCCTGCAGGCGATTCCGACCGAACTGGTGGAGGCGGCGATCGTCGACGGCGCCACCTTCGGGCAGCGGTTTCGCCGGGTGGTGCTGCCGCTGATGCTGCCGATCATCACCATCGCCACCATCCTGCGGGTGATCTACACCATGCAGAACTTCGTGATCGTCTACATGCTCACCCAGGGCGGGCCCGGCTTCGCCACCGAGACGCTGGCCCTGTACGTGTACGAGACCGCGTTCAACTCGGCGCGGCTGGGCAAGGCCTCGGCGATCGGGGTGACCTGGTTCTTTTACTCGCTGCTGTTCGTGGTGATCTACCTGAAACTGGTCGACCGCGAGGAGCGGCAGGCATGAGCGTGGTGCAACGTCGCAGCAAGGTCGGGGTGGTGCTGGTGGCGCTGTTCCTGCTGGCCTACCTGGTGTTCAGCCTGTTTCCGTTCTACTGGATGGTCAACACTTCGCTCAAGGCGAAACAGGATGCCTACCAGACGCCGCCGCAGTTCGTGCCGCACCGGCCCACGCTGGTCAACTACGGGCGCCTGCTGAACGAGGACATCGCGGTGCTGCGCTTCTTCCTCAACAGCATGATCGTGGGCACCGGCACGGTGGCGCTGTGCATCGCCGCCGGGGCGCTGGCCGGCTATTCGCTGGCGCGCTTTCCGGTGCCGGCGCGCCGTTCGGTGATGGTGTTCATCCTGTCGAGCCAGATGTTCCCGATGGCGCTGCTGCTGATTCCGATCTACATCTACTTCGTGCGCATGCGGCTGCTCGACACGCACGCGGCGGTGATTCTGGCGCACGCCGCCATCGCCCTGCCGTTCAGCGCCTGGCTGCTGAAGGGCTACATCGACACCGTGCCGCGCGAGATCGAGGAGGCGGCGGCGATCGACGGCAGCAGCCGGCTCGGCATCCTGGTGCGCATCGTCAGCCCGATGATCGCGCCGGGCCTGGTGACCGCGGGCGTGGTGACCTTCCTGATGTCGTGGCGCGAGTTCCTGTATGCGCTCGCCCTTACCACCACGCCGCGCGCGCGGCCGATCGGCCCGGGCATCCACGTCTACTACTTCGGAATCATGTCGATGCGCTGGGAGAACATCATGGCCGCCGCCGTGGTGGTCACGCTACCGGTCATTCTGCTGTACATGCTGCTGCAGCGCTACGTGGTAAGCGGCCTCACCGGCGGAGCGGTGCGCGGGTAGCCGGATCGCTCGAGGTCAGCCGCTATCCGCCGTCCCGTTGGGCGGCACTACGCGGCCATCCAGCACCAGCCACACGCCATCGGCGTCGCACCGGCTGCGCGCGTCGGCGGTCACGCCCCGTCCCGCCACCACCGGCAGCACCGGAGCGACGAGGCGGCCGAGAATGCCGGCTCGCCGCACGGCCCGCTCCAGATCATACAGTCCCACACCCCAGGAGACTTCAACCACCAGGAACACTTCGGTACCGTCGTCGCGCCGCCGGCCACGCACGACGACGTCGGCCAACCGCACCTCCTCCCAATCATCTTCCGTGATGATCCCGCGCTCCACGCCGGAGTCGAGCAGTTTGACGAGTTCGCCATCGGTGTAGGCCCGCGCTCGCCGGAAGAAGCTGCGCAGGTAGGCTGACGGACGCTCCCGAAAGTGATCCTCCAGGTTCCAGCCTTTAAGGGTTCCGATGTCGTCGGCGTGGGAACGGGTGATCACCGTCAGTTCGTCCACCCGCTTGCCGATTTCCGCGAATTGCTGGTCGATACGGCGGTCTGCCTCGGCGCGCTCTTCGGTGTAGCGGTCCATACGCGCCGTCGACTCCGCGAATTGCTGGTCGATACGGCGGTCTGCCTCGGCGCGTTCTTCGGCGTAGCGGTCCATGCGTGCCGTCGATTCCGCGAATTGCTGGTCGATACGGCGGTCTGCCTCGGCGCGTTCTTCGGCGTAGCGGTCCATACGCGCCGTCGACTCCGCGAATTGCTGGTCGATACGGCGGTCTGCCTCGGCGCGTTCTTCGGCGTAGCGGTCCATACGCGCCGTCATCTCCGCGAACCGCTGGTCGGTCCCGTCCATACGCGCTGTCAGCTCCGCGATGCGCCGGTCAAACTCCTGGCCGGACCGTTCCAGGGCCGCCGCAAACCGGTCAAGACGGCGGTCGGTATCGCGTCGCAGCGCCGCTGGATCTTCCTGCGAATCCGGCGGCTCGCCGCTGAGCAACAGCCGGCGTAGCCGCGCACACGACTCCGGCTGCTCTTCGAGCAGACGGATCAGATCCTCGATATCTGCCACTGTGAAAGACATGACGACGCGTTCCGAGTTTGCCTATTCTACCCGCCGCGGTGCCGCGATTCAACAGCCGTGACCAGCCAGCTCCAGCCAGCGAGGCCAGAGATAGCCGGCCAGAGCGCTGGCCGACAGGCAAACGGGAAACGAGAAAGCGGACCTGCTCGCCCCCCGGTTGCGAGCGGTCAGGGCAGCTCCGGCGGCCGGTACGCTGACGGCAGTCCACCAAGAGGACGTCTCGCACCGGCGCCGCCGCACCGGTTCTGCGTTGCCGGCGCAGGAGGTAGCGCCGTTCATTACGCCTTCAGCCGTCCGCCACCTCGAACGCGGTCACGCTGCGCGTCTCGCGGCTGAACTCCACGCCGATGAGGTGGATCGGTTCGCCGCCGCCCCGGTACTTGTCCGCGTACGCGCGCTCGCGCAATTGCGCCAGCGCGGCACCCGGCGGCGCCATCTCCACGACCTTGAACTCGAACAGGTACACGTGGCCGCCGGTGCGCACCGCCATGTCCAGCCGCCCGTGATTGCTCGATTCCTCCACCACGATCGCGTAGCCCAGCGCCGCGAAGTAGGAGTAGACCACGCTTGCGTAGAAGCCTTCGACGTCGGCGATCTGGTTGTTGGTCCGCCGACAACTGTCGGCGGCATACCTCTGGTACGGAATACTCGCGAAAAAGGCGTGGAACAATTCCTTCAGCCCCGTGCAGTCGTGCGCCTCCAGCAGCCGCGCGAGACGCATGCTGTTGGCCGTCTGCCGCTTCGCGTCCTGCACCAGATGGCGCAGCATTCAGGCTCTGGCGCACCTCCCGGTTGGGGTAGCCCAGCCGATACAGCTCCATGCCGCCCAGTTCCTCTTCGCCCATGATCGTCAGGTAGCCGGTCTGGAACAGCAGCGCTTCGGTGCCGATGCTGCCCACGTCGAACGCCGACAGCAGATCCTCCGTGCCTAGCATCTCGTCCAGCGACACCGACGCGATCCGGCGCTCGAACAGCGTGTCGACCAGGAACGCCGGGGTCCCGGTCTCGAACCAGTGGGCGCCAAACTTGCGGCGGCGCAGCAACAGCAGCACATCGTACGGGTTATATACGCTTTCTGCGCCCAGCCAGTTATAGCCGTTGTACCACTCGCGCACCCGCTCCCGGTCCAGGCCGGCCAGCTCCGGTGCGAACACCGTCTCCAGGTCGCCCTCCGTGTAGCCGCAGATCGCCGAGTAAGCTGGGTCCAGCGTGATGTCGGTAAGGTTGTTCAGATCGGAAAAGAGGCTCACCTTGGAGAACTTGCTTACCCCCGTCACGAACGTGAACCGGTCCCCGCGGTCGTGGATATGGAGCCCCGTGAACAGTTCCTCGTTGCCCTCGAACAGCTCCTTCAGCGTGTCCAGGAACAGGCTCTTGCCGAACCGCCGCGGACGCGACAGGAAGTAATGTCTGCCCTCGTCCAACAGCCGCGCGATATAGGGAGTTTTGTCCACGTAGTAACAGTCCTCTTCGCGCACGGTGCGGAATGTCTGCATGCCGATGGGCAGTCTACGCCGGGCCACGGCCGATCTTGCCTCGTCGCCCGACGAAATAAAAGTTGACATGATCCCAGTCTTGTGTTGTGATGGTAGCGGGAGCACGGTGAGCATTATGTTCCATTCGGCCATTCGGCCATTCGGCCATTCGGCCATTCGGCCATTCGGCCGACAGCTCTTGCATAGAACCAGGAAACACTGACCGACCGGACGCTCCGCGTAGCTGCGTGCGCAGCAGCTACCGACCGCTGAGGCACACGCACGTTGCGCGCCTCACCCCGTCCTTCGCCGGGAGACGCGCACCTGCCTTCCGACCTGCGTCAATCCACTCGTCAACTCCTATCGCCGGTGTCCGCCGCCGGCCTACCACGTCAACCACATTCGCTGCGTTGCCGACCACCGCTCCACGCGGCGTTCCGGGATCGGGTGCGCGCACGCGTTCAAGGAGGTGCGTTTGTAGGATGCGGAACTGACCGGAGCAGTCGCCCTCGCTTCCCGGTCACCTGCGATTGCAGGCACACCTTGAGAGTAGGCGAGGGGTCGGCAGTCAACTCGTTACTCTCGAATATCAGGAGTCAACAATGCATGACGTAATGCGAACGTGCCTGGCCGTGCTGTGTGGTCTCGCACTGACCGCAACCGGCCTCGGTGCAAGCCCGGCCGCGGAAGAGGCGCCGGCCGCGGCGATGGAGAAGGAGATGGTGCTCGACCCCACCACCGGCAAGATGGTGAGCGCGCCGGAGTACGGCGGCACATTCACCTGGGGCGATGCGGCCGGGGCTCCGCACTGTGACCCCCACATCCATGGCTGGGGGCCACGGGCTATCACACTCGTTGGAGAGAAGCTGGGCCTCGGGAACTGGGCAGCGGATAGGGCCGAGATCAGCTTTGCAGACCCGTATACTCCTCTCCGTTTCGTTACCGGGGCGCTGGCGGAGAGCTGGGAGATGGTCGATCCACTGACCTATGTCTTTCGCATTCGCGATGGGGTTCGCTGGCACGACAAGGCGCCGATGAATGGTCGCGAGTTCGTTGCCCAGGATGTCGTATACAACCTTCACCGTTATACGGGTTCGGGCAGCGGCTTCACTGAACCTGGCGCTGCTACCCCAATCGCGTCGATACCATTTGAATCGATAACGGCTAGCGACGATGCGACGGTTGTCATCAGGCTGACGGTGCCAAAGGTAGACTTGCCGGAGCTTCTCCTCATCAACTGGTGGATCTTCATGTTGCCCCCCGAGGTGATCGAGCAACACGGCGACCTGACGGACTGCGACAACATGGTCGGTACCGGGCCCTATATGCTTACCGAATGGGTCGAGGGCAGCTCCATCACCTATTCCAAGAATCCTGACTACTGGGACTATGACGAGAAGTATCCGGACAACCGCCTGCCCTACATCGACCAGATAAATCGGCTGATCATGCCGGAGAAAGACACACAACTGGCGGCGCTGCGCTCGGGTAGGCTCGACTACATCGGTCAGTCCGGAGGGGGTCAGTTGCAAGCGGCCCAGGTACAGACCCTGCAGCGTACCAACCCCGACATCGTGGTATATCCGTGGGCCTTCCGGTCGGAGACCTCCGTAGCTTTCAACATGCGCCACCCGTCGCCGTTTCAGGACATCAGGGTGCGCAAGGCGATGCAGATGGCCATAGACCTGGAGACCATCAACAACACCTATTTTGGGGGCTTTGGAATGACGAAACCTCAGGGGATTATTGGAGACGGTCTGAAGGGATTCTTCATCCCATTCGAAGAGTGGCCCGAAGCGACCAGGAAGGTCTTTGCCTATGACCCGGAAGGGGCCGAAGCGTTGCTGGATGAGGCTGGATATCCGCGCGGCGCGGATGGTATTCGATTCAAGGCCGTCCACAACCCGTTGCCCGGTTGGGATATGGGCTATCAAGAAATAGCCGTTGAGTACTGGGATGCGATTGGCGTTGATGTAGAGATCAGGACACATGAGGGTACTCAGCTGAGCGGGTTGATAACTGACGGCACCTATGAAGGGATGACCTTTATGGATCTTGGCAATGATACCGACCCTAACGTCCTCCTGGACAGGCTTACGATCGGGATGGTATGGGGCCGCACCGGACACGAGGATCCGGTGATGGACGCCAAGGCGAAAGCCGCCATGGCCGCTGCCACGTTCGAGGAGCAGCAGCGGCTGGTGGCGGAGGCAGACATGTACATGATCGAGCAGCATTGGTACATATGGGGTCCCAAAGTCCCCCAATTTGAAGCGGTCCAGCCGTGGATCATGGGTTTCAACGGTGAAATCTTCTTTGGCACCCATTCTCCTTTCGAGCGCCTGTGGATCGATAGTGCGCTGAAGAGCGAAATGGGCTTCTGAATCGCTCTGATCGTCCTTGGACGATCGAGATGGCAGCAGCGCTAGGCGCGGCTGCTGTGCGAAGGGGCGCCGGGAGCCTCGAGCATCCCGGCGCCCGTTTACCACGAACATATGAGAGCCTATGTCATCAGGCGCGTATTGCTGGTCATCCCCACCCTGTCCATATTGACCATGGTCGTCTTTCTGTCGGTCAGCTTGATCCCGGGCGATATCATCGACGCCATGGGGGCTGATCTGCAAGACCAAAGGGGCTTCGACCGTGCAGCTCTCGAGCGTAGGCTGGGATTGGATGTGCCGGTGCCCGTGCAGTATGGACGCTGGATAGGAGGTATTTTCCTGCGCGGCACCCTCGGCGAATCGCTGTGGAGCGATAGCCCGGTAGAGGAGTTGCTAAGAGGTGGGCTGCCGGTAACGCTGGGGCTTGGCTTCCTGGCGATCGTCATCGGGCTCGCGATAGCGCTGCCGGTCGGCATTTTCTCGGCGATTCGTCAGGGTACCTTCACCGACTACGCGGGGCGGTCGGTGGCCATCATCGGCCTGGCAACGCCCAACTTCTGGATAGCAGTCATGGTCTTGCTCTATCCGGCAATCTGGTGGGGCTGGTCGCCGCCGTTGCAGTGGGTTCCCTTCACGGACGACCCGCTGGGGAATCTCGGGGTGCTCATCATTCCCAGTCTGATTCTCGGGACCTACCTCTCGGCCAGCACCATGCGGATGATCCGCACCACGATGCTGGAGGTGCTCCGGCAGGATTATGTGCGGACGGCCTGGTCGAAGGGGTTGCGGGAGCGGGCCGTGGTGATGGGACATGTCGTCAAGAATGCCCTCATCCCGGTTGTTTCGCTGGTCGGCCTGCAGTTGCCGATCCTGGTCGGCGGGTCGGTGATCATCGAGAACATATTCAACCTGCCGGGGGTAGGTCGGCTCATGGTAGATGCGCTGGGACGCAGAGACTACCCGGTGGTCTCCGGTGTGAACCTGATGTTCGCCACCGGGGTCATGGCGATCAATCTGGCTACCGACCTGATGTATCCGTATCTGGACCCCCGACTCCGTTATGAATGATCCGTCATGAATGATAGGGGAGCCAGTTTCTTTGTCCGGCTGTGGCGGGAACGGCCGGTGGGTGCTGTCGGTGGCATCATCGTACTGATCTTGATTCTGGTCAGCATCTTTGCCGATGCGCTGGCCCCTTATCGCCCTCGGGAGGTGAACCTGCCAGACATCTTGCAAGGCCCGTCAGCCGCTCATCTCCTGGGTGCCGACCACCTGGGGCGAGACGTCCTGAGCCGCCTCATTCACGGGGCGCGCATCTCGATTTTCGTCGGGTTTGCCGCGACCACTCTGAACGTTGTCGTGGCCGGGCTGATCGGCGGCACGTCGGGCTTTCTGGGCGGCAAGCTGGACCTGGTAGTGCAGCGCTTCGTCGACGCCTGGATGTCGTTCCCGGGACTGCTGCTGCTGTTGACGGTCATGTCGATCACGGGGCGGGGGATTCTGCAGCTCATCGTGGTGCTGGGCATTGCAGGGGGCATCCCCGCCTCGCGCGTGGTGCGGGGGGCTGTGCTCGGGGTCAAGGAGAATGCTTACTTTCAGGCCGCGGAGGTGATCGGCTCCGCGACGTGGAAGACGCTGGTGCGCCATGTGCTGCCCAATATCGCAGCTCCGATAATCGTCATCTTCAGCATCAATATCGGGGCGGTGATCATCACCGAGGCGTCCTTGAGTTTCCTCGGCTTCGGTCTGCCACTGCAGATTCCGAGTTGGGGCGGCATGCTCAGCCGGGAAGGACGCCAGTACATGGAGATGGCGCCGCGGCTGGCGCTCTGGCCCGGCCTCTGCCTGACGATCGTCGTCTACAGCCTGAACATGTTCGGTGATGCGGTGCGGGACCTGCTCGATCCGCGGTTGCGCGGTGGCGGGGGTCGTCTCGGCGCCGGATCCTGATGACGAACGAGGCTCTGGTTGCGGCGCGTTGAACGCGTTCGCCCGTCGGAATCGATTCGTCGAGGTGACACGGATACCGGACACAAACAGCCCCGTATGGTTTGAGACCGTGATAGCGGCCCGGTGAAGTATCGAGAAGTTGTACGGAAGCTGACGCTGCTCGGGGATGTAGCGCCGGGCGCGATGCGCAGCTACGCGGTGGCCGGAGTCAGGGGCGAGGCCACAGCTTGTCGCCTACCCCCGAGCCGCCGGCGGGCCGGAGGTAGGTGCCGGTGACGAAGTCGGACGCCGCGGAGGCCAGGAAGATGCCGGAGCCCGCCAGGTCTTCGGGTTCGCCCAAGCGGCCGGCCGGCGTCTCGTCGATGATGTAGGCGGTGCGTTCGGTGTCGTTCCAGACCGGGTCGGTCATCTCGGTGCGGATCCATCCGGGGGCGATGAGATTTACCTGGATGTTGTCGGGCGCCCAGTCGAGCGCCATGGTGCGCGTCATGTTCCACACGCCCGCCTTGCTGGCCGAGTAGGGCGCGTTGCCGGCAGCGCTCTGCAGCGAGTAGCCGGAGCCGACGTTGATGATCTTGCCGCCGCCGGCCTTTACCAGTTCCGGATAGGCGGCCTGGCAGAACAGGAACACTGCGGTCAGGTTGATGTCGATCACGCGCTGCCAGGTTTCGAGTTGCACAGTGTGCGCCGGCTGGCCGCCGTGCCCGACGCCGGCGTTGTTGACCAGGATGTTGATGCCGCCGAGCTCGCGCACCGTGGTGTCCACGGTGGCGGAAATGTCGTCATGCTGCAGCACGTCGCAGCGAACGCCCAAGCAGCGCCGCCCCATCGCTTCCACTTCAGCGACCACGGTCGCCGTCTTCTGCTCGTTGCGGGCCGCCACCACGATGTCCGCACCGTGCTGTGCAAGCCCGAGGGCAATGGCCCGCCCGATGCCGCCGTTGCCGCCGGTGACGATCGCCACCTTTCCGGTCAGGTCAAACAAGTCCTTCATGAGGCAACACCCTCGCACGCGGGGTTTGTCGCCGCAACTGCAGCGGTGAGGAGGCGTGTTCCATGTCGCCATGAGTCCGGCGGCCGCGCGCGCGGGCGGACTCATGGAGCTGCATCAGCCTGCCTGCGGAATACGATCGCCCCGGTTCAGGCGGGGAGGGCGATGTCGGGCAACGCGAAGCGGTCGCCGGTAGATGCGATCCACTCCGTCAGCAGGCCGTGGCAGCGTTCCTTCTGCTCCTGGAAGGCGGCGTCGAACACGTAGTTGGCCTGCTCGCAGGGGTCGTTGGCGGTATCGAACAGCATCCAGTCGCTGCCGGGGGTGCAGGCGTACTTCCATCCGTCGCGGGTGACCACGCCGCGCCACGGCTGGCTGGTGGTGTGCCGGTGCAGCTTGGGCGGGATCTGCTGCAGATATGCGCTTCGCGGTTCCGCGTCGGGTTGCGAGTCGCCATGGTACTCAGGGGCATCGAGGCGGATGCAGTGCGCGGAGTAGTCGTAGCCGACCATGCCCTCCGGCGCGTCGATGCCGCACAGCCCGAGGCTGGTGGGGGCGATGTCGACGTGGTTGAGCGGCGCGTCGATGCCGCCGACCCGCATGTTGTAGTCGCCGCCGGCGCGGTGCACGATGAACGGCACCCGGATCGCCTCCTCCCACGGCGTCGATTTCCCGAATTGGCCGTGGCTGCCCATCATGTCGCCGTGGTCGGAGAAGAACACCACGTAGGTGTCGCGGTCCACGCCCATCCCGGTGAGCGCGGTGCGGATGCGGCCGATGTTGTAGTCCAGGTTCTCGATCATGGCGTAGTAGCCGACCAGGTCGAAGCGTGCCCGCCGTTCGAGGCCGGGGATGAGCGGTACGTTGCGGCGTAATTCGAGGTCGGCGGGGTGGATGCGGCGTGCGCCACTGGCGGGGTTGGTGGGGGTGACGTTGGGGCCGTGCGGAGGCTGCACCGAGAGGACGGCGAAGAACGGCCGGTATTCGGGCCCGGCGGTGGCCGGGGAGAGTCCCTCGACGCCGCCGACAGCCTCGGCGCCAGTCCTGGTGGCTCCGACGTGGCGGCGCAGGTGTTCGATCAGCAGGTCGCTGAGCGCGTCAGTCTCGTAGCCGGGCAGCCGCTGCGGCGCCTCGGCGTCGGTGCCGTGCACGTAGCACTCGTGCTGGTTATTGTTGTTCTCGTAGCCCATCCAGTAGCGGAACCCGCCGCGCCGCTCCGGCGGCACGTGGTGGGTGGGGAAATTGCCGCCGTCCAGGTGCCACTTGCCGACATAGGCGGTGTGGTAGCCGGCGGCGTCGAACGCGTGCGCAACGGTGGGGATGTCAGGCGGCAGCGGAGACGGGGTTCGGGTGACACCGGTCTGATGCGGGTAGCGCCCGGTCAGCAGCGCGCCGCGGAACGGGGTGCACCAGGGCGCACCGGCTACCGCGGCGTCGAAGCGCATGCCCTCGCGCGCCAGGTTGTCGATGTTGGGCGTGAATACGTTGCGGTCGCCGCGGTAGCTGGTGGCGTGGGCACGGTGCTGATCGCCGAACACCCACAGCACGTTGGGTGGCCGCGGCGTGCGCAGCGTCAGCCGGTCGCTCATGGGGCAGAGCCGACGCGCCCGACAACCGTCATACGCGGCCCGGGAACGAGCACCCGCGCACCTGCTTGAAGGGGGGCATCTTGGGGGCGTCGGTAACGGCGACGTCCTGCCACGAGCTGGCGCGCATGTAGTGGATGGCGTAGGCGCGACGGCGCGACGGCGACGTGTTCTTGCTGCTGGTGTGCAGGGTCAGGCTGTGGTGGAAGCTGATGCTGCCGGCGGGCACCGGCACCGGCACCGCCGGCCACCGCTCGGTCTCCAGGTCGTCGATGAAGTGGTCCAGGCGCTCTTTCGACAGCATCCCCCAGCGGTGGGTGCCCGGTACGAAGCGCAGGCAGCCGTTGTTCAGGGTGGCGTCGTCGATCGCCGTCCAGGCGGTCACCAGGTCCATGGGATAGATGTCGCGCCAGGAGGCGGAGTCCTGGTGCCACGGCTGTGCGGAGCCGGTTACCGGCGACTTCATGAACAACTGGTCGCCGTACATCTTGATGTCGTCGGTACCGAGCAGGTCGGCCACGATGTCCACCACGGCGGGATTGGTGGCGTGCCGCCACAGCAGGTCGTCGTACACTGCCATGTTGAACAGCTTGCGGGTGGCGAGCACCCGGTCTGCCACCGCGGTGGCGCCGTCGCGGAACACCGGCTCCAGTTGCAGGCTGGAGTCGGGGATGTGGGATGCTCTGCCGTCCGCGATGAGATCGGCGTGGTCGCCGAGGGTGGCCACCTGGTGGTCGGTCAGCACGTGTTCCACCTTGAGAAACCCATTGATCCGGAAATCGGCCACCGACTCCGGGCTCAACGCCCGTAGCTTCTGTTGCTCCATGTCAGGTGCCGAGTGTAGCCGAGCCCGCCGTGTGCCGTCGACCCGATTTGAGCGCGAAAGGTCCCGCCCGCTTGAGCGGCGAACGCGTATACTTGCGGTGCGATGAAGCAGCGACGATTGGGAAAGACCGGGTGGCAGGTGAGTGCCGTGTCGATGGGATGCTGGGCGATCGGCGGCCAGTGGGGGGAGGTGAGCGAGCGGCAGGCGATAGCTACCGTGCACGCGGCGCTGGACGCGGGCGTGAACCTGTTCGACACCGCCGACAGCTACGGGCTGGGGCGCAGCGAGGAGTTGCTCGGCAAGGCGCTGGCGGACCGGCGCGGCGCCGCCTGCGTGGCCACCAAGGCCGGCAACTGGGCGCGCCGCGCCGGCGACCCGCCGGGCCTGAAGAGCATCTACAGCATCATCAACTGCTGCCACGCGAGCCTGTACCGGCTCGGCATCGAGACCATCGACCTGTACCAGTGCCACGTCGGCACCCCGGAGCGGCCGGAGATCTTCGTGGAGGCGTTCGAGTTGCTCAAGCGGCAGGGCAAGATCCGCCACTACGCGATTTCCACCAACGACGTAGCGGCGCTGGAAGCGCTCAACGTCAACGGCCAGTGCGCGGCGTGCCAGATCAACTACTCGATCCTGAACCGCTCGGCAGAGCGCGATATTCTGCCCTACTGCCTCGCCAACGACATCGGCGTGCTGCTGCGCGGCCCTATTGTGCAGGGCCTGCTGGCGGACAAGTTCGACGCCGAAACGCGCTTCGATGACTCGGTGCGCGGCAAGTGGAATCCCGGCGGCGATCAGCGCAGCGGCTTCCTGGCCAACCTCGACCTGGTCGCGCGGCTGCGCGGCGCCCTGCGCCCGGGGCAGAGCATGGCCGACGCGGCACTGCAGTTTACGCTCGCCCATCCGGCCGTGACCTGCCCAATTCCGGGCATGAAGAACCCCGAGCAGGCGCGCGCCAACGCGGCGGCGGCCGACGGCGAACTGGATGCCGAACAGCTTGCCGCGATCGCCGCCGTCAGTCCCCCCGCGGCGGCCTGATACCCCCGGTCCGCAAGATGTGCGCGCGCCGGGACGCTACGGCTCCGACGCATGGGCGCGCAGGGCTTCGAGTCCGGCCCGCGCGGTCGCAAGATTGGGGTCGATCTCGACCGCACGTTCGAAGTGGCGGAGTGCTTCCTCGGGCCGGTCCAGGTAGTACAGCGTAGCACCGAGATTGGAGTAGGTCTGTGCGCTGTTTGGCGTGAGCTCGAGCAGGTCCCGGTACAGCGCAAGCGCCGCTTCGTACTGCTGCTCGCCGAAGCGCACCATCGCGAGGCGGTCGATCGACGTGGAGTCGCGCGGGTCGATCTCAATTGCCGCGCTGTAGTGTTTCGCCGCCGCCTCTGTGCGGTTCAGATGCTGCGCCGCCTGCCCGGCGAGGCCGTGCAGCGAGCCTGCCACCCGGAGGTCCGGTTGCAGGGACAGGGCACGGTCCATGGCTTCGAGAGATTCCTTGTAACGCTCCATGCGAAACAGTGTGTCGCCCATGCCGGCGTAGGCGAGCGCGAAGTCGGGCGAGATCGCCAGCACCTCCCGATAGGCAGCAAGCGCGTCGTCGTAGCGCTGCTCCTTGCGGAGCGCTTCGGCGATGTTCTGCAGATGCGCGGGATCGTTCGGGCGCAGCTCGCGGGCGTGGCGCATAAGCGCGTCGGCCTCGTCGCGGCGGCCTTGCGCGCGCAGGACGCCGGCCAGATCCAGCATCGCCGGGACCTCGCCTGGTGCGATCGAAATCGCTTCGCGGAAGTGTTCCTCGGCGCGGTCGAGCTGCCCCAATGCGCGCGCCGCCCGGCCCATGAGGACGTAGAGCTTGGCCGCGAACGGGAGCCCCGGCTGGATCTGCAGGCAGGTGCTCAACGACTCGATCGCCTCCTCGTAGCGTCCCAGTTGAAACAGCGCATCCCCCAAGCCCGCGTGCGCCAGCGCGTAGCGGCGGTCGCGATCCAGTACCGCGCGGTAGGCTTCGACCGCCTCCTCGTAGCGGCCCTGCTTGCGCAGCAGCTCAGCGCTGTTCTGCATCGCGCTCAGGTGCTTCGGATCCAGTGCAAGCGCCTGCCTGAGTGCTGCGCCGGAGGCTTCGAACTGCTCCAGGTTCATCAGCGCGAGCCCGAGGTTGGAGTGCGCGTCGGCCGATTCGGGGCGCTGTTCGACGGCGATGCGGCTGGCGGCGAGCCCGTCCTCGTTGCGCCCCGCCTCGATCAGCGCGTTGCCGAGGTTCAGGTGTGCATCGCGCGCCTGGGGGTTGAGCGCGACCACGTGGCTGAACAGCGTGACCTCGTCGTGGTAGATGGCCGCCTGCCGCCAGGTTAGGGTGCCAAGCAGCAGCACGACCACCGCTGCCGCCGCACTCGCGCCGGTCCGGTAGGCGGCGGGCAGCCTGCCCACGCCATAAGCCGCACCCCCGACCAGTACGGCCACTACGCCGATTCCGGCCAAGTACTGGAAGCGGTCGGCGACCAACGAGAACTGCATGTAGCCGTAGTCGACGAATCCCAGCACCGGCGCCAGCGTCACGGCAAAGAACAGCGCTCCGGCCAGCGGTCCGCGCCCGATCCGCCGCCGCCCGATCCAGAGCAGCGCCGCCAGCGCCGCCGCCCCGGCCAGGTAGGCCCAGGCCAGGAGCTCGCCGGTGTCGATCTCCCACAGCGGGTAGATCACTGCCAGGTCGAGCGGCCAGATCAGCTTGCCGGCGTAGAACCACAGCGCGCGTGCCGCAATCAGCGCGCGCTCGGCCAGCGTATAGCCCAGCTCCAGCGGTTCCCGCGACGTGTAGAACGCCAGGTCGGCGAGCGTGATCGCCACACCGACCGCAACGAACGGCGCCAGGCGCAGCAGGTCGACCGGCGTCACCCGACCGCGCTGCCACCAGTGCCAGATCAGCAGTGCCGCCGGTAGCGTTACTACCACCGACTTGGACAGCAGGCCGGCGGTGAACAGCACCAGGGCAAGCGCGTAGCGGCCGGGACCGGGCGACTCGTCGAAGCGCACCCAGGTGAGCACGGCCGTGAGGTAAAACAGGCCGGACAGCACGTCCTTGCGCTCGATGATCCACGCCACCGACTCGACGTGCAGCGGGTGCACGGCAAACAGCGCGGCGATCAACACGGCGCCGGGGATGGCGAGACGATCCAGCAGGCGCCACAGCAGCAGGCAGTTGACCAGGTGCAGGAGGATGTTGACGGCGTGGTAGCCGAGCGGGTTGAGGCCCCAGATCTTGTGCTCCAGCCAGAACGAGGTGTAGACCAGCGGCCAGTAGTGGCCTTCGTTCTTGATGTCGGCGGGCGACAGCCAGATGCTGCGCAGGCCGTCCGGTGAGTGGATGACCGGTTCCTCGGAGAAGATCACGTCGTCCCAGACAAAGCCGCCCTGCAGCGCCGGGAAGTAGGCGACCACGACCAGCAGCGAGATCGTCATGGCAACGGTCGCGCCCGGTTGGGACAACTTGTCCGATTGCGCTATCGACCCGCCCTCAGCATCGCATTCGCCCGCGGCCGCCGACGCCGCCCGCGACGGCAACGGTTGCGGTGACGCCTTACGTCTTCGGCGGTTACGCTTTGCCATTCACTCCAGCCGAAGCACGTTGAGAATCGGCTTCGGGTTGTCCACGTAGGCAGCCATCAAATCCTTCTTGCGCGCACGCTCGAGCCCGAAGTTGGCGAGGTGGTAGCCGATCTGCGGCCGGCGCCATTGCCACAGGCTGGCACGATCGGGGTTGTCATGGTCGCTCCACTGGTTGGTCCATCCTATCAGGCTGTAACTGTAGGCGCCGACGAACTGCACTGCGACCGACCATACGAGCAGTGCGGCGAACAGGACGCGGAGGCCCCGGTTGGCGAGGACCTGCCCGATCACCGGGATCATCAACAAGGCCAGGAACGGGGTCGTGTCGACGATGGGCCGGTAACCCCAGGTCGAGCCCCCCCACCAGTCGAACCACCTGCCGGCGACCAGGAACAGCAGCACGACCGCCGCCTGCAACGGGATCAACGGGCGGTAGATCGCGTTCCTCCATATCGCTACGGCGCCGACCAGCCCGAGCAGGAGCACCGGGGAGAACCACACCAGACCGCGTTGGGGGCTGATGAGCAGTCCCGGAATGCTCTCCAGCCATGAACTCTGCCAGAGATTATCGGACCCCGTGCTCGCCAGCGCGATGATCTTCGACGCCACGCCCTGCCCGAATGTCAGCGGGCTGCCAAAGTAGTAGCTGTTGTAGGCAACCAGAATCGCCAACAGGGGCAGGCCGCCAAGCACGTAGGCGGCGAGGCGGCGGTGGCTGGTCCAGACCAGGTAGGCGCCCACACACACCACCACGACGGCACTGGCCGGACGGCACAGCACGGCCATTCCGAGCGCCGCCCCGCAGCAGGCGGCATCGCTCATGCGCTGCGTCCGGCGCAACAGAAACCAGGCCCCGAGGCTGAGAAAAAACGTGTTGGCCGGATGCTGCCAGAGTGCCTGGCTGTTGATCGGCCACACGCAGCTGCCCAACCCGAAAGCCAGCGCCACCAGGAATGCCGGCATCGGCGCGACGAAACCGCGCGCGGCCAGGAATACGAACAGTGCCGCGCCGGCGGTCAGCAGGGAGGCCGCCAAGGCGCCGCCGTGCCACCACCAGTAGCGGTCGGCGGCGATGTCCACGAACAGGTCGAGCGCGGCATACACCGGCAGTCCGGTGAGCGGAGCGCCCACGCCGAACGTGTTTACATACCGGTCGGGGTGGGTAGTCGCGGACAGGTAGTAGTAGTGGGTCGGAGCCTTCAGCCGGCCCCGCCGGTATGCATCGTCGACGGCGCTGTTCCAGTTGTCGAAAGTAACCCGTTGAGCCGGTTGTCCGGGCTGTTCCAGGGTCCAGAAAAAGGCGTCCGGCGCGTGCGGCGGGCTGACCGACAAAGCGCCTCGTTTCAGAAGGTTCACGCTGAACAGCATATTGCCGGCCTGGTCGTTGCCGGGCAGGAAGTCGCCGTTGCTCAGATACGCGGCGAGGCACACTACGAACAGCACCGCCGGCACGGCAAATCTGCGTGCGGCGGCGTGCGTCTCGGCCGGTGCTGCCGATCCGTGCGTGCGGCGCTGAAGTCCGGCGCGGCCACCGGTCGCGGGCCGCTTTCGCCGCCGTTCAATGTTCCGGGTACTGGGTGCCACGGTCAGGCAATCCAGAGATTCAAGCTGAACTTGTGCAACAAGAACAACTGCAAACCCAGCATCGCGGCACAAGCCGCATATACGATCCATCGCTGATTGACGTTGCGTGCCAATACCAGGCCGAGATACGGCACAGCGACCAGCCAGAAGCGAGGGAACGAAACGCCGATTCCCATTGCCGCCTGACCGTACACCAGGGGAACGTAAAAACACAACAGGCGCCAGTCCTTGTAGACCAAAAAAACCACACTGCCGAGCATGGCAGCGATCACGAACATCTTGTCGAATAGGTTGTCTCGTGCACCGAACCAGGTCGTACTCTCGGACCGCAGATAAGCCAGAAAATGGCCTGGATTGAGCAAATTGGAAATGCTGTTGACGGCAAACGTGTCTTGGCCCGCAAACCCCGCAAATGGGTCACCCGTAGCAACTCCGAAGAATGCCAAGTACGCCAAGCCGCCGACTACGAACGCGGCCAGACAGTGGGCATGGTAGTTCCAATCGAACGAGATTGAAGCCAACTTTCGGGCGGACCGGGTACCCTTGTCCGGGCTGCTGCGCGACGATCGGGAGGCTTCCCTCAGCGACTTGAAATAGCCGAGCAGCATATGCGCGAACACGCCGGCGGCAACGAACAACGCGGTGCCCCTTGTCAACGGCAGCAAGGCCGCAAAAAGCCACGCCATTCTGCTTCGCGTAAACAGATAATGATAGACAAACCCCAGTTGAAGGAACAGGAAGAGTCCTTCGGTATAGAACACGGAAGCATAGAATGCAGTCGGAAACGACAGCGTAACAAGGACGGCCAAATGAGGGCTCCTGCAACCCAAGAGATGGCCTGTCAGAAACAGAAAATAGCAGAACCCGGCAGTTGTCAGAACACTCAGCAAGCCGGCCGCTGCCATGCGCGGTAGAACGAGGCTCAATACCCGGATGAGCATCGGATACAACGGGAAGAAGGCATGCGAACTGTCGGGTGTTCCGGCGTAATTATAGCCCCAGTCGGACAGGAGCAAGTAATACTGGCCGTCCCAGTTCGAGAATGGAATATACCACGACGCTAGATCGCCCGAACCGGTATACCACCGATTCCACAGGTTGAACACGTTACCGAAGTCGGTGGACAAGTAGAATGACAGCAATATGGCCGTGACAATGAGGGCCTTTGCGACCAATGCGATACCCACACCGCGCATTCCCCTTCGCACCAAATCGGTCACGGCAAGTCCGCATGGGGAGTCGACTTCCGCGGTGTGCCCGACCGGCGAGTGGTCCGGGTACTCTTCCCGGCGTGTCGCCGCCGCAGCAACGAGTGTCCGCACGTCGCGGCCGGGATGGCCGCCGCGCTCATTGGCCTTCCTCACTGCGCGTGGCCGGCTGTTCCGGTTGCGCGAACCGGATGCCGGCGTTGGTCGGCGGCGCCGGGGCACCGGGGTCGACCTGCAGCATGATGTCGTGCACGAGTTGGTCGGCGATCACCGGAGCGTACTCCTGCCAGCGGCGCACCGGCGGCTCGCCGGCATCGCGCCGCAGGATACGCACCCCGCCGAAGTCACGCTGCACCGAGTAGCCGGGCACCGCCAGGGCGGGGTCGGCGGCGACCAGGTGGCTGACCGAGGCGGTGACGGTGGCCAGGCCGCGGTTGATGCCGCCTCCGGTAAACGCGTCGTAGAAGGGAATGGCGCGGTGCAGGTAGTAGTAGCCCGGCGTGTTGTAGTAGGGACGGTCCACCTGCCATACCGCTTCGACCCCCGGCGCGCGGGCCAGATAACGGTACGCGGCGAAGATCGGATCCTGGCGGCGCAGAAAGCCGGTAATGCCGGTCTCCTGCGACCAGGCCTGGTACACGCGTCCCTGTGCCGGCAGCGCGTTCAGCACGCCGGCCAGCGATACGGCGGCAACAAGGGCCCCGGCCACCGCGGTCACCCCGAGGTGTGCGCCCGGTCGCGCCGGCAGCCTTGCCGCCGCCCACGCCGCAGCGCGCGCGGTGAGGTCCGCCCCGATCAGCAACCACAGGGGGATGACTGCAAAGATGAAGCGGTATTCCTTGTGCGCCTGGACGGAGTGGGCCAGGAGCACGAGCACGATCAGGCCGAGAAGCAGGCCGTAGCGTGCCGGCCAGCGCACCGCCGCCGCGAGACACAGCACGCTCAAACCGCCGCCGGCGATGGTCAGCCACCACACAAACTGGTATGCGGGACTCTCGCCGGTGCGCATCTCGCCGAGGATCAGGTTGAAGCGCACGTTGGTGAGGTAGGAGTGGAACAGGCCGCCATTCCACGCCACGGCGTCGAAGACTCCCACCACGCACAGCGCCGCCGCGGCGGTGAGCGCGAGCGGCAGCTTGAGCCGCGTGCGCAGGAACAGAACGGCGAGCAGCACCACGGCCACGGGGGCGTACTGCAGCCGGATCGCCGCGATCAGCACGGCCAGCACGGCCGCCGGCCCCACCACGCGCGGGCGGTCGGGCGCGCGGCTTGCGCACAGAGCTAGCAGTGCCAGCAGCGGCGCGGTCGCCACGAACTCGGTAAGGGGCTTGTGCGCGAAGCCGGCCAGTTCATACCAGAACACGCCGGCGAGCAGCGCCAGCCGCGCAGCGGTCTCGCCGAAGTGGCGGCGGGCGAAGCTGTACATGCCGGCCGGAATCGACACCGAGATGGCGCAGAACAGCAGCTTGATCCCGGCGACGTACCACACCGGCTCGCCAAGCCCCGCCGCGTCGAACAGCTTGAGCACGCCGGCCACGGCGCCCGGCACCAGCCAGGAGCGGGCGCCGTAGAAGTATTCCCAGTATACCACGCCGGTGCCGAAGGCCAGCCGGTGGGCAGGCTCCAGGTACTGCATGATCTCGTCCGGGTGCAGCACGAAGTCACCGGCCAGCGCCACGGCGGCGCGCGTGACGAACGCCAGCGCCAGCACCAGCGGTACGAGCTTCCAGCGCGGTTGGTCCGGTTCCGCCGAGTGAAGCAGGGCGTCAAGCAGGGTGCCCGATTTGCGCTTCGCCATGGTCGTGGGAGGACTACCGCTGCTCCCGTTGCGCCAGTTCCCTGGCCACCAGTTGCCGTCCGACCCGTGCGATCTCCAGGCCGGGGTCGAGGGACAGTGCCCGGTCTATGCTCTCCAGAGCCTGCTCGAATCGGCCCAAGTAGTACAGGGTCGCGCCCAGGTTGGAGTGGGTGACGGCATTGTCCGGGGTTATGTCGACCATGGTTCGATACAGTGTGAGCGCCTCCTCGTAGCGCTGCTGGCCGAATCGCGCCATGGCAAGGTGATCGAGCGCCTCGTGATCGCGGGGGTCGACCTGTATGGCGCGCGCGAAGTACTCGTCCGCTTCCGGACGGCCAAGCTGCTGCGCCGCGCGCCCAAGGAACACGTACGGCGAGGATCCGGCTATGGGCAATGCGGGCTGCAGATCCAACGCATGCTCCAGCGCCGCGATCGCCTCCTCATAGCGCTGCCACTGAAACAGGGCAATCCCCAGTCCGGCGTGGGAGGGAGCGAACTCGGCGTCGATCTCGAGCGCCAGGCGGTAGCCCGCAACCGCTTCCTCGTAACGGCCCTGCGTCCTGAGCGTCTCGGCCAGGTTGTGCAGCGTCGCCGGGTCGTTCGGGCGCATCTCGCGGGCACGGTCCAGGAGCTGGCGGGCGTCGGCGTCGCGGCCCTGCCGGAAGCGCAGTTTCGCCAGGTCGAACAGCGGCTCGACGCTGGCCGGTTCGATCTCGATGGCGTGCAGGAAATGGCGCGCGGCCTCGTCCAGGCGGTTCAGCTCGCTGTTGGCGCGGCCAAGGTAATTGTGCAGGCTTGCCGCGGTGGGGAGTTCCGGCTGCAGGGAGAGCGCCCGCTCCATCGCCGTAACGGCCTCCGCGTAACGCTGCGCGCCGAACAGAGCGGTGCCCATGCCCGCGTAGGCGAGCGCGAAGCTGTCGTCGACAGCCAGCACCGCACGATACGACTCCACTGCTTCCGCGTAGCGCTCCTGCTTGCGCAGCGCTTCGGCCAAGTTCTGATGCGCTGTCGTGCTGCGCGGATCGGCCTGCACGGCGCGGCGCAGGTGGCGCTCCGCCTCCTCGAGCTGGTCCAGTCCCACCAGCGCCCGGCCCAGGTTGGCCAGCGCACCTGCGGAATCGGGCCGCTGTTGCACCGCGATGCGGCTCGCGGCCAGTCCTTCCTCGAACCGGTCCGCCTCAAACAGTGCGCTGCCGAGGTTGAGGTGGGCATCGCGCGCCTGCGGGTTGCGGGCCACCACGTGGCTGAACAGCGCGATCTCGTCGTGGTAGATCGCGGCCTGTCGTCCAGTCAGGACCGCGAGCGTCAGAATTACCGCCACCGCGACGCCGCCCGCGGCGAGCCGCGCCGGTTCCGGCAGTCGGGCGGCGCCATGTGCCGCTGCACCGGTCACCACCGCGATCAGGCCAATTCCCGCCAGGTACTGGAAGCGGTCGGCCACGAACGAGAACTGCATGTAGCCGAAGTCGACGAACCCCAGCACCGGCGCCAGGGTTACAGCAAAGAACAGCACGCCGGCCAGCGGTCCGCGCCCGATCCGCCGCCGCCCGATCCAGAGCAGCGCCGCCAGCGCCGCCGCCCCGGCCAGGTAGGCCCAGGCCAGGAGCTCGCCGGTATCGATCTCCCACAGCGGGTAGATCACTGCCAGGTCGAGCGGCCAGATCAGCTTGCCGGCGTAGAACCACAGCGCGCGTGCCGCAATCAGCGCGCGCTCGGCCAGCGTATAGCCCAGCTCCAGCGGTT
>MPNH01000065.1 GCA_002238925.1 Spirochaetaceae bacterium bin103 | reverse complement strand
GCCATGCTCTCTTCGGTCACCGTGGTGCTCTCCTCTGCTGTTTGGTTTTCGTTCATCAACAGCTTATCGGAGACCCCGGTGACCTTTTTCATCACCTTGGAATTACACCACTCGGTGGGACACTACCCCCTGGTAGCTACGGGTTCGGCGCCGCTCATTTGCAGCCGCTACCTTGGTATAGAACCATAAATATGGTAATGTTGGGCAATGAAGACCACCATCGATCTGCCGGATGCGTTGTACCGGAGAGCGAAGATCCGCGCGGCCGAGCGCGGCACCACGTTGCGCGCGCTACTCACCGAGTCGCTGGAGGCTCACTTGCTTGCACGGCAGGCGCCGGGTCCGGAGCTTCCGCAACGGGATCGGTTCCACATTGATGAGCGCGGCTGGCCGGTACTGCGGCGGTCAGCCGCCGACGCCCGAGTGATCACCGACGACTTCATCAACCAGCTACGGGAACAGGAGGGGGTATAGCGTGGCGTTCCTCCTGGATGTGAACGTGTTGATCGCACGGATCGACCCTCGGCACGAGCATCATGAGAGAGTCATCCGCTGGGAGCACGACAATGCGTCCGAGCGTCTCGTAACCTGCCCGCTGACGCAAAACGGGTTCGTCAGGATCTATGGCCATCCGGGATATCCTGACGGGCCCGGGTCACCGGCCGAGGCGCTGGTAGAACTGCGCCATCTGCTCAATCTGCGCACGCACCAATTCATCGCCGATTCCGTGTCGCTGTCCGACACGACGGTCTTCGGCCCGCTGGCGGGCACTACCCCGAAGCAGCTTACCGACGTATACCTCCTCGGACTGGCGGTCAGCGAAGGCATCTACTTCGCCACGACCGACTCCCGGGTTTACCATGAAGCCGTGATCGGTGGCGAGAAGGGATTGCACGTGATCCCGCCGAGTCGGCAAGCCGGGTAGTTCATTTCGGCGGCCTGCGGCGGGGGGGGGGGGAGCGGCGGGGGGCGGAGAGGCGGCCGGCGCCGCCGCGGTGGCGGGGGTCGAGCAGGTCGCGGATAGCGTCGCCGAACATGTTGAAGCCGTACACCACGACGGTGAGGAAGATGCCCGGCCACATGGCCAGCCAGGGCGCCACCTGCATGTAGCGGCGCCCTTCTCGGCTCAGCAGGCCGCCCCAGCTCGGCACGCTCAGCGGCAGCCCGAAACCGAGGAAGCTCAGGGAAGCCTCGGTGATGATCACCGAGCCGATGGTGATGCTGAAGATGATGATGATCGGCGGCATCACGTTGGGCAGCACGTGACGCAGCACCGTATGCCAGGTCTGGCTGCCGATCGCCTGCGCGGCCTGGAAGTAGGCGTTCTCCTTGACGGCGATCACCGCGCCCCGGACCACGCGCGAGCTGCCGATCCCGAATACCAGCCCCAGTATTACGATCACTTGCAGCGTGCCGGTGCCCAGGATCGACATCACCGTCATCAGCAGCAGCAGGCCCGGGAACGCCAGCCAGGCATCGACGATCCGTTGCAGCAGCAGATCGAGCCGGCCGCCGACGAACCCCGACAAGCCGCCGACCACGGTGGCAACCAGCACCGCCACCGCGGTCGCCGCGAAGCCCACCAGCAGCGACAGGCGCGCACCGTAGATGTTGCGGCTCAGGAAGTCGCGCCCGGTGTGATCGGTTCCCAGCAGATGCTCGGCGGAGGGCGGCCGCATGCTTCGCGTCACGTCCTGGCGCTGCTCGGGATCGGGCGCCAGCACGTCGGCGAACACGCTTACCAGCACGAACACCACAATGATGGCGGCGCCGAGCAACCCCAACGGTTTCTCCCGGACCAGGCGGTAGGAGAAGTCCGCAAGCGGGCCGCGCCGGCGTCGCTGTTCTGCGCCCACGGGATCGGCGACGTTGCTCATTGGTAGCGGATCCTCGGGTCGAGGGTGGCGTACAGCAGGTCGATCAGCAGGTTGTTGACCAGGATGAACGTGGCAAAGAACAGGTTGATGCCCGAGACCATCGGGTAGTCACGGTTGGACAGCGCCTGGATGAGCTGCGAGCCTAGGCCGGGCAGGTTGAACAGCGTCTCGATGATCACCGAGCCCCCCACCAGGATCGGCAACTGCAGCCCGATGAGCGTCACCACCGGGATGAACGCGTTCTTCAGCGCGTGACGGACGACCACCAGCCGCTCGCGCAGGCCCTTGGCCCAGGCGGTGCGCACGTAGTCCTGCCGCAGCACCTCCAGCATCATGGTGCGCGTCATCCGCATCGTGGCGGCAGATAGGCCGGTGCCCAGGATCAGGCCGGGTACGACAAACATGCCGATGTGGGCCAGCGGATCCTCGCTGAACGGATACAGCCGCAACGGCGGCGCCCAGCCCCACCAGTTGCCGGGAAAGATCAGCACCATCAGGCCCAGCCAGAAGTTGGGGGTGGCCAGCCCGAAGATGGCGACGCTGCGTCCCGCGTAGTCGCCTGCGCTGTCCTGGCGCACCGCCGAGTAGATGCCGACCGGCAACGCGATCACCAGGCCGATGATCAGCGCCGCCGCCCCCAGCTCCAGGGTGACCGGCACTCTGGTGAGGATCTTCCCCTCCACGGGCGCGTTGCCCCGCTGCAGGGACTGGCCGAGCGTACCGTGCAACAGGATCCCCGATATCCAGCGCACGTACGCTACGTGGGCTGGAACGTCCAGCCCCATCATCGCGCGCAGGCGCTCCTTCTCCTCCTCGCTGCTGACCCCGAACTGCGTCTCGGCCGTCAGGATGTCGACCAAGTCGCCGGGCAGCAGACGCACGGTAAAGAACACCAGCATGCTCAGGATGAGCAGCGTGGGGATGAACAGCAGCAGGCGCCGGATGATGTAGGTGCGCATCGCGAAAATGGGGTCCGGGGCCGCGCAGGCCGACCCCGGACGCGAAATTCTTTTGACGAGCTTAGTTCATCTCGTCCTTGAGCTGACCATCCACCCACAGGCGTGCATAGATCTCGGTCCAGCCGCAGTTGCCCATCTGCATCTCGCCGTTGTAACCGGCCAGCCACGGCTGGGAAACGGTAAAGCTTGGCACCAGCGGTCCCCACAGGTAGCGGTGCTGCTCGACCACGTACAGGTCGAGTGCCTTCGCCATCTGCCGGTACTCGTCACCGGTGGTAGCCTGCAACTCGTTCCACCGGGCGTCGAACACCGGATCGTTAAATGCGCCGCCGGTGAAGCTGGCGCCGGCGCGAAAGCCGCCGAGACTGCCGTCGAGGTTGCCGTAGTCGGCGCCGACGCTCACGTACCAGGTCAGACCGTCCCACTCTCCGGAACTGATCTGGCCGATGTGCGATGCGTTGTCGGGCGCGTTGAGCTCCACCTCCACGCCGATCTCCTTCCAGTAGCCAACCTGCAACTCGTGGTAGCCGATGTCGGAGCGGTCGCCGTTGACCGTCACCGAGGTCCGGAAGCGAGTGCCGTCGTCGCCGCGCGGGTATCCGGCCTCGTCGAGCAGTCGCTCGGCGCCTTCGGGGTCGTAGACCCAGTACTGCTGGAGCTCCTCCGGCCAGGTGTCGAAAGGATTGTGGTAGCCGATCCACGCCGGCCCGATCGGCCCCCACGGCTGCGGCTTGGCCAGGCCGCGGTAGTAGTTGTCGCTGATCGCCTCGATGTCGATCGCCATCTGCATCGCGCGCCGCACCCTGACGTCGCTCAACGGGCCGGCTTCCACCATCTTGAACGCCAGCGACGTCTCGGACCGGAACGAGATCGGCCAGTAGTGCATCTCCGGGTGGCGTTCCTGCAGATCCGCCACCGTGCTGATCGACCTGATGGCGGACGTCCCGAGGTCGCCGGTGATGTCGATCTGGCGGGAGCGCAGGGCCGCGACCCTGGTCGCCTCGTCGCTCATCATCAGGAATACCAGCCGGTCGACGTAGGGGAGGCGGTTGCCGGGGAACTTCTCGTCGTCGCGCCAGTAGTTGGGGTTCTTGTCGAACGTGATCGACGTGGCGCTGACGAACTCGTCCATGATGAACGGCCCGGTGCCGATGACGCTGTTGGCGTCGTGCAGTGAATCGAAGATCTCCGGCGGGTAGGCCCGTATGTGGCAGTCGTCGAACAGAGACCGGGCGGTGTCCGCGTACGGCTGCGACAGCTTGATCTCGAGCGTGAGGTTGTCGATTGCCGTTACCGACTCCATCGGGATCCGCTTGGTACCCCACGAGTGCGCCGCGGGCTCCTGACCGGCGAACCGGCCGATGCCGAGCAGGCGCTCGTAGTTGGCGGCCACGTCGTCGGCTGTCAGTTGGCGGCCGTTCACCGGCGGCTTGTCATGAAAGAACACGTTGTCGTGGATCGTGTAGCGGTAGGTCAGCGGATCCGGGTTCTCCCAGGTTTCGGCGAGCAGCCCGGTTACCACGTTCTCGGGGTAATAGGTAGTGAACGGGCTCAGACTGCGGTCGATGGCCCAGTTCGCCTGCCCGAGCTTGTCCATCGCCGGCCCGGCGATGAGGCCCGCGCCGTGGGTGATCCAGGTGTCGCCGTGATCGTAGGGCCTGGTCAGCAGCGCCCCGGTGATGGTGCCGCCGAACTCCGGCTTGACCACCTGCTTGCCGGTGGACGGATCGGTCACGTACTCCTTCTCGGCGCTCGCCGCGCCGGTGTCGCTCTCGCCGCTGGCAAACGTCACGGTAGCCACCAGCGCGAGCGCAAGTGCCATTATCCAAGTGAATCGAACAGCCATAGTGCCCCTCCTCGTGTAGGGATGGCGGACCCTCTGACCCGCCGAATCGTCACCGGACCACATCCGCGCGCCCCGTCAAGGACGCGCCCGATCCGCCCGAGCCTTTCACTCGAACCCGGTTCGGATTATCGTTGTTGGCATGGCACTGACGGAGCGCGAGCGGCAGGGGGTGCTGCAACTGGCGGAGGCCATCAACCGGCGCAATGCGCGGGAGCGGCCGGCGTTGGAACAAGCGCTCGCCCGCCGCGTGGCGGAGGCGCACCGGGAGGTGAGCCGGCTGGTCGAGCGCTTTCGCGAAGCGGATCCGGAGTTGCGCCGCGTCGTCTTGTTTGGGTCGTTGGCCAGGAACGAGGTGACGAGAATCGACTTCGACATCGACCTTGCCGTGGACAGCGATCGCTATTCGCTGCTGCTGGACATCGCTCTGGAGTCGGTCTTCAAGGTCGACCTGATCGACCTGGTTGCCGCGTCCTCCTATATCGAGCGATCGATTCGGCGAGAAGGCAAGGAGCGCTACCGTGCAACATAGGCAGGGGGTGCTGCGGCTGATCTCGGAGCTTGATCAAGACCTGGAGCTGCTCGCGGAACTGGCGGAGCAGAACACGCGCGCGACAGCCAGGATTCTTGCCGGTGCCACCGAAGACCTGGATTTCGCGGCGCTGGGCTACACCATTCACAATCTGTACTCGCTCCTGGAGAACTATGCGCTCCGCATCGCCAAGACGTTCGAGAACGAGATTGACGCCAGTCGCTGGCATCGAGACCTGATCAACCGAATGACGTTGGAAATAGCTACGGTCCGGCCGGCGGTCTGGAGTCGAGAGCTGGCGCGGCACGTGGATGAGTTGCGCCGATTCCGCCACGCCTTCCGCCACGTCTACGACACATCGCTCGATCCGGACAAGCTCATGCTCGCTCAGAAACACGTTCCGTTGGCTGTTTCAGGGGTCCAGGGGGCGCACGCCACGCTCATCGAGAAGCTGCGAGTGCTCGCCGAGAGCCTCGAGTCGTAGATCTGCAGCTCCGGACGGGTGTCCGGCACAGTTTCTATCGCTCGTACGGATTCTATCGCTCGTACGGAACGGAACGAAGGTGGTGGCCGGGGATCCGGTTCCAGGGGGCGGGGGCCGCGTTGCCGGTGTAGTCGGGCAGAAAGTGGCGGATGCGGTCCAGTTGGGCTGCCGGCAGGTCGGGCGGCGGCGGCGCGTGGAGGCGCTCCTGGAACGCGGCCCGTAGCGGTTCGCTCAGCTCGTCGTAGCGCGGCAGGTACCACATGGTGATCACGGTGCGGCGCCGGGCGGTGGCGTTGCCGTGCGCGGCGTGCAGCAGGCGGGCGTCGCCGATCACCAGGTCGCCGGCCCGTACCGGCACGTCTACCTCGTCCGGATGGCACTGGTAGGCAGGGGAGGTGGCCGGGTCCTCGTGCCGCACGGTGTCGTCGTGGCCGGTGCCGATGGCGTCGTGCACGCCGTAGCGCAGCCGGTGGGAGCGCGGCAGCACCCGCAGGCAGCCGTTCTCGGGCCGGGTGTCGACCAGGTACCACATCAAGAACATCTGGTGCGGCAGCGGGTCGGCGCTGACCGGGTGGTCCCAGAACGGCCAGTCCTGGTGCCAGTAGAGCGGCCCCGAGTACGGCTCCTTGGCGATTATGAACCCGCTCCAGTAGCGCGGCCGGGGAAAGCCGAGTCCGTGCAACGCCTGAAGTGTCTCCGGCAGGGCGATCAACTCCGAGAACACCGGATCCTGATGCTCCATGGCGAAGATGCTGCCCTGGCCGCCGGAGCGCTGCTTCTGTTCGTCGCTGAGGGCGTCGAGCATGCGGTCGGTAACCAGGCGCAGGCGCGCCAGCAGCTCCACTGGCAGCAACCCCGGCACGATACCGAACCCCCGGTCAACCAGTCGGCTTCGCTTCGCCGCCAGCGCTACCGGTGCATCGAGTCCGCTCTCGGTCGCTGTCCCCACCGGTCTCCCCTCTCCCGCGGACGGGCCACTGACGGCAGCCTGGAACCGCTCAAGTGTACCCGGCATGATGACGCAACCGGGCCGACACTGCAAACCGGCGCAACCGGCGCATTTCCAGTTCACCGGTGCTCGGTCACCTTGTTGCTGCAGGATCACCGTGGCGCTCACCGAGACAGATCTTTGACCTCCGGACGGCTGGCTGCTACGATCATCGACACCATAGGAGGTAAAGACCTTGATAGCCCATGGAAGACTTGGTACGGCGGCTCTTGTCGCCGTGTTGGCATTCGCCCTGGCCGCGACGCAGGTGTGGGCGGCAGGAGAAGCGGACTCGGCGGCGGCCGGCAGTACCGCCGAGTCCGGTTACACGCTGCCGATCGTGGAGCCGGGCAGCGTCACGCTGAGCTACGCCGGCTGGGAGCACCCGGTCGGGTTCGGTGACGGTCCGGTTTGGCAACAGATCATGGCGGACACCGGCGTCACCATCGACTGGCAGGTGGTCCCGAGCAACGAGTACACGACCTTCATCAAGACCAGAATCGCCGCCGCGGCCGATCTGCCCGACATGCTGACTCTGGGCTGGAACTACGTGGTCGGCAGTCCGGTGGACCTGCACGCCCAGGGGGCGACCATCAAGCTGACCGAGCTGGTGGACCGCTACGCGCCCAACACCAAGCGGCTGCTGGAGGAGTTCACGGAGATGCGCCCCGCCCTGGTGGCCCCGGACGGCGAGGTGTACGCCACCGCCGCGCGCACGGTGCCGCCGATCAGCAACTACAAGAACTGGTACATCCGCGAGGACTGGCTGGAAACGCTGGGGCTGGACAAGCCGGAGACCCTGGACGACTGGCTGACCGTGGCCAAGGCGTTCGCGACGCAGGATCCCAACGGCAACGGCGAGCAGGACGAGGTTGCGCTGAGCGCGCGCACGTTGTGGCAGTTGGAGTGGTTCGGCGCTTCCGGCCTCGACCTGGACATCTACTACAGCTTCGGCTTTTCGCTCGACAACGGCGTGCTCTCCTACGACTACATCAGCCCCGGGTACCGCGACTATCTCGCGTTCCTGAACGAGTTGTACGAGGCGGGCGCGCTGGCGCAGGAGATTACCCAGTCCGCACAGATCCAGAACTCGCTGAACTCCGATGACCGCCTGGGCGGCTTCTGGACCGGCATCGGCGGCGTGTTGTTCAGGAACCGGTTGCTCAGCGAATCCGACATCGCCGGCACGTACACGTGGACTCCTCTCCCCAAGAATCCCCAGGGTGCGTCCCGCTACGTGCACGAGCCGCTGGTCGGCGCCGCCACGGTGATCACCAGCCAGAGCAAGAATCCCGAGGTCGCCATCAAGTGGCTGGACTACGTGTGGGCCAGCCCGCAGGGCTACCTGTACTCCAACTACGGCCTCGAGGGAGAGCACTACAACATCAACCCCTCGCAGAGTTCCAACTCGCCGTGGTTGAAGCACTTCGCCGGCCTGCCCGAGTACAGCGACGCGATCCGAAACAACGACGAGGGCAAGTCGGTGCAGACGGTGCTGGCGGACATCGGTGCGTTCAACCATCCGCTGTACGCCGATGACGACGAGTCGTTCGCGGCGCGCTTCTCGCAGGATCCGTTCTCGTACGAGTTGACCCAGCTCGCGGCGCCGATTGCGGTATCGCCGTTCCCGCGCTACCTCGGTTCGCCGGAGCAGGACCGGCGCCTGCGCGCCCTGCGCGAGGAGATCAACCCGACCCAGGAGGAGTGGACCTTCAAGTTCATCACCGGGCAGGAGTCGCTCGACCGGTTCGACGACTACGTCGCCACGATGAAGCGGGTCGGCGTCGATGAGCTGGTGGAAATCATCCAGCAGCAGCACGACGACTACACGGCATCGACCAGGTAGCCGCTCATCCGTCCCAATGACCGCCCCGGGGCCGCACCGCCTCGGGGCGACTCCTTAACCCAACCCGGGGCCCTGCCGCCGGCAGTGCGGGCACGCGGATCGCCGCTCGCAAATCGCCTCGGCAAGGCGCTGTTCCAGGACCGGTACCTGTGGCTGCTGGCGGTGCCGGCGGTTGTGTATTACTTCCTGTTCCACTACCTGCCGATGTACGGGCTGCTGATCGCGTTCAAGGACTTCAGCCCGTTTCTCGGCATTCTACGCAGTCCGTGGGCCGGGTTCGTGTGGTTCGAGCAGTTCTTCACCTCCATCCACTTCGTGCGCACGGTGCGCAACACCCTGCTGCTCAATTTCTACGGCTTCTTCTTCAACTTCACCGTACCGATCATCTTCGCGCTGCTGCTGAACGAGGTGCACAACAGCCTGTTCCGGCGCTGGGTGCAGACCATCAGCTACATCCCGCACTTCGTCTCCATCGTGGTGGTGGTGGGGCTGATCAACGCCATGTTCAACACCGAGAACGGCCTGGTGAACATCGCGCTGGACCGGATGGGGGTGGAGACGGTGCCGTTCCTGATCATGCCCGGCTGGTTTCGTCCGCTGTACATCGGGTCCGACATCTGGCAGCACTTCGGCTGGCGCGCCATCATCTACCTGGCCGCGCTCACCGCCATCGACCAGGAGCAGTACGACGCTGCCTGGGTGGACGGCGCCAACCGCTGGCAACAGTTGCGCTTTGTTACGCTGCCGGGCATCGCGCCCACCATCATCATTCTGATGATCCTGTACGTCGGGCAGATGATGTCGGTGGGATTCGAGAAGATCCTGCTCATGTACGGCCCCGGCACTTACGAGACCGCGGACGTAATCTCCACCTTCGTGTATCGCCGCGGCATCGCCGGCGGCGACTACAGCTTCGCCGCGGCGGCCGGCCTGTTCAACTCGGTGATCAACCTGGTGTTGATCCTGATGGTCAACCGGATGAGCAGGCAATTCACCGGCACCAGCCTGTGGTGACTGGGGCATGAACGTCCGCTATCAGCGCAGCGTGGCCGAGCGGCTCGCGGAGTACGCCATCGCCCTGGTGCTGTCGGTGGCTGCGCTGGTCACCATTTTCCCGATCCTCTACGTGTTCAGCAACTCGATCAGCGGCAGCCGCGCGATCCTCGGCGGCACGGTGTGGCTGTGGCCGCAGGACATCACCTGGGTCGGCTACCAGACCGTGGTGAAGTCTACCGAGGTGTGGCGCTCCTACTACAACACGCTCTGGTATACCAGCGTCGGCACCGCGCTCAACGTCGCGATCACGATGACGGTCGCCTATCCGCTGTCGCGGCGCGGCTTCCGTGGCCGCTCACTGCTGATGTTCTACATCGCCTTCACCATGTGGTTCTCGGGCGGCATCATTCCCACGTTCATCATCGTGCGCAACCTGGGGCTGTACGCCACCCGTTGGGCAATGGTGCTGCCGACCGCGGCGGCGGCCTGGAACATCATCATTACCCGCACCTACCTGCAGAGCAACATCGACGAGTCGATCCCGGAGTCGGCCAAGATCGACGGCGCCAACGACCTGACCATCTTCTTCCGCATCGTGGTGCCGGTGTCGAGCACGATCATCGCCGTGAACGTGCTGTTCTACGCGGTCGGGCACTGGAACGCCTACTTCCCGGCCCTGATCTACCTGCCCGATCCGGACCTGCACCCGCTGCAGATGGTCCTGCGCAGGCTGCTGATCCTGCCGCCCGAGGAGGAGGAGCGGATGGCGTTCGAGGCGATCGCCGGCGTCACCCGCAACCGCTTCGTGGTGATCATGGTGGGCACACTGCCGATCCTGGCGGTGTACCCGTTCCTGCAGCGCTACTTCATCAAGGGCGTGATGATCGGCGCGCTCAAGGGGTGAGGCGGTCGGATTGGTCGGATCGGTCGGATTGCGTGGCGAGGCCGATCCTTGCGACAGTAGGGTGCAGGGAGGAGTGACGATGGCCGAACGGGAGGTGCCGGCGGGGCTGGCGGATCTTGAGCGCGACGGCTTTGTGTTGGTGCGCGGGGCGCTCGACGCCGGCACGGTGGCGGAGTGGAAGCGCAAGCTGTACGACATGCACCGCCGCGGGCTGAACGAGATCGACAACAGCGTCGGCAACGTGGCGTTCGAGAGCCTGCTGCAACTGGAGCCGGAGCTGTCGCAGGGCGTGGTCGGCCACCCCAGCGTCGCCCCCTACCTGAAGGCGATGCTCGGCAAGCAATGCCAGTTGCGCTCGTTCCGCGCCCACATCAACCCGCGCGCGTACCGGCAGGAGTGGCACATGGACTTTGCCGACTACCACTACCAGGAGCGCAACGCCGGGGCCGCGCGCCCGCTGCGCGCGCTGTGCATGAACACCACCTTCTACCTGACCGACAACACCCCCGAGCGCGGACGGCTGACCTTCCTGAAGGACTACGTCGACCGCCTGCTGCCGGACGAGGTGCTGCCGCACATCCACTACACCGACGACCGCAGCAACCCGTTCCAGGTATGGTGCGACGAACAGCCGCAGGAGCACCTGTACCCGCTCGCCGGCGACGCCATCGTGTTCTTCGCCCACATCCCCCACCAGGGCGTCAAGTTCGGCGACGACCCCGAGGACGACATCCGCGCCAACCTGGTGCTGCACTTCCAGCAGAACCCCATGTACCCCGGCATCAAGTTCGTCAGCTCCCCCGACTTCACCCTGAAGACCCTCGGCTACGCCGGCACCTTCCCCTTCGCGGACCCGTAGCCGCCGGTATGGACGACCTCGGTAAGCATATCGTTCCGCAACGCGTACGCTCCACTCCGTCTCTTGCCGGACTGCGCGCGTTGCTCCCCGCAAGTCGTTTTTCGGATTCACCATCCGATCTCCGGCGACACAGTCGCGACGCCTGGTCGATAGCTATCAAGGCGGCGCAACAGGAGAAACGCACATATTCCCCCGAGTTGGTGGTGTCGCCGCGCGGCACGGAGGAGGTGGCCCTCGTGTTGGAGTGGGCGGGTCGCCACGGCATAGCCGTCACCCCGTGGGGGGCGGGATCATCGGTCACCGGCGCGCCGTTGCCGCTCACCGGTGGGATCACTGTGGATCTGACCCACCTGGATCAGGTCGTCTCGGTGGATCTGGTGAACCAGATGATAACGGTCCAAGCTGGCGCCGTCGGAGCGCAGGTGGAGCGGTATCTCAACCAGCGCGGCTACACCCTCGGTCATTCACCGCAATCGCTCGGCGTCTCTACGGCGGGCGGATGGGTCGCGACGCGCGCGACCGGCCAGTTCTCATCCCGCTATGGCGGGATCGAACACTTGGTGATTGCAATGAAGGTGGTGCTCCCCAGCGGTGAGGTGGTGACTACGCAGCGCTCCGTCCGAGCTCCGCTCGGGCCCGATCTGAAGCAGCTCTTCATTGGCGCGGAGGGCACGCTCGGTATCGTTACCGAGGTAACGTTGAGGATCTTTGCGCGTGCGGCGACGCGGCTCCTGGAAGCGGTGGCGTTCGACGCGGTGGATTCAGGTCTGCGCGTAATGCGCCTCGTCATGCAGTGCGGATTATCCCCGTTCATCGTGCGGTTCTACGACCGGGAGGAGTCGCGTCACGTGATGCACGACCACCGCCTTTCCGGTTGCGTGATGTTCCTGGGATTCGAGGGCTTGAGCCGTGTGGCACAAGCCGAATACGCTGAGGCGATGGAGATCTGCGTCGCGGACGGTGGGCGGTTGCTGGGCGCCGATCCGGTTGCTGCCTGGTTGGCGCGGCGATTCGACTTCTCCGCCATCGAAAACCTGCTTGCCCAGCCATCGGGCGTAGCGGAGACCATTGAGGTTGCGAACTTCTGGGACCGGATCGAATGGACCTGGTCGGAAATGAAGTCGGCGCTGAGCGAGCATGCCAGCGAGGTGCTCGGCCACTTCTCTCACGTGTACCCGCAAGGTACCTCGCTGTATCTGATCCTCTTGGGCGCGCGGTCGGCGCCACGCGACGCCGCAGCGGCCGAGGCTGAGTTGCGCGCCATATGGAAAATTGCCAACGAGGTCGCCCTGCGTACCGGCGCCTCCACTGCACACCATCACGGGGTCGGGCTGGCCCGCTTGCCGGTAATCCGCCGCGACCTCGGTTCCTCCATGGTTCTGCTGGAACGGGTCAAGGAGGCACTGGATCCTGCGGGTATCATGTGCCCGGGGAAGCTGGGCCTGGCCGGCCGCTGAGGGGTTGTCGGGATGAGCTATCTGGTTGCGCTCGACGCGGGCGCCTCCGAAGTCAAGGTTTCCATATTCGATCGCGCTGGCGCCGAAGTCGCCAACGCACGGCGCGACTGTCCGAGTGAAGCACCGCAGCCGGGGTGGGCCGAGTGTCCCCCCGAGGTGTTGACCCGGTGGCCGTTGGATGTCCTGCGCGAGGCGTTGGAAACGAGCGGCGTACCCCTCGACGAGGTCGCGGCCGTGGGAGTTACCGGCTCGCGAGCCACAGTGCTTCCTGTCGGCCGCGACGGCGAACCCTGCGGCTCGGCGATCTTCTGGTACGACCGCCGGGCATCCGGTGCCGCCGACGAGTTGGGGCTGCGCCTTGACGGCCCCGACCGGTTCCAGCAACTCACCGGGATACCGCTCGATGCGACGCCGTCGGTGGCGAAGATCATGTGGCTGCGGCGCCACCAGTCGCGCATCTTCGACGCGGCCGCGCTGTTCGCGATTCCGCAGAGCGCAGTGCTGAATGCCCTCACCGGATCCGGGTGGTCTTGCGACGCTTCATATGGCTCCTACGTCGGGCTGATGGACCTCGAAACCCGGCGGTGGAATGACGAGCTGCTGGCCGCAAGCGGAATTTCGGCCGCGGCGCTGCCGGAGCTCGTCGCGCCCGGGACCGTCACCGGTACGATCGGAGCGACAGCGGCGGCAGCCACCGGCCTTCCGCGCAGCGTCAAGGTGGTCGCCTCGGGTTCCGATTCGGCGTGCTTCAAGATCGGTGCCGGCATCGAGGGCACCGGCGTCGCCAGCATCTACATCGGTACGGCAGGGGTAGTGGGCGTGATTACCAACCGGCCGGTGCGGGATCCACGCCTGACTTGCTGCCCGTCGGCGCTGCCAGGTTACTGGGACACGGAAGGGCTATTGTTGTCCGCCGGCTCGGCCTATCGCTGGCTGCGCGACCTGCTGAACGTGGCCCGCCCTGACGGAGGAACGCGCAGCTTCGGCGATCTGGATGCGCTGGCGGCCGAGGCACCGCCAGGCAGCGACGGCCTGTTGGTGGTACCGCACCTTGCCGGCTCCGGCACGCCGCTGTGGCGCGCTGACGCGAGCGGCGTGGTGTCAGGCTTGCGGCTGTCGCACTCGTTGTCGAGTCTTGCCCGCGCCGTGCTGGAGGGGGTTGCCTATGCGCAGCGGCATGCGCTGGATGCGGTGGCCGAGCACGTTTCACCGCTCAGTCGGTTGCGGTTCACGGGCGGCGGCGCCGCCTCAGCGCTGTGGGCGCAGATCATTGCAGACGTGACGGGGATCCCGGTCTCGGTTCCGGCGAGCCGCGAGTCGACCGCGCTGGGTGCGGCGCTGATTGCCGGTGTGGCGGCCGGCATATATTCTGACCATCGCTGCGCCATCGCTGCAGCCGCTGGTCCGGAGCGTCAATTCCAGCCCGACGCGGTGGCGCACGAGACCTACGTGGCGGGCTACCGCTCCTATGTGGAGGTTGCAGAGCGATGAATACCGCCGAACTCGAGTTGGAGCAGGTCGCCGCCGAGATGGCGATCTACTCCGACCTCCTGGTCGCCTCCGGCCTGCTGCATCTGAAGGGCGGCAACCACAGCGTGCGCTGTGGGCCGCGCGGAGACGAACTGATCATCACCCGCACCGGGAGTTTCAAGCGTGACCTGGTTCCGGAACGACTGATCCGCGCGTCCGTTCACTGCGATGACCCGGTGGAAAACGCGTCGAGCGTACTGTCGATGCACCGTGCGATCTACCGTAGGACCGACGCGCGGGCGGTCATCCATGCCCACCCCTACCACCCCGCGCTGTTGTCATTCTATGTGGACCAGTTCACTCCGGTGGACGAAAATGGCTTGATCTACCTGGGCCCGGTGATCAAGGTGGTGGCCGCGCGCGAGTTCATGGGCTGGGCGGCAGCCGATGCGGCGATGGCCGAAGCGTTGGCGGAGTGCCCGGCGGCGATCCTGAAGTGGCATGGCACCTTCGCCATCGGCGACTCACTTGCCCAGGCGTTCCACAACACGCAGGCGGTGGAGAGTGCGGCCCGTTTCTATCTTGACACCTTGCGTCTGCGCGCTGCGCTCGGCATGCCGGAGATTGCGCCATACGTGGCCGATCCGCCCTGGATGGATACGCGATGACGGATTTTCGCCGGCCCCTGATCGTACCGTGCCGCGATGCTTCCTGGAATCTGTCCGGCGAGGTCGGTGCACGCGTTACCGCGGCGATCGAGCAGTGGATCCTGCCGCTGCCGTATGCGAATCCGGGCCTGCTGGAGATGTTCCGCGAACGCGACCTCCAGCCGGCGCGCGACCGTTGTCCGTGGGAAGGCGAGTATGCGGGCAAGTACCTGACCCATTGCGTCCAAATCTACCGCCTGACGCGCGACGATCGTTTGCGGCGCCACCTGGAGTGGTTCGTGCACGAACTTCGGTCGCTGCAAGCAGCCGACGGCTACCTCGGGCCATGGCCGCCCGGCAGCCGGCTGACGGGGAGTGCTCCCAACTCGAGGATCAGGTCAAGCGGCATGGATGATCCGTTGCCCACCTGGGATGCCTGGGGACACTACCACGTCATGTTCGGCCTGCTGTTGTGGCACATGGAGAGCGGCGATGACGGGACGCTCGACTGCGTGCGCCGGATAGCCGACCTGATGTGCAGCACGTACCTCAATGGCACCCGTCTCTACGCCACCTCGCCAGGTTGCGAAGAGATGAACATGGCCTGCCTGCACGGCCTGTGTCTGCTCTATCGGCAGATTCCCAATCCCGAGTACCTCCGGCTCATTCAACAAATTGAGGCGGACCTGCAGCAGCCGCAGTGCGGCGACTACATCCGTGTGGCGCTGGAAGGCAAGGAATTCTACCAGGGGCGCAAGCCGCGTTGGGAAAGTCTGCACGTCATCCAGGGGATCGGTGAGCTGTATTACCTGACCGGTGACGAGCGCTATCGTGACGCGTTCGAGAACATCTGGTGGAGCATCGTGCGCAACGACCGACACAACAACGGTGGCTTCTCCTCCGGCGAACAGGCCTCCGGCAACCCGTATGACGATGGCGCCATTGAGACCTGCTGTACCATTGCGTGGCTTGCGCTGTCGGTCGACATGCTCAAGCTTACGGGCAATCCAGTCGTGGCCGACGAGATCGAATTAAGCCTGCTGAACTCCGGCCTGGGTTTTCTGTCCCGGTCGGGAAGGTGGTGCACCTACAATACACCAATGGAGGGAAGCAGGGGAGCATTCGTCGTCGACCACAACTGGCAGGCGCAGCCGGGAGCACCCGAGTTGAACTGCTGTGCGGTCAACGCCCCGCGCAGCCTTGGCCTGATCGGCGAGTGGGGACTGATGGAGGATGCAGGCGGCTTGGCGATCAATTACTTCGGCGACTGTGCCGTGCACACACGAACGCCTGCGGGCAACGCGATCCGGGTTGCGCAGGAAACTGATTATCCGGCGTCCGGCCGCATCGAGATTGCCATTGAGCCGAAGGCTCCTGAATCATTCACCTTGCGGCTCCGGGTTCCGCAATGGTCGCACGAGACCAGGTTGGCGCTCAACGGGAGCCCACTGACTAGTCCCCGTGCGGGCGCATACGCGGCCATCGAGCGCCGATGGTGCGCTGGCGACCGGGTCACTCTAGAGCTCGACCTGTCGCTCCATTACTGGGTGGGAGAACGCGACCGGGCGGGGCGCAGCAGCGTCTACCGGGGACCGATCCTGCTGGCCCATGATCCGCGCCTGAGTGCTGACGCCGACGCGCGTCCGCCACGGTTCGATGCCGCGAGAATGGGCGAGAGCCGGAGCTCGTTCGCCGGTTGGCTGCGACCGTGGCTGCATTACCAATACGCGAGCGGGCCTGGCGACATCGCGCTGTGCGACTTCGCTAGCGCCGGCGCCACGGGAACCCCCTACCGTACCTGGTTTCAGGTGGACAATGTCGAACGTGCCGCGTTTTCCGCTACCAACACCTTCCGCAGTTCTCGCCCGGAGTGACCGCTCCCATCTCGCCGCCCACCATGCCCATGCGCACTACCGCCGCGTCGATCGCGCTTCCAGGGATAAAGCGGATCATGAAGAAGACGATCAGGCTGACCAGGAAAACCGTCGGTATCGCCAACAGCAGTCTCCTGAGCATGTAGACACGCATGAATGGTCAGCCATGGTAGACCGGTTCGCCCACGCGCAAACGCGTTCCGCGCTTGCTGCGCTTGCTGCGCTTGCTGGGCACCATTTCGGTCCGGCCCGAAGCTCTTCATGATCCTGACCGGCTCCGCAATGGCGGTGATGAACGAGTTAATGGGTGCCGGAGGAACTCTGCGGGGGCGCCGGCGCTGCTCCCGCCACTGGCGCCGGAGGACCGGCCCCGCTTCTGTCACATCGCCGACCAAGTCGGCCAACGTATCGACTACGCCCTGGACGTACTGGTCAGGATGGTTCGTAGCGTTCGATTGCGACCTCATTTGCGCGTGCGCGCATCTGCGAGGCGCCGTACCATGCCTGCATCCTCAGGAGCAGGTCCATGCACCTCGGCTTCGTATTCGAAGAACAGGCCCGCGCCCCGCTCGGCCGGCGGGTCCAATGGGCGGTCAGGGCTGGCTGTTCCAGAAGGTGGTGATGAGGCGGTTTACGTCGGGGGCGCGTTCCATCTGCACCATGTGGCCGGTGTTGTCGAGGATGTGCACGTTGTCCTGTTTGGGCAGGGCGCGGGCCTGGGCGGCCGGGATGATGCGGTCGTCAGCGCCCCAGATCACCAGCGTGGGGATGGCGCCGGAGTCGACGACCGGGCGCACGGCGTCGGCCTGACCGGCGGCGTCGGAGAGCTGGTACGCCAGCGCCTCCAGGCACTCCTGAACGCCGTCGAGCCGCTTGTACTTGAGCAGGTCGGCGACCAGTTGGCGGGTGACCAGCGACGGGTCGGCGAACAACTGCCGGACGTGCGGCCTGAGTTCGCGGCGGTTGCGGCTGGCGGCGAATCCCTGCAGGTAGTCGGTGTTGATCTCCGGACCGAGGCCGGCACTGGCCAGCAGGGTCAGCGAACGCACCAGGTCGGGCCGGGTGAGCGCCAGTTGCAGGGCGATCGCCCCGCCCATGGAGTGGCCGACCCAGTCGGCTCCGGCCACGCCGAGCCTGTCCATTAGGTTCTGCAGGACGTGCACCATGCACAGCAGGTTGCCGTTGGCCACCTTCTTGGTGGTGAGCCCGTGCCCGGGCAGGTCCAGCGCGATCACGGTGCGGTGCTCGGCCAGCGCCGCCTGGTTGAACAGCCAGTTGTTCAGGTCGCCGCCGAAGCCGTGCAGCAGAACGGCGGTCTTGGCGCCGGATCCCTGCCGCAGGTAGTTGACCGAGAATTCGCCCACCTGGATCGTCTCGGTCTGGTCGCCGCCTTCCTCGGCGTCGGTCTCCTCGGGCACGAAGTTGGCCTGGAACTCGCTGACGAAGGCGTCGACTTCCGCGTCCGGCGTGTCGGCGCCGGCGAGCACGCCGAGCAGTGCGCCCACCGGCAGGGTGTCGCCGGTAGCGGCCACGGCGCGGCGCAGGGTGCCGGCCTCCGCCGCCTCCACGCCGCCGGCGATCTTCTCGGTTTCCACCAGCACCACCTCGGTGCCGGCGCCGACCTCGGCGCCCTCCGCCACCAGCCAGTCGCCCACCAGCCCCTCTTTCATGCTCAGCCCCCACTTGGGCATGGTGATCGCCTTAGTCATCGAGGGTGTCCCGCACGCAGGCGGCGATCTTGTCGGCACTCGGCACGAAGTGCTTTTCCAGTTCCGGCGAGAACGGCACCGGCGTGTGCGGCGCGGTGACCATGCCGACCGGCGCCTTCAGATCCCGGAACCCGTCGCGCGCCACCTGGGCGGCCACGTCGGCGGCCACGCTGCAGCGCGGCGGGGCCTCGTCTACCACCACCAGGTGGCCGGTGTTCTCGACGCTCTCCAGGATGGTGTCGGTGTCGAGAGGCGACAGGGTGCGCAGGTCGACCACCTCGCACTCGATGCCGTCCGCGGCCAGCTGATCCGCCGCCTCCAGGGCGCGGTGCACCATCATCCCGTAGGTGGCGATGGTCACGTCGTCGCCGTCGCGGCGAATGTCCGCCTCGCCGAACGGAATGCTGTACATCTCCTCCGGCACGTCCCCGGTGGTGTCGTAAATCTTCTTGTGCTCGCAGTAAATAACCGGGTCGTTGTCGCGGATCGCCTCGATCATCAGCCCCTTGGCGTCGTAGGGGTTGGAGGGGCACACCACCTTGATGCCGGGCACGTGGGTGAACATGGAGGTCAAGGTCTGCGAGTGCTGGGCGGCCGCGGACAGGCCGGCGCCGTACATGGTGCGGATCACCACCGGGGTCTGGGCCTTGCCGCCGAACATGTAGCGGAACTTGGCCGCCTGGTTGAAGATCTGGTCGAAGCAGACGCCGAGAAAGTCGATGAACATCAGCTCGGCGACCGGACGCATGCCGCAGGTTGCCGCGCCGATGGCGGCGCCCACGAACGCCGCCTCAGACAGCGGCGTGTCGAGCAGGCGGTCGCCATATACCCGGTACAGGCCCTTGTAGATGCCCATGGCGCCGCCCCACGCTTCCTCTTCGCCGGGGCTGCCGGTGCCGCCGATGATGTCCTCGCCCATCAGGATTACCGTCGAGTCGCGCTCCATCTCCTGGTGGAATGCCTGGTTGATTGCCTGGCGTATCGTTTGCTGTGCCATTCTCCGTGCCCTCCTGGTGGCGCGTCAGTAGCTGACGTAGACGTCGGTGAGGACTTGGTCCTCGCTGGGGTGGGGCGCCTGTTGCGCCTCGGCCACTCCCTCGTCGATCAATGCCGCGACCTCCCGGTCGACGCTATCGAGATCCGCCTGCTCCAGCACCCCGGCCTGCGCCACCTGCTGCGCGAACCGGGTCAGGCAGTCGCGGTTGGCGCGGAGTTCCTCCACCTCGCCGGCGGCGCGGTAGGTCTGCGCGTCGCCCTCGAAGTGGCCGTAGAAGCGAATCATGCTGCACTCCAGAAGGCTTGGGCCGCCGCCCTTGCGGGCACGGGCGATCATCTCCCCGGCCGCCTCGTGCACGGCGAAGAAATCGGTGCCGTCCACGGTTACCCCCGGCAGGCCGAAGCCGGCGGCGCGGTCCACGTAGCTGTCCACCGCCACCGCGTAGTCGCGCGAGGTGGACTGCGCGTAGGCGTTGTTCTCCACCACGAAGATGGCGGGGAGGTCCCACACCGCGGCCAGGTTGAGGCTCTCCAGGAAGTTGCCGGCGTTGGAGGCGCCGTCGCCGACGAAGCTCACCGCCACGCCGCCGTCCTTCTTGTACTTGGAAGCCAGCGCGGCGCCGCACACCAGCGGCGCGCCGGCGCCGAGGATGCCGTTGGCGCCCATCATGCCCATGTCCAGGTCGGCGATGTGCATGGAGCCGCCCTTGCCGCGGCAGGTGCCGGTGGCGCGCCCGTACAGCTCCGCGAACATGCCTTTCACATCGACGCCCTTGGCGATGCAGTGGCCGTGCCCGCGGTGCGTGCTCGCGATGTGGTCGTTCGGCCCGAGGTGCATCATGATCCCGGTGGCGGCCGCTTCCTCGCCCGCGTACAGGTGCACGAAGCCGGGCAGGTCGCCGGTGGCGAACTCCACGTGCACCCGTTCCTCGAACTCCCGGATCGTCTTCATGGTCCGGTAGGCCCGCAGCAGTTCGTCCCGGCTCAGCGGAAAGTTGTCGTTGCTCATCGCGTCTCCCGGCTACCGACTATACCCCATCGCGGTGTGCGAGTCCCGCCACGGACCATATCAGGTTATCGGGTCAACAGGCGGTGCCGGGCGGCGTAGCGCATTACCGCGCCCACGTCGAGGGTGCGGAATGCATTCGGCAGGAGGGTGATTTCCGCCCGGTCGCCGGGCCGCACATACAATTCGCGCTCGCCATCCAGGGAAATCATGCCCGACTCCGGGCGCAGGGAAGCGGTGTGGCCCGGCGCCAGCGTCTCGTAGCGGCGCACACCGACCGGCTCGATCAATCCGGGCGCGATCGGGGCCCGCAGCACGGTATCCGCCTCGGCGGGAGGCTGCAACCAGACGCGCAGGCCATGCGGTTCGCGCCGGCCCACGGGCCGCAGCAACCCGGCGACCGCGGACAGGCCTATAGCCTCCGGATCGGCGAAGGTGACGAAGATCTCGCGCAGGTGCCCGCTGCGCCATAGGGCGCGGGCGCCGACGTACGCTTCGGTAGTCAGCGACACGTCCACCAGGGCGATGTCCGAGCGCCGGCCGCCTTGGCCGCCGCCGATCGTGACCTGCAGCATCTTGTTCGGTTGCAGTGCCGTGGCGGCAGGAACGCGACCGGTCACCGCCAGCCCCACGGCCAGGCCGGTGACGGTGGGTTCGCGGTGCTCGGGAAAGGCGTTGTTGGTGCCGGTAGAGATGCCGGCAATCCACGCTTCGCCGCAGCACGCGGCCACCGCGCGGTGGGTGCCGTCGCCGCCGAGCACCACGATCCCGGACACCCCGGCCGCGACCATGGCGCGGGTGGCGGCGAAGGTGTCGTCCACCGTGCCGGTGACCGGCGTGGCGGTGACGTGGCGCGCCGGCAGACCGGTGCGGCCCAGCTTGCGCTCGCGTTCCAGGCTGCGCGCCAGGTGCCGGCCAATGCCGCCGTTCTCCGGCATCATCAACACACGCGGCACCCCACACGCGCCCAATGCGGCCATTACCCGCAATATGGCATTGGCGCGGTCGGCGACCGGCATGCTCGCGGCGTTGGCCGTTACCCGACGGATGTCGGTGGCCGCCACCGGATTCGCAATCACCCCAACCGTGACGCCGGTCATGGCGCTACTTCAACCCCAGCGCTGCTACCCGGGCCGGCAGATCGAGTGCGTCGAGATTGCGACCCACCACGGTGATGCCGGAGGCGGCGAGAGGCTCGGACCAGTCCTCGATTTCCACTCCCGCCAGGGAGAGCTGTACGAGCTTCGGGCCCGCGTCCGTCTGAACCAGGCCCTTGGCCCGTTCCACCTCGCCGGCGAGGCCGTGCAGAAGCTTGCGCAACGCCGCCGCCGGCACCGCTTTGCCGAGCTCGAAGTTCCGGCTGTGGAACTCGTGGTAATGGCCGGTGCGGTGGCCGCTGCCGGCGAAGTAGACCGGGCGCTCGTCGTACACCACTGCCGGGTCGACCGCGCAGCGCTCGGCGGCAAGCAGCAGCGCGCCGGGCGGGCAGGTGGCCAGCAGGCGGCGGCGCACGGCTTCCTGCGTGGCGGCGTCTGCGAGGTCGATCTTGTTCATGATCACGGTGTTGGCCTGCTCCACCTGGCGCGGCAGTGCCAGCAGGTGGTCGGCGTAGCGGAGGTACGTGGAGGCGTCCACCACGCATACCACGTTGCCCAGGCGGATGCGGCCGGCGAGGGCGGGCGCCGCGAACAGCGCGGGAAACGCCGCCGGTTCCGCCAAGCCGGTAGTCTCCATCAGGATCACGTCCGGCTCCTCATCATCCAGCAGCGCGGCGAGCGCATCCTGCATCGGCGCGCTCAGCGTACAGCACACGCACCCCGATGCCAGCTCCGCCACCGCGTAGCTGCCGCGGTCGACCAGCGCTCCATCCACCGCCACCGCCCCGAAGTCGTTCACCACGATCGCCGGCCGCGTCCCCGTGGCCGGCGCCGCCGCCGACGCCCGCAACGCCGCCAGCAGCCGGTTCAGCAGCGTCGTCTTGCCCGACCCCAGAAACCCGGACAACACGTGCACCGGCACGTTGCCCACCGCCCGCATCAGCAGCACGCCACCTTGGCCGGCCGTGCAAGGCGCTCGGCCGGCAATGTGTCACCCGCGCCCTGGTAGCAGCGCACTGGATCGCTGCTGTTCATCTCCGAACTCCTCCTGTGCAGCGGTATGCGCTTCGGCAGCCGCCGCACCGAAGTCTACCGCGGGAACAAGCGCGGCGCCAGTTCTGGGCATCTGCCATCGGGAACGGAGAGCCAGTCCTCCCAGCCATACCGGCGGTGCGCAGGCGGCGCGGTCAGGAACTTCCGGGTGCCGAGGCAGCCGGCGGCTCCCACAACACGTCGAGCGCAGCGGTAAGGTTCAGCGACTCTCCGTACCAGTCGGGGGTGGCGGTATGGGGGCCGATGTTGATGCCTGCCGCAGCCAGCCGCGCGCCGGTGGGCGCCAGCGGAGCACCTTGCCAACTCGACACCGGCGGCTCCGCCGGCAGCGGCTCGCCGTCCGGGCGCAGGAACCGGAACTGCCCGTCGGCGTCTCCCGCAACTACCTGGAAGCCCTGTTCGTGCACCGCGCGGTGGTGGAACCGGCACAGGAGAGTCAAGTTGAGCAACCGGGTTTCGCCGCCGTCGGCCCAATGTTCGACGTGGTGAGCATCGCAGCGGCGCGAGTCGCAGCCCGGGAACTGGCACTGGCCGTGATCCCGGCTCTGCAGGGCGCGGCGCAGGGCGCTTGGGACGGTGCGCGTCCTGCGTCCGACGTCCAGAACCTCGCCATCTGCGCCGTGGCGCAACACCACCAGGCCGGCATCGCAGGCCACGCGGCGGGCCGCCTCCCTGCCGAGGTGGAGCCCTCCCACCTGTTCGATTACGGCCAGCCCGGCGTCGCGATCCGTGTCCGGCGCCGCCCATTCTCTCGCCGCTGCGTTCGCCTGCAACGTTTCCGCGGAAGTGCGAGCCGCAGCGACAGTCGCCGGCGCCGGCGTTGACGGGTCCGTAGCGCCACCACCGTAGCCCGCGGACTCGTCGCGGAGTGGCGACCGGGCCGCGGATCCTGCGCGACGGCCCTCTTGGCCTTCATGGCCCTTGGCTTCGCGAGGACACCGTGCTGACCGGTCGCGAAATGGCGCCGTGTCGGTGGTCAGTTTTCCGTGGCCGTTGCGGCTGCGCGGGTCACCGAGTGGCCGCCCCGCCGCCGAAGCGATACCTGACACGGCGGTCCCATCCGGACAAGCCCCCTGCGCCGCTGCAGCGGCGGGCGGTTTGGAGGCCGCCGAGCCCGCCGATCGCGTTTCCGCGGCAACGTGGGGT
>MPNH01000064.1 GCA_002238925.1 Spirochaetaceae bacterium bin103 | reverse complement strand
GTGGCCGGATCGCAAATCCACGCGGTCTCGGTAGCCGCGTCCCAATACTCGAGCCGCCCCTCGAAGCGCTCGATCTCGGTGCGCGGCAGGTGCACGGGCTTGCAGCCCGGGAACTCCGGCGGCTCGGCGCGCCGGGGTTGGGCTGTCTCGCGGCGCCCGGTTGGCGGTGCTTCGGTGCTAGCCATGGCGGCAGCGTAACCTATCTCGGACCGGGACGCAAACCGAACGTTCCAGAAAGGCCGGAAAAAGGACCGGCATCAGGCGGTTGACGGTGCCGCGGCTGGCGGATAAGGTGGCAGGACAGACCGGGGAGCTTGGTGTTGCCAAGCTGAGAGGAGAGCCGTGGGACCGGCGTTGAACGCCCATCTCAGAGCTTTCGACTCGTACACCTGATCCGGGTAATGCCGGCGGAGGGAGCTCATCGCCCACCTGCAGCCTGATTATCAGTCATTTTCCACTCCCCGGCGGGAGGAATACATGCGTTATCTGTTCGCGATGCCTGCCGTGCTGGCACTGCTTTGTGCCGCCTACGCCGGTGCGGAGCCGGCGGCCGAGGAACCGGACGTGCTCACCATGATGGGGCACGATTCGACCGTGGTCCCGGAAGAGGTGCTGGCCGAGTTCGAGGAGCGCTACGGCGCCAGGGTCCGCATCCTGCTGGCCGGCGACGCCGGCTCCGCGCTCAACCGCGCCATCCTGGCCAAGGGCAACCCGCTCGCCGACGTGCTGTACGGCGTCGACAACGCGTTCCTGAGCCGGGCGCTCGAGGAAGGCGTGTTCGAGGCCTACGAGCCCGCTGCCCTGGCCGGCATCGCCCCCGAACTGCGCCTCGATGCCAGCGGCCACGCCACGCCGATCGACTTCGGCGACGTGTGCGTGAACTACGACATCACCTGGTTCGACGAAGCCGGGCTGGCGCCGCCGCAGACGCTGGAGGACCTGGCAAATCCCGCGTACGCCGACCTGCTGGTGGTCGAGAATCCCGCCGCCTCGTCGCCCGGCCTCGCCTTCCTGCTGGCCACGATCGGCCGGTTCGGCGACCCCGGCTACCTGGACTACTGGCGCGAGCTGCAGAACAACGGCGTGCGCGTGGCCCCCGACTGGGAGACCGCCTACTTCGCCGAGTTCAGCGGCGGCACCAGCGCCGGCGACCGCCCCCTGGTGGTGTCCTACGGATCCAGCCCGCCGTTTGAGGTGATCTACGCCGAGACCCCGATCGAGGCGCCCACCACCGGGGTGATGGTCGGCAACCAGAGCTGCTTCCGGCAGATCGAGTTCGCCGGCATCCTGGCCGGCACGCCGCGCCGCGAGCTGGCCGAGCGCTGGATCGACTTCATGCTGGAGACCAGCTTCCAGGCATCCCTGCCGCTCAACATGTTCGTGTTCCCGGTCATCGCCGACACGCCCCTGGCGCCGGAGTTCGAACGCTTCCTGTCGATTCCGGAGCGCCCCGCGCACGTCGACCCGGCCGCCATCGCCGAGCACCGCGAACGCTGGATCCGCCAGTGGCGCGAGGCGATGGCGCAGTAACCGTGACGCCCACGGCGATGGCCCGGCACGTAACCCTGCAGCGGCGCACGGCGCGCAGGTAGGAACTTGCGCGCCGCCACGCGCCGGGACCAGGGCGTCCGGAACGCGCGAATCGGGCAGGCAGCGGTCGGCCTGCCCGGTGCGCGTCCGTGGCTGTGGATCCTGCCGCTGGCGTTCCTGGGCCTGTTCTACCTCTACCCGCTGGCCGCCATCATCGCACGCGGGCTGAGCAGCCCGGCCGCGGACGGCATCGGCATCCGGCAGATCCTGACCGCGGCCACCACGCTGCGCGCGCTCTGGTTCAGCACCTGGCAGGCGGTCGTGTCCACCCTGTGCACGCTGGCGGTCGGCCTGCCGGCCGCCTACGTATTCGCGCGCTACCGCTTCCCTGCCAAGCGCCTGCTGCGCACGCTCACGCTGGTGCCGTTCGTGCTGCCCACGCTGGTGGTGGCCGCCGCCTGGCAGGCGCTGCTCGGGCCGCGCGGTTTCGTAAACCAGGTGTTGCCGGCCCTCTCGCTGCCGCCGCTCCAGTTCACCGGCACCGCGGGGGCAATCATCGCCGCCCACGTGTTCTTCAACACGGCGCTGGTGGTGCGCCTGGTGGGCGATGCCTGGGCGCAGTTGCATCCGCGCGTCAACGAGACCGCTGCGCTGCTCGGCGCCGGGCCGCTGCGGCGCTGGCACCGCATCACCCTGCCGTTGCTGACGCGGGCCCTCATGTGACGCGCCGGCCCGCGGGGGCGCTGGCACCCCAGCCCCCTCCCGTTGCTGACGCGGCCCATCGTGGCCGCCGCCCTGCTGGTGTTCCTGTTCGACTTCACCTCGTTCGGGGTGGTGCTGCTGCTCGGCGCCGGGCGCTTCGCCACCCTGGAGGTGGAGATCTACCTGCAGACCGTCACCCTGTTCGACCTGCGCGCGGCGGCGGTGCTGTCGCTGCTGCAGCTCCTGCTCACCGCGCTGGTCACCTCCGCCTACAGCAGCGCCGCCTCCCGCTACGGCGCCACCGCCCGGCTGGGCCGCGCCGCCACCCACGAGCGTTGGCCGGCGTCCGGCCGCGAGCGCCTGCTGGTGGCGCTCACGGTCGGCGCGCTGCTGGCATGGCTGGTGGTGCCGCTGACGGCGCTGGCGCTGCGCGCCCTGTTCTCGGTGGAGGACGGGCGCCTCACCCTGGCCCTGTTCACCCGACTCGCCAGCCGCCCGCGCGGGGCCGCGCTCACCGTGGCGCCGCTGCTGGCAATCCGCAACTCGCTGCTGTTCGCCGCCCTCACCGCCGTGCTCAGCCTGGCGGTGGGGCTGCCCGCCGCCCGGGCCGCGATCGGCGTGCGCCGCGCCTGGCTGCGGCGCCTGGTCGACGTGGCAGTGATGCTGCCCCTCGGCACCTCGCCGGTCACCATCGGCTTCGGGTTTATCCTGGCCCTCAACCTGCCGGGTTGGGACTTGCGCGCGTCGCCGGTGCTGCTGCCGGTGGCGCACACGCTGGTGGCGTTGCCGCTGGTGTTCCGCGCGCTGGTGGGCGGGCTGCAGGCGGTGCCGGTACGCCTGCGCGAGGCCGCCGCCGTACTCGGCGCCTCGCCGGCGCAACGCTTCATCCACGTCGAGCTGCCGGTGCTCGGCCGCGCCGTCGCCAGCGCGGCGCTGTTCGCGGCCGCCATCTCGCTCGGCGAGTTCGGCGCCAGCGCCCTGATCGCGCGCCCCGAGCTGCCCACCATCACCACCGCCATCTTCCGCTCGCTGTCGCGCCCCGGCGCCGCCAACTACGGCCAGGGCATGGCGCTGGCGACCCTGCTGATGCTCACCACGGCGCTCAGCGTGGCGCTCATCGAACGCCTGCGCGTCGCCGCCGCGCGCGATTTCTGACGATGAACGGCAGCGAACAAGACGCGGCAAGACGCCGGCACGCCGCCGCTGCCGCGGACGCGCTGGAGGTGCGGAGGGTAGCCGTCCAACTGGGCGGCGCGGCGGTGCTGGACGACGTGTCGCTGACCGCACACGGCGGTGAGATCGTTGCCCTGCTGGGGCCGAGCGGGTGCGGCAAGACCACCCTGCTGCGGGTGATCGCCGGATTGCAGCCGCACGCCGGCGACGTGCTCTGGCAGGGCCGGTCGCTGGCCGCCGTGCCGGCGCACGGGCGCGGCTTCGGACTGGTGTTTCAGGACCAGGCGCTGTTTCCCCACCTGGACGTGGAGCGCAACGTCGCCTTCGGGCTGCGCATGCAGCCGCGCACGCAGCACCGCAACGCCGCGGAGCGCCGCCGGCGGGTGGCGGAACTGCTGGAGCTGGTGGGGCTGAGCGGCTTCAGCCGGCGGCCCGTGGACGCCCTGTCCGGCGGCGAGGCGCAGCGCGTGGCATTGGCGCGCGCGCTGGCGCCGCATCCGCGCCTGCTGATGCTGGACGAGCCCCTGGCCGGGCTCGACCGCCCGCTGCGCGAGCAACTCCTGGTTGACCTGCCGCGCATCCTGCGCCGGCTGCGGCAGACCGCCCTGTTCGTGACCCACGACCTGGAGGAAGCGCTGGCGGTGTCCGACCGGGTAGCGGTGATGCGCGCCGGCCGCATCGTCCAGGTCGGCACTCCGCGCGCCGTCCACGAACGCCCGGCCAACGCGTTCGTGGCCCGCTTCCTCGGCCGCGCCGCCGCCCCCGGGCCGCCGCCCCGCGCCCCGCCCACGACCCCCGGGCCAAGGAGTTCGGGCCCCGCTTCCTCGGCCGCGCCAACATCCTGCACGGGACGGTGCGTGCCACCGGCGGCGGGCACCCGCGCCTGCTGGAGACCGAGATTGGCCTGTTACCCTACGATCTGCCCGCCGCGGCCGGCGAACGCGGCACCGTCCTGATCCGCCCGGAACGAATCACCCTCGTCGACACCAGCCTCGGACAGCGGTCCGGACGCCCCACCGCGCCCGGCGAACGCGGACCGTGCACGCTGCACGGCACGCTGCAGAACACGTCGTTCCGCGGCATCGCCGCCCTCGCGACGGTGGCGGTGGACGCCATTTCCCTGCAGGTGTTGATACCTGCCGGGCGAACCCTCCCGCCCGCCGGCACCGCCGTCACGGTGAGCTTCGACCCGCGCGCGGCGGTGGTCCCGCTCGCCGAGAGCCACTGACGCAACATGCCGGGCGCGGTGCCCGAGCCTACTCCTCGATGTACCACTGGGCCGGCGCGGCCTGCACCCACAGGAAGCTGGCGAACGAGAACGGCAGCTTCTCCGGCACGTTGCGGATCCGGTTGTTGACGATGATCGGGCGCACCGTCTTCGCCACCGTGCCGAGGTTGCCGAGCATCTCGGCCTGAAAGTCCCACAGCTCGGAACCGATCCGGTTGAACTCCTCGGCATTGGGCGCGGCGACCCACTGCCGCCACAGGTCGATGTAGTGTCCCCACTCCCCGGTCGGCTCCACTCCCGGGGCCGGCTCCTCGCCCTTGCGGCCGCCCTCGATCCACAGCTGATGTCTGAGCCATTGGTGCCACTCGGGCGCGTACGCCACTATACCTTCCGCGAATTCGGGCAACCCGATGCGTCCCGGCAAGGACGACTGCGAAATCCAGATCGACAGGTCCAGCTCGTTGGCCACCACCTGGTTCAGCCACAGCTCCTCCGACACCTGCTTGTAGTTGGTCCTGATGCCGACCTCGTTCCAATAGGCCTGCGCCAGCTCGCTGACGTTGTCGCCCATGGTGCCGATCACGGAGCTGGTGTGCGGGCGCATCTCCAGTATGAACTCCTCACCGCCGGGGGCCTCGCGCCAGCCGTCGCCGTCGCGGTCGGTCATGCCCATCTCATCCAGCAGCGCCATCGCCCGGTCCGGGTCGTAGTCGGCGTAGGCGCTCGCCCACTGGGGGTCGTAGAACGCGGCGCCGGCATCCACCGTGTACTGCTGCGGCGTCGCCATGCCCAGGAACACGAACTGGTTGATCTCGTCGCGGTTCATCGCCAGCGACATTGCCTGACGGAACCGCTTGTCCAGGAAGATCGGGCCCTTCACCGGGTCCGGGTGGTTCAGGTTGAACCCGAACGTGACGCGGGAGTCCTTGGTATCCTGCCACTCCAACACGCGGTAGTCGCCGATTTCCTCGTTCTCCTTGTACAGCGGGAAGCTGCCCGGATCGGTAAGACGCCCGCCGATGTCCACCTTGCCCTGCATCATGGCGAGGATCGCCACCTGCTTGTCGGCGAAGAACGACGCCTTCACACGGTCGATGTAAGGCAGCTGATTGCCGGCGCCGTCCACCGCGAAGAAGTAGGGGTTGCGGGTAAAGAAGATCGCGGTCGAGTCGCGCCGCTCCTGGACCCACGGCGCCAATTCCGGGCGCGGGTGTTTCAAGCCGGGCGAACCGGACATGCGCGCCAGCAGGCCGGCGATCCAGGTGTCGTGGCCATCCTCCATGGCAAGCTTCTCGGCGTCGGCGTTGAACTTGGGGTGGAACGTCCGCATGTGGTGCGCCGGCGTGAACAACCGGCCCGATTGCACCTCATACCAGTTCAGCAGCAGGGTCTGGTCGTTGAGCGTGATCGGAGCCGGAAACGTGATGACCAGCGTGTAGTCGTCGACTGCCTCCCAGTCGGCGAGTTCGCCCCCCATCGTGAACCTGCCGCGGCCGCTGGCGGGAATATCGAAGTCCGACAGAACGTTGTCATACACCCACATGAAGTCCGCGGTGCTGAACGGCTCGCCATCCGACCACTTCATTCCCTCGCGCAATTGAATGGTGAGTACGGTCTGGTCGTCGGAGATGTCGTATCCTCTGGCGCCGTACGGGATCGCCTCGTTGAGCGTCGGGTCGGCACGGAACAGGAATGCCTTGCGTCCGCGGTGCATGTCGCCCCAGTCGGACGGCCCGGTGCGCGCCACCCGCAACTCGCCGCCGTAGCTGCCGGTCTGCTCATACGGCTCCAGCACCAGCGGATCGTCCGGCAACCGCTCGACTACCGGGGGCAGCTCCCCGCTCTGCACCATGGCGGCCAGCATCGGCGCCTCGCTGAACGTGGTGATGCCGACCTGCGAGGCGGTGGGCGCTAACAGCCAGCTCTCCTTCACCGTGTACCGCCCCGCCACCTTGACGATGTCGGAGCCGGTCATCGCAGCGGCCGCGACCGTCGCGTCTCCCGCCGACTCTTCGGTAGTCGCGCCGGCGATCGCCAACGCCGCTGCCAGCGCCAGCAGGGGCGCAACGAGCATGAATGAACGTACCATTCTCATGGGAACCTCCCTGAACAGGTCGTATTCTGCCTATCATAAACGGTCCGCGCGGCAATGCAAGCAACGCCGCCGCCGGTGCCGCCGTTCCATGCCGTGCGGCTCAGGTGGACGGCCGCGGCGGGATAACCGGCAGGCGCAGGTGCGACGGGTGGCCGGGGCCGTGGTATACCGTCTGGTGCGCGGTGCGGAGTTCGCGGTCCACGCCGAACTCTTTGCCGGTGTTGGGGTTGCGGTCGAAGCGCGGGAAGTTGGAGGACGATACCTCCAGGCGGATGCGGTGGCCGGCGCGAAACAGGTTGCCGGTCACGCCCACCTCGATCCGGTACTCGTACACCGCGCCCGGCTCCAACAGCGCGGTCGCCGTCATGCCCTGGCGGTAGCGCGCGCGGATGATGCCGTCGCACAGGTTCATGGCATACCCGGACGGCGCCACGTCGACCAGCTTTGCCGTCCAGTCGGTGTCGCGCCCGTCGGTGGCGGCATGCAGGACCAGCTCGATCGGGCCGGTCACTTCCAGGTCCTCGGCCAGCGGCTGCGACGTGTAGCACAGCACGTCGGGGCGCATCTCCACGCCGCGCTGATCGTACGGCCCCCAGGGGACGATCTCCGGCGAGCAGCAGTTGTTGCCGCCCACCGTCTGCACCGGGTAGCGCGGGTCGTAGGTGAAGTGGTCCGCCGCATCGGACGCCGGCGCGGCGAACGCCAGCCGCCCGTCGCCGCGCAGCGTGTTGGCGCCGCCGCCCGAGTCGAGGTAGGCGGTACGCCACTCGGTGCGGGTCAACGGCCACTCCCACTCGTCGCGCCACTCGCCGGCGCCCATGATGAACAGCTTCAGCGGCGGCTCGTCGGCGACACCGTTGGCCTCCCCCTTCAGCCAGTAGTCGAGCCAGCGCTGCTCCTCGGCGTCGAGATCCCACAACGACTGCGGCCCGAAGTCCACTTCCCCGACACGCGCCGATGCGCTCAACGGATGCGCCCACGGGCCTACGATCAGCCGGCTGCGCCGCGCCTCGGTGGCGCGTCCGTGCCGCCGCATGCCGGTAAAGGCGCGGAAGGTGTCGTTCACGAACAGGTCGTACCAGCCGCCCATGACATAGGCCGGGGCGGCGATTTCCGCATACGGTTCCGGGTCGGCGAGGCCACGCCAGTAGTCGTCGAATACCGGGTGGCGCACCCAGTCCTTCCAGAACCCCACCTCGCGCCCGGCGGCCTCGTCGAGGGCAATCACCGGCAGGCTGTGAAACGCCTCGGTCCAGTTGTGGTAGTCGATGCTCTGCCCGGTGCGGGCGTTGGTGCGCATGCCCCAGGTAAGCATTACCCCCAGTTGGAAGGCGCCGCCGGGATAGGCCACGCCGCCGTGGAAATCGGGGCTCATTACGCGCGGAGCCATGCACGCCAGGTGGCTGTTGCGCAGCGGCGCGGCGGTCCACTGCACCATGCCCAGGTAGGAAGCGCCGACGGTGCCCAGCTTGCCGTTGCACCACGGCTGCCGCCCCACCCACTCCTGGGTGTCGTAGCCGTCTTCAGCCTCGCGGAACGGGTAGAACTCGCCGTCCGAATCCCACCGCCCGCGGCAGTCCTGGATCACGCACGCGTAGCCGGCGGCCGCCAGCCGCCGCCCCTGTTCGATGAGGCCGTCGGTGTTGTTGCTGTAAGGAGTGCGGATCAGCACCGCCGGAACCGGCGGCGCGGCACGCGGCCGGTAGATGTCCGCCGACAGGCGCACACCGTCCCGCATCGGCACCTTCACGTCCAACTGCATGGCGATGTCGTATGAAGCCATCATCGAGCCTCCTGGCCGGATTCAGTGTATCGCCCCGCCCGCGAGGTAACCACCGCCCCTACCCCGCGGTCCACCCGCGGTGCAGGCGTCGGCGTGCCGTCACATTTTCATGATGATACCGCAGGCGATGCGGCCGCCGGCGCCGCCGATCGGCTGGGTGAGATGGTCGTCCGGATTCTCGTGGATGATCACCGCCGAACCGTCCTCGTCCAGCAGCGCCGGCATTCTTCCACCGGTGACCGACACCAGGACGGTGAAGAACTCCGCACGCGCCGAGCCGTCGGCGTGCACGAACAGGTTGGGCAGGTCGCCGTGGTCCGGGCCGTCCGGGTTGCGCAGGCCGTGCGGCACTCCGTCCGGGTTGATGTGTCCGGTTGCCGCCGTGAAGTCCGGCGTACAGGCGCCTACGGCGTGCAGGTGAATGCCGTGCGCTCCGGGCGGCAGCCCCGCAACCTCCACGTACATCAGTACGCCGTGGGGCGTCTGCTCGAACGTCGCCTTGCCGATTACGGCGCCAGTGGTGTCGATCATCTCGGCGGCCGCCATGTCCGCCAATGCTGCGACCGGCGCCGCCACCGCCGCCAACGCCACGAACGCCGCCACCAGGATCCTTCTGCTGAGTTTCACTCGATAGTCCTCCTCGGCAGCGATTAGAAACGGCTTGTATCGGAACAGTCAACACCTATGGCCATGCCAGGCCCGTGCTCAGCCACTCCATCCGCGGTCCCAGTGTACGCTGCATTGTGGTAGGCTCGACACTTCGACACACGGAGGAGGCCGCATGGCGCAGCAATCAGGTTCCGATCAGCCCCGCAACCCCAACTTCGTGGTGATCTTCTGCGACGACCTCGGCTACGGCGACCTGGGCTGTTTCGGCTCGCGCGACCATGACACGCCGCGCCTCGACCGGATGGCGGCGGAGGGCACCCGCTTCACCAACTTCTACGTACCCTCGCCGGTGTGTTCGCCGTCGCGCGCCGGCCTGCTTACCGGCTGTTATCCCAAGCGCGTGGGGCTCGACAGCGGCGAGAGCTTCCCGGTCCTGCTGCCGGGCGACCCGATCGGCCTGTCCCCCGACGAGGTAACCATCGCCGCGCTGCTGCGCGGGCGGGGCTACGCCACCAAGGCGGTGGGCAAGTGGCACCTCGGCGACCAGCCGGAATTCCTGCCCGGCCGGCACGGCTTCGACGAGTACTTCGGGCTGCCCTACAGCAACGACATGCTGCCCGACCTGCGCATCGCGGGACAGAAGCCGTTTCCGCCGCTCATGCTGATGCGCCAGGACAAAGTGGTGGAGGCCGACCCCAACCAGGTGTCCCTTACCGACCGCTACCTGGTCGACGCGCTGCGCTTCATCCACGACAACCGCGACCGGCCGTTCTTCCTCTACCTCGCACACCTGTACGTGCACGTACCGATCTACACCCCGATGAACTACCACGCGGTGTCGCGCAACGGCCCGTACGGCGCCGCCGTGTCCCACCTCGACTTCACCACCGGGGCCATTCTCGACACGCTGCGCGACCTGGGGCTGGACGACAACACCATCGTGCTGTTCACCTCCGACAACGGCGCCGGGGTGCCGCGCACGCCGGACGGGGTGGACGCCATGCGCCTGAGCCGCGGCGGCGTCGGCAGCAACCGCCCGCTGCACGGCGGCAAGGGCAGCACCTGGGAGGGCGGCATGCGCGAACCGTTCATCGCCTGGGGGCCCGGCCTGGTGCCGGCCGGCGCCACCTGCGACGAACTGTGCTGCACGCTCGACCTGCTGCCCACCATGGCCCGCATGGCCGGCACCACCGAACCGCGCGACCGCATCATCGACGGCGCCGACATCGCCCCGCTGCTCACCGGCGAGCCGGGCGCCGCCACCCCGCACGAGCAGTTTCTCTACTACGGCGCCGGCACCCGCAGCCTCGACGCCATCCGCGCCGGGCGCTGGAAGCTGCACCTGGACAAGGACGAGCTGTACGACCTGGACGCCGACGCCGGTGAGACCACCAACCGGTTCGCCAGCCACCCCGCCGTGGTGGGCGAGCTGCGCGACCGCGCCGACGCCAGCCGTGACGACCTCGGCGACGCCCGCACCGGTATCGCCGGCAAAGGCTGCCGCCCCGCCGGCCGCGTCGACAACCCCCGCACCCTGCTCCCGGTCCCCGAGGACGACCCCTGGGTCCGCGCCGTCTACGACTGACCGCGACTGACCCGTCCCGGATCCTGCCGAGCGGCCGAGCGAGCGGCCCGTGTTTTGTGGCGGCAGCCGCAAATCGCTTATCATGTGCCGTAATGAAATCCGTGTGCACACATGCCGCGCCCGCCGATGCTAGGCATGAGCGTGAACGGCCTGAGCCATGACCGCAACCGGCAACAACGAGTACCTGCTGGGTCTGGTGCGGGAGTTGTGCAAGTTGCCGCATGAGACCGACTGGGTCGAGTTCAAGCTCAATCAGGACTCGCCGCAAGAGATCGGCGAATACATCTCGGCACTGGCCAATGCTGCGACTCTTCACGGCTGAACGGCTGAGCGGCAACGACGTCCTTACCAAACTCGACTATCCCGCGTACTTCGATCTGCTTGATATGCCGGTGCCGGACGGCCACGCCGCGATCCTTGATGTCCTCCAGCAGGATCGTTTGATCGTCCCCGGTGCGGCCGGGGGCTTCGACATCACCAATCTCGGTGCCATGCTGTTGGCCAGGAACCTCGGCGAGTTTCGGTCGTTGCAGCGCAAGGCCGTTCGTGTAATCGAGTACCGCGGCTCGGGCCGTACCGACACCTTGAAGGAGCGCGAAGGCTTTGGGGGCTACGCAGCGGGCTTCGAGGCCCTTATCGGCTACATCAACGCCAGACTTCCGGAAAGCGAAACTATCGGCCAGGCCCTGCGCCAGACGGTGCCGGCGTTCCCTGAGATCGCGGTACGCGAACTGGTGGCCAATGCCTTGATCCACCAGGATTTTCTGGCAACCGGCACCGCGCCCATGGTGGAGATCTTCCCCGGCCGCATCGAGATCACGAACCCGGGTGAACCACTGGTGGATACGCAGCGCTTTCTCGATAGCCCCCCGCGGTCTCGTAACGAGGTGCTCGCCTCGCTCATGCGCCGCTTCCGGATCTGCGAGGAACGCGGCAGCGGCATCGACAAGGTGGTATTCGAGGTCGAACGCCATCAGCTTCCGGCACCCCTGTTCGAGACTCCGCCGAACTTCACACGGGTGGTCTTGTACGCCCACAAGGCGCTGGCCAAAATGGACAAGAGTGAACGCGAGCGGGCCTGCTACCTGCATGCGTGTCTGAAGTATGTACAGAGAGGGAGCATGACCAACACGTCGATCCGCGAGCGTTTCGGGATCGACGAGAAGAACCGGGCGATGGCATCACGACTGATCCGGGAGGCGGTCGAGGCCGGCCTCGTCTCTATCCGTCTTCCCGAGGCATCGCTCAAGAACCGCGAGTACATCCCATTTTGGGCTTCTTCGGAGCAGTCGCAGGCTCCATAGCGCCTATCTTACTTGATCGGGCCCTGCGACCAGACCATCCTGAGAGACTTATATACCTTCCGTGAAATGAATTATCTTACTTGACGGTTACTTGACTGAGAACCGGTCCAACCACCCATCCCCCGTCACCCCACCGGCTCGCGGCGGGCCGGCGCTCCTCCGCGCCGTCATTCGCCGGCCAGGTTCGCCATGGCCAGGATCTTCTCGGCCACCTCCATGGTCTTGAGGCAATCCCGGAACGGTGAACTCGTCACCTCCTGACCGCTCTTGAGAGAGTCTATGAACTCCCGGTTCTTGGCACGGAATCCCCCGTACACGAAATTCTCCCGGCTGCCGGCAACCTCCGTGGCGGCATACGCCACGCCTTCGTAATCGCCGTCCGCGTAAAGATATGCCATGCCCTCCACCTCGGCGTCCACGTACACGGTAGGGGCGTGCATCTGGACCCGAAAAACGCGGCGGCCGCTCGACCGGCTGTTGATGAGGAATCCGGTGGAGCCGTTATCGAAGTACAGCATGGCGCCGATCCAGTTGATGTCGGGGGTGCCGATCCGGCGGCAGCGGCTGTCCAGATCCTCCACCTCGCCGCCGCACATCCAGCGCACCGTGTCGATGGCATGCGTGCAGTCGTCCATCATGTGGTCGCTTGCGGAGTAGTGCGGCTCCGGCTGGCACTTGTAGAATTCGCACACCGCGTGCGTGATGGGACCCCGTTTCAGGCACTCCTCGCGCATCTTGACCAGCAGCGGAGCGCTGCGCCGCTGGTGACTCACCTGGGTAATCACGCCGTGTCTGCCGGCCAGCTCCGCCAACAGGATTGCCTGGTGGCGCGTCAGGCCCATCGGTTTCTCGATGTACAGGTTCATGCCCTGCTGCAAGCACCACACCCAGATGTCGAACATGATGCTCGGCGGCCCGATCGCATACACGCCGTCGGGCGCCACCTCCTCGACCATCCTGCGATAGTCGGTGTAGCGCCGCTCGATGCCGTACTTGCCGGCGGTTGCGGCCAGCCGCCCTTCGTCGACATCGCACACTGCCGCGAAACGCACGTCGGCAAACGAGGCCAGCGACGGATAGTGCACGTTGTTCGCCATGCTGCCGGCACCGATCATCGCGACCCGCACCTCGCCCTTCCGATCCATCGCTCGCGCCTCCGCCGTGCCCGGTGAGCACCGGTAATCCTATCATCCGCTAGCGCGCGGCGTCACATATGGTACGATAGGGTCACGAAATGCACACCGCCACCCGTCCCGGCGCGGGTCTGTTTTCCGGCTTTGGCGGCTTCCGTTATCGGACCGCGCTGGCCTGCGAGGCGGGCGTGAGCCGGCGCGATCCCAGCCCGGTCGTGCGCGCCGACGGCCGCTACCACGCGTGGTACTCGCGCTCCACCCACGATCCCAGCGGCTACCAGGCTACCATCTGGCACGCTACCTCCGCCGATGGCGTGCACTGGGAGGAGCGCGGCGAGGCGCTCGAGCGCGGTGGGCGCGGCGCCTTCGACGAGCATGCCGTGTTCACACCCACCGTGATGGTGGCCGAGGGCCGCTACTGGCTGTTTTACACTGCGGTGCCGGAACCGTTCGACAACGCTGGCGGCGGCCCCGGCGGCACGCAGACCCGCATCGGAGTCGCCAGCGCCGCTCACCCCGACGGACCGTGGGAACGCGCTGGACCCGATCCGATCCTGGAACCGAGCACGATTGCCGCGCGCTTCGACAGCCATCGCGTGGACGACAGTTGCCTGGTGCGATGGGGCCGCGAATACCGCCTCTACTACAAGGGCCGCCAGCTCGGCCTGGCGCCCAATCAGACCACGATGGGCCTGGCCGTCGCGGCACGGCCGGAGGGGCCCTACACCCGCCATCCCGCCAATCCCGTGCTGGACTCCGGCCACGAAGTGTGCGTCTGGCCGCACGGTGCCGGCCTCGGCTGCATCGTCGCCCCGTGCGGACCGCACGGGGGCACCCTGCAGTACAGCGCCGACGGCGTACGATTCCATCGCGTGCGCGCCGTTGAGCCGCCACGCGCCCCCGGCCCCTACCGCCAGGACCGCTGGCGGGACAGCAGTGGCCCCGGTATCGCCTGGGGCTTGTGCCAGAACACTACCTCCCCGTGGCCCTGGCTGCAGCGGTTCGACGCCAATCTGCGTCACCTTGCGTGACAGCAGGACTCGACGCCACGCTGGGTGCTTGCTGTCTACTTGAGGCCGGTAAGGGCGATGCCGCGCACGAAGTAGCGCTGCGAGAAGAAGAACACCAGCAGGATCGGCACCACCGCCATGGTGGCCGCCGCCATGCGCGCCGCCGGCTCCTGGGCGAACTCCGCGGTCAGCACGACTGGCTGGGCAACCCGGGGTTCCTCGGCGCCGTCCGATGGGTAACGGTTGATGTAAGAATGCCATCATGCCAAAATGATGTCATGGTACGGACGCAGATTCAGCTTCCCGATGCGCTCTACGAGGAAGCGAAGCGGGTAGCGCGCGAGCGGGAGATGTCGCTGGCGGAAGTGGTGCGCCGCGGCGTCGAGTACATCACCCAGGTGTACGCGCCGGTCACCGGCGGCGAACCTTGGAGCCCACCTGCTGCCAGGGACCTCGGTCCCTTCCAGGCGCGCGAGGAGGACTGGCGACTGATCGTGAACGACCCCACCGGCGACGGTTGACGGCTTGGTATCGATCGACACCAACCTGCTGGTGTACGCGCAGAACACCCGCGCCCCGCGGCATGACGCGGCCCGAGCGTTCGTGACACACTGCCGGGATCGCGAGGTCGTTATCTGCGAACTGGTACTGGTCGAACTGTACCTCGTGCTGCGCAGTGCCGCCATCGTCGCGCACCCGCTCGGGGCAACCGAGGCGGCCGAGGTATGCGAGCGCTACCGGCAAAACCCGCGCTGGCGCCTGGTCGAGTGCGCGCCGGTGATGGGCGGCGTGTGGCAGCGCGCGGGGCGCGCCGGGTTCGCGCGGCGCAAGATCATCGACGCCCGATTGGCCCTGACGTTGCGCCACCACGGGGTCACCGAGTTGGCTACGGCGAATGCGCGCCACTTCGAAGAGTTCGGATTCGCACGCGTGTGGAACCCCGCGGCGGCAGGTTCGGATCCGCGCGCGTGACGGAGCCGCCCAAGCCGCCCGGCCGCCCGACGGTATTGTGCAAGGGTCGGCGGTGCCGTGGTAGGCTGGACGGCACGGTCTGCATGCGATGATCAGTTTCAGGTGCATCGTACAGGAGAGGGCGGTGGCGCCGAGCCTGTGGCCGGCGCTGCAATCTCGGCTGACGGACATTGCCGCTGACGTGCTCGGCGCATCTCCGGACCGGGTGGAAGTGGAGTTCGAGGTGATTCCGCATGGATTCGGGTTTCGTGGCGGTGAGCTCTCCACCACCTCGCTGGTCAGGGGGCAGATCCCACCGGGATGCGCGCAGGAGGTGCGCGTCGCCCTGATGCGAACGATCTGCGACATGTGGTGCGCGGTCACCGGCTGCAGCGTGGACGAACTGATCGTGTCGGCGCGCGACCGCCCGGCCCCGGACTCGTAGACCAACCGAACAGGAGGATCCAGATGCCATATTACCGTTGCGTCGCTCCGAAGGACGCGATCCCGCTCGAGCAGCGGCAGCGCGTCGCGCAAGCGTTTACCGACGTTCACTGCGGCATGACCGGCGCACCGCGCAACTTCGTGCACGTGACGTTTGCCGCCAATGACCAAGGCGAATTCGCCGAGCCCTACTACATCGACGGCGGCAACCGTGCCGGGCGCCCCGCCGAGCTGAAGGAGCGCTTGCTCGGCGAGCTCAGGCGCGCGTTCCGGGACATCACCGGGGTGCCGGACGACCAGCTCGGAGGCCGCATTACCGAGGGCCCGGCGTCCTGGTCGATGGAAGGCGGCCACGTCCTGCCGGAGCCGGGCGAGGAAGGCCCCGAGTGGCGTGGGCACCGAGTGCCTCAGCACGGAGTGGTTGCCGCCGCTGAGCAATCCAACCGGTGAGCGAACGCGCATCCGGGACGGTCTCGGCGACACGGCCCGCACACGGCTGATCACGGCCGGCGATTGACCGCGGGTGAGCGCCGACCGCGCCGGACAACGCGCCGCGCCGATGTCCAGCGCTCAACTCCACCGAATCTCGTTTCGCCCGCTCGCCACCAAGCCGCGGCCCGGGCGGCGCCGCTCCAGGCCGGCGCCGCGATGTCGCCGGGCTCGGCAGCCGGTTGGCGCCGCGGCGCGCTCCCGGCGGACCACGAAGCACCCCCTGCGATGGATGCTCCGTACCCGGCTGCCGCAGGGTCGACGACGATGCGGGTAGCGGTTACCGGCGCCAGCGGGTTCATCGGCTCCCACCTGGCGGTCGCGCTGGCCGCCCGCGGCCATACGGTACGCTGCCTGCTGCGCCCGACCAGCAACCGCGCCGCACTGCCGGCGGAAGCGGAGCCCGTGCTGGCCGAGCACCTGGCCGACCGCGCCGCCCTGCAACGCCTGCTGCGCGGCGCCGACGCCGTCGTGCATCTGGCCGGCCTGACCCGGTCGTGGACGGCGCATGCCTTGCACGAGGTGAACCGCGGCGGCACCGCGGCGCTGTGCGCGGCGGCCGCGCGATCCGCCACGGCTCTGCAACAGATCATCGTGGTCAGCAGCCAGGCGGCGGTCGGGCCCTCATCCCGGCGCCGTCCACGCGGCGAGGACGATCCACCGGCGCCGGTGACCGCGTATGGGCGCAGCAAGCTGGCCGCCGAGCGGGTGCGCCTGCGCTACCCGGAGCTGCCGGTTACCGTGGTGCGCCCACCGGCGGTGTACGGGCCCGGCGACCGCGACATCTTCGCCTACTTCCGGATGGTGCGTGCCGGCCTGCGCCCGGAGCTGGTGCCCGCCAGCCGCCTCAGCATGGTGTACGTCGGCAACCTGGTGGATGCGCTGCTGCTCGCCCTCGACCGCCCGCAACCGGCCGGCGAGCGCGTCTACCACGTCGCCGACGACGGCGTGCTCACCATGAGCATGGTGGCGCGCTGGATCGCCGACGCCTACGGGCGCCGCGCGCTCCGGGTACCGGTGCCGCGGGCCGCGCTCGCCGTGGCCGGCCTGCCCCTCGCCGCCGCCGGCCGCCTGCTGCGCCGCGACCTCCTGTTGAGCCGCGACAAGCTGCGCGAGATCGCGCAACCGGCCTGGCTCCTGGCCACCACCCGCATCGCCGCGCAACTCGGCTACCGCCCGCGGCTCGCCACGCGGGACGCCATCTCCCTTACCGCGCAGTGGTACCTGGACCACCGCTGGCTGCCCTGAGCGCCGCTCCGCAACCGGCCTGCAAGCGGCCGCGGCGCAGGCGCGCTCAGCTGAGGCGGTGCAGCGACTTGACCGCTTCCAGGCTCTTCAGGTGCTTGACCACGCGTCCGTAATCGCGCCGGCTGTTCACCTCCACCGTGAAGCGCCCGGTCAGCGTGGCCTCTTCGTTCTCTTCCAGGTTGCCTGACAGCAGTTTGCCGCCGTCCTTGTGGATGATCCGCTCGATCTCGGAGTAAAGGCGCGCATCCGGCTCCGCGGTAACGGTAAAGGTGTAGCTCTGCCGCGGATCCGGCGTCTCCCACGCCACCTCCACGGCGCGCTCGTTGAAATCGCGAATGTTGCGCGCGTTGGCGCAGCGTGCGCGGTGCACGATGATGCCGCGCCCGCGCGACACGTAGCCGACAATCTCGTTGGCGGGCGTGGGCTGGCAACAACGCGCCAACTGGATCAGCAATCCGGCGTCGTTGCCCTCCGCCAACCCCACGCGCCACGCCGCGTCGTCGACGTCGGGGCGCGGGGGCCGCGGCTCCGGCGCCCGCGCAGGCGGCGGCGCCGGCCGTGCCGGCTGCGCCACGATGTTGCGCTGGATGATCAGGTCGGGGTTCTCCTGCGTCAGCCAGTGGCGAATCTTCTGCCGCGCCCGCGTCGTCTTCACCGTCCGCAGCCAGCCCACGTGCGGGCGGACGCGCGCGTTGGTGATAACCTGGATCACCTGGGTGTTCTTCAGCTCGGCGGACAGCGCCACGATGGAGCCGTTCGCCTTGGCCGCCATGCAGTGATTCCCGACCTCGGTGTGGATGTGGTAGGCGAAGTCGATCGGCGTCGACCCCCGCGGCAGCTCGATAATGTCGCCCTTGGGGGTGAACACGTAGATCGAATCGCGCAGCAGCTCACGCTTGATCTCGCTCAGGAAGTCGGTGGAAGCGGCCTGCGCCCCCTGCCAGTCGCGCAACTTGTTGATAATCGACAACTCGCGGGTCACGGTGGCCGTATCGCCGCTGCGCCGCGACTTGTACAGCCAGTGCGCGGCGATCCCGTTCTCGGCCGTCTCGTGCATCTCGCTGCTGCGAATCTGGATCTCGATGGTCGCCCCGCCCGGCCCCATTACCGTGGTGTGCAGGCTCTGGTAGCGGTTCGACTTCGGCATCGCGATGTAGTCCTTGAAGCGTCCCTCGATCGGCACCCACAGTTGATGCACCAGGCCCAGAATCTCGTAGCACTCGTGCGTGGAGGAGCACACCACGCGCACGCCGAGCAGGTCGTAGATCTCGTCGGGAGCGTGGCCGCGTTCCTTCATCTTCTGGTAGATGGAGTAGAAGTGCTTGGCGCGGCTCTCCACGCGCAGGTGCAGGTTGCGCCCCTGCGCCGCCGCGGTAATTTGCTCGGTTATCTCCTCGAGGAGGGCGTCACGCTCCGCGCGGGTCGCCGCCACGAACTCCTTCAGGTGTTCGTACACGCGCGGGTGGAGGTACTTCATCGCCAGGTCCTCCAACTCGGTGCGGATCCGGTACAGGCCCAGCCGCCCCGCCAGCGGGCAGTAGATGTCCATGCACTCACGCGCGATGCGCGCGCGATTCTCCTCGTTGAGCGCCTCCAGGGTGCGCATGTTGTGCAGCTTGTCGGCCAGCTTGATCAGGATCACCCGCACGTCGCGCACCATGGCGAACAGCATCTTGCGGATCGACTCGGCCGCGCGCGCCCAGTGGCTCTGCCCCCTTATTGTGGAGATCTTCGTGACGCCCTCGACCAGGTTCGCCACCTCCTTGCTGAAGGTGCCGCTGAGTTCCTCCAGAGTGGACGGGGTGTCCTCCACCACGTCGTGCAGCAGCGCGGCCACCACGGTCGCGGTGTCGAGGCGGGTCTCGACCAGGATGGCCGCCACCTCGAGGGGATGGATGATGAACGGATCGCCGGAGGCGCGGAACTGGCCGGAGTGGCGCGCATTCGCCCAGCGAGCGGCCGCGACGATCCTGCGCCGCGACTCGTCGTCATACTCGCCGCTGGCGGCTTCGAGCCGCTCGCAGAACCGGTTCACCAGCCGCCGCGAGGCCGCGGTTACGCGCGGGTAGCCGGCATGCGGGCCGCTGTCGCGCACCGCGACCGGCGCGGCAGGCGGCGCCGGTCCGGCAACGGGAGCTGTGGCAGTGGGAGCCGCGGCAGCCGCACCGGGAGCTGCCACAGCCGAGGCGTCGGCAGCCGCACCGGGGGTGAAGGGCTTCGGTGCAGACGGCTCGCTCATTACCGTGCTCCCCTGCATGCCGTCACGACCCGCGGCCGCCCGGGCAGGGCGGGGGGCACCGCGACCCGCGCGCAGCCGGCGCCGCGGCGCGCGGTCGATGAGCCTGCGCCTCGGCGCCAAGCCGTCGCCGGCGCCGTCCAGGGCCAGCTCCGGTTCCGGCCACCGCCGGCGGCGCAGCGCGGCCACTTCAGCGCTCGACAGGTAGGGCAGGTTGGCGGCGATCAGGTCCCAGCGCGCCGGGGCCGCCGGCAGCAGGTCGCACACCTCCAGACGCACGCCGTCCGCACCCAGGCCATCGCGGTTGCGCTCTGCCACCGTCACCGCGGCCGACGACAGATCCGAGGCGCCGACCCGCCACCCGGGCCGCTCCAGGCTCACCGTTACCGCGATCGCCCCGGAACCGGTGCCCACGTCGTGCAGCGCCACCGAGCCGCCGCGCGCCGCGGCCACGGCATCGCCGGCGTCCAGCACCGCCTCCACCAGCAGCTCGGTCTCCGGGCGCGGGATCAACACCGCGCGGTCGACCACGAACGGGCGCCCGTAGAACTCCTTGTAGCCGCGCAGGTAGGCCACCGGCTCACCGTCACCGCGCCGCCCGACCAACTGCCGGTAGCGCTCGAGCGCCGGTTCCGGCAGCGGGTCCGGGAACGCCGCGAACAGGCGCTCCTTGGACACCCCGAGCGCGTGCGCCAGCAGCACCACCGCGTCCAGGTAGGGGCTGTCCACGCCGGCCACGCGCAGCCGGCCGCGGCCGGCGAGCACCGCCGCGCGCACCGTGTTGGGCGCCGCCGCCTGAACCGTCACGGCGCCTCCGAGCTCAGGTAGGCGTCGCGTACGCTCGCCTGCAATGTCTCCACCACCGTTTCCAAGGCACCGAGCAGGATCTCCTCCAGCTTGTACAGCGTCAAGTTCACGCGGTGATCGGTAACCCGGTTCTGTGGGAAATTGTAGGTGCGGATGCGCTCCGAGCGGTCGCCGGACCCGATCTGGCTGCGCCGGAACTCGGCGCGCTCGGCCTCCACCTTCTCCTCCCGCGCCTCCAGCAGCCGCGCCCGCAGCACGCGCAGCGCCTTGGCCTTGTTCTTGTGCTGCGATTTCTCGTCCTGGCAAGTCACCACCACGCCGGTCGGCACGTGGGTAATGCGCACCGCGGAGTCGGTGGTGTTCACGCTCTGCCCGCCGGGGCCGGAGGAGCGGAATACGTCGATGCGCAGGTCCTCCGGCTTGATTTCGATGTCGGCCTCTTCCGCCTCCGGCAGCACCGCCACCGTCACCGCCGAGGTGTGGATGCGCCCGCTCGACTCGGTCACCGGCACCCGCTGCACGCGGTGCACGCCGCTCTCGTAGCGCAGGTGGGCGAATACCTCGGTACCGGTAATCGAGAACACCACCTCCTTGAAGCCGCCCACCTCGGTACCGTGGCTGGACAGCATCTCCAGCTTCCAGCCGCGCAGGTCGGCGTATTTGCTGTACATGCGGAACAGATCCGCCGCGAACAGGGTGGCCTCGTCGCCGCCGGTGCCGGCGCGGATCTCCATGATCGCGTTCTTGCGGTCGCGCGGGTCCTTGGGAATGAGCAGCACGCGCAGCTCGGCAATCAGCGCACCGCGCTCCTCGCGCAGGCGCTCCAGTTCCTCGCGCGCCATGTCGGCCATCTCTTCGTCGCCGTCCGAATCCGCCAGCAACGCAGCGGTGTCGTGCAACTCCCGGTCCAGCTCCTGGAGCCGCTGATGACCGGCATTCACCGGCCGCAGCGCGGCGTGCTCCTGCATCAGCTCCCGGGTGCGGCGTTGATCCTTGAACAGCGCCGGGTCCGCAATCGCGATCTCCAGCTCCTCGAAGCGGGAGCAGGCGGTGCTCAGGGTACGCAGGATGCCATTCGAGGATTCCGCTTCCATGGAACCCTAGAATAGCAAAAAACCCGGCGTTAGTTGCGCTTTACCGCGAATCCGAACAGGCTGCCGCACACGCCGCCGGCGATGTGCGCGAATTGGGCCACGCTGTCGTCGTTCAATGCGCCCACCACCTCGCGCGCCAGGTACACCACCACCACCAGCACAAAGGTAAGCGGAATCTCGCCGCTGGCGATGTTGGTGAACGACGACAGCAGGATCATCATGAACACGATCCCGCTCGCCCCCATCAGCCCGGTGTCCAGGAACAGCACGTTGATCACGCCGGTCACCACCGCGGTCATCAGCATCATCACCAGCAGCGGCCCGGAGTGGTACTTCTCCTCCAGGATCGGCCCGATCAGCAGGATAAGGGCGAAATTCGCCACCAGGTGCTCCCAGCCGCTGTGCCCGACCACGTGCGAGACGATCCGGAAGTAGTCGAGCGGCGCGGTGAAGTCGAACACCGGGCGCACGGCAAAGAAGGCGCGCGCGAACTGCCCGCGGAAGACGAAGTCGATGATCATCACCGCCACCGACAGCAGCGCGTAGGAGAGCACGGCGGGGGAGTTGTAGCGCAGCTTCACGAACCGGCCTCCAGGACTTCCAGGATGCGGGCGGTGGCCTGCGCGACCGCCGCCTCGTCCACCGCCTCCAGGCGCAGCCGCAGCAGCGGCTCGGTGTTGCTCGGGCGCACGTTGAACCAGAACCGGTCGTAGCTCACGCTGACCCCGTCCAGCTCCTCCTGCTCGCCGTCGCCGAACGCCTCGCGCACCCGCTGCAGAGCCGCCTCCGGCTGCAGCCGCCCGAGCGGAATGTTGATCTCCTCCTGCTGCACATAGCGGGAACGCAGCGGCGCGGCCAGCTCCGACAGCGGGCGCCCGCGCTCCACCACCAGGTTGAGCAGCACGCCGAGGCCGTAGATCGCCGACTCGGTGTAGAACGAGTCGCGCACCCGGAAGTACAGGTGCCCGGAGGTCTCGTTGCCGTAGATCGCTCCGGAGCGCACCATCTCGTCGTACAGCAGGCTGTAGCCGACCCGCGCCTTGACCGGCACCCCGCCGGCCTCCGCGACCGCCTCCGGGAACACCCGCGACGAAATCAGGTCGTACACGATCGCGGCGCCGGGCTCCCGCTGCAGCAGCGAGCCGGCGATCAACGCCCCCGCGAAGTAGCTCTCCAGCGGGCGGCCGGTCTCGTCGAAGAACAGGATGCGGTCGCCGTCGCCGTCGAGCAGCGCGCCGAGCGCGGCGCCGGCCGCCGGCACCGCGGCCGCCACTTCGCGCTGGCTGTCCGCCTCCAGCGGATTGGGCGGGTGGGCGGGAAACGTGCCGTCCGGCGCCGCGTTCAGCACCGTGGCGTCCAGCCCGATGGCATCCGCGGCGGCCTGCGCCAGGGCGCCGGCCGAGCCGTTGGAAGCGTCGATCACCACTTTCATGCCGCGCGCCTCGGGCCGTACGTGGGCGGTGGCAAATTGCACGTACTCGTCCAGCGCGCCGGCGGGCAACGCCGCGGGAGCCGCCAGGGTGCCCGGCAGCGGGCTGTCGTCGGCGGGCACCGCCGCGCCGGCCCCCCCCGCCCCCTCAACCCCAGCCAGCCCCTTGGCGTAGCCCACCGATCCGCCGCTGCCGTCGAACAGCTTGAAGCCGTGGTACCGCGGCGGGTTGTGCGACGCGGTGGCCATCACCCCGGCGCCGTAGCCGCGTTGCATCTGCAGCCAGTGCAGCGCCGGCGTGCTCAGGCAGCCGGCGTCATACAGCGTGCCGCCGGCACTGGCGGCCCCGGCCGCAAACGCGCGCAGCAACTCACCCGAATGGGTGCGCGCGTCGTAGCCGCCGAGCAGGTCCACGCCGCCGGTGAAGCGGGCAAACGCCCGCCCCACCCGGTACGCGAGGGTATCGTCCACCTCGTCCCCATACACCCCACGAATGTCATACGCCTTGAATGGATTCATTGTTCTGTGCTCACTCTGTCCCTTCCCACGCGCCGGCGGCGGGCTGTTCTGATTCACTCTTCATCTTCAATCCGAGCAACGTCAGCCGGCACCTATCCGTTGCACGATGATCTGTTTCAACTCGTCAAAGTCGGACGGTTGCGTGATTCCTTGGTTTTGCAAGAGATCCCGCACGACTTCGTTACGCGCTTGCACCCCAGAGAGCATGTTCCCGTATCTGTCCTCAACCCGAAACAGACTGGATCCAACTACCTCAGCGAACAGCTTCTTCCCTCTCATCATGTTAATCCATTGCCCAGCTCCCAGTCCAAGTCGGTCTCCCGTACCGGTTGTCTCGCCCGTCATCGTACGCAGAGTATCATGGAAAGCCGCGACGATCCTCGCGCTTGACAGCGCTTGATCAGAAAGGTTCCGATATTTCTCACCGAACCTCAAGTCAATCAACGCTCTTAGCGCCATCTCTCGTGTAAGAAGCGCTTCGGGATCCGTGAACGCCTGAACTCTGTTCTTCTTGATCGACTCACGCAATGAAACAATCACCGAGTTGGCGACATCCAGATACAGTCTATGTTGGGCCCGTTCCACGACGAATTCACGGAGTCGTTCACTGACCCCAACGAAGTACTGGGAATATGATAGATATTCCGGATCAAGAAAGTAGTTCTCGATTTCCCTTTTGCGCCATACCAAGAGGTTCTGCATTCCCGGATCGGGGAAACTGTCCCAACTCCGTTCTACGAAGTCGTCGTCATGATGATCCCGATCAATGAGAAAATAGTAGTCGGGATGGGACGGATGCAGGGCCGCCGCAACGCTGGTGACCGAGTACGATGCGCCTAAGGGTTCGATACGAAGCCCACTGCCAAGAATCGCCCGCAGGACGGTCGGATCAATTGCATCATCGCCGCCACCCTCAACGAACAACACGTGCCTGGCGTCGAACCGTACAGCGTCGGTGCGGACCCCTGCTCTGACGCCGATCATTCGCGCGCAGCGTCTCGGCCGGTCAGTATGATGCGGCACTCCGGCGCTACGCTTGCCATGACGTCCTCTGAGTGCGTCGCAAGGATATACTGGTTTCGAGGTGCCAAATTCAACAGCGTGGACACGAAGCTACCGTGCCACTCCGCATTCAGGTGCAGTTCCGGCTCATCAATCAGCACCACCGACGGAGCGTCACGCGTGGCATGCCAAATGAGAAATAACGTCGAGATAACCTCAATCTGGCCTGAGCTCAAGGCATTGAATGTGAAAGACTTGGATTGCCCTATTGGCTCGATTCTTATGTCGATCTCGTCATCTTCAATCACTCTTAGTTTGCCCAATGCGCCACCAGTATATTGCTTTATCAATTCCTTCAACTTGTCGAGAACACGATCGTGGTCTTTGCGAGGTTCCGCATTCTCCACCAAACCGGCGTCGTACATCATCTCTCTCACCACGACAGCCTTGAACAGATTCCTTGAGGACGTGTCGTCAAACGGTCGCAGGTCGTATAGGCTAGATGATTTAAAGATCTTGTCCGACTCGACATGACCACCAGAAATCCTTCGGAAACTATGGAACAAAACGCAATTTCGGAACAATACTGGATCCGACGTCTGACCCAAAATGTACGGAAACAGGTTTGCTCTTGTGCCCATGTGCTCAAATTCATCGACACGTGCTGTCGACTGATCGGCGATCTCCGTGTCGCCATCAACAGCAGTCACCGCTCCACCACGACCGAGCGTCAACCGGAAAGTCGTTCTTTTTTCGTTTCTCATCACTCGTCCAAAAATCTCGGCAGACTTTGCTCCCACTCGAACAATGTCGTCGACGCCTTCGAAGGTGGTTGCTCCGGATCGCCCAATCAGCAGCCCCGGGATGGCAAGTGCAATTGCACAGCATTCGAGAACCGATGACTTGCCTACCCCATTTCGGCTTCCGATGGCAACGACATCCGGCGATCCGGCGATCGGAGACAGGGGAAACTCCAGATCAAGCGCGTCGATACCCTTGTAGTTACGGATCGACAGGTTCTCAATTCGAAGGGGATATTCGGCAGCGTTCATTCAACACACCCGCGTTGGTAGATGGACTCGCAGATAGCATACAGCATAATGCTCCGTGAGAGCCGCATGATGAGCCTGGGTGTTCTCGCTCGTGCACAGGACACCCGCCGCTTGCCGCGTCACGGCCCCTCCGTTTCTTCCCACGCGGCGGTGGCTTCCTGTTGCGCGCGGCTGTTGGCCGCGAGGGCTCGTTTCAATTCCCGCACGCGGGCACCGTCGGTGTAGACCGCGGGGTCGCTGAGTTCGGCCTGCAAGCGCTGCTCGTCACGCTGCAGGCGGTCCAGTTCGTCGAGTAGCTCCTGCTGACGACGCTGCACGGCCGCGCCGGTGTCCGGGCGCCGGTGGCGCACCGCGCGGCGCTTGCCGCCCTTGCCGCGCCGACTCTCGGCGGGAGCGGACGCCGATTGCGGTGCCGGCGCGCGCCGCGCGCGGGACCGCCGCTTCGACTTGCCGCGCGGGCGCGGGCTGCCGCG
>MPNH01000063.1 GCA_002238925.1 Spirochaetaceae bacterium bin103 | reverse complement strand
CACCTGCGATCCGGACACGCCGATCGACTGGCATCGAGTGGCCGCCAGTCACACGCCGCAAAAAATCCTGGATCTCGTCGAGAGCAATGGGTTGAATGTCACGGCTTTTCGACACAACCGGGCAAACAACTTCGGTACCACTCTTGGGGACATCCTGCCGACCCTGACTGGCCAGCGCGAGTAGATGGAGCCGCCGAAACTCGCAGCTACCAGGGGGGCAGCCGGGTCCCTGCACTCACGGCCCTCACGCCCGAAACGACCTGCCGGTGTCTATGCGACGATGTGCGCCGCCCGCTCCGTGTCCTCCAGGACGCCCGCGGTCATTTCTGTGCGGATCCACCCCGGGGCAATCAGGTTCACCTGGATGTTGTCGGCGGCCCAGTCCAGGGCCATCGTCCGCGTCAGGTTCCACACTCCCGCCTTGCTGGCGGAGTAGGGGGCGTTGCCGTCGCCCGCACATTATCACACTATCGAGCGTACGACCTCGGCGCTGCTGGCGCTGAGATCGACGCGCTGGTGGGCGACATCCTGCTGTCGGTGCCGCGGCCGTTGCGCAGCGGCTACGACCAGCGGTCCGGCCGCCTTTCCGCACAGCATCATCCTGTGCGGGATGCGTGGGCGCCGACGAGCAGGCGTGGCCGTGCCGCGGGACGGAGTGCCGTGGTGGCGCTCAGGCTTGGTCGGCCGCCACCGCGAACGCCGTCACGTTGCGGCTCTGGCGGCTGAATTCCACCCCGATCAGGTGGATGGGTGCTCCCAGGTGGCGGTACTTGGCGGCGTAATTCCGGCTCTGCAACTGCGCCAGCGCCGCCCCCTCCGGCTCCATCTCCACCACCTTGAACTCGAACAGGTACACCTGCCCGCCGGTGCGCACCGCCATGTCCAGCCGCCCGTGGCTGGTCGAGTCCTCCACCGTGATCTCGTAACCCAGCGCCGCGAAGTAGGAATAGAACACGCTCGCGTAGTACCCCTCGTAATCGGCTATGTGGTTGTTCGTGTACCATTGGTACGGGATGCTGGCGAAGAACGCCTGAAACAGTCCTTTCATGCCGTCGAAGTCGTTCCTCTCCAGCAGCCGGTACAGGCGGATGCGGTTGGCGGTCTGGCGTTCGGTATCCTGCACCAGGTGGTGCAGCAGGCTCCGGTTCAGGCTCTGGCGGACCTCGCGGTTGGGGTAGCCCAGCCGATACAGCGCCTCACCGCCCAGGTCCTCCTCGCCGTTGATGGTCAGGTAGCCGGTCTGGAACAGCAGCGCCTCGGTGCCGATGTGCTCTGCGGCGGTGCGTCCGCCGACGTCGAACGCCCCCAGCAGTTCGGCGGTGCTCACCGTCTCGCCCAGCGTCACCGAGCTGACCCGGCGCCGGTACAGGGTCTCCACCAGGAACCGCGGGGTGCCGGTCTCGAACCAGTAAGGGTCGAACTTGTGGCTGTCGAACAAGCGCAGCACGTCGTAGGGGTTGTACATCTTCTCCGCGCCCAGCCAGCAGTAGCCGTTGTACCAGGCGCGGATCTGCTCTCGATCCAGCCCCGGCAGCTCAGGTGCGAACACGGTATCCAGGTCGGCGTCGGTGTAGCCGCAGATCGATGAGTAGCGCCGATCCAGGGTGATGTCGGTGAGGTTGTTCAGGTCCGAGAACAGGCTCACCTTCGAAAACTTGCTCACCCCGGTCACGAAGGTGAACCGCACGTGCGCGTCGCTGGACTTGATCACCCCGTACAGGCCGCGCAGGAAGCCGCGGTTGGTGCGCGCCACTTCCGGCTCCTCCAGCACGTCCAGGATCGGCTTGTCGTACTCGTCCACCAGCACCGCCACCCGCTGTCCACTCTCCCGGTGCAGGGCGGCCAGCAGGTGACGGAAGCGCGCCGGCGCGGTGTCGTAGCGGCCGGTCACGCCCAGTTCCTGTTCGATGCCCTCCAGTTGCGCGATGACCTCCTGGTGTAGCGCGCCGGGCTCTGCAAAGCTGCCACCGGCGAAGTCCAGCCGCACTACCGGATGGCGCACCGACCACTTCCAGCGGTCATGGATGTACAGTCCCTGAAACAACTCCTCGCTGCCCGCGAACAGCTCCTTCAGGGTGTCCACCAGTAGGCTCTTGCCGAATCGCCGCGGCCGTGACAGGAAGTAGTGCTTACCCGCTTTGTGCAGCCGCCAGATATAGGCGGTCTTGTCCACGTAGTAGTAGTCCTCTTCCCGGATCTCGCGAAAGGTCTGGATGCCGAGGGGCAGCCGCCGCTTACGTGACATCGGCTCATTCTACCCCCCGCGCGCGCTCCTTACCACGCCACCTGACCGCTCAGGGTTCAACAAGCGCAGCAGATCTACGCCGAGGTGGGCATGGTCGCGGCCATGGTGGAGGCGATGGAGGTGCGCGGCGGCATGGCGGGCGAGTACTACGTGCCGCACCGCACACCCTGTACGCCGCGCAGGTGATTACTCAGAAGCTGTACGGCAGGGTGATCGCCAGCCTGAGGGAGTTGGCCGGCGGCGGGCTGATCATGCAGCCGTCGAGCGTGCGCGACTTCAGCAACCCGGAGCTGGCGGCGCTGATCGAGGCGACCCAGCAGTCGCCGGCGGCTGAACGTTGTCCCGCACTTGGCCGGTCAGGTGCGTCGCGGTGAGGAACCCCTGCGGAACCCGCTTGCCTGTTGCACGCGGAGCGGGGAAAACTTGCGAGAGGAGTTTGCAGTGCATCGGGAGTGGCATGCGGAGATTCTGATCGTGGGGGCCAGTTTCGGCGGCGTGTCGGCGGCGCTGGCGGCGGCGCGCGCCGGGCGCCGGGTGGTGCTGACGGAGGAGACCGGCTGGATCGGCGGGCAGGCCACCGCCCAGGGCGTGCCGTTGGACGAGCATCCATGGATCGAGCGCTACGGTTCGAGCGAGAGCTACCGGCAGTTCCGGCGCTCGGTGCGCGAATACTACCGCCGCAACTATCCGCTCACCGAGCAGTCGCGCGCCGACCGGGCGTTCAACCCCGGCGCCGGCTGGGTGTCGGCGCTATGCTTCGAGCCCAAGGTGGGGCGCGCGGTACTGGACGAGATGCTGGCTCCCTACCTGTCGGCCGGGCGCATCCTGCTGATGCTGCACCATCGGCCCGTGGTCGTGCAGGCGGACGGCGATCTGATCCGGGCGGTCACGCTGGCCTGCACGCGCGGCGGCGACCTGCTGACGGTCGCCGCCGACTACGTGCTGGACGCCACCGACCTGGGCGAACTCCTGGAACTGGGCAAGATCGAGCACGTGATCGGCGCCGAGGCGCATGACGAGACCGGTGAGCCGACCGCTCTGGAACAGGCCGATCCGCTCCGGCAGCAGGGCTTCACGCACCTGGTCGCGGTCGACTACCGCCCCGGCGAAGACCACACCATCGAGCGCCCGCTCGACTACGACCGCTTTCGCGCCGGCTTCGCCTCTCTGGTGGGCATGTCGGACGACGCCGCGCTGAGGCAGCGCCGCCTGTTCGGCGCTGGCATGGCCGATCCGACACGGTCGGCGGGGTCGGTCGGCACCGCCGAAGACCGTGAAACACGCGCCGGAGGTCTCGGTCGCCGGGCAGCAGCACCGAGTCGGCCCTACCAGTTTTGCATCTGGAACTTCCGGCGCGTGCTGTGCGCGGCCAACTTCCTGCCCGGCACGGTCGACTCCGACGTGACCATGCTGATGAGCGGCAACGAGTACCGCGGTGGCGTACTGTGCGGGGTGCCGGCGGCAGAGGCGGCTGCCAATCGGGAGGCGGCGCGCCGCATGAGCCTCGCGCTGGTGCACTTCCTGCAGGCCGAGGTGGAGCCCGGCTACGGCGGCGGGCGCGGCTTTCCCGGCATCAGGCCGCGGCCGGACGTGTTCGACACGGCCGACGGCCTCGCGGTGCAGCCCTACATCCGTGAGTCGCGCCGCATCCGCGCCGAGTACACGGTCACCGAGCGCTCGTTCCATCGCGAGCAGCCGGGCCGGCAGGCGGCGCCGGAGCGGTTCCCGGACGCCGTGGCGGTGGGCGGCTACCGCATCGACGTGCACGAACCGCACCCGGCGGGGCAGAGCTACACGCTGAGCCTGCACGGCAAGCACTGGCCGCAGCAACTGCCGCTCGGGGCGCTGCTGCCGATCCGGGTCGACAACCTGCTGCCGGCGAGCAAGAACATCGGCGCCACCCACGTCACCAACGGCTGTTTCCGGTTGCACCCCAACGAATGGTCTACCGGCGAGGCCGCGGGCCATCTGGCGGTCTTCTGCCTGGACCACGCCGTACCCCCGCCCGCCCCGGGCGGCGCCCCCCCCCCCGTGGCCCGCCCGCCCCCCCGCGCGCCGTGCGCGCCGCCCCCGAACTGGTGGCCGGCCTGCAACGGCGCCTGGAGCGGGACGGCGTGGAACTGGAGTGGCCGCACTGGCAGCCGGCGATGAGCTACCACAGCTACCGCGTCGACCAGCCCGACTGGTACTGGGGCGAGTCCGCACGGCGGCCAAGATGATGTCCGTCACAACGCGTCCCGAAACCGTCAGGCGATGAACGGATCGACGATTTCCAAGCCGTCCAGCTTCCAGCCGTGCTGCATGTCCTCCGAGTAGAGCACGCGACACTTCGCGCGCTGAGCGGCCCGCACGATAAGCGCGTCCCAGAACGACAGCGAATGGAGCCGTGCGAGATCGACGGCGGCGATGACGTCGTCGACCTGATTCACCACCACGTTCATGCGGGCGAACAGTTCCAACTTGCGGCGCGCAACCACCGGATCGACCCCCATCTTTCGCGTCGTGGTGACGAAGTATTCCTGCAGCACCTGCGTGGAAGTGACGGCGTGGCCTCGCCGGTGGGCGGCGGCGTGCAGCCTGAGCGCCGTGGCCTGTTTGGCCGGCTCGCCGGCGTCGTCGGTATACGCGAGGATGTTGGTGTCGAAGAAACTACGCACGCTCGTGCAGTTGCTCGCGGTCGAAGCGCCAGCCGCGGCGGTCGCCGCGCGCGACGCGCGACAGGTACTCGAGTTCCGCGATGTCCGCTTCCGGGGACGACTGCCCGGCCAGTTCGCCAAGGTAGTTGCGCACCGCTTGATTCAGGCTGATTCCCATCGCGGCGGCGGTGGTCCGGGCCCGCTCTACGATCTGCTCGTCCACCGACAAAGTAAGGTTCATGACCACATAATACGGGCGCACGGAATACGTGCAAATCTGGTTGGACCAGGGCACCCCGGAGTCGGATTATCGTGTCTGTTCCGGGTGTGCTTGGTCGGGGACCACGACGGTCTTGATGTGGTTGCCGGTGGGGGAGGCGACCACTTCCGCGTAGCGCTCCAGGTTGACGGTGCGGGTGACCAGGGGGGCGACCTAGGGGGACGGTGGGGGTGACCGGGGGGGCGCCGTGGATGCGGCGGGAGCCGATCAGGTCCACGGCGGCGCCGAACGTGTTGTTGAACGAGCGTCCGCCGATCAACTGGATCTCCTTGCGCCAGATGACGTGTGGCTCGACGGGAACCGTCTTGCCCGCGCCGGCGACGCCGTAACACAGCAGGCGCGCGCCGATGGCACAGAGCCGGAACGCCAGCGAAGTGAACTCCATGGAGCCGCGGGTGTTGACTACCACGTCTGCGCCGTCCGGGAACCGGCCCTCGATCGCGTCGAGCGGTCCGGCGGAGGAGTCGATTACCTCGTCGACGCCCAGGGTCGCCGCCATTTGCATCCGCTCTGCGATGTTGTCGATCAGCACCACCCGCCGCGCTCCCTGCAGGCGGGCCAACTGCAGGAACAGCTGGGCATTCACGCCGCCGCCGAGGATGGCCACGCAGTCTCCCTGCCGCACCCGGACGCGGGCGAGCGAGTGCAGGCAGCAGGCGAGCGGTTCGGCGACCGCGGCCTCGACCATGCCGGTGCCGGCGGCGATCGGGTAGCACTGCTCCGGAAAGACGGCGGTGTACTCGGCAAACCCGCCGCCCTTGTGGCGCGGGTGGGGCAGGCGGTTCTCGCACAGGTGCGCCATTCCCCGGTGGCAGGGCGCACAGCGTCCGCACGGCCGATTCGGGCTTACCGCCACCCGCGTGCCGGCCGGCAGCCCCCGCACTCCGGCGCCGCAGCCGGCAACCGTACCCGCGACCTCGTGCCCTGCAACTGTTGGCTCGCGGCGGCCGGCGGCCCCCGCCGCGCGCGGCCTGCGGGGGGTGGCATTCCCGCCCCCCGGGCGGCAGCCGGCAACCGTCCCCGCGACCTCGTGCCCTGCAACTGTTGGCTCGCGGCGGTCGGCGGCCCCGTCCGCGCGCGGCTTGTGGGCGCTGAAATCGCCGCCGCAGATGCCGCAGCCGGCCACTCTCACCAGCACCTCGCCGGCATCCGGCACCGGATCGGCCATCGACTGCACCCGGATGTCGCCGGGTCCGAACGTGAGCGCCGCTTTCATGTGCGGGCCAGGGTAGCAGTTGCATTGGCTGACTGTCAGATTGCGGACGGCGGGCCGCACTTGACGCCGCACCGTGATCGGGGGACAAAGAGAGGCACATGAAGTTCACCAGACTTGCAGACGAGCAGCGCGAATTTTTCGACCGGAACGGTTACCTGGTCGTGCGCAATGCATTGGACGCCGACATGCTGCCGCGGGTCACGGCGGCATGCGACCGGATCGCGGAACAGCACGCCCAGAAACATGGCGGCAACGGCTCCCGGCGCACCAGTCTGGACAACGTGCTGCCCCAGGACGACGTCTTCCTGTCGCTGCTCACCTGGGAAACCACGGTGCCGCTGGTGGTGCAGCTCCTGAGCTACGACATTCACCTGGCCAAGTCGCACCTCATCTACAACTACCCGGACCCGCCCGACATCGATCCGCCGCCCAACTGGCACCGCGACTTCTGGGAGAGCCCGTTCGACCTCGGCCCGCACCGCTACCCGCGGTTGATGATCAAGGTCGCCTATCAGCTCACCGACACCAGTCCGCTCAGCGGCAACACGATGCTGGCGCCGGGAAGCAACAACTACACCCGGCACCTTGAGATACCGGACGGACAGAAGGATCCGGACGGCGCGGTGGAACTGGAAATGCAGGCCGGCGACGCGTTCCTGTTCGAGAGCCGGACGTTCCATCGCATCGGGGTCAACCGCACCGACAAGCCCAGAAAGTGCCTGATGATGGGATACTGCTACGCGTGGATCAGTCCGCTCGACTACGACGTGCAGTCCGAGTCGCTGCTGGACAGGGTAACCGACCCGATCGCGCGCCAGCTCGTTGGCGGACACAAGCACCCGAGCACGATCGTCGACGCATGGGCGCTCCGCGAGTGGGCGGAGCAGCACGGCGTGAAGCGTTCCTCAGACATCGAGTACGAGCGACTGACGGCCACCACCTGAGTTGTTCGGCTACCCGGGCATCGGTCGGAAGCGGATCTGAGCCGGCGTTACCACGACAAAGGATCCGGACAGTCGATCTCCATGCTTGGCGGCAAGGTCTACGACATCGTCGCCAATTGCGCTACGGACCTTCGCCGGATACCTGAGCAGTACGACGCCCAGACTTGATTCTCCGTACGCGAAAACGAGTTGCCCGAAGTCCTTGTCCTCGGTCAGCAGAACCCGACCGTCGCTCACGGCAAGTGCAGCAACCTCAATGTCCGGCGCTTGCGCATACGCTTCAGCAATGGCCACGACGTCATGTCCGGCTCTCCTGAGTGCGCGGATCACGGCATAGTCGCAGCTTTCGTCTGCCAGGAAGCGCACCTGCTATCCGGGATGACTCATGAATACGGTGTCGTCGTTGGCGAGCGTCACGGCGGCGAAACCCATGGCTGCACGCAGATCCTCCCGCGTGATGCGAGGGTAGGCGTCGAGGAGATCTTCCTCGGACGCACCCTCGCTCAGCTTTCGCAGGAGGAGTTCTACAGTAACGCGCGTGCCTCGGATCACCGGTTTCCCCAGCATCACTTCGGGGTTCGTCTCGACTCTGACATCGTTCATTCGGCGGACTCCTTCGGGCAGTATCGCGCTTCGGGCCGTCGATCGCCAATACCTCGGACAATCTGTACGATCCTCGCCGTCTGTGAGCTGACAGGTCCGCACCCGGTCGGATTCATCCGGCTCATGGGGTGGCGGCTTGTGGCGGCGGCGCAGTCTACACTGCCTTCCCCTAGTGTGATAGGGTCGCTTCCGGAGCAGCGGAGCGGTGGGCGGCATCCAATCGGCAACCGGGGCCGGCGACCTCGCCAAGCGCGGGCTGTGGCGGTCCATGCTCTTGTACCGCGGCCTGCTCATCATGCTGCTGCCGGCCATCGCCTGGTTTCTGATCTTCGAGTACTACCCCATGTACGGGGTGATTATCGCGTTCAAGAAGTACCGCATCCTGGAGGGCATCCTGGGCAGCCCGTGGGTGGGGCTGGACAATTTCGAGCGCCTGTTCCGCAGCCCGCAGTTCCTGAACGTGTTCCGCAACACGATCCTGATTTCGTTCTACAAAATCATCTTCGGCTTTCCGGCGCCGATCATCCTGGCGCTGCTGCTCAACGAGGTGCGCGGGCGCCAGTTCAAGAAGGTGGTGCAGACCATCTCCTACCTGCCGCACTTCATCAGTTGGGTGGTGATCGCCGCGCTGATCCGCCAGCTCCTGTCGCCCACCAGCGGGGTGGTCAACTACGTCCTGATCACGTTGGGGTTGGAACCGGTCAATTTCATGATCGAGCCGGGCTTCTTCCGCCCGATGATCGTGGCGGCCAACATCTGGAAGGACGTGGGCTGGGGATCGATTATCTACCTGGCCGCCATCTCTTCCATCGACCCGCAACTGTACGAGGCGGCCACCGTGGACGGCGCCGGGCGCTTCCGGCAGGCCATCTCGATCACGCTGCCGTCGCTGGCGCCGGTGATCGTGATCCTGTTCATCTTGCGCGTCGGGTTCCTGATGAACGCCGGCTTCGAGGAAATCTTCAACCTGTACAACCCGATCACCTACGAGGTGGGCGACATCATCGACACCTACGTGTACCGCATCGGCCTGGTGGAGTTCGATTACAGCTACTCCACCGCCATCGGCCTGTTCAAGAACGTGCTCGGCCTGCTGATGCTGTTGTTTACCAACGCCATTGTGAACCGCTTCTCGGACTACGGGATCTGGTAGGGGCGCGGCGTGGTAGTGGGGGCGCGTGGGCGCTGGAGTGCCGACCGGCTGTTCGACCTGGGCAACTACCTGTTCCTGATCGTGTTCTCGCTGTTGATGATCTACCCGTTTTGGGAGACCGCCGTGGTGTCGCTGCTGCCGGGGCTGCTGGCGTCGAGCTGGGGCATCAAGCTGTGGCCCGAGGAGGTGACCCTGGAGGCCTACCGGGTGGCGTTCTCGTCGCGGCTGATCTACTACGGCTACATCAACACCGTGTTCCGCACCGTGGTCGGGACCGCGCTTGCCGTGTTCTTCTCGTTTTGCACCGCCTACCCGCTGGCCAAGCGCAAGCTGCCGCTGCGCAACTACCTCACCATCTTCTTCCTGATCCCGATGTTCTTTTCAGGGGGACTGATTCCGCGCTACCTGCTGGTACGCAGTCTGGGCATGCTGGACACCCGCGCGGCGCTGATCTTCCCGATCCTGCTCGGCACCTACAACCTGCTGATCATGCGCAACTTCATCATGACCATTCCCGATTCGCTCGAGGAGTCGGCCATGATCGACGGCGCCTCCTTCTTCCGCATCCTGGTGCAGATCATCATCCCGCTATCGGTGCCGATCATGGCCACCATCGGGCTGTGGGTGGCGGTGCAGCACTGGAACTCCTGGTTCGACGCCCTGATCTTCATTCGCGACGAAACCAAGACGGTGCTGCAGCTGGTACTGCGGCGGGTGATCATCGAGCAGGACGACACCGCGTTCCTGGGCGAGAACAACGACTCGGTGGCGGGCGCGGAGTCGGTGGTGCCGGAGTCGATCAAGGCGGCCACGGTGCTGATCTCAATCGGCCCGATCCTGCTCGCCTACCCGTTCGTGCAACGCTACTTCGTGCGCGGTATCATGATCGGATCATTGAAAGGATGACGAGAGCCCCGTGTTACGGGGAGCGGCGGCAGAACCGCCAGAAAACTATCGATTCACAAGGAGGTACGACGTGAAACGATTCACCGTACTTGCATTCGCAGTTCTCGTGGCGGCGACGCCGGGTGTGTTTGCCGCCTCCGAGGCGGAGACCGCGACCGCGGACGATGGCCCGGTCGTGATCAACTGGGTGGGGCTGCGCCTGAAGACGCCGGGCGGAGCGCTCTACCCGCAACCCGACAGTCCCATCATCCAGGAGTTCAACAAGGCGTTGAACATCGATCTGCGCGTGGTCAAGTCGGACGCTTTCAGCGCCGAGGAGATGAACCTGCTGTTCGCCGCCGGCGAGATTCCGGACCACATGCTGGCCAACCAGACCAATATGCTGCGTTACCAGGATGAGGGTCTGCTGCGCGCGGTTCCGCTCGACATGGTCAAGGAGCACGCGCCCACCTATTGGCGCGACTACGCCAACGGCGAAGCGGACGGGGTCTGGTTCGACTTCCCGTCCTGGAACAAGGACACCGAGACGCTGTGGGCGGTGCCCAACGGCGGCAGCGAGATCAAGCACCAGGTCGTGGTGCGCGGCGACTGGTTGGAGGCGCTCGGCGCTTCGGTTCCCACCACGGTCGAGGAGTTCGCCGAGGTGGCGCGCCAGTTCACCTACGACGATCCCGACGGCAACGGCCAGAAGGACACCTGGGGCATGGCCACGTCGGCGACCTCCGCCGGCAACTGGACCAACAACCTGCGCACCTTCGTGGCCGCGTTCGGCTTTGAGCACATTGAGCGGCCCTATCTCGATCCCGCCACCGGAGAGATCACCTTCTTCGAGGTCACCGACGGGTGGCGCGACTTCCTGCGCTGGATGAACGGCATGTGGGAAGCGGGCGTAATTCACCCCGACGTCACGCTGCCGGACAAGCTGGCGGTCGGGTCCCTGTTCCAGGACGGCAAGGTGGGCTTCGCCGGCGACACCTGGACCTACGTGCTGCCCAAGTACCGGCCCGGCACCTGGTTCCCGAACCTGTTCGAGAAGGACCCGGGCGCCACGGTAGAGTACGTGGGCCAGCTGACCGCCGCCGGTTACGAGCCGACCTGGGAGTTGCGTGCGCCGCTGTGGACCTACCACGTCATCGGCAAGGACACCAGCGACCTGGCGCTGGAGAAGATCCTCGGGGTGATTGACCTGCAACTGGCCGATCCCTTCTTCCACAACCTGATCTGGTCCGGCATCGAGGGCGAGCACTTCGAATTCGACGAGGACGGCATGCGCCAGTTCCTGCCGGCCGCGCAGAGCATGGAGGCGCAGGGCGACCTGGGGGTGAAGTACTTCCTGACCAACATCCGCTACGGCTGGATGTTCACCGCCTCGTTCGGCAGCGACGCGCTGGCGATGGCGGAGCGCCAGAAGGGTTACAACATCATCAACCCGGCGCTCGGCCACGGCTGGGTGCTGGAGACCCAGAACGAATACCGCGCCGACATGTCGCGTATTCGCGAAGAGTACATGTGGAAGGCGATCACCGGCGACGCCAACACCGACGGCGACTGGGACACCTACGTGAAGCAGTGGATGCGCGCCGGCGGCGAGGAAGTGCTCGCCGAGGCCCGCGCCAAGCACGCCGACATGTAGCCCCGGCCTGGCTGCTAGTGCTCCCGCCCGGAGACCGCGCCGCCGTACGGCGAGCGGCCTCCGGGCCTCCTGGCAGCTGCTTGCCCTGCGCGTCGCGAGGGTCCAGTATGCAATGGCTTGCCGGGCAACGCTCCGGCGGCAGGGAGGTTCAGTGATGTTGAGGACATTCGTGGCCGCGGCGAGCTTGCTCGCGGTGCTGGCGGTGGGCGTAGGTGCCGCCGACCTTGAAGGCAAGGTGCTCAAGGTGGGGACGGATGCCACCTACCCGCCGATGGAGACCGTCGACGAGGCGACCGGCGAGATCGTCGGATTCGACGTTGACATGCTGACCGCGGTGTGCGAACGCATCAACTGTGTGCTGCAGTTCGTGAACACCGCCTGGGACGGGATTTTCGCCGCCTTGCAGCAGGGCGAGTTCGACTTGGTGGTATCGGGCGTGTCGATTACCGCCGAGCGCGACGAATCGATGGACTTCTCCGATCCCTACCTGGTGGTGAGCCAGGCGATCCTGGTGCGCGTGGAGGATGCGGAACTGACCGCCGACGACTTCACGGGCGGCGGGCGCAAGCTGGCCGCGCAGACCGCCACCACCAACGCCCAGTTGGCGGAGGAGCTGGTCGGGCGCGACAATGTGAGCCTGTATGACGCATTTGCCGGGGCGATCCTGGCGTTGCAGAACGGCGACGTGGACGGCGTGGTGATCGACGGCACGTCCGGCGTCGCCTACGAGCAGGAATTCGCCGGCGAACTCACCATGGGGGTCACCGGACTGCAGGCCGATCCGCTCGGCATCGTGTTCCAGGAGGGCGATCCGATGGTCGACGCCTTCAACGAGGGGCTGGCGGCGATCAAGGAAGACGGCACCCTCGACGAGCTGATCGCCAAGTACTGGAGCGACTGACCGGCCTACCCCTGCCTCGATACTGGCCGCTGCTGCCGCACCGCCGGCTGCGGCAGCGGTGCGTGCGGCGGTAACGGGCCGGTGCGCGAAGACCGTACGTGATTCTGAAGCGAATCCGTCCGAGCAACCTGGTGCTGCTGGCGGCGGCGCCGATCCTGGTGTTCCTGTTCGCGTCGTCGAGCAAGTACCTGCGCTCGCTGAAGGCGATCATCGGCATCGAGCCGGGGGCCGCCGCGCTGCTTGCCGGTTTTCTGCTCTTGCTCGCGCTGCTCGCATCCGGTTTCCTCGCCGCCCGGCGGGCCGTGATGGGCAGCGAGGCGCCGCCCTGGCTGGCCGCCGCCGCGCGCCTGGCGCTGCCGTTCCACGTGCTGGTCATTGTGCTGATCCTGGCGCAGCCGGCGCTCACCGCACCCTTCGTGCAGTCGGTGCTGTTCCACTCGCTCGACCCCGCCGCCTCCGAGCTGGTCGACCGCACCGCGCGGCCCTGGGCGCTGAAGACGGAGGTGCTGCCGCTGGTGGCGCAGCGGTTCCGGATCGGGGTGGCGGTGTATGGGCTCCTGTTCCTGGCATTCACGCTTGCCGCGGGCTGGGCGGCGGGGCCGCTGCGCCGATACTGCGTCCGCGGATTCGAGGCGGTATCAGGCATCGCCCTGTTTCACCTCGTGTTCATCAGCTACTGGGGCTTCGCCACCGGGATCGCGGTGACCTTCCGGGCCGCGGTGTTCGCCTACCTTCTGGCCGCGGTGCTCGGCCTGACCTGGACCGGGCTGCAGCGTCTGCAGAGTGCCCGGCACACGATCCCGGTGTACGGCGCGATCAGCCTGCTGCTACTGGCGGCGGCGGCCTTTTTCTGGGCCCAACCGCGCGCCGAATACGTGATGGTCGGCTCGACCGAGGCCCGGATCGCAATCATCAAGGGTACCCCGCAGGCGGTCGCCGACGTGATCCGCTACGGCGAATACGAGGGCGGCGAGGGCATCTCGGTACGCATTCGCAGCGTGCCGGACGTGGCGACCGCGCTGGAGCAGATTGCGACGGTGGACAGCGTGTCAGGGGCGTTCGTGCCGGTCGCCGCGCACGACGGAGGCTACCCGGTGCTCTGGCAGACCCGATTCCTGCCGGAGCGCGACCGCAATGCCGCGATGGCGTTCTCGGTGATCGGCCTGTTGCTGCTGATTCTGACCTTCGGCGGCGCCCTGCACGGGCTGCACCCGCTGGCGGTGGGAGCCGAGTTCTTCGTGGACACGATTCGCGGCATCCCGATGCTGGTAATCATCCTGTACATCGGCCTGCCATTGGCCGGCGCCGTCAAGGACGCCACCGGCGGCGGCATCGACCTGGCCAACTTCACGCGCGGGGTAATCGCCATCGCCATCGGCTACTCCGCCTACATGGCGGAGATCTTCCGCTCTGGAATCGAGGCGGTCCCGAAGGGGCAGGTGGAGGCGGCCCAGACCCTGGGGCTGTCGCGCTGGCAGGCGGCGCGGCTGGTTATCCTCCCGCAGGCGCTGCGCATCGTGCTGCCGCCGCTCGGCAACGAGTTCATCGCCATGATCAAGGACACCTCGCTGCTGTCGATCCTGTCGGTGCGCGACGTTACCCAGCGAATGCGCGAGTTCCAGTCCGCCAGCTTCCTGCCGTTCGCCCCGTTCAACACGGCGGCGGTGCTGTACGTGGTGATCACGCTCGCCTGCTCCAGCCTCCTGCGCTGGATCGAGCGCCGCTACGAGCAGCGGCACGCTTGACCGGTGGTATGCCGGTGGATGAGGATGAACGGGAGGTGACCCGATGAACCTGACCATCGAGCCGATCAAGGGGACCACGCTCGGCGCCGTGATCACCGGCATCGACCTGAACCGTCTCGACGGGCAGGCGTGGCGGGCGGTCGAAGAGGCGTTCCTGGAGTACGCGGTGCTGGTGTTCCCGGCGCAGCATCTCCGCGCCGGCGCGCAGGTCGCGTTCGGCAAGCGCTTCGGCGCGATCGAACTGTTGCGCGAGGATGGCATCGAGGCGCCGCTGTTCAGCAACAAGAAGCTGGACGGCACCGTGCTGCAGCCGGACGAATTCCGCTTTCAGGTGCTGCGCGGCAACGAGGGCTGGCACATGGACAGCACCTACATGCCGTTGTCGGCGAAGGCGGGGCTGTTGTCCGCCATCGAAGTGCCGGCGAGCGGCGGCGAGACCGAGTTCGCCGACATGCGCGCCGCCTGGGATGCGCTCGACGCCGCGACCCGAGACCGGATCGCCGGCCTGTCGGCGTACCATTCCCTGTATGCGTCGCAGGCGAAGATCGGCTACCAGGTCGATACCGGTGCCGGATACGGCTACCACGACAAGGGCGCGCCGATCCGCCCGCTGGTCAAGACCCATCCCGTGAACGGGCGCAAGGCGCTGCAGATCGCGCGCCACATCTATCGCATCCCCGGCATGGACGATGGCGACGCGCAGGCGCTGATCGACGACCTGCTGCAACGCTCGTGCCGACCGCCGCGGGTGTATACCCACCGCTGGCAGCCGGGCGACCTGCTGGTATGGGACAACCGCTGCGTGCTGCACCGGGCGCGGCCGTACGACCGCGCCGAGCCGCGCGTGCTGCAGGCCACCCGCATCGCCGGCGATCCCGCCACCGAACTCGCCGCCACCACCCGCGACGAACGCGCCGACGCCTTCCAGCCCTCCACCTCCAATCGCTAGCGTTAGCGGTACTGGCGGAGGTAAGCGGCGAGCAGCGGATCGGCCATCCGGTAGCTGCCCGCGACATGCTCGATCACGCCGCGGTCCCACAGCCGCTTGACCGACAGCGCCACCGTGCGGCTGGACAGCCCTACGTTCGCGAGAAAGCCCTTTGACTGAGGATGCGCAACCCTCTCGCGGCGGGCAATCTCGGTTAGAACGCTCTCGTCGGTGCCGGAGAACGCCGACAAGTAGGCCGCGAAGCGGCCTTCCCGGTTCTCCAGCAGCTTCACGAGTGCTGCCCGCACCATGGCCTGATCGATCTCAACGGCCTGGTGCAACTCCAGGATCTGGGCGCATAGACGGTTGATCGCCTCCGGTACGCGCTGCATTTCGTCCTGAAGGGTGGCCGCCACCTCGCGTGGGATCGTCAGGCCGTGCGGGCGAAATCGCTCCTCCATGTACCGGTGGTAGTCGTCATGGCGGATCGGGAGGAACTCCAGGTCGGATCCCCAGGCACTCAGCGGGGCGCCTGGAGCGGCGAACAGGTCGGCGAGCATGTGCCGCTTGGAGCCGAGCAGCAGTATGGGCGTCGCACCGAGCCCTTCCAGGCAGGAGCGCAACTGCGCCGCCGCTTCGTCGATGAACGCCACGTCCTGGAATTCGTCGAGCACGATGAGCGAGTCGACTTCCTCCGTAATGCCGGCGATGTGGTCCCAGAGCGTCTGCAGGTTGCGGCTGGGCTCCGTCTCACGGGTGTGCAGCGACAGGCTCGGGCTCCCGGTCTGCGGGTCGAGCGCGATCTCCGGACGCAACGCTCCCAGGAACCGCGATGCGTTGTCCAGCAGACTCCTGACCGGAAAGGACGCGGCGAAGGAGCGCTGCAGGCTGCCGGACAACCGCCGGGTGAGGGATTGCATGGAGCGGACCCCCAGCAAGTCCGCGAACAGCACGAACCGGCGCCCCCCGGTGCGGCGGAATTCCTCGATGGTGATGTTGCGCACCACCGAGGTCTTGCCGTAGTTGCGCGGACCGTAGACCACCATGTTGTGCCCGCTTGCGACCGCATCCCTGAGCACTTGCTGCTCACGTTGCAGGTTGCAGATGTTCTCGGAATCGACCAGCCGGTCGAACACGAACTGTTTCATGACCAATATAGTATCATAAGAAAAGTATCATGCAATCAGTACTCACTTCTGACGCGTCACTTGAGCCCGCGGTACGCTTGACGGCACGCGCCGGCCCTCCATACTGGCAGGCAAGGAGTTGATGCCAGTGGGTAGTCTGAGTCAGGTCCAGATCGACAGTTTTCGTGATCGCGGCTTCCTGGTGGTCCCCGACCTGTTGGGCTCCGATGAGGTGAGCCGCATCGCGGCGGCGGCGCGCGAGGAATTCGAGACGCACCGCTACATGGACGCCAAGGCGCGCTTTCCGGCTCCGGCGAAGTACGTCCTGTCGGAGGACAGCCTGCGTCAGGCCGACATCCGCCTGGTGGTCGATCATCCGCGCATCGTGGCCGCCGTCAGCGAGCTGCTGGCGGACGAGGTGTGCCTGTCGGCGTTCGTGATCTACTCGATGCCGCCCGGTACCGAGGGCACCGGCGGCGACTACCAACGCACCCACGAGTCGGCGCACTGCGACTACAAGCCGTTCCGCCCAGTCGGCTCGTCGCTGCGCTGGCTGTTCGTGATCGTGCCGCTCGTGGACTATACCGACGAGGTGGGCCCGCTGCTGGTATCACCCGGCTCGCACAAGATCCCGGAGTTCACGCGTCGCGGGCGCGTGACCCACGTGCGGCGGGCGCGCGCCGCCGACCTGCCCGCCTTCGTGGACACCCGGCTGCGGCGCGGCCAAGTGGCGTTCATGGACATGTTCACCTGGCACCAGGCCTTCGGCAACCGCTCCGACCAGCTCCGCTTCGGCGTGTACAACAAGTACCGCGTGCGCAGCGCCCCGCCCGGCTGCGGTCCCTACCTGTACCGCTCCAGCTCCCGTGAGCTGTTCGGCGCCACCGGCGCCGGGCTGCTGGCCAACCACGCGCCGGGCCGGATCGCCGAAACCCGGCTGCTGGTGGAACAGGACGAGCGATTTCTGGTGGTCGACCGGACCGTTCCGGGCGGCGCCGCTCAGCCGGAACCGAAGCGGATGGGCACCGACGACGACAACGTCATCGCCCAACTCATGGACGCGGCCGGCACCCAGCTCGGCTGCCAGCCGCCGTGGGTGAGCTACGTGGGCGACTACCCGGTGGGCGCCGCCGGCGGCGACCGCTGCCGGGTATACGCCTGTCCCCGCGACGCGTTGCCCGGCGCCGTTGAGACTACTCCGGGCGCACGCTGGCTGGCCGCTGACAGGCTCGCGGGCGCAACCGGGCGCGCCTATCTCACGACCGCCGCCGAGTCGTGGTTGCACGACCCGGCGCTGCGCGGCATCGGGCAATCGTACGCCCAGGCCACCGCCCCCGCGTAGCCACGGCTATTGAAGTTTGAGACGGCTCTTGAGAGCCTCCTTATTGTGGAGCGTATTCGATGATGGCGCGGCCCATGATGTCGCCGGCCCGCAGTGCTGCGCATGCCTCGTTGACTTGGTCGAGGCGGTAGCGGTCGGTCGCCAGCTCCGGGCAGGGCGCGCCTCTCCTCGATTCTACGGTTCAGATCTCCAGTTCGGTTCCGGCTGACACCTGGTCCCAGTCGACCGTCAGCCCCAGACCTGGGCGCCTCGGGCCGTGCACGAAGCCGTCGGCGTCGATGCGCAGCACCTCGGTGGTGCCGGTGTCGAAGTGGCCCTCGGCGCCGGCCTCGATAGGCAGCTCGAACAGCAGCGTGTTGCGGGTGGCGAGTTGCACGTTCAGGTTGGCGGCTTGGTACAAGGTGCCGCCGTAGGCGTGCGGTTCCCAGCTCATGCCGAACGCCTCGCACAGCGCCGCCGCCTTGCGCATCTCGGTGATGCCGCCGCGGATACCCGACAGCGTGCGCAAGTAGGTCACCGCCTGCCGGCGCACGTATTCGCGGTACTGGGTCGCGTAGATCAGCTCCACCGTCAGCGGCACGTCCACCCGGCTGCGCAGGTCGATGTAGCCCTCGATGTCGTCCGGCGGCAGCGGCGCCTCGTACCAGAAGTAGCCCAGCCGCTCCAGTTCGCGGCCCACCAGCAGGGCCTCCTGCCGGGTGTGCGCGAACACCGCGTCGTAGATCAGGTCGACGTCCGGCCCCACGGCGTCGCGCAGCGCCGGGCATAGCTCGATCGGGATCGGATGCAGCTTCATCGCCGTATAGCCGCGCTGCTTCAGGTCGCGGGCGATGCGCACGATGTCGCCCTCGTCGTGCGGCACGTTGCCGCTCGCGTAAGCGCGGATGCGTTCGCGGTAGGCGCCCAAGTAGCGCCACAGCGGCAGCCCGGCCGCCTTTGCCGCAAGGTCCCACAGTGCCACGTCGATGGCGGCGAACGCCGAGCCCTTCTCGCCGTACCACAGGGTGCCGAGCCGGTACCAAAGCTTCTCGCGGTTCAGGGGGTCCTCGCCCACCACCAGCGGCTTCATGGCGCGCAGCACCTCGGCCAGCGCCGGCGGCCGGCCCGATGCGACCTCCGACCAGACGATGTAGTGGCCCTCCAGCTCGGTGTCGGTGAGCAGCCTCACCAACGTGTACTTGATGGTGCCGGCTGCCCCGCTGTTGTGAAACAGCCCGTCGAAACTGGTTACCAGCGCGGGGGTCTCGGTGTCCAGAACGTGCGCCTTGATGTCGGTGATGACCATGCCTCAGGGTACCCCGCCCGCTGCCGCGCGGCTATTGCGTTGCTACTGCAGCGCGTACAGCCAGCCGTCGCGGCAGCAAATGTAGGTCATGCCGCCATAGATCGGCGGCACGCACTCGTATACGCGGTCGCCCATCTTGTACTTCCAGATGGTGTTGGTGGTGCCGTCGCCGTTGCCCTTCTCGTCGACGCAGTAGAAGAAAGGATCCGCGGTCGACGGAAAGTACACCTTGCCGTCGGCCACGGCCGGTGCCGTCAGCCCGCCGCCCGGGTGGGTCCAGATCTCCTCGCCGGTAGCAGCGTCCAGGCAGTAGATGTGCGTCGCCTCGGGAAAGCCGCCGGTGCGCATGGCGGTGGACACGAACACGCGCCCGTCGTGCAGGGCGGGCGACGCGTTGTAGCCGGCTGCCTCGACACGGTGTTCCCAGATCACCTCGCCGGTGGCCATGTCCATGCAGCGGAAGGAGTCGCCGCCCATCGGCAGGGACCAACGCCCGCCGCCACCGAGCGGCGCCCCCCCCCCGGGCCGCACCCACCCCCCCGCCGCTAGCGATCGGCGCCCCCGAGTCGGGTGTGCCGCCGGTGTAGAACTGCCACACGACCGAACCGTCGTCGGCGTTTAGCGCATAGTCGTAGTGGTCCCACGATCCGAAGTAGACCATGCCGCCGTCCACCGGCGGCTCGGGGTGCGCGGCCATGCCGGTTCGGTAGCGCCACAGGATGGCGCCGTCCTCCTCGCGCAGGCAGTATACGTAGCCGTCGACACCGGGCACGTACAGCTTGCCGTCGTACACGTTGGCCGACGACCATACCCAGCTCAGCGCCTGCTTCCAGATCAGCGAGCCGTCGTTGGCGTCGACGCAGTAGAACCACTCCTCGCCGCCCTGCTGGCCGAAGAACACGCGGCCATTGGAATAGGCGGGGGCGGCCGACACCGCCGCGCCGAGCTCGAACCGCCACAGCTCCTCGCCGGTGCGGTAGTCGAGCCCGTACACGAAGCGTCCAGGGACGCCCACGAAAAGCTTGCCGGCGGCGGCGGTCGGCTTGGACTGGAAGTGACCGCCGGCCACCGCCGCCACCTCGTCGGTGACGATGCGCTCCGAACCGCGGTACACGCAGCTCAGCAGGCTGTGCCGCCAGCGGATCTCGCCGGTGTCGGCATCGACGCACCACAGGAATAGGTCGGACGAGTTGACGTAGATCCTGCCGCCGTCCAGTACCGGGTCGGAGAAGATCGGGTGCGTGCCGATTTTCGTGCTCCACGCTGCCTCCACCGTGCCGTCGGCGGCGGCCAGACAGTGCAGGGCGCCGTCCATAGTGGCGAACCAGACGCGCCCGCCAGCGCACACCGGGCGCGACCGAATCCACTCCTCCGCGCGGTGCTCCCACCGGCGTTCGCCGGTGGCCAGGTCCAGGCAGTACAGGTGCTTATTGGCCGCGCCGATATACACGCATCCATCCGCAACCCGCGGCGTGGAAAACAACATGAACGCGCGCGATTCGACCGGTGCCACCTGGTGCTTCCAGAGCGCCTTGCCGCTGCTCTTGTCCAGGCAGTACACGCAGCCGTCGTTGGCGCCGAACAGGATCCGGTCGCGGCGTACCACGGCGGTCGAATTGATGGCGCCGCCCGCCTTGTACTGCCAGGCGACGCGCCGGCGCGGCGTCACCACCCAAGTGCGGCCGGCAGGCGGCGTGCCAATGTCGGCGTTGAGGCAGAAAAACACGCCGTCGGCGGTGCCGGCGTACACGCGGTCGCCGTCGAGCACCGGTTCGCCGTGGGTCGGGCCGATGTAGAAGTCCCACAGCTCCTCGCCGCTGGCGGTGTTTACGCAGGTGATGCGGCTGGTGCCGACGATGTGCGGCGGCACCTCCTGGATGCGCTGCGTGCCGGCGGGGTACACGAGCATTTTCTCGTTGCCGGTCACGATGGAGTGGCCGACCCGGTAGTCCAGCGTCCCGGCGTCCGCCTTGCGCACCAGGCGCCCGTCGCTCTTGCGAATGAACAGCAGGCTGCGGGCGGCGAATTCGATGTGCTGCGGACCAATCTCGTTGAGCACGATGGTGTCGCCGAGCATGACCGGAGTCGACGCGGCGCACCGCGTCCGGTGGGTGGCGACCATGGTCAACTCGTCCTGGTCGTCGGTCGGACGCTTGGGCGTCGCCCAGATCAGCTCGCCGCTGTCGGCGTCCACGCAGTGCAGGACGGTGCGCATGCCCGGCGACGCCGCGTACACGCGGCCATCTTCGACCACGGGCCGCGGGTACCAGGCCAGCGCCATCGGCCGCCGCCACGCCAGCGTGCCCTCTACCGGGCCGCGGTCCTCGGTGGCCGCCGTGTGCTGCGGGTTGCCGCCGTACACCGGCCAGTCACGCGGCGGGGGCAGCACCGCCGGCCTCTTCTCGCCCGACGGCACGGACACCGGCGGGTTCTCGGTCAGTTCCTCGTGTAGGCCGTCCAGCAGCCGGAACTCCTCGTCGATGGCGGCGAACAGATGCTCTCGGTCTCCGTTCAGCCCCGCCTTGCGGTGCTGGTCGTGCACCGGCCCGCAGGAGATGGTGTCGGCCCCCTGCCGCTGCAGAAAGTGACGATACGTCTGCAGCACCAGGTAGCGCTGCTCGTGATTGCTTTTGTCGGTCGGCGCTTCGGCCGCGGCTTGCCGCACGGCGTCGATGACCGCGTCTCCGGTGGGCACAAATGGCATGTTGTACTAATTCTCCTCTTGCGATAGCGGGGGAGCGTACGCTCCCCCGCCGGGCCCTAATAGCCCATGCTCTCCTTCATGTTCTGGTCGATCCAGATCGGCGCGATATGGCGCCCGAGGCACCACACGCCGCAGGCGACTTCGCCGTAGTAGTTGCGTACCCACGGCCACCACATCACGTTCTGTCCCTTGTTGCCGATCGGGATGGTGACCACATCGTCGAGCAGGATGTTCACCAGCTCACGCAGAGTCGCCTCGCGTTCGGTATTGTCCACGGTCTTCAGCGCTTCCCGGTAGCGGTCGGTCAGGTACTGGTTTTCGTAGTTCGCCCGGTTGCCGCCGTGTCCGACCGTGTACTGGTCGATCACGCCAAGCGTGTTGGGGTTGTTCCAGGGCGCCGTCATCACGCCGATATCGTAGCCTTCAAGCGAGTTGAACAGCGCCATCATGGCGGTCGGCTCCATCGCCCGAAGCTCCAGCTCCACGCCGATCTCGCCCCACAGGCTGGCGAAGATGTTGGCCATGTCGCCCCAGGTGCCGCCGGTCCACTGCAGATTGTAGACCAAGTCTATCTTAAATCCGTCCGGGTAGCCGGCATCGGCCAGCATCTGCTTCGCCTTCTCCGGATCGTAGTTGAACAGCTCTTGCGTCTCCGGCGGCAGTGTATCGAGCGGCATCGACAGGTCGGTCGAACTGTCCGAGAACATGTAAGCGGTGCCGTAGCCCCAGGCGCCGGCCACCAGCGTTTCCATGTCCATGCCGATCATCAGTGCGCGGCGTACGTCCTTGTTGGCCAGAATCGGATTGTTCTGATTCAGCGCCAGCGCCGGTGTCCAGTTCTCCACCCACTTCACCTTCTGCAGCTCAGGCGCCGAGCGTTCCAGTGTGTCTTCGAAGCTGGTCGAGACTACGAAGTTCAGGTCGATGCCGCCGGTGCGCAGCGACGCGATCCGGGTCGATTCGTCCGGAATGATCGGCAGCACCAATTCGTCGATGAACGGAATGTCGTCGTACACCACGCCGTCAATGGTGGTGGTGGCCCAGTAGTGGGGATTGCGCAGGTAGCGCGCGTGCGAGCCGACCACGTACTCGTCCACGATGAACGGGCCGGTGCCGACCAGGTTGTCGAAGCTGGCCGCGCCCGCCTCGACGTACTCGGGCGGCACGATGGCGGTGGACGAACTCCACTTGCCGAGCCTGAGCCACAGCGCGTTGAAGCCGTTGGTGTTCACTACCACGGTGTTGGGGCCGGTGGCCTCGACCGACTCGATGTAGCCGCCGTTTTCGGCCCGCGCCGAACCCATCCGGCTGTCGAGCGCGCGGTTCAGGCTGAACGCAACGTCGGCGGCGGTCATCTCGCGCGACTCCATGACGTGGTCCTTGCCGTTGGCGGCCCACATCACGCCCTCGCGGATGGTGAAGGTGATCTGCTCGTTGGTCACCTCCCAGCTCGTGGCCAGCACTGGCCCGAGAAACTTCTCCGGCACCGCGCGGGTCACGTCGACGGTGTACTCGCCGGTACCGCGTGCGCCGAACTTCTCGAAGTCGGAGTCCTGCAGCGACTCGACCACCGCCTCGGTGTACTGGTTGGTCTGCCAGCCGCCGGTAGTGCGGTCCGCGGTGTTCGCCTCGCCGCCCCAATAGTACATGGTGAGCTTGCCGCCATGCGTCGGCGTCCCGTCCGGGGCCGCCTCCATCGCAGTCTCCTCGGCGCCGGTGGCGCCCAGTGGCAGAGCCACCAGTGCGAGCGCTGCCGCGAGCATGGCGACAGCCAGGAATGATCTGTCTGTTCGGGTCATATTCCTTCCTTCTCTTCCCATCACGATCTCGGCGCCGCGGCTATATTGCCGGAGCCGAGCCCACGTGCGCTTGATTGTCAGTCCCTTGCTACCTCCTCAATCCGTTGTCTGCTCCCTCGATCGGCGCCGCAACGATCCACGCCGGCTCCGGCGGTTCGTGCCGAGCACCCCAAAGCGGCCCGAGCCGCCGCGCAACCGCGGGTCGAGCACGTCGCGCAGCGCGTCGCCGAACATGTTGACGCCATACACCACGATCGCCAGCGCCAGACCGGGCCAGATTACCATCCACGGCGCCAGGAACATGTAACGCCGCCCCGAGCCGCCCAGCATTCCGCCCCAACTCGGCGCCGGCGGTGGGATGCCGAGGCCCAGGAAGCTCAGACTGGCTTCGGTGAGAATCATCCCCGGCACCGTGATGCTGAACAGCACGATGATCGGGGCCATGACGTTGGGCAGGATGTGCCGCGCCAGAATGCCGGACGTGCGGCTGCCGACGGCGGTCGCCGCCTGCGTATAGACGTTCTCCTTCACCTTGATTACTTCGCCGCGCACGATGCGCGAGCCGCCGATCGCTCCGCCCAACCCGAGTACCAGGATGATCTCCAGCATGCCGGGACCGACCAGCGCCATGATCACCAGCAGCATGATCAGCCCCGGGATCGCCATTATGGCGTCCACGGCCCGCTGCAAGAGCAGGTCGAGCCGGCCGCCGACGTAGCCGCTTACCAGCCCGAGGAGGGTGGAGCCGACGGTCGAGATGGCGGACGCGGCCAGCCCGACGATAATAGAGATGCGCGCGCCGTAGATGACCCGGCTCAACAGGTCGCGGCCGAGATTGTCGGTGCCGAGCGGAAACTCGCGCGAGGGTGGGGCCAGAAACGCGTCCCTGTTTACCTCGTTCATCCCGTACGGCGCCAGGACATCGGCGAAGATGCCGGTAAGCAGCAGGAGCAGCGTGATGGCGCCGCCGAATGCGCCGACCGGCTTCTCCTTGACGAGCGTGCGCAGCGCGCGGAGCAGGAACCGCGACGAACCCGGTACCGTCGCGGTGGCCGCGGGGCGCGGTGCCGCGCGGGTGTTGACGGTGGCGGGGACGCCTCGCAGATCCGCCATGGCTACTGGTAGTGGATCCTCGGATCGAGCACGGCGTAGGTGAGGTCGACGAGCAGGTTGATCGCTACCTGGAAGATGCCGAACAGCAGTACCACGCCGCTGACCACGGTGTAGTCGCGGGTCACCACCGACTCCAGCAGCAGCCTGCCCATCCCCGGGAGGTTGAAGATCTGTTCGATGATGACGGTGCCGCCGAGCAGCAGCGGCAGTTGCAGACCCACGATGGTGACGATCGGGATCAGCGCGTTCTTGAGGGCGTGGCGGGCGACGACGGTCTGCTCCTTAAGCCCCTTTGACCACGCCGTGCGCACATAGTCCTGGCGCAGCACCTCCAGCATCGTAGTGCGCATCATGCGCATGGTGCCGCCCGATATGCCCATGCCGAGCACGGCGGCGGCCACCAGGAACATCTGCAGGTTGGCGACCGGATCCGCGAAGAACTTGACGTAGGTGATCGGTGGCTGGTAGCCCCACCAGATCGATGGAAACACGATTACCAGGGTACCGACCCAGAAGCCCGGCAGGGCGACCAGCCCGATGGCGACGCTGCGGGCGGCGTAGTCGGTAACCGTGTCCTGCCGCTGCGCCGAGTAGATGCCGATCGGGATGGCGATCAATTGACCGATCAGCAGTCCCAGGATGCCGAGTTCGAGGGTCACCGGCCAACGCACGGCGATGTCCTCAATCACGGGGGTGCGCCGCCACAGTGATTCGCCCAGGTCGCCGCTCCCGACGCGAGCGATCCACTCGGCGTACTGTTGCAGGATCGGCTTGTCGAGCCCTAGCTGCGCTTCAATGGTGGCGCGCGCGGCCTCGATCTCGCGGTTGTCCGAGGTCTCGCCGATCTGCATCTGCTGTGCGATGATCGCGTCGACGATATTGCCGGGGATCAGGCGCACCATCAGAAACACGATGATACTCACCAGGAAAACCGTAACCACTGCGAGCAGGAGGCGGCGGACTACATATGCGCGCATTCGAGTAAGCTTTAATCGTATTCCGAGTTGCTCGAACTGTCCACGGACGCGCCGTAGTAGCGTCCGTAGCGTAGCGACCGCGCCGGACCAGACAGCGTGTGGCAGACACGCTTCCTGCCGGGCATGATCGCAATGCCGCGATGGCGTTGTCGGTGCTCGGCCTGTTGCTGCGGATCCTGGCCTTCGGCGGCGCCCTGCACGGGCTGCACCCGCTGGCGGTGGGAGCCAAGTTCTTCGTGGACACGATTCGCGGCATCCCGATGCTGGTGATCATCCTGTACATCTGGATCTAGTGTCCTGTATCCTAAATCCTTTCACAGTACCTCTTGACTGATTCAAGGATTTGATCGGCGCTTTTGGTCCAGATGAATGGCTGAGGCTCCTCGTTGTAAACGGCCAAGTAGTCCTTGATCGCCTTTTCCAACGCGCCGGTGCTGCGATGGCTGCCGCGTCGGATCTGCTTCTCGGTGAGGGACGCGAACC
>MPNH01000008.1 GCA_002238925.1 Spirochaetaceae bacterium bin103 | reverse complement strand
CCCGGCGCGGGTCCCGCGACCTGATCTCCCTCCCAGCCCGCCCCCGCCAGCAGGCCGCGCACCTTGGCCACGTCGCGGTCGGCAATCGCCACCACGTGCATGCCCGGCGTGCGCCGCGCCTGGGCCAGAAACATCGATCCGAACTTGCCGGCGCCGATTATCCCCACCCGCACCGGGCGTCCCTCGGCCGCGCGCCGCTCCAATCCCACAGCCAGATTCACGGTGCATCCCTCATGCGCGCCACCCTACCACGGATGCCGAGCCGCTGAGCCAACTGAGCGAACTGAGCCAGCGGACGGTTGACAACCGGCCACGGCACTCCCCAAGGTGGCGCGCAGAGCACAACGAACCATGAAAGACCCCAAGATCACCAAGCTGGAAATTCACGAGTACCGCTACGAGCTGCCCGACATGGGGCATGACGAGGACGGCTTCAACATGGTGTACGAGCCCGGCGGCCGGCTTCCGGCCGGCGGCCAGATTCTGCGCCTGTTCACGGACACCGGGCCGGTCGGCGAGTGCCTGGCGGGGCGCGGTTCCGAGCTGTCCACCATCCCCCAGTTCTGGCACTACCTGAAGGGCAGGAGCGCCCTGCACCGCGAGCAGATCTACGACGACATCAAGCGCGCCCTGCGGCAGAGCGCACGCATCGGCGTGGCGCCGATCGACAACGCCCTGTGGGACATTGCCGGCAAGCTGTTCGACGTGCCGATCCATCGCCTGCTCGGCGGCCACAAGAAGTCGGTGCCCTGCTACGCCAGCACCTACCACGGCGACCAGGCCGGCGGCCTCGACAGCCCGCAGGCGTACGCCGACTTCGCGGTGCAGTGCCGGGAAATAGGCTACCCGGCGTTCAAGATCCACGGCTGGAGCAAGGCGCCGGTGGCGCAGGAGGTGGCCAACGTGCTGGCGGTGCGCGAGGCGGTCGGCGACGGCATCGACCTGATGCTCGACCCCGCCTGCGAGCTGCGCACCTTCGGCGACGCGGTCAAGGTGGGGCGCGCCTGCGACGAGGCGGCCTTCTTCTGGTACGAGGACCCGTTCCGCGACGGCGGCATCTCCCAGTTCGCGCACCGCAAACTGCGCCAGTTGATAAGGACACCGCTGCTGCAGACCGAACACGTGCGCTCGCTGGAGCCGCACATCGACTTCGTGGTGGCCGACGCTACCGACTACGTGCGCGGCGACATCGGCTACGACGGCATCACCGGGGTAATGAAACTGGCCCACGCCGCCGAGGCGCTCGGCATCGACATCGAGTTTCACGGCCCGAGCCCGGGGGCGCGGCAGTGCATGGCCGCAATCCGCAACACCAACTACTACGAAATGGGCCTGCTCGGCCCCAAGGCGCCGCCGTCGCACGCCACCGAGCTGTACCTGGACCACCGCGACGAGCTGGATGCCATCGACGAGCGCGGCCATGTGCCGGTGGGGCAGGCGCCGGGGCTCGGCGCGCGAATCAACTGGGACTGGGTTGCGGCCCACCGCACCGGCATCCAGACCTACGACTGACGGGATAAGGCAATGGCGAACGGAAACTTGGCAGTAAGCGACGCCCAGCGCGAGCAGTTCCGCGAGGAAGGGCTGTGCATACTCGAGGGCGTGATCGATCCGGACACGGTGACGATGCTGCGCGAAGAGTGTTCCTACTATCTGGGCTACATCGACGCGGTAATGGACGAGCAGGGCATCTCCTCCATCGGCATCACCCACCGCGGCAGCCGCTACTTCATCGCCAACCGCTACCGCGTCAGCCGGCGCATGCGCAGCTTCATTTTCGGCGAGCTGATGGCGGAGGTGACGCGGCGCCTGCTCGGCGACGAGGTGTACCTGTTCAATGAGCAGTGGGTGGTCAAGGGGCCGGAACAGGGCATGAAGTTCTCCTGGCACCAGGACTCCGGCTACGTGCAGACCCGCGACCCGAGCGCCACCCATCCGCCCTACCTGACCTGCTGGTGTGCGCTCGACGACGTCGACGAGGCCAACGGCACCGCGTACGTGCTGCCGCATTCGCGCGGCGGCACCCGCGACACCATCTACCCGCACGGCCGCGAGGAGGGCAGCAACGACCTGGTCGGCTACGGCGGCGACGATCCGGGCGATCCGGTAATCGCCCCGGCCGGCAGCATCGCGGCGTTCAGCAGCTACAACCTGCACCGCAGCGGCGCCAACACCAGCGACGGCATGCGCCGCGTCTACCTGCCGCAGTACAGCGGCGCCCCGATCCGCGGCCGCGCCGGCGAACTGTGGGGCATGGCGGTGCCGTTTCTGAACGGCGGACGCGTTGTCTACCAGGCCGGCGAAGATACCCCGGAGCGGTACGGCCCACACCCGCGCACCTGACCGCGCAATTGCGTTACAATGGGAGTATGAATCGGCGTCCACTGGTTATTGGGGCAATCGCGGTCGGAGTTGTGGTGGTGTTGGCCGTGGGCTGGTATCTGGCGTCGCCGCTGTTCATCAATCGGATGGTCAGCGAGGCGTTCCCGATCGAGATACCGTCCGCGGCGCAGATGCGGGAAATGTCGGCGGACGAGATGGACGCCATGGAACAGCAGATCATGGACGCCATCCCCTCCGCGGACGACATGGAAGCGATGCCGGAACGGGCACGCGAGCGCATCCGCAAGGACGTGGAACGGTTCGCCGCGGCGATGCCGGACAAGCACGCGTTGGAGCCGATGCCGGGCGCGCCGGTGCTGCTCGCGAGCGGCGAGTTCCGCGACGCCGACCGGTTCCACAAGGGTAGCGGCCTCGCCAAGCTGTACGACATCCCGGCGGTCGGGCGCGTACTGCGCTTCGAGGAGTTCCGCGCCACCAACGGTCCCGACCTGCACGTCCTGCTGGCCGCCGCTCCCCTGCCCACCAACCGTCACGACCTGGGCGAGTACATCGACCTGGGATCGCTGAAGGGCAACGTCGGCGACCAGAACTACGAGATCCCCGAAGATATCGACGTGGCGCGCTACGGCAGCGTGGTGATCTACTGCAAGCCGTTCCACGTCGTGTTCGCCACCGCCCCCCTGACCCGCGCCACCGGCGGCTGATTGTTCACCGGACCGCGGCGTCCCCGTCTGCCGGTGCATCGGAGCCTGGGTTTCAACTCAGAGGCAGATGCGGACCTATGTACCCGACCTCTATCTCGCAGGTACTTGGTTGGAAACGCAAATGGATGCGGCCACCGGCACCGTAGCGGGCGTGCCACTCAAAGATCTCATGTGCACCCTGCCGTGTCTGAAAGCCGCGCGCGTTCCACAACTTGGGGGTAGTTCGTACGGTTTCGCTCTCCGGCGTGACCTTCGTCTTCCAGGGCGGAACCGGCCCGCCCACGTTGTGCCACTCCGCCGCCGATCGGTCGAGGTCGGCAAGCTTTCCGATGATTGTACCCAGATGTGTCGCGGCGCGTCTGAGATCGGCCTCCACTCCCGGGCCGAAGTGGAGGTGTGGAAACGCCTGGTTTCGATTCTGCCACAAATCGGACGGGCCCTTTGCAGCGCGGAATCGTGCTCCGTGCCGCTCCAGGATCGATTGAGCATGGGCGAATCGAGACAGACTGTCGATTGCTTCGGAGGTTTCTGAGATAGCTCCGTCAGACAGCATCTCAAGGAACCGCACCGTAAGCCTGTCCTGATCCCACGCTGGTTCTGATGGGAGACCGACTGCGATCCCATCCGAAATAGCACAGAGCACAAGAGGTGCACCATCTTCTCCTGGTAGTGTTTGATCTTCACATCCTCTAAAACGATCATGAACATCTACGCTGATGGCGCTCAGGAGTGGCGTCTTTGTCCCCAATTTAACGAGAAACAGGTACTCTTCGCGAGCTCCCGCCTTGCGGAGATCCTGATAGGCGTCGTATAGCGAGTAACCGGGAGAACACAGCGTCTCATGATGCCCGCGGTACATTCTCAGGCTCCTCTCAACCACTCCCTCTTGCACGAGTTGAGCCATACCACCAGCCATGTCCCTAATCCAACCGACGATCGTAGGTTGGTTTGTGGCCGATGAGACGCTCGTATGATTGAGGATCATTTCCCGCATTTCAAGATCTTGGCGCAAGTAATTTCGCAAGGTTTTCCTCGTGCTGATCGAAGAAACCGCTGGGCCACGAAGACAGCCGTCCGTCAGTGTCGATCCGTGGAGAACTGACTACCGTTGTAGCGCCGTCCCGTTCAAAGTAGTGGAATGCCGTCCCATGCGGGTGTATGAGCCGATTGCGCACCGCGATCCGCACTCCGTCCATGAAGTGATCACTGTGGGTCTCGGCAATGACTTGAACCCCCGCAAGCGCAGCGCGAACTGCAAGTTCGGCCAACCGCGTCTGCCCTCGCGGATGCAGGTGCGCCTCGGGGTTTTCGATCAAACACAGTGTTCCGGTGGGCGCCAGAAGTGCGGTCAAGACGGGCAAAATATACGACAATCCAAACCCGACATTGGTGGCTCGGAAGCGTCGAGTCCGGACATCACCCGGGCGTTCGAACGAGAATCCGCCGACCAGTGCATCGGCGTCCCGAATCGCCTCGAATTCGAGATGCGCACCCGGGCTTACGTCTTGGAGCCAGTAGTCCACCACTGCAGTGAGTCTTCGGTTGGACGAAGCCGCGCAGCGGGGGTCACCATCGGGCAGAGATTCATTTTGCCTTGCTTCAAGGTAATTCAAAACGTACTCCCCGCGTGCGCCGAGCTCACGGCGGTGGGCGGCCGTCTCTGAGCGGGTGTAGATCTTCCGTGGACCAATTCGTTCGGCGCTTACGTATTGCAGATGAGCAAATGGCGCGACCGCGAGCCACTCGTCCAGTGGGCCGGAAGACCGATCGTCCGTCGCCGTCAACTGGTCGGCGTCGCCGGAATACCGAAACGACAGACGGCAGGGCGCGGCCATGTCGGTGCCGTGCAGCTCGAATTCCAGGTCATCGCTATCAGCGTCCTCAAAAAGAACGTCGCGACCCGTGCCGAGATCCGCGAACTCTCCGATCAGCATCAGCCTGCCGTCACTCAACTCTCCAGCGACCGCCGACTGCTTCAGAATCAGCAACGCTTGCAGGAAGCTACTCTTCCCCATACCATTCAAGCCGCACAGCAGCGTGATCGGCGCAAGATCGAGAGACAATTGGTCAAAACACTTGAAATTCTTGAGAGACAGTCTGCAAAGCATCAGACCACTTCCTTGATCAGCTGATCGATTGCTCCGAACCGTTTCCGTACGCGGACCGGAGTACCAGTAGAATACGAGATCGCATACCCGAATTCTGTATCCTCGTTCATCAGCGTCATAAATTTGTTCACAACTGTGACCCGGTTTTCGACCAGTGTTTCGATTTGTGACTCCGAACATCGAGCCAACCCCACTGACCACGACTCGAACAAAGCTCGACTGACACGGAAGCGGCCATCTTTGGGATCGTACCGCTTGCGGAACGCGTCGTCATTGAAGATTCGATATGCTGCTACCATCGCTCTTTGAAATGCGGTAGCAAGTAGCCCTCGCTGATGGTCGTCCATGCCGTTTATCTTGTCCATAACAGATCCGAGATATCCGTCGAGGTCATTCGTCGAGTATTTCTCCCATCGATCGATGTAGAATGCGAGAAATCGGAGAACCAACTCTCGATCCTCCATTCTGGCCTTGCTGATCGTATGTGAAGTAGCATTCAAGAACGCTTCTGTATCCGCCAATTGCGGAAGGAACTCACGAACGTGACCCGGGTGCAGTGCATGCCGAATCTCCTGACCGTTCAGTGGCTTACCTCCGGTATTGAGACGCAAGAAAATGTTGAACATCACTTCCTTGGGTGTACCCGGGTCGATAACGTGAACAACGAACTGTGTCTCCCCAATGCGTCTCTGCATCTTCCGGGGAAGGTCATCGTGCCGTTTGCCGTTGAGATGAGTAAGGTATTCGAGTCTACTCAGGGGAAACTGTCCCGATACAAATCCAAAAATGGTCGACGTCCGCTGCACTCCATCGACTACCGACCACACATCATCTTCATCCGCCGCGACGTAGAACACTGGTATCGGTATGCGTAGCAAGAGTGATTCAATAAGGCGACTCTTCCTCTGCGCATCCCAGATGCCAGCAAGACGCTGAAATTCCGGAGCGAGATCGATCTCCGCATGGGTGATTCGTGATACGATCTGATCAACAAGAATCGGTACGGTGCGAACCTTTATTTCTTCCGGGTTGAACGGTTGGGTGATTTCGTCGAGATCTTGCTGCTCTTCTTCCAGTGTGGTTTGGCTTTCGACGACGCCCTCGGTGCTGACCTGTGTAGCAGTAGCCATGAGTTCCTTCTCAAACTACCATACGAATCCATCCGTCGTTTGGCAAACTTGGAGCGCGTCACGCGAAGCCGCACAGGAGAGTGGCCCACATGGAATTGTTGCCGATGCGACCCGCTGTGTCCTACCCCGCAGCGAGCACCAGGATTACGCCGGCCACTGCCAGCAGTGTGCCGGCCAGAGTCATGGCGCTCGGCGGCTCGCGCAGCAGAAGGGCGCTCAGCGGCGCGGCGTACAGCGGGGCGGTGGCGCCGATGATGGCGGTGAAGGTGGCGCCCGCCAGCTTGATCGACTCCACGTAGAGCGTACCGACTACTACCCATCCGAGCAGACCGCCCAGGATCAGCAGCCACATCGTGCGGCGGTCGCGCAGCACGCGTTCGGCGGCGTCCAGTGCCCCGGGCCGCCGCAACGCCACGCTCAGCGACAGCAGGGCCGCGATCGGCACCCGGACCGCGTTCACCGCCAGCGTGGTCATGCCCTCGGCCGCCTTGGCGGTCAGAATTACCTCCAGCCCCCACACCACGGCGGTAATCGTGGCCAACAGCAGTCCGATCCTGCGCTGCCGCCGCGCCACGTCCGGCACGCCGCCGTGCGCGGTAGTCGGCCGCGGCTTCGCTAGCGCTCCCGGACGCCGCTCCGGCAGTGACAGTACCGCGCCCGCCGCCACCACCAGCAGTGCGCCGACCGCCGCGAGCAGCGGCGGCGCCTCGCCCAGCAGGAGAAAGGCGAACAGCATCGTGAAGATCGGGAAGCTGCAGGTCACCGGGACCGTACGCGCCACCCCCACCAGGCGCAACGCGATCACGCTGCAGGTATCGCCGACCAGTCCGCCTACCACGATGGCAGCCACGATCAGCAGGATGCGCGTTGGGGTGAAGGTGGATGCGCCGGGTGCACCGGCGGCCAGGAACCAGACCACCAGCACCGCCGCCCCCAGCAGTGCGCGCAGCCCATTGAGCACGAACGGGTCCAGCCGCTGGGAAAGGTGGCGCAACAGGATGCTGGTGACGCTCCAGCACACGGCGTGAGCGAAGGCCACGACGATGCCCATCGCGATCATGACGGCGGCACCCGGAACGACCGGCGTCGAATGAATGTCGTCGCACTGTGCCGCCGCTCCACAACTCAGTATGATGGCTGTACCATGGGGAGGCAACCATCCGTTCCGGAAGAGCGCTCCGCGGCGAACGCATCGCCGCGCCAGCGGCTGGCCCGCTTCGTGCAGCGTTGCCGCGAGCGCGCGGACAACGCCAAATCCGCCCTGACAGTCCATGGCGTTACTTACGCCGCCGTCAACCTCGGGCTTCTGCTGATCAACCTGCTTACCTCGCCCGGCTTCCTGTGGTTCCTGTTCCCGGTCGCCGCGTGGGGCATCGGGTTGCTGCAGCACTTCACCGAGGGGCGCGTCCGGGAGCGGGAAGCGCGCGACGCCGCTACCCTGCCGCCGCTCACCAAGCGCGCCCTGGCGCGGGTGCGACGGCTGTTCAAGGTGCGGCGGCGCCTGCGCCATCACCTCAGCACGGTGGCCGGTCTTTCGGCGTTCCTGGTCGGGCTCAACGCGTTCTTTCCGGCGGAGGGCCCGTGGGCAATATTCCCGATTCTGGCGCTCGGGATTCCTTTGGCTATCCACAATGCGGTCGCTCGGTCGCGACGCAAGCGCCTGCACCGCGAGCTGGCGGAGGAGGGGATGGATATCGAGGCAGCGTCGGCGGACCTCGCGGCGCTGGCCGTGGACGCCCCCGAGGCGCTGTTCGCCGATGCGCCGCTGTTGGCGGAGGCGGCGGAGTTGCGCGAGGCGATTCTTGCCGACCTGCAGGACGGGGGCGCGGATGCGGACCGCTGGCGCACCGAGCTGCAGCCCGAGCTCGACACCTACACGCGCCAAATCGGCGAACTGTTGCAGACGCGGCACGAGTTGGAGCGCGCCGGCGCGCGGGTGTCGGCAGCGGAGATCACGGAACAACTTGCCGTGCTGAACGGCAAGCTGGACGCAGCGACCTCCGCCGAGCTGCGCCGCGAATACCAGACCGCGGTGGAGCAGTACGAGGGTCAAGCCAAGTCGCTCCGGGATCTGCAGGAACGTATCGAGATGATCGACTTGCGCGCCAAGTCCGCTGTGCTGGCGCTGCGCCAGCTCTCGCTCGACATTCCACGGCTGCGCACCGCCCCGGCCGGTGAGCCAGCGGGCCTGGCATCGCTACGCGACAAGTCGCAGGAACTGACCCGTTACCTCGACGACCTGCGCGCCGGCCACCGTGAGCTGGACGCCGCCGCCATGCGCGTGCGCTAGGGCGGCGGCAGCGTTGGCCTCCCGTCCGCCCGGCATCGACGGCCGGCTCACCGACTACGGAGATCCCGGCTTCAGTTCCTTTCTGCGGCGGGCCTTCCTGGCCTCCGCCGGCTACGACGAGGGCGACGTCGACCGTCCGGTGGTGGCCATCGTCGATACCAGTTCCGACTACACCACCTGCCACCGCGACATGCCGGCGCTGGCCGCGGCGGTGCGGCGCGGCGTGCTGCAAGGCGGCGCACTGCCGCTCACCCTGCCCACCCTGTCGCTGGGCGAAATCCTGATTTCGCCCACCGCCATGCTGTACCGCAACCTGCTGGCAATGGAAACCGAGGAGGCGCTCACCGCGTACCCAATGGACGCGGCGGTGCTGCTCGGCGGCTGCGACAAGACGGTGCCGGCGCAACTGATGGCGGCGGCATCGGCGGACGTGCCGGTGGTGTCGGTGGTTACCGGCCCGATGCGCACCGGCTACTGGCGCGGCACCCGGCTGGGCGCCTGCACCGACTGCCGCGCCCACTGGCTGCAGTACCGCGCCGGCGAGCTGGACAACAGCGAAATCCGCGAGGTGCAGCAGGAACTGTGCCCGACCGGTGGCACCTGCATGGTGATGGGCACCGCGTCCACCATGGCCTGCCTGACCGAGGCGCTGGGGCTGATGCTGCCGGGCGGCGCCGCCGCGCCGTCCGGCTCCGGCGCCCGCCTGCGCCACGGGGCGGCCCCGCCGGGGGGAGGGCCACCGCGCCCACCGGGCCCGCCCTGCCGGGGGCGCTGGGGCGGAGGCTGCCGGGCGGCGCCGCCGCGCCGTCCGGCTCCGGCGCCCGCCTGCGCCACGCGGTGGCCTCCGGCCGCCGCGCAGCCGCCCTGGCGCGCAATCCGATTCGCCCGCGACAGGTGCTCACCGCGGCGGCAATCGCCAACGCGGTTACCGTCCTGCTGGCGATCGGAGGCTCCACCAACGCCATTATCCACCTGCTGGCAATCGCCCGCCGCGCCGGCGTGCCACTCACCCTGACCGCATTCGAGCAGGCGGCGGCGCGGGTGCCGCTGCTGGTCAACTGCAAGCCCAGCGGCGCACTATGGCTGGAGGACCTGCACCGCGCCGGCGGCATGCCCGCTGTGCTTGCCGAACTAGGTCCGTTGCTGAATCTCGACGTGCTTTGCGTGACGGGAAATACGCTCCGTGAGCAGCTCCGGGAACACGCCGCCGGCAGAGCTGACCCCACACAGAGTGAGCGCTCAATTTCGGCCTCGCAGGCACCGGGCGTAGTGGTCGGCACGCTCGCCGAACCGGTCGGGCCGCCGGGGGCGCTCACCGTGCTGCGCGGGTCACTGGCGCCCGACGGCGCCGTGCTGAAGCGGTCGGCCGCCACGCCCGCCCTGCTGAAGCATCGCGGACCGGCGCTGGTATTCGAGTCGCCCGCGGACCTGGCGGCGCGCATCGACGATCCCGCCCTGCCGGTTACGCCAGAACACGTCCTGGTGCTGCGCAACAGCGGCCCCGCGGCCGCCGGCATGCCGGAAAACGGCTCGGTGCCGATTCCGCGCAAGCTGGCGGAGGCCGGCGTGCGGGACATGGTGCGGGTATCGGACGCGCGCATGAGCGGCACCGCCGGCGGCACCGTGGTGCTGCACTGTTCCCCGGAGGCAGCGCGCGGCGGCCCGCTGGCGCTGGTCGAGGATGGCGACCTGATCCAGCTGGACGCCGACGGCGGCCGCATCGACCTGCTGGTATCCGAACAAGAGTTGGCGGCGCGCCGCTCCCGCGCACCTGCGCCGCCGGCCCCGCCCCGGCGCGGCTGGAAGCGCCTGCACGCCGAGCACGTGCTGCCCGCCCACCTCGGCGCCGACCTGGACTTTCTCGCGCCCGACCCCGATACGAGTCCTATTCGATAATCTTGGTGAGCGAGTACTCGACGATGCCGCTCGCACCGGCCTCCTTGAGGCGCGGGATGATGTCGCGCACCACCGCCTCGTCGATCACCGTGTTCACCGCGATCCAGTCGCCGTTCACCAGGCCGGACAGGGTCGGCTTCTGCAGGGCCGGGAGGACCGCCACCACGCCGTCCACCTTGTCCTGGGGCACATTCATCATCAACCCCACCTTGCCCTCGGCTGCCATGGCGCCGCGCAGCATCAGCGTGATGTTGTTGATCTTGCGCCGCTTCCAGTCATCCTGCCACGCCGTTTCGTTGGCGATCAGGCGCGGCGTACTCTCCACGATCGTGTCCACGATGCGCAGGTTGTTGGCGCGCAGCGAACTGCCGGTCTCGGTAATCTCCACGATGGCATCCGCGAGGCGCGGCGGTTTCACTTCCGTGGCGCCCCAGGAGAACTCCACGTACGCCTCCACGCCGTGCCGCTTCAGGTAGTCGGTGGTGAGGTTCACCGCCTCGGTGGCGATGTGCTTGCCCTGCAGGTCGCGCGCGCTCTGCACCGGCGAGTCCTCCGGCACCGCCAGCACCCAGCGCACCGGGCGCCGGCTCACCTTGGAGAATACCAGCTCGGCGACTTCCACCACCTCGGCGCGGTTCTCCACGATCCAGTCGTGCCCGGTCAGCCCCGCGTCCATGACGCCATCCTGGACGTAGCGCGCCATCTCCTGGGCGCGGATCAGGATGCACTCGATCTCCGGGTCGTCGATCTCCGGATAGTAGGAGCGCGACCGGAAGGTGATGCGGTAGCCTGCCTGCTGAAACAACTCGGCGGTGGCGTCCTGCAGGCTGCCCGCCGGGATGCCGAACTTCAGTACCCGCGAGCTCATTGGCTGTACACCTCTTCGGGGTCGAATACCCGCTCCGCGACCACATGCAACTCACCGTCGGCCACGTGCCGGAAAAAACAGCTGCGGTAGCCTTCATGGCAGGCGGCACCGCCAATCTGCCGTACCTTTACCAGGATGGTGTCGCCGTCGCAATCGACGTACAGGCCGCGCAACTCCTGCACGTTGCCGCTCTCCTCGCCCTTGCGCCACAGCTTGTTGCGGCTGCGCGAGAAGTAGCAGACGCGGCCGGTGCGCAGCGTCTCGGCGAGCGCCTCGCGATTCATGTACGCCATCATCAGCACCTCGCCATCTTCGTCATCCTGCGCGATGACCGGCACCATGCCGCCTGCCTTGTCGAAATCGACCACTCCATCCAACGCTGTCATTGCTGCTCCTCTTCCCCGTACCGCCTACAAGGTAATCATGCACCGCCGCAGCACGAAGCCCCGGCGTCCGGCAGCTACGCGCCGCGTCCCTCGAACCGATCGCGGCCCGCCGCCAGGGCGTGCAGCTTGCGGTCCGCCACGCTGCGCGGGAGCATCCAGAAGCCGCAGTCGGGATGCACCCAGCGGATGCGCTCGGCGCCCAGCACCTGCACGGCTTGTTCGATGCGGGAGGCGATCAGATCGGGACTTTCCACGGCGTTGTCCTTTATATCGACCACTCCGACCCCAAGCGCAATTTCCGGACGCAGATCGGTGAACAGCTCCAGCTCGTCGTAGCCGCGGCGTGCGAACTCCAACACCAGGTGGTCGACGTCAAGGGCATTCAGAAAACCGAGCAGGGCGCGCCACTCGCCGCGCTGAATGCTCTGGCCGCCATAGTTGCCGAAGCAAAGGTGCAGGGCGCGCTCGCCGCGCACGCCGGACAGCACCGTGTTGATCGGCTCATGCGCCCAGGCGGCGTCCTCGGGATTGCCGGTCAGGTTGGCCTCGTCGACCTGGACCACCGCGGCGTCGATCTCCGCCACCTGGGTGCGCAACACCTCCGCCAGCGCCGCCGCGAGCGCGCGCAGGTCGCCGTAGTGGCGGTCGAGCAGGGTGCGGGCCAGCATATAGGGGGAGGTGACCGTGAATTTGAGCGGCCGCTCGGAAAGACCGCGCACCAGGTCCCAGGCCGCCGGCAGGTTGAGGCTTCCTTCACCCACCGCGGCGCGTACCACGCCGGCCGGGGCGCTGCGAAACTGCATGCCCTGGAGGCTTCGAAACGCGGCCAGCTCAGCCCGTGTGAGGCCGGTCGCTATGCCGTCCATCGGCGCCACGAAGTAGTCGATCATGCCGTTGGTGTCGGGGTGGTTCACGTCGAAGCGGGAGAATTCGCCGTCGGACAGCAGGTCAATGCCGGCCATCTCCTGGGTCTTGAGCACCACCAGCAGGGCGTCGGCGAGGTTGGGAGCGCTCGGCAAGGCCGCCAGCCAAGCGGGAATGGGATAGCTGCCGACCACGGTGGTGCCGACGCGGTTCCGTTCGGGAAGCACGAGCCGGCTCGTCATTCGGCGATGCCGGTTTCGCCGCGCGGCGCCGCCGCCGGAAACCGTGCCGCGGCGGCCTCGAACTCGTCCCAGATACCCTCCGGCAACGCGGCCGTGGCGTGCCGGAAGCTGGCCGTTATCTCGCCCGGGTGGCGGCCGCCGCCCAGCGGCGCTCCGAGGCCGGGGCGCGCGGGAAGCTGGCCGTTACCTCGCCCGGATGGCGGCTGCCGACCAGCGTCGATCCGATGCCGGTGTTCCGCGTGCTGAATTGCACCGCCAGGGCGCCCGCATCGACGCCGCGTTCCCGGCACCAGGCGTACACGGCGGCCGCGCGCTCGGTGTCCTGCGGCTCCTGGCTGCCAAGGCGCGCCTGCTCCGCCGGGTCGGGGCCGGCGAGCAGACCGCGCAGATAGGGGGACGCGCTTACCACGCCGACATCGTGTTGCCGCGCCAGCTCGATCAGCGAACGGGCACTGTCGCGCACCGGACTGTAGTCGTACGGCAGCAGTACCACGTCGAAGCGGCCATCCTCGATGCAGCGCCGGTGCCAGTGATGGTTGCGTACGCCGAGACCGAGCGCGCCGACCGCACCCTCGGCCTTGAGTTCTTCGACCGCCTCGGCGGCGCCGCCCGCCCCCAGAATCTGGTCCATGTGCTCCTCGGAGGCGGGATCGTGCACGAACACGATGTCGAGATATTCCCGCCCGAGCGCCTCCTGACTGATCGCGAATGACCTGCGCACCGCCTCGTTGTCGTAACGCCAAATCATCCCGGAACGAGTGCCCACTTTGGTGGAAACCCGCACCTCGTCACGCTGTTCCTCGCTCAGCCCGCCGAGCGCGACTCCCAGGCTGCGCTCGGCCACCTCGTCCTGGTACAGCGGCGAGGTGTCGATATAGTTGATCCCGAACTCCACCGCGGCACGCACGGTGGCCGTGGCGATCTCTGCCCGCTCGCCAGCCGGGTTGCCGCGATCGCGTGCCTCGCCCAAGAACGCGCCACCCAGTCCCAGCACGGTGACCTCCAGGCCGGTACGGCCCAATTTCCTGCGCGGCAGCAATCCGTGGGCCGGCACGTCCGCTGCTGCTTCGCTGTCCTGTTTCACGGGCGGCACCGTATCACAAGCCCCGCGCAATGACACCCGGAACGCGCATGCGTGGTACGGTTGCCCGCCTCCCATGACCATCCTCAATCGTCTTCCGCGCGTGCCGGCGCAATATCGCTCCGTATACGGCGGACTGTTGACGATCAGCCTCCTGTTCGGCGCCAACTTCACCGTGACCGGTGCCGTCCTTCCCCAGATGATCCGCTCCTTCGACTGGAGCTACACCGCCGCGGCATCGGTGATGGCGGCCGGGTCGATCGGCTATTTCGGCGCCACGTTCGTCAGCGGGTTCGTGGTGCACCGGATCGGCCTGCGCGTGACGGCGGTCATCGGCATGACACTGAATGCCTGCGCGCTGGCGCTGTTCGGTGCGACCCCCTCGCTGCTCGTCAACGTGCTGCTGTACGTGGTTATCGGCGTCGGCAGCGGCTGCGTGGAGGTGGTGCTGAACTATGGCGCGGTACGCATGGAACGCGACGGGCGCAGCCAGCTCATGAACCTGCTGCACGCGGCGTTTTCGGTCGGCGGCATGCTCGGCCCGCTGGCGGCGTCGCGGCTGCTGGACGTAGGAGCACCGTGGCAGGTGGTGTTTCGGATCATCGCCGCCGGTGCCGCGCTGGCCGCCGTGTGGATGGCGCTGCTGCCGTTCCAACGCCTCGAAGAGCCTCTCCCGCCTCCCCGCCGTGGGAACACTGCGAGCGCCGGTGGCAGCGGAGTCGCCGAACTGCCGCTCGACCACCTGCTGGTGGGACTTTGCGTTGCCCTGTTGTTCATCTACGTCGGCGCCGAGGTGGGAGTATCGGGGTGGATCGCCGAGTACTTCGTGAGCGTGCTTGGCAGCACGCCTGCGCAGGGAGCGTTCCTGGTCACGCTGTTCTGGGGTGGCATCCTGGCCGGACGCCTGCTGCTCGCGTTCTTCTACACTGGTACCAACTCCGCGCTCGCCATCCTCACGCTCGCCGCCGTCGCGGCCGCCGGCCTGATCGTGGCGGTTGCAGCCGGCGGACCGGTTGCCGCGGCGGCCGGCTTCGTGGCGGGCGGGTTCGGCTTCTCCTGCATCTACCCCCTGGTGATGTCGATCGTCGGCCGCTACGTTCCGGCGCGCCGGCAGAGCGTAGCGGTGGGGCTCGCCTCCAGCGGCGGGGGAATCGGGGCGCTGGTGTTCCCGCTTCCGATAGCCGCCGTGGCGCAGCAAATCGGCATTCGGCGAGGATTCCTGCTGTACGTCCTGCTCACGCTGCTGCTGATCGGGATCGCATTCGCGACCGTACTCAGGACCCGGGCCATCGACCGCTCGCGGCCGTGATGCCGGCAGCGCTATCCGGATGCCCCGTTGCTGCGCCGGACCGGCTTTGACGACGAAGACGATATCACCCGTAGAATGCGGCTGGCGACCAACTCGTCGCCCACTTCCAGCGTAATCACGTAGGCGCCGAAGTGGTTGAATTTGCAGGTGACCGGCAGCACCAGCTCCACGTCCTCCCGCTCGCTGGCCACGTGGATCTCGCCGCTGCGGGTCACCACCTCCTGCGAGGACTGGCCGTGGGTCACGGTAACGCTGAACTCGTGGGTGCCGCGCGAAACGCTGCCGAGCGAGCCATAAATGAACCAGGACACGCCCGGCGACGGCATACCGGCAAACTGGAAGGACTGGAACACACCAACCAACCCCTTCTTGCCGTTGTCTTCGGTGATGATCCGGTCACAACACAGCAGTGCGTGAACTACCAACTCGTACATGATCGTCGTGCTACCGCAGAGTAGCGGTTTTCGTCCCCCGCGCCAAGCGTCAGCGCCCGTCAGCGCAGTGTCTGCAGGCGCCGGTTGGTCAGCAGGATGAGCGACACCAGCAGCATGAAGCCTCCCATGATTGCGCCTGCCACCTGGCCGCCGAACGCCTCCGCCAAGGCGCCGGCGGGCAGAGCGCCCAGCGGCACCAGGCCGAAAGAAATCATGAACACGCTTGCCACCCGCCCGTGGTATTCCTCGTCGGCAATTTCCAGCATCACCGCCTGGTTGAGCGCCTTGCGGATGGCGTCGCCGATGCCGAGCACCAGCATGCACGCCAACCCGACCCACAGTACCGCCAGTCCCGACATCACCAGGATCGCCGCGCTGGCCACGATCGCGCCACCGATCAGAATCAACCCGCGCCGGCCCGGCCCCACGTTGGCCACCACCACCGCCGCACCGACCGAACCCACCCCCATCGCGGTGACCAGCAGGCCAAGTATCTCCGGACCCTGCTGGTACAGGTCGACCACGAACACCGGCAGGATGAGGCGGAACGGCATCGCCACCAGCGCGTATACCACCGAGATCACGAACAGCATGACGATATCGGGCTGGCCGCGAATGTAGGTCAGTCCCTGCCGGATCGCGGCTTGCTGCGTGCCGCCGACGGCCGGCACGTACTTCGTGGTGATGCGCCCGGTCATCCACACCGCACCGATGCCCATCGCCGCCACCACGTAGTAGGTAACGGCGGGGCCGAACACACCGTACAACCAGCCACCGACGGCCGGCCCGACCAGCGTGGTCAGGCTGAAGCCCGCCGCCATGAGGGACAGCGCGTTGGTCGTCAACCGGCGCCCCACCAGGCCCGGAATCATCGCCTGCCGCGCCGGCACCAGCAGCGCCCACAGCATGCCCTGCAGCGCCGACGACCCGAGCAGGTGCACCCAGGTCACCTCTCCGAACTGAATCGCCAGCCCTACCGCCAGCGCCACCACCGAGAACATCGCCTGCGCCACCTGCACCAGCCGGCGGCGGTCGAACCGGTCCGCCACCGCACCGCCGATCAGCGCCAGCGACAGCATCGGCACGGCGTAGCCGACCGCCACGAAGCTGAGCAGGAGCGGCGAGCTGGTCAGGTCGTAGGCCAGGTAGCCGGACGCCACCATGCGGATCTGCGATCCGCCGAACAGAATCAGCAGGCCGAACCACAGCAGGCGGAAATCCCGCACCGCCAACGACGCGAACGTACTGTTGCGCGCGCGCCGTCCCGTGGCGCGCAATCGTTCGGCTACCGCCAACCGGTTAGCCAATCAATTCCGCGTCCCGCCAGCGCGCGGCTCGCACCTGGGGCACGCGTAAGCTCCGGCGCCGTTCGAGACACACGTGGCACTTGAGAGAGATTGCAGACGGCGTTGGGAGGGCGGCCATGAGAGAGGGTCTTGCGCGTGAGCTTACCACGTCCGAGCCGCGGCGTGCAGGCACCGGGCGGGATTGCTTCGGCATTACCATTGTGCGATCGCTGGCGGGTGCAGCGGACTGCTGCGACGAACTCCCGACGAACCTGACGAACCCCCTCCCGGGCATGACCCGCACAGCGATGATGCGGTACCATGGCGCGATTCCATACCCCACCTGACAGGGAGCACACATGGGCAACGACAAGCTGCGCACCATCCCGGTGAAGGACACCGATGCACCGGAATTCGCCAAGGTGGCCCGCAAGGTAAGCTGGCCGGAGAAGGATGCGGACAAGCCGAGTCAATTCTGGCCGGCGATGAGCGGCTTCAACATCGGCTCCGGCACCGACGTCGACATCTCCTACCTGGAGTCGACCCGCACCGAGCCGTCCAACGGCTTCGACCGCCACCTCAACACCGAGGAGCTGTTCGTGTGTCTGGCGGGTGAGTACGTGATGCCGATGGCGCCGTGCCGCAAGCCGGACGACCCCGACGACGAGCCGCGCATCGAGGATCTGATCGCGTTCCGCGTGCGCGCCGGCGATGCCTACGTGCTGAAGCCCAACGTATGGCACAACGGTGGCTGGCCTACCAGGGAGGCGGGCAGCATGCGCTACATCATGGTGCTGTCCGGGCACCGCGCCGGTGAGGGGCACCAGGGACGCGTCGACCACATCATGAAAACGCTGCCGGAAGGCCAGCAGGTCATTCCGGACGTGCTGGCATAGCTGGCGCCGTGTCGATCGAACTGCCCAATACGGGCAACATCAAGGCGGCCGTGGTCGTCGGCGGCCACGGCTACGACGTGCCGGGTTTCAAGGCGCTATTCGATTCGCTCGAAGGCGTCGACTGGTACTTGCAGGACATCGACAACTGGGCCGGCTCGCCGGTTGCCGACCAATACGACGTGTTCGTGTTCTACCACATGGTGGCGTGGGGCGTGTGGAGCCTGCGCCCCGACATGCAGGAGCGCATCGATACCGTCAACCGGCAGATCGGCAGCACCGATCAGGGCTGGTTCGTATGGCACCACGCGTTGCTGTCGTTCCCGGAGAGCCCCGCCTTCGACCGCGTCTGCAACTCGACCGATCGCACCCTGAAGAAGCCGGGCCGGTTCACGCCGCGCATCGACATGAACGTGCACGTCGAGAGTCGGGACCATCCGGTGACCGCCGGGGTCGAGGACTTCGCCATTTCCGGCGAAGGGTTTCTGCTGCCCGCCTGCGGGCCGGACAGCACCGTACTGCTGACCCACGACCACGCCGGCAACATCCCCTCGCTGGCGTGGTGCCACCAGCTGGACCGCTCGCGCGTGCTGTGCTGGCAATCAGGACACGACGCCACCGAATGGACCAACCCCAGCTTCAAACGAATCTTCCAGCAGGGCATGGAATGGCTGGCCCGCCGCCGGTAATTTGTTCGAATGCAATACTCGGTGGTGCTTGACGCGGTAAACGAAACCGGGTTCGAGGGTTGCTACTACGCTCACATTCCCGCGTTGGATCTCACGACACAGGGTAAGGGGATCGAAGGAGCGGTTGCCGCGGCCAAGGACTTGGCTGAATTGTGGGTTGCGGAGAAACAAACACGCGGCGAGCGGGTTGACGATCGAGGAGTTCCGCAATCTGTGACACGCACATTGTGAGTCGTTCGCGTTGTGCGGCGGAACCACCATGCTTACACTCCGGGTCATGAAGCTGGAAGGGAAATGTGCGCTGGTTACCGGAGGCGCTTCCGGGATCGGCAAGGCGAGTTGCGAGCTGTTCGCCCGCGAGGGGGCCAAGGTTGCGGTGGTCGACGTGAACGGAACGGGCGCGGAGGAGACTGCGCACGGCATCAGCGCGTCGGGAGGCACCGCGCTCGCGTTTACCGCCAACGTCACCGATGAGGGCCAAGTGGCGCGGGCCGTGGCCGGGGCGGTGGCGGAATGGGGCGCGATCGACGTGCTGCACAACCACGCCGGCCTGCTGCCGGCCAACGACGCATCGATCTTTGACATCGACGAGGCGACCATAGACGAGGCGCTGTCGATCAACGTCAAGGGCATGATCCTGGTCGGCAAGCACGTGGCGCGGGTAATGCGCGGCGCCGGTTGCGGGGCGATTGTCAACACCGCCTCCGACCTTTCCTACATCGCGCTCGGCGGCCTTACCACCTACGTTACCTCCAAGAGCGCGATCCCCGGCCTGACGCGGGTGATGGCCGCCGACCTCGCCGACCACGGGGTGCGCGTCAACGCGGTGGCGCCCGGCTTCGTGTACAGCGGCATGACGGCGGGCCTGTTGGACCAGCCGGAGGTGCTGGAGCCAATGCGAGAGACCTACCTGATCAAGGATCTCGGCCAGCCGATCGACGTGGCCAACTGCGTGCTGTTCCTGGCCTCCGACGAGGCCCGCTTCGTTACCGGCGCCGTCCTGGTGGTCGACGGCGGCCACACCGTCCGTTAGCCGGCCGGCGAGCAGGCCAACGCAACCGCCAATGCGAGCAGACTGGAATCCGGCCGACGAGCAGCGCGTCCGCGAGCGCTACCCCGACATGGTGGCGTGCCCGCCGCCGGCGATCCACTCCCGAATCGAACTGCTTGGCAGGCAGTGCACGGTGACCGACCTGAGCCACGAGATCGCCCCGAGCAATCCCACCTTCAAGGGACACCAGCGCACCGTGATGTGGCAGCACCTGTCGCACCAGGACGTGCAGCAGTTCGGCCTTGCCGAGCCGCCCTACTCCTACGAGGTGGTGGCATTCACCCTGTGCGGGCACACCTCCACGCACTGCGACTCGATCAGCCACATCGTGCCCGAGCAGGGCGCCCGGCCGATCGACCAGAGCCCCCTGCAGTGGCACATGGCGCCCGGCATCTGGCTCGATTTCCGGACCAAGGAACCCAACTCCTACATTACCCGCGCCGACCTGGAGCGCGAGATGGCCAAACACGACCTGCAGATCAGGCAGAACTCGGTGCTGCTGTACGCGACGGGCTGGAGCGACAAGTGGGCCGGCGACCCGTACGCCTACATTACCGGCTATCCCGGCCTGGACGAGGAGGCCAGCCATTTCCTGGCCGACTCCGGCGTGGTGGCGTTCGGCGCCGACGCGCCGAGCGTCGACTCCTACCACGAGGTGGCGGTGCGGCGCGTGCAGCCGGCGCACATGATGTGCCGCGAGCGCGGTATCCTGAACATGGAGAACCTGGCCAACGTGCACCTCATTCCCCGGCGCAGCTTCACCTTCATCGGGCTGCCGCTGAAAATCAGGAACGGCGCCGGCTCGCCGATCCGCGCCGTGGCCATTACCGAGGACCAGGATTGAGCATGCAGGCCATGCAGGCGCTGGTGCTGTCCGCTCCGCATGAGTTCTCCGTCGAACAGGTGGCTGTTCCCGAGATCGGACGCGACGACGTGCTGGTGCGCGTCGACACCACCTACATCTGCGGCACCGACCCGCACATCATCGCCGGCGACTTCCCCGGCTTCTGGCCCAAGTCCTATCCATTTGTGCCCGGCCACGAGTGGTCCGGCACCGTGGTGGAGGCGGGATCCGTCGCCGCCGCACTGGGCTGGAGCGCCGGCGACCGGGTGTGCGCTACCTCGCACTGCGGCTGCGGCTACTGCCGCATGTGCCTGACCGGGCGCTACAACCTGTGCCTGAACTACGGCAACGAAGCGGTCGGCCACCGCCAGTACGGCCACTACACCGCCGGCGGCTACGCGGAATACGTGGCGGCCAGCGTGAAGAGCGTGTACCGCATCCCCGACCAGCTCTCGCTCGCCGACGCGGCCGTGATCGACCCGCTGTCGATCGCCCTGTACACGGTCAAGCGCACCCGCCTGCAGCCGGGCGCCGACATCGTGATCCTCGGCACCGGTCCGCAGGGCCTGATGGCAATCCTGTGCGCCGCCGCATTGGGCGCTGGGCGCATCATCGCCGCCGGCAGCGGCGAGCGGTTGGCGCGCGCACGCGAGCTCGGCGCCATCGGCATCGACTACCGCCACACCGACGTGGTCGAAGAGGTGCGCCGGCTGACCGGCGGGCTGGGCGCCGCGCACGTGGTGGAGTGCGCCGGCACCGCGCAGGCGTTCCGGCAAGCGTGCGAAGTGGCCGCCAAGGGCGGCGTGATCTCCGCCATCGGCCTGCCCGCGGAGGACGCCGCGGTTCCGGTGCGCCGCCTGGTGCTCGACGAGGTGGAAATCCGCGGCGGGCGCGCCAACCCCAACACCGCCGAGGAGGCGCTCTCCCTGGTCATCAACGGGCGCGTCGACATCGCCCCGCTGTTCACCCACCGCTTCCCGCTGGCCGACTTCGGCGAGGCGCTGGACACCTACAACGGCCGGGTCGGCGGCGCCATCAAGGTGGCCGTCTGCCCTTCCGGCATCACGTCCTGACGTGGCCGTACAGCCGCCGCGCGCGCCGCACCAGGTAATCGACTCGCTGCCGGTGTGGGGCGTCCCCGACGCCGGCGCCGTGGAGCAGATGCAGCGCTGCCGGCAGCGCGCCGACTACGCCGCCCTGATGGCCGATCACCACCTCGGCTACGCGGTCCCGGTCGGCGGCGTGGTCGCCTGGGCCGACCACCTCAGCCCGTCCGGCGTCGGCTTCGATATTTCCTGCGGCAACAAGGCGGTACTGCTCGACGCCGAGGCCGCCGAGGTGCGCCGCAACATCGGTGCGATCATGGACGACTTGTGGCGCACGCTGTCGTTCGGCATCGGCCGCAAGAACCCCGAGCCGGTGGAGCACGAGCTGTTCGACGACGATCCCGCCTGGGACCTGCCGGAAGCGGCGCAGCACCGCGACATGGCGCGCGCCCAGCTCGGCACCATCGGCTCCGGCAATCACTACGTTGACCTGTTCGCCGACGAAGCGGACCGCGTCTGGGTCGGCGTGCACTTCGGCTCGCGCGGCCTCGGCCACAAGCTGGCCAGCCACTTCATCCGCGCCGGCGGCGGGCGCGACGGCATCCACGTCGACCCGGTGCTGCTGGCCGACGGCAGCGACCTCGGGCAACGCTACCTGGCATGCATGCAGCTCGCCGGCCGCTACGCCTACGCCGGCCGCGACTGGGTGTGCGCCCGCGTCGCCCGCCTCCTCGGCGCCACCATCCTGGACGAGGTGCACAACCACCACAACTTCGCCTGGCGCGAGCACCACTTCGGCCGCGACCTGTGGGTGGTGCGCAAGGGCGCCACCCCGGCGTTCCCCGGTCAGCGCGGCTTTGTCGGCGGCTCCATGGGCGACATCTCGGTAATCGTGGAGGGCATCGACAGCGAAGAGAGCCGGCTCACCCTGCGCTCCACCGTGCACGGCGCCGGCCGGGTCATGTCGCGCCGCCGCGCCGCCGGCAAGCGCCGCCGCCGCCGCGGCCGCGTCGAACAGGTCACCGAAGGCGAGGTGAGCCGCGACATGATGCGCGACTGGCTGCAGCGCGCCGGTGTAGAACTGCGCGGCGCCGGCACCGACGAATCACCGCACTGCTACAAGCGCATCGAAGAGGTGCTCGGCTTCCACGCCGCCAGCATCCGCATCCTGCACACCCTCACCCCCCTCGGCGTCGCCATGGCCGCCCCCAACGAGTTCGACCCCTTCCGCGACTGAGGGCCTCTTCTTGTGTTCAGGTCTGCTCTGGTTGAGAAGGCCACACAGGTTCCCCGGGGCTTTCGGAGCCGGGAAACTGAATGCCGTTCGCGGTGACCGTTTCAATTACGCGGCACGTAATATCTACTGCATCCTCGCCGATTGCCGCGAGATCAGCCCGGGAAATGGGCTGCTCAGACTGCTCGCGCCAGCTCTTCCTCGGCCGGCGACCAATTCGCGCGACATGAGCGCATTCGAATCCGGCGTCCCATGCGAGTTGCGTCAGGTCGGGACTCAGACACTCGTCGATCAGTAACTTCACTAAGACGGACGCAATTCATCCAGCGAGGTCTCACTTGACGAGATAGGTTGTTGCTGTCGCCACGGCGGCTGTTTCTGTGGCCTTGCGAGGTGGGGGAATGCTCGCACGTATTCGACCGCGGCGCGGACCTGACCTTCCGTCAGGTAGGGATAGGCGGCAAGAACCTCGGGTACGGTGTCGCCATTCTTCACCATGTCAGCGATATAGTGTGCAGGCACCCGGGTACCCTTCACACAAGGAGTACCAGAGAGGATCTCTGGATCTACCGCAATGTAACGCTCTGCATCCCTGCCGAGATCTACGGCGGAGAGCCGAGGCGGACGCTTGTCTTCGGCGACCATGGAGAGCACCCAAACCTTCGGTACGCGGGCGAACTTGGCGGCGGCGTCCAGTGATATCGAGCCTTCCCGGTAGAGGTGGGCCGCTGTGCCGGCCATCCACCGCTCGCGCAACTGCTCCGGTGTCCATCGAGGTCCAAGCAGTGCATTCTCTTGATCCAGGGTTGGCGCTGACATCTTCGTCCTCCGACACTATAGCGGTACCTCCCAGTATACCACATCCTGTTCCCGGCACTCCCAGCACGACCAGCGGGAGCTTCGGTCCAGTTCAAGCGGCGGGTTACTGGACGGCGCCGAGGGTGAGGCCGCGGACGAGGCGTTTCTGGACGATAAGGGCGAAGGCGATGACCGGGATCGAGGCGGTGACGCCGACCGCGGCCATCTCGCCCCACAGGATGCCCTTGTTGGTGGAGAAGCCGGGCGCCGCCACCGGCAGCACCACGCGCCAAAACAGCCCCCACTGCGAACAGCCGTCGATCAGCGCCGCCTCCTCCATCTCGCGCGGAACCTCGCGAAAGAACCCCACCATGATCCACGCCACCAGCGGCGTCATGTACACCGGGTAGACCAGGATCAGCGCCCAGTAGGTATCGAGCAGCCGGAGCTCCCGGAACATGGTGGCGCGGTACTCGACCACCTCCGCGGCGCCGGTGTCAGCCTCCGCCTCCAGCGCGCCGCCGATCGGGTTGCGGTCCTGCGCCGCGTGGTGCGGCACGATGCCGTGCCGATGGCTGCCGGGCAGGAAGGTCATGGTGCCCTGATCGCGGGTCACGTCGACCAGCGCCAGCCAACAGGTAATGCCGCGCTCGCCGGCACTCCCCGGCCAATCGTAGCCGGCGTCCTGGTGCCACAGCACCTCGGTCTCCTGGCCCGGCTGCTTGTAGATCATCTGGTCGTACGCCAGCACCATGTCGTCGCCGCCCAGGGTCCTGGCCAGCGCCCCGATACGCGCAAAGTAGGGCATGGCGCGCCAACCGAGCTTTGCCGAAGGATCGCCGAGTTGCACGATCTGCCCCGGCTGCAGATGGTCGTTCCAGCCGGCGATGACCCGTTCCCGGCGCGCCGCCGCCAGGTAGGAAACGAGCATCGGCTCCAGCTCCGCTCCCGAAACCAGGCCGCGAATCACCACGTACCCCCGTTCGTCGAACTCCCGCACCCGCCGGTCCGCCATCTCGGCACCGCCCATCGACCCGTCCATGACGTGATGATCCGCCGCTCCAGCCATACCGTCAATATGCCGGATCCACTACACTGTGGGCGGGGAGGCAGATGGACCTCGAGCGTTACGGCATCCACGTCCGGCAGATTTTCCGCAACCCCTCGCCCGCCCTGCTGTATGAGTCGGCGCTGCGTCACGAACGCGGCACGGCCATTTCCGCGAGCGGCGCGCTCGTTGCCATGAGCGGCGCGCGCACCGGACGCAGTCCCGCCGACAAGCGGATCGTGGCCGAGCCCGCCACCCGCGGCGACGTGTGGTGGGGCGACGTCAACATCGAGCTCGACGAGCACACCTTCGAGATCAACCGCGAGCGCGCCATCGACTATCTCAACACGCTCGAATTGCTGTACGTGATCGACGGCTACGCCGGCTGGAGCACCGCCCACCGGGTCAAGGTGCGGGTGATCTGCGCGCGCGCCTACCACGCCCTGTTCATGCACAACATGCTGGTGCGCCCGAGCCCGAGCCAGCTCCGCCACTTCGGTACCCCGGACCTGCTGATCATCAACGCCGGCGCCTTCCCGGCCAACCGCTACACCACCGGCATGACCTCTACCACCTCGATCGACCTGCACCTTTCGCGCCGCGAACTGGTGATTCTCGGCACCGAGTACGCCGGCGAGATGAAGAAGGGCCTGTTCACGGTGATGAACTACCTCATGCCCAAGGCCGGCGTACTGTCCATGCACTGCTCGGCCACCGCGGACGCAGGCGGCGACGGCGGCAGCGCCATCCTGTTCGGGCTTTCCGGCACCGGCAAGACCACCTTGAGCCACGATCCGGGGCGGCAACTGATCGGCGACGACGAACACTGCTGGGACGACCACGGCATCTTCAACATCGAGGGCGGCTGCTACGCCAAGGTGGTAGACCTGAACGAGGCGGAGGAGCCGGACATATTCCGCGCCCTGCGCTTCGGAGCGGTGCTGGAGAACGTGGTGTACGACGCGCGCACCCGCGTGGTGGCTTACGAGGACATATCGCTGACCGAGAACACGCGCGGCTGCTACCCGATCGAGTTCGTACCGCAGGTTGAGACCCCGTGCGCCGGCAGCCACCCGCGCCACGTGATCTTCCTGGTATGCGATGCGTTCGGAGTGCTGCCGCCGGTGGCGCGGCTCACGGCGGCACAGGCGGAGTACCACTTCATCAGCGGCTACAGCGCCAAGATGGCCGGCACCGAGGTGGGCGTTACCAAGCCGGAGGCGACCTTCTCGCCCGGTTTCGGCGGTGCGTTCCTGGTGTGGCACCCCACGGTATACAGCGCCCTGCTGGCCGAACGGCTGCACCGCCACAACAGTGAGACCTGGTTGCTCAACACCGGCTGGAGCGCCGGCCCCGCGGGCGCCAGCGACCGCATCCGGCTGCGCCATACCCGCGCGATGCTCAACGCCATCTACACCGGCGTGCTGGCCGCGATGCCGGCGGTCACCGACCCGGTGTTCGGACTGGCCGTGCCAACCGCCTGTCCAGGCGTGCCGCGGGACATCCTGCTGCCGCGCAACGCATGGCCGACACCGCAGGCGTATGACGCCGCTGCCGGAAGCCTTGCCGCCCAGTTCCGTGACAACTTCCGGCGCTACGAGTCGCACGCTTCCACCAGCGTGCGCGCCGCCGGACCGAGCGGCGCCGTCCCGCCGTAGCGCGTACGAACGCACCTCACAGGCAAAAATGCGCCGGCTGCGATTGCCGACCGTGCCGACAGCTTGCGGGGCGCCGCGTTGCCGCGTTTCTGGTATAATCGTTCTACGGTGTTCGTTCAGTTGGCGCCTTTGTTGTCGCCACCGGCGGAGCACGACAAGCATCGGTTTCGCTGTTCATGACGCAAGTGTCAGTTTTGAGCGTTACATCGCCGAAACGATCGATGACTTGAAATGGCGCCGAATCTGCATCGTCCGGGACCAGCAGCAGGCTTGGCGGCCGTGGCGGTACTGCTTGCGTGGCTGCTGCCGGCTGCCTGCCAACTGTCTCAGGTCGAGCCGGTCGCAACGCCGGACGTCGTCCCCGAAACCGAGGAGCAGGGCGTTCCGCCCGAAGACCCCGCGGAGACCACCAGTGACGGCGTCCGTGACGAAGTACGGGAAGTAGTACGGGCCGTCCTGCTGGATCCCCGGGAGTTGAACGTGCCGGAAGGAGGCTCCGCCCGATACCGGGTGGCGCTGAGCGCGCAGCCGACCGGCGCCGTTACTGTGACGCCAAGCGTAACCTCAGCGGAGTTGGACGTGCAGCCCACCCAACTGGTGTTCACCACCACCGGGTGGCAGTCGGCGCAAACGATAGCGGTCACGGCCGCCCACGATGCGGACGCGCGGGCGGACGCCCAGGTACCGGTCATGCACGCCGCGCGGGGCGGCGGCTACGACGGGGCGGCGCAAGCGGTGTTGCGGGTAAGCGTCGTGGAGGACGATGTGTCAACCCTGGCGCTGGCGGGCGGCTCAGCGCCGGAGCAGGCCGGCAGCATCGGTTTCGAAGTGAGCCTGAGCTTGGCCGGCAGCGAGCAGATCACGGTGGAATACGCCACGGGAGCGGCGCAGGACACCGCCGTCGGAGGTCAGGACTTCGCACAGGCCGCCGATACGCTGACCTTCGCGGCGGCGTCGACGGCGGCGCAGACCATCGAGATCACGGTGCATGACGATGCGCTGCACGAGGCCGAGGAGCTGTTCACGGTGACGCTGCGCAACCCGGCGAACGCGGTGCTGGCAGGCGGCGGCGCGGAAGTCGCCGCGACGGGCCGAATCGAGGACAACGACCCGGCACCGAAGCTGCGCATCGAGCACGCGAGCTCGACCGAGGGCGAGGGTGCGATGCAGTTCGCGGTTGCGCTCGCGCCGGCGAGCGGTCGCACGGTCACGGTGCAGTACGCGACCGCCGACGCCGGCGCCGAGGCGGGAACCGACTACACGGCCGCGAGCGGCACTCTGACCTTCGAAGCCGGCGCCGGCGCCGCGACGATATCCGTGCCGATCGTGGACGACACGACCGCCGAACCGGCCGAGACATTCACCGTCGCGCTGCACAACCCAACCGGCGCCAGCCTCGCGGCTGCCACGGCGACGGGAACGATTGCCGACAACGACGCGGACGACAGCGCGCAGCCGCTGCAACTGACCGCTCTGCGAGTGACCGGCGGCATCGCGATGTATCCGGCGTTCGACCCGGACATCCACCACTATGCCCTTACCTGCTCGACTTCCGGCAGACTACGAATCCGCGCCGAGGCCGCGCGCCGCAGCGCCAGCCTTACCCTGCTGCGCGCCAATCCCAACCACAACCGCACCTTTACCGGTACGCTGGACGCGCATGTCCGAGTGGACCAGGACCGGGATGTCGCCATCAGGCTGAGCGGCGGCAGCGAGACCGCTACCTACGTAATCCATTGCCTTCCGACCGACTTCCCCGAGATCAGGGTACTCAAGACGACCGCCGGCATGTCGGACGGGCTGATGCTCGTCACCCCGCGGTACGACCACCAAGGTGTCTACAGGTTCAGCGCCATCATCGACAACAACGGGGTACCCCATTTCCATCGCATCCACGGCATCAACTTCCGCTACTACAGCAACGGCCCCACCATCGCCGGAGAAAAGGTGCGGTACTCGGTCGGAGTCGGATACCAACAAATCGATTTGCTAAGCCATGATCTCAAGGTAATCCGGACGTTGCGCAGAGATTCGCGTAACACCACGCTCGACGCCCATGACTTCCTGTTCACGGAAGACGGCGACTACTTGTTCAACTTGCGCGTGGACGCGACGCGCGACCTCAGCGAGCGCCTCGATATCCCCGACAGCGAAAACAACCCGTTCGGCACGGTGCAGCTCACCGACTCGGTGCTGCAGGTGATGACCCATGGAGGTGCCCGGAAGTTCTACTGGAATTCCTGGAATCACCTGACGATTCACCCCGATTGCCGGTTGCGGCAGTTTCCCGGCCAATATGCCCACCTCAATGCATTTCAGATTCTGGATGACGGCGACATCGTGGCGTCATTCCGGGGCTGCGCCCAGGTGCTGCGCATCGACGGGACGTCAGGGGCGGTAGAGTGGAAGCTCGGCGGCACGGAGGAGACGCCGGACTCCGACACCGAGTACCTGGAAATAGTCGGCGACGACGAGGGCGAATTCTGCGGGCAGCATCATGTCACGCTGACCGGTTGGGACACGGTGGTGCTGTTCGACAACGGCGTGTTCTGTCTCGGCCCAAGGAAGGCAAGGACGCCGTCCTCGCGAGCCGTGGAGTACGACATATCCTCCGGAACGCAGGCTTCCTTCGTGCGCGAGTTCGCGCAGCCGGCCGGCTACGGCTACTCCGACGTCGAGGGGTCGGTGACGGTGCTCGGCAGGAACCGCTGGTTGATCGCATGGGGCAGACCGATCGGGGTGACGGCCAACCCGGACAAGTTCGCGTCGATTGTCGAGGTCGGATTCGACCCTGCCACGGGCGCCGCCACTACATACCTGGAAATACACATGTCCAAGTCATCCAACCTGGCGTGGAGCTATCGGGTGTACCGGGTGCCGGAGTCCGGAGTCAACATTCCGCTCAACCTGCCATAGGCGGCGGCGGCAACGGCTCCTACTGGCCGACGTAGGTGCCCTGCTCGGCCATCAGGGCCAGCATGTTGCCGGCGGGGTCGCGGAAGAAGGCCATGCGCAACTCGTAGTCCGCCGCCGAGTGGATTACCTGCGGCGGGCCTGCAAACGCGACCCCGCGATGTTGCAGTTCGGCGTAGTGCCGATCGATATCGGGGACCTCGCAGTAAAAGGGGGAGGCCGCCCCCGAGTGGATTCCCTGCGGCGGGCCTGCAAACGCGACCCCGCGATGTTGCAGTTCGGCGTAGTGCCGATCGATATCGGGAACCTCGAAGTAGAGGGTGCAGCCCGCCCCGGATTCGCCAGTCCCCGAGGACAACATGAGACGTACGCCGTGGCAATCGAAAAACGCCAATGTCGGGGCCGGCTGCGCGATGAACGGAACGCCCAGGGTGTCGCGGTAGAAGGCCACGGCGGCGTCCAGGTCATCCACCGCCAGCGCGGCTTGTCCGATGTGCCAGCCCCGAGTGTCGCGTGCCGTCATCGTCCGGCCTTCCGCAGGCACGCGGCGATCCGTTCGGCACCGGTGCGCAACTCATCGACGCCGACCCGCGAGTACGCCAGCCGCAGGTACTCGCCGTCGGGCCGCGGGCCCTCGACGGGATAGAATCCGCGCCCGACAGGAAACACGACGCCGCGCTCCAGTGCCTGTTCCTGCACCCGCTGCGCCTGAAGCGGCTCGGCCAGGCGGAGCCAGAGAAAGAATCCCCCGTCCGGCTCGGTGAATTGGAACGCCGATCCACAAGTCTCACGGAGCGCTGCGGCGAGCGTTCTCATCTTGGTGCGGTACAGCGCCCGCATCCGTGCCACGTGCGCCTCGAGTTCGCCGGAGACCATGAATTCGTGCAGCATGCGGTGCTGCAGCGGGCTGTTGCCCATGTCGAAGCGCGCCGGCATCAGCATCTCCAACAGCTCGGGGCGCGCCTGCAGCCAGCCCACCCGCAGGCCGGGTGCGATCACCTTCGAGAAGGTGCCGGCGGTGATCACGAAGTGGCCCTGTGCCAGGGCTCCGAGGGTAGGGATCAGTTCGCCGCCGAAGTACAGCTCGTTGTATGCAGTGTCCTCCAGGAGCAGCACCCCGTGGCGCGCGGCCACCTCCAGCAGGTCGCGGCGGCGCGCGATCGGCATCGTGATCCCGGTGGGATTGTGAAACGTGGGCGACACGTATACCAGCTTCGCCGGAGTGCCGGCCGCGGCGAGTCGATGCAACGTAGCGTCCAGCCGGTCGACGCACATGCCTTGTGTGTCCATCGGCACCCCGACCAGGCGTGCGCCGTGGCCGCGGATGGTGCGCAGGGAGCCGGAGAATGCCGGCACCTCGGTCACCACCACGTCATCCGGGTCGAGCAGTGCGGAGCACGCCAGGTCGATCGCTCCAGCGGCGCCGTTGGCGAGCACGAAGTGGTCGGCGCCGATCGCCGGCTCCTGGTCGCGGGCGAAGAATCGAGCCACCTGTTCGCGCAGCGGTTCATGGCCGAGCGGCCCGCCGTAGGAGAGCGCCGCCGCTCCGCGCTGCGCGCCATGCCGTGCGGCGGAATCAAGTGCCGACGCGCCGTTCGCATCACAGCACTCGGACGGGTCGGTACCGCTCACCGACGCCCGGTTGCCGTCCGCCGCGGCAGTGACCGCATCCTCGGGAGCGAGTCCAAGCGCGCGGGCGGTCGCCGCCAGCAGACCGCGCCGCGGCAGGGTGGCGTCGTCGGGGATGCCGCCCGCCAGCGAAATCGGCGGCACCTCCGGATCGGGTTGCCGCGACGAAAGCCCCCAGTCGGTGACCGACCCCGCGTTCAGCTTGCGCACCCGCCGCGACACCAGCGCGTTCAGGTCGCGCGCAGCCCACCGTTCCGTCAACAGCTGTTCTGTATAGCTCACGCTTCCAATGTAATCGGCTCCACACCACCCGTCACGCTTCGTGCGCGCGCAACGTACGCAGCCCAATATCGTGGGCGCAAACGCCGGAATACGACACCCTTGCGCGACAACTGGTCCGCGGCGGCGCGGGGCAGCGAGCCCGAGGGGGCGCCGCCTGCTTGCGGCGCGCGCCTACATGCGGTGTACTGCGCGGCATGATCCGCGCTCTCACCCGCCTGCTGACTGGTCCGCCCGTCAAGGCGGGCGTAATCGGCACCGGTCACTACGCCACCGCCATCGTGTGCCAGTCGCGCCTCATCCCGCAGCTCGACGTTGCGGCGGTGGCCGACGTCGACGTCGACCAGGGACGGCGCGCCTATCGCCTGGCCGGCGTCGACGACCAGCGCATCGTGGTGTGCGACCGCCGCGCCGCCGCCTTGGCCGCCATCGAGCGCGGCGACAGCGTCGTGCTCCCGGATGCGGAGTTGATGATGGACCTGCCGCTCGCGCTGGTTGCGGAGGCGACCGGGAGTGCGGAGGCAGGCGCGCGCCACGCGTCGGCGGCGATCGCTCACGGCAAGCACGTCGCCATGGTCAACAAGGAGACGGACGTCAGCGTCGGCCCGATCCTGAAGCACCGCGCCGACCGCGCCGGCGTGGTGTACAGCGCCGTGGACGGCGACCAGCACGGCCTGCTGATCGGCATCGTGGACTGGGCGCGCACCCTGGGGTTGCGCGTGATCGCCGGCGGCAAGGCGGGCGACCGCGACCACATCTTCGACCCGGCGCGGCGCACGGTCACGCGCTCCGGCGGCCGGTCTCACGTCGATCTCGATAGCGAACTGGCCGCTGCGTTTGCGCCGATCGGAGCGGATGACGCGGGCATCAAGGTTGCCGCGCGGCGCCGCGGCTTGCAGGGCTATTCCGGCATTGGCGGTTGGGATGTCGGCGAGATGGCGATCGCCGCCAACGGCACCGGCCTGCTGCCCGACGTGCCGGAGCTGCACGCGCCGATTGCCCGTATCGCCGAGATTCCCGAGGTGCTGTGCCGCCGCGAGGAAGGCGGCATCCTGACCCGCGACGGCGCCATCGAATCGGTGATCTGCCTGCGCCAGGAGCACGAGGCGGGCCTCGGCGGCGGCGTGTTCGTGGTGGTAGACAGCGTCAGCGACTACGCGCGCCACATCATGGTCACCAAGGGGCTGATCGCCAACCGGCGCGGCTCGGCGGCCCTGATCTACCGGCCGCACCACCTGTGCGGCGTGGAGACGCCGCTCACCATGCTGTGCGCCGCGCTGCTCGGCGCCCCGACCGGCGCCGCTGAACTGCTGCCGCGCGTGGACGTGGTGGCACACGCCGCCGTCGATCTCGCAACGGGCGAAATACTGCCCGGCGACCACAGCCCCCGCCTCAAATTCCTGATGACCCCGGCCGCACCGCTCGGCGATGGCGCCCCGCTCCCCTTCCACCTCGCCAGCGGCAACCCGCTGACCTGCGCCGTACCGGCCGGCACCCCGATCACAGCCGCCACGGTAGCGCCGCCGGCCGACTCCACGCTATGGGCCCTGCGCCGGGAGCAGGACGCCCACTTCCTCCCCGCCGCCGGCTGACGTGGCCCTTGCTGCGAGCCTGTTGCACGCACGGTTTGCGGCTGGTTGGCGCCTCACGCGCCGCACACGCATCCAAGGATGGAAGGCGACGCCAGTCCCAGAGCAGCGACTCCCACCGCACTTCACCGGCGTCAGCGGACCGGCTTCGCACGCCGCAGTGTTCCATCGCTCGGTACGTGCGCGCGCCTTCCACCTCGTGGGCTTGGCGAGGCGGTTGCGCCGCTCCTACGGCGCGGCTCGCAGGAGCTTGACCAGGGCGGCGAGCGCGGCGGCGTCCGAGGCCGGGTGGCGTTGCTGGGTGCGGCGGCGCAGGTCCTTGACCATAACCGCGCTCGCGGCGGCTTCGTCGGGGCCGATGATCAGCGCGTAGCGCGCCCCTACCCGGTCGGCGTGCTTCAACTGGCGGTCCAGGCGCTGATTCGGATCGAGGCACAGCTCCACGGCCACGCCGTGGCGGCGCAACGCCTCGGCAACGCGCGCGGACTCCCGCTGGGAAGCGGGCTCGAACACCGTCACTACCGCCTCCGGGCCACCGGCCACCGGGGCCGGGACCCGATCCAGCTCGCGCAGCAGCTCCAGCAACGCCAGGTCGCCCACCGCCATGCCGACGCCGGGGATGCGCTGCTTGCCGCCCACCTGGCGGGTCAGGTCGTCGTAGCGGCCGCCGCCGAAGATCGCCCGGCGCAGGTCGCCGGTGGCCCACGCCTCGAACACCGTGCCGGTGTAGTAGTCGAAGCCGCGCGCGATCGCCCGGTCCACGCGCACGTACTCGTCGTTGCCGCCGACGGAAAGCTGTTCCATGACGGTCGCCAGCCGCGGCACCGGATCGGTTACCGGCGCCTCCACGAACGCCACCACCTCGCCGGCCTGCCCCGCGCCGAGCCCCAGTTCCACCAGCTGGCCGCGGGCGCGCTCGCCGCCCACCTTGTCCAGGCGGTCGATTACGGCCAGCACACCGCGCACCTGCTCCGCGGCCACGCCGAGCGGACCGGTAAGGTCGGCCTCCATGGCGGCGCGGTCGTTGATCCTGATCTGCACCTGCGCCGGCCCGAGCCCCAGCGCCCGGAACAACGCGCAAGCGACCTGGATCACCTCCGCGTCGGCGACCGCGCTCTCGCTGCCGAGCAGATCCACGTTCCACTGGAAGAAGGAGCGCCCGCGCCCGCGCTGCGGGCGCTCGTAGCGGAAGAACTGCCCGAACGACTGCCAGCGCGCCGGCAGCACGATCTCCCGCTCCCGCGCCGCAACCATGCGTGCCAGGGTGGGGGTCAGCTCCGGGCGCAACAGCAACGCCTTGCCGTCGCGGTCCTGGATCCGGAACGTCTGCCGCGTGACGATCTCTTCGCTGCTCTTGTCCAGGTACAGGTCGAGGTATTCGATCGCCGGACCTTCGTATTCCCGGTATCCATAACCGCGCCCGGCAGCCAGCATGATCTCGCGCAGCGCAATCTGCTGCGCCCAATCGTCCGGATAGAAGTCTTGCGTCCCCTTGACGCGTGCTACAGGAGGCATCACCCCCAATATAGCAACACCGCACGCCCGCGCGGGCGCGCCGGCCTCACTCGTTCAAGGCGGCGACAATCTCCCGGATCACATCCGAATCCATCAACATCGAAGCGTGGTCATCCTCCAACGTGGGAGAGTGAACCGGCAGAACCATGCTCCCTTTGGATTTCAGGAACTCGACCTCGGCTTCAGTCAGCCGGCCGACCCTACGGTCATGGGTGCCGTACACGTAGATGACTTGCGCCAAGTCCGTGTCGGCCAGTTCACTCGTGTAGCGATCGTCTCCGGTCGCTCCGGCGATGCGCATCTCCATTAGCTCGCGTGGCGTGAACTGCATACCTTCGACCTGCACCGGGGTAACGGCGTTCGGGAACAGGTACGGTTCGCCTCTCAGGAATCCTTTTACCACCTCTTTGGGCATGTCCAGGCGGCCCGCCATGATCAGGTACCGGTCCGCCGCCTCCGGGCCCTCGATCGCCAGGTAGCGTGTGACCAGGAAGGCGCCGTAAGAATGCCCGACCACCACCACGCGCTTGCCCTGCTCCTTGAAGTGCTCGATGGTCCGGTGCAGGATCTCCACGCTCACGTCCACCTCCGCCTGCAGCTCCGGGAGCATCCAGTCCACCTCACGTTCGGCCAGGCGGTGATTGAGGGTGAGGGTCTGGTGAACCTGGATGAAATGCACGTCTGCGGGTTCGAAGTAGTGGGCAAAGAAACCGTACGCAGGATCGAACTCATGCGCTGGACCGCCCTGTTCGTAGATCCACACCGTGTCCGCCTCATCGTTTCCAAACGCCCGATACAGCTCGGTGATGTCGTCGGGAATCGGCGTCGGTTGGTAGGCCTCTGGTTCGGGGGCGGGTGTAACAGCCTGACTGCAGCCGGCGATGAGTGCTCCGACCACCAGCAGCGTAACGGGCGCGAGGCGCGAAAAGCGTTGTTTGAGACGCATGTCCTTACCCTCCTCCAGGTCTGATCACGGCGCGGACATACCCACCGCGCGGACATACCCATTGTATCGCCTGCGCGCCGCGGAGGCTTGACCCGCGCGGAAGGGTGGCGTGTCACGTCCATGCGAAACTTCCACGAAAAAATCGCCGATTTCGCGGATTGGGGGTTGACATGGTCTGGGCTCCCCAATCCGCATGCGTGCCAGCCCTAGCCAAGACTCTACGCACGGCGCGCGCAACGGGCCTCTCTCTCGCTTGCTCGCACGAGTTGACCGCGAACAGCCAAAACCGGTCGACCGGCGTCTCCACGGACCGTTAAAGGGCGTCCGAAATCCGGGTGTACGATGACTCATCATGGAACCCCATACGATCACACTCGCACGCCACGCGACGACGATGGACCGGCCTGAACCGACGGTGACGAACCGGCAGCCGGACCGGGAGGCGCGCGCCGCCGCCCAGGAGACTGCGGCCGACCAGGCGCCCGGGGACGGTGCAGTAGTGCGACCGGATTCGGCCCTCGCGCCGGATCTGAATAGCCTCGGGAACCAGATCGCAGAACTGTCGGCGCGCATCGACGCGGCTACGTATGAATTGCTGTGCCACTTGCGCGAGTTCGACCGCCGCTACGGCTGGGAGGGTTGGCGCTCCTGCGCCCACTGGCTGAATTGGCGCACCGGCCTCGATCTCGGCGCCGCGCGCGAGAAGCTGCGCGTGGCCGCCGCACTGGCCGACCTGAACCACATCGCCGCGGCTATGGCGCGCGGCCAGTTGTCCTACTCGAAGGTGCGCGCCCTGACCCGGGTCGCGACACCGGCCACTGAAGCGCCGCTGTTGGCGTTGGCCCTGCGCGCCACCGCCTCACACGTGGAGCGGCTGGGGCGGGGGCGGGGGCCGCGGGGCGCGCGAGGCGGCAGGCGTATCGCGATGCGCAACCCGATGCCGCGCAGATGCTGCTGGCGAGCCGGGCGTTGAGCATGCGGGTGGACGACGACGGCATGGTGGTGCTGCGCGGGCGCCTGCCAGCGGAGGTAGGAGCGGTGCTGATGCGCGCCGTGGAGGCGGCACTGGAACAGGTTCCGGCGCCGGCGGACGGCGACGACCCCACGATTGTACAACGGCGGGCCGATGCGCTCGGGCTGGTGGCGGAGAGCGCGCTGGCCGGCGGGCTCGATCCCGGCAACTCCGCCGACCGCTTCCAGGTGACCGTGCACGTGCAGGCGGACACACTCACCGCTCGCGAGGTCGACGGCGCGGCGCGGCGCGGTTCCGCGGAAACGCGGACGGCCAGCCCGCCGGCAGCGAAGCCGCCTACCACTGCAGCAGACGCCACACCGCACGTTGCCGCGGTGACTCGGTCGGCCGGCACGGCGGCGCCGGAACTGCCCCGCACTGCAACGGTCGTGGTGCCGCACGTTGCCGCGGAATCTCGGGCCAGCGCGGCGGCCCCGATGCCGCACTCCGCTGCAGCAGACGCCACGCCGCACGTTGCCGCGGAAACTTGGGCCAGCGCGGTAGCCGCGGAGCCGCCGACCGTTGCAGCGGGGGCCACGTCGCACATTGCGGCAGAACCGTGGGAGAATGGCGCTCATCCGGAGGGGGCCACGATGTCAGGTATCGGTGCGGAGGTGGGGCGGCCACTGGGCGACATGCGGAAAGGCAATGGCCGCAGCAGAATGACCGCGAACGGGGCGTCGTTGCGCGACCAGTCTGCCGGGGCCCGCCGCGCCGGCATGCTGCATGAGAGCTGTTGCGCAGCATCCGCGGTTCGGTCGCCACTCCGCGAGGCCGCTCGGTGCAGCGGTGGCGCTACGGACCCGTCAACGCCGGGGCCGGCGACCGTCGCCACCGCTCACACTTCCGCGGAAACGTTGCAGGCGAACGCAGCGGCGAGAGAATGGGCGGCGCCGGACACGGATCGCGACGCCGGGCTGGCCGTTATCGAACAGGTGGGAGGGCTCCATCTCGGCAGGGAGGCGGCCCGCCGCGTGGCCTGCGATGCCGGCCTGGTAGTGCTGCGCCACGGCGCAGATGGCGAGGTTCTGGACGTCGGACGCAGGACGCGCACCGTCCCGAGCGCGCTGCGCCGTGCCGTGCAGAGCCGGGATCACGGCCAGTGCCAATTTCCGGGTTGCGACTCGCGCCGCTGCGATGCTCACCACGTCGAGCATTGGGCCGAAGGCGGCGCGACCCGGCTGCAGAATCTCATCAGCCTGTGCCGGTTCCACCACCGCGCGGTGCACGAAGAGGGCTTCCAGGTGGTTGCGGGAGACGCCGACGGGCAGTTCCGGTTCCTGCGCCCGGACGGCGAGCCGTTGCCGGCCGAGCCGCCGGTGCCGAGCTGGGAAGGGGCTCCGCTGACGCCGACCGACGCGCGGCTGGCGGCAGCCGGAATCACCATCGGCCCCGACACCGCCACGCCCGAGTGGTACGGGGAATCGCTGAACCTGGCGGCGGCGCTCGATGCGCTGTGGGAGGCGCCGGCTACCGCGACCCGCGCTGGTTGAACGGGTATCGGCTGCCGGCCCTCGCACGCGCGACCTCGGGGCGACTCGGGGGCCTGGAGCATCGTATAGTTGCCGGCGAGCAAGGGAGGTCCGATGCCATTTACCGTCTGCGTTACCACCGAGTACGACCGCGAGGTGATCGCGCCCGCGCTGGCGCAGTTGCCGGCAGAGGTGCGGGTGACGTTCGGGCCGGAGGTGGGGCGCGACCTGACCCGCGACGAGGTGCTGGCCGCGGCCGCGGACGCCGGAGCGGTGATCGCGAGCAGCGAAGCGTACGACGGCGACCTGTTCGCGGCGCTGCCGGGCCTGCGCATGGTGACCCGCGACGGCGTCGGTTACAACGCCGTCGACCTGATGGCGGCCACCGAGCACGGCGTGCTGGTAACCAACGCGCCGGTGATGCACATCGCCACCGCCAACTTCGCCATGGGGATGATCACCGCGCTGGTGCGCCGCATCCTGGTGGCGGACCGCGAGACGCGCAACCGCGGCTGGACCCGCCGCGCGTTGTTCCTGGCGCCGGGCATGGATGCCATGACGCTCGGCGTCGTCGGCTACGGCAACATCGGGCGCGGCGTGGCGCAGCGGGCGCTCGCGCACGGCATGCGGGTGCTCGCGTTCAGCCGCGGCCTTACCGCCGACCAGGCGCGGCGCGACGGGGTGACGCGGGCGCCGGTCGACCAGATCCTCGCCACCAGCAACGTGGTGAGCCTGCACGTGCCGCTCACCGACCACACGCGCGGCCTGGTCGGCGCAGCGGAACTGGCCAGCATGCGGCCCGGCAGCTACCTGGTCAACACCAGCCGCGGCGCGGTGGTGGACGAAGCGGCGCTGATCGACGCACTGCGCTCCGGGCACTTGGCCGGCGCCGCCCTGGACGTGTTCGAAGAGGAGCCGGTAGCCGACGACAACCCGCTGCTGACCATGGAGAACACCATCGTCAGTCCGCACATTGGCAGCGACACCACCGTCGCCACCCACGGCGCCGTGCAGATGTGCGTACAGAACATCACCGCCTATCTGCAGGGCGCCCACCCGCCCAACCTGCTCAACCCGGACGTGCTCGACCGCGTCGACCTGCCCGGCTGAACCGCCGCGGGCATGCTCTGACAGGTGCAACCGCGCGCCATCCGTGGTACCTTCGGCGCCGTTATGGCCAACGAAACATGTGACGCGCCTCCCGCCGGTGTGACCAAGCAGTACGCCGATGTTCCCTGCCAGCCGGTGGCGGCCGGTACCGCCACCGAGACCCACGTGCTGATCGGCCCCGACGACGGCGCACCCAACTTCGCACTGCGCCGCTTCGTGATGGGCGAAGGCGGCGGCATGCCGCGCCACACCAACGCCGTGGAGCATGAACAGTACGTGTTGACCGGTGCGGCCAGGGTCACCATCGGCGCCGCCGTGCACGACGTGAGCGCCGGCACCGCGCTGTACATTCCCGCCGAGGTACCGCACTCGTACGAGGTCACCGAGGCGCCGTTCGAGTTCCTGTGCATCGTCCCCAACCGGGAGGACTGCATTACCCTCACCTCCGACTCGTGACCTGCGCCGAGCTCTGCTACCTGCCGGCGCTGGAACTGCGCGACCGCTACCGGCGCCGCGAGCTGTCGCCGGTGGAAGTGACGGAGGCGGTCCTGGACCGCGTCGACCGCCTGCAACCGCGCCTGAACGCGTTCGTTACCGTTACCCGAGGCTCCGCGCTGGAGCAGGCACGCGCCGCTGAACGCGCTTGGCGCGACGGCAGCGCCGGACCGCTGGCCGGCATCCCGCTGTCGATCAAGGACCTGGTCCCCACCCGGGGCGTACGCACCACCATGGGTTCGCTGCTGCACGCGGACTGGGTGCCGGACTTCGACGCACCGGTGGTGGAGCGCCTGCTCGGCGCCGGCGCGGTGCTGCTCGGCAAGACCAACACCCCCGAGTTCGGCTGGAAGGGCGAGACCAGCAACCGGGTAAGCGGCACCAGCCACAACCCGTGGCGGCACGGGCGCACCCCCGGCGGCTCGTCGGGCGGCGCGGCGGCGGCGGTCGCGGCCGGGCTCGGCCCGCTCGCCCAGGGCTCGGACGGCGCAGGGTCGATCCGCATACCCTCCTGCTTCAGCGGCATCTTCGGCATCAAGCCGTCGTTCGGCCTGGTGCCGCAGTATCCGGCGAGCGCGGTGGAACTGCTGTCACACGTCGGTCCCATGACGCGCACGGTGCGCGACGCCGCGCTGATGCTGGGGGTAATGGCAGGCGCCGACCCGCGCGATCCCCACTCCTGGTCACCGCCGTGCGATTACCTTGCGCCGCTGCAGGATGCACCCGAGCAGCCCGCCGAACCGGTGCGAGTGGCCTGGTCGCCCGACTTGGGCACCGCAACCGTCGACCCCGAGGTGGCGCGCCTTACCGCGGCGGCGGCGCAGCGTTTCGGCGAGTTGGGCTACGAGGTGGAGGAGGCCAGCCCGGACCTCGGCGACCCCTGGGAACTGCTCAACGTGCTGTGGTGTGTCGGCGAGGCCGGCGTGCACGGCGACCGGTTTCCCGCAGTGCGCGACCGCCTTGATCCCGGCCTCGCCGCAATCGTCGACACCGCGCACCAATACAGCGCGCTGGACCTGGCCGCGGCGCTGCGTGCGCGCCTCGACTACTATCACGGCATGCGCGAGTTCATGGCGCTCTACGAACTGCTGTTGACGCCGGCCATGCCGCTGCCCGCCTTTGACGCCGGGCTGGACAAGCCGGACCGGATCGGCGAGACGACGTTGGACGCCGGGCTGAGTTGGACGCCGTTCACCTACCCGTTCAATATTTCCGGGCAGCCCGCAGCCTCGGTGCCGTGCGGTTTCACCGCCGCCGGCCTGCCGGTGGGGCTGCAGATCGTCGGACGCCGGCACGCCGACGGCACCGTGCTGGCCGCCGCCGCCGCGTTCGAGGCGGCCTGCCCCTGGGCTCAGCACCGCCCGCCGCTGGATTGAACGCCATGGCCAAGCGTCCCAACGTGCTCCTGGTCACCACCGACCACTGGCCGGCGGCGCTGCTCGGCTGCGCCGGCCACCCGGCGATTCAGACCCCCACGCTCGACGCGCTCGCCGGCGCCGGCATCCGCTACACCAACGCCTACTCGGAGTGTCCGGTGTGCATCCCGGCGCGGCGCACGCTGATGACCGGCACCAGCCCGCGCACCCACGGCGACCGCGTGTTCTCCGAACGCATGCCGATGCCGGACCTGCCCACCCTTGCCGGCACATTCCGCGCCGCCGGCTACCAGGCCAACGCGGTCGGCAAGCTGCACGTCTACCCGCAGCGCGACCGCATCGGCTTCGACGACGTGGTGCTGGACGAGGAGGGCCGCACCCAGTACGGCGTGACCGACGACTACGAGCTGTTCCTTGGCGACGAGGGCTTCGCCGGCCGGCAGTTCGGCCATGGCATGAGCAACAACCGCTACGTCAGCCGCCCGTGGCACCTGCCGGAACACACCCACGCCACCAACTGGGCGACGAGTGCGATGGTGCGCACCATCAAGCGCCGCGACCCGACCAGGCCGGCGTTCTGGTACCTGGCCTACCGCCATCCGCATCCACCGTTGGTCCCGCTAACTGCCTATCTCGACCTGTACCGTGAGCCGGTCGACGCACCGTTTGAGCGACATGCCGGAAGCCGCCGAACACCGCGGGCGCCTGGAACAGATCCTGGTGCAGCAGCTCTACGGCGCCGACCTGGAGTGGGTGCGCGGCGGCAAACTCGTTGGCGTCGCCGACCGCACCTACCGCCCGGGCGGCAACAAGGCGCTCAGCGGCCAGCGCGGCGGGCGCTGGCCGCCGGCGCCGCCGCCCGCACCTACGGCCCGGCCGACAACAAGGCGCTCAGCGGCCAGCGCGGCGGGCACTGGCCGCCGCCGCCGCGCACCGACATGGAACAGATCCGCTGGCTGACCGGTTCGGCTTAGCCCCGCTCAGCGCGGCGGCTGGGCACCGGGCCACGGTTCGCCGTCGACCAGCACGTCTTCGGTCTTCTGTTCCACCTTGAATGGCTGCAGGCCGCGCGCCCGGTAGTTGGCGAGGGCGTGCGGGTGGTCCTCGGTGCAGGTGTGCAGCCACACCCGTCCGGTGCCGATCTCGCGCCCGCGGGCCACGGCATCGCACAGCAGGTAGCCGCCGAGCGCGCGCCCCACGAATGCCGGCAGCAAGCCGAACTGCACAATCTCCACCCCCTCGCCGCTGCGCGCCGGGCCGGGGCGCAACTCGAAGTACCCGGCCGGGACGCCGTCCATGTAGCCGGCCCAGGTCTCCAGCCCGGGATGCGCCAGGTACTCCTGCCAGCGGTCATGGTTCCACCCGAGCCGCGAATTCCAGTTCCAGCGCCAGCCGACCGCGGTGTACAGAAAGCGGTTGAACTCCGGGCTCGCCGCCACCGCCTGCCGCAGTGCGTAGTCCGGGCGTGGGCGTGCCGGGGGCCGCAACGGCGCGTCCGGCGCAATTTCGAGATAGGTAGTTCTCACCATCCGGCTCTCTGTTGCCATTACCGCCCTCCTGCGAGCCTGCTACCAGGCGAAGTTGCCGGCGCCATCGAGCGGCGAACCGGGATTCCAGGCCACCTCCCACAGGTGCCCGTCCGGATCCCGGAAGTATCCTGAGTGGCCGCCCCAGAACACGTCCTGCGCCGGCTTGACGATGGTGCCGCCGGCGCGTTCGGCGCCGGCAAGAACGGCAGCAACCTCCTCACGGTTCCTGACGTTGTAGGCCAGGGTCACCGCCCCGGTCGCCCGGCCATCAAGGTCCGGCAGCCCGATGTCCTCCAGCAGCTTGGCGCGCGGATACAGGGCAAGGCCGACACCGTTGAGCGTAAAGGTCACGATGGAACCGGCCAGCTCCTCATTCGCAATGCGCCAACCAAGCGACTCGTAGAATGCCCGCGCACGCGCAAGATCCTCCACGCCCAGGGTGACGATGCTGATCCGCTGCTCCATATTGACTACTCCCTTGCCGGTACGGGCCAGCGGTACAATCGACACGATCCGCCGGCGACGTGCTCTGGCTGGCCGGAATTTCGCGCACAATACCACACTTCACCACACATCGGTCGTACCTGTGCTTCAGCAGTGGCGCGGACCGGCGGTGCAGGGTACGGTAGCCGCATGGCCCGATTGCGCGAACCTGTCCCGCCTCCGACCGTGCCCGGTGTGGTGGTGAACCACACGCCCGCCGCCCGGCAGCAGTACAACGGGTGCCCGTCGATAGCCGTGCTGCCGAACGGCGACTACGTGGCCAGTCATTCGCTGTTCGGCGCCGGCGCCACCAACACCGACAGCTTCGTCTACCGGTCCGGGGACCGCGGCGAGTCGTGGCGGCGCATCGCCGAGGTGCACGGCCAGATCTGGTCGAAGCTGTTCGTGCATCGCGGCCACCTGTACCTGATCGGCACCGATCACTGCGATCGCTACGGCGGGCGGCTGAACGGCAGGATGGTGATCCGGCGCTCCACCGACGGCGGCGCCACCTGGAGCGACGCGCGCGACGCCGCCAGCGGCCTGCTCAGCGACGAGGACGGCTACCACACCGCCGCGGTGGCTCTGGCCGAGCACGATGGCCGCCTGTGGAAGGCGATGGAGTTCGCCCCCGAGCCGGACCGCAAGACCTGGCAGGCGTTCGTAATCTCGGCGCCGGTCGATGCCGACCTGCTCGACCGCGCCAGTTGGACCTTCAGCGAGCCGCTGTCGCACCCGTGGTCGGGCAACCAGTGGATCGAGGGCAACGTGGTGGTCGGCGCCGGCGGCGAGTTGTGGGACGTGCTGCGCCAGGACCAGTCTGCCGACCGCTTCGAAACCGGCGCCCCCGAGCGGGCGGTTGCGGTGCGCATCGCGCCTGACGGCAGCCGCCTCGACCACGACCGCGACAACGGCGACCTCCCCTTCCCCGGCGCCAACACCAAGTTCACCATAGACCGCGACCCGGTCAGCGGCTGCTACCTTGCGCTGGTGAACCCGCAGGTACGGCCTGCCGATTACCGCAATCGCCTGGTTCTCAGCGCGTCACAAGATCTGCGTCAGTGGCGGATAGTCAGCGAGTTGCTAGACCACCCCGATCCGGTCCACCACGCCTTCCAGTACGTGGATTGGGTGTTCGACGGCGACGACATCATCTACCTGTCGCGCACCGCCTACGAAGACGGTCACGGCGGCGCCCACCGCGCCCACGACGCCAACTTCACCACCTTCCACCGCATCCCGCAGTTCCGGACTCTCCTGAGCGGGCTGGACAGCGGGTAGCAGTCAGAGCGAGGGAACCCGCCGGGCATCGCGAGCCACGGACGCGTGCGGCCCGCGATGTGGATGCGGCCTCCTCAGAGCCCTTCGGTGCGGGCGAGGCGGGCGCGGGGGGCGGCGGTCACCCGGGGGGGGGGGGCATCGCCGGCGGGGGGGCGGGCGCGGAGGTCGGCGATCACGGGGGTGGGGGCGCCATCGCCGGCGTGGGCGGGGCCTCGGTAGTCGCGGCCGAACGGCATCACGAACGGCTCGTCGAAGGGGCGGAACGGCACCATGGCGGCGATCTCGGCGATGCGCGCGAGCACGTCGTCCGGCAGCGGGCCGCGCTCGGCCGCGGCCACGTTCATCTCCACCTCGGCCACCGAGCGGGCGCCGGTCAGAGTGCAGGAGATATCGGGGTTGGACAGGACGAAACGCAGCGCCAGCTCCGGCAGGCCGATGCCCAGTTCGTCCACGAAAGCGTACAGCGCCCGGTACTGCGCCCGCCGCGGCGGCGACAGCCAGCGTACGCCGTGCTCCACTTCGTCCCGGTACACGCGCGAGAGCGCGCCCTGCTGCAGCGGCGACCCGGCCACGATACCCATGCCCTGCCGCTTCGCTTCGGGCAGCACCGCGTGCAGCGCCTCCTGCCACAGCAGGCTGTAGTTGAACGCGGTCAGTACCACGTCGAATTGCCCGCTCGCGATCACGTCCGCCATCACGTAGGCGGTGGTGCCGCCGATGCCGGTGTAGCGGATTACCCCCTCGCGGCGCAGATCGGCGAGCAGGTCGATCACCGGACCGTGGAACCGCTCCCAGTTGGTGAACCAGTCGTACTGGCCGGGCCGGTCGGGCTCGTGAATCATCAGGATGTCGAGCCGGTCGCGCTTCAGCAGCCGCAGGCTGTCGTCCACCGAGCGGCGCAGCAGGTCGCGGTCGCGGGCATCGAATGGCTCCGGGCGCCCACCGAGCTTCGTGGACAGGATGTAGGACTGCGATACGCCGTCAAGGGCGAGCCCGAGCACCTCCTCGCTGTCGGAATAGCCGGCGGCGGTGTCCACAAAGTTCAGGCCCAACTGCAGCGCGCGCCGCACCGCCGCGATGCCGTCCGCGCGCGCCGCCGCACGCTCGGTAATAAACGCGCCGCCCATCGCCAGCTCGCTGACCCGCAGCCCGGTCTTGCCCAGGGTTCGATAGCGCATCCGCCCCGCCCCGCCGCCGCCCGGCCAGCCTCAGCGCGCCGCCTTCACGCCGCCGCCCGCCGCCGCCCGCTTCACCTCGGCAACCACCGCGCCCTCGTTGACCATGGTGATGTCGCCGGGTGTCTCCTGCACCAGGATGCCGTGCGCGGCGCCCCAGTTGACCGCCGTGTCCAGCGAGTGCCCGTTAAGCAGCGCCGCCAGCACGCCGCAGGCGAACGAGTCGCCGCCGCCGGCGCGGTCGGGAATGGGCACGTGCTCGCGCCCGCGGTGGCCCGCTGTGTCCAGGGAGTGCCCGTTAAGCAGCGCCGCCAGCACGCCGGAGGCGAACGAGTCGCCGCCGCCGGTGCGGTCGGTAATGTGCACGTGCTCGCGCACCGGAGCCGCGTACCAGGTGTCGGCGCGGCAGTCGTACAGCACCGCGCCCCAACTGATCTCGTCGGCGTCGTGCGCGCCGCGCCACTGCGTACCCACCAGCGACAGGTTGGGAAAGTCGCGCGCCACCTTGACGATGGTGTCCTGGTACACGGCGAGCCAGTCCTCGAACGTGTCGCGCTCCGGCTCGGCGGTGTCGTAGCCGAACGCGTCGTACAGGTCGGAGTCGTTGCCGACCAGCATGCTCAGGTAGGGCGCGAGCCGCTGATTGATGGCGCGGGCGCGTTCCTTGTTGGGCTCCACCTTGGAGCGGTAATTGAGGTCGGCGGCCACGAACGTGCCGGCCGCCTGCGCCGCGCTCGCCGCCTCGATCGCCAGGTCGGCCGTGTCGCTGCCGATCAGGGTCAGAATGCCGCCGGTGCTGAACACCCGCGTGCCCTCCTCCGCGAACAGGCGCTGCAAGTCGAAGTCGCCCGGCTTCATGCGCGCCGCCGGCGTGTTGGCGCGGTAGTAGATGGTCTCCGACGGCAGTACCCCCCGGCCCACGGTGGTGAAGCTGATGCCGTTGTGCAGCGTGCCCTTCTGGTCGGTGGAGTAGGCACCGCCGTCGCTGCCGGTGTTCCACCAGCGAATGTTGCTCACGTCCACGCCCGCCTCGCGCAGCTGGTTGCGGATATTCTCGCCCACCGGGTCGTTCACCAGCGCGGTGAGCACGCCGGCGCGCAGGCCGAACGTATAGGCGGCGCCACACGCGACGTTGGTCTCGCCGCCGCCCTGCGACACGCGGATGTTGTCGCGCATGCGCGCGGTGGGCACATCGCGCGGGTCGAAGCGCAGCATTACCTCGCCGAGCGCGATCAGGTCGTGGCGGCACTCCGAGGCGGGCTTGATGGCGTCGTACGGTACGGTTTGTGACATTTTCGATCCTTGTCTTGTTCAGGGTTCTACCCAGGGCTGGGCCCGCACTATGATGGCAGGCATTGGCTTCCATTGGTACGCTTGGGGGCGCGGATTTCAACCCCCACTTTCAAGTCGGCCTCGATGTCGCGGGCCGGCGCTGCCTGGTGATCGGCGGCGGCGGCGAGGCGCTCGACAAGACGCTGCGTCTGCTCGACGCCGGTGCCCGCGTGGTGCTCGTAGCGCCGGAGCTGTGCACCGGGGTGGCCGATCTGGCGGGCGGCCGGCGGCACGGCTGGCGGGGGGGGCGGGTAGCGCGGGCGCTGTGCACGGGGTGGGCCGATCTGGCGGCCGCCGGCCGCATCGATTGGCGGCGGCGGCGCTACCGTTCCGATGATCTGCGCGGCGCCTGCCTGATCATCAACACCGTACGCTCCGATCCTGCCTTGTGCGAGCGCGTGTTCACCGCGGCGCAGCGCAGCCGCATACCGATCAACACCTACGACCTGCCGCAGTACTCGACGCTCGCGATGGCAGCGCTGGTCACCTGCGGACACCTGCGCATCAGCATCAGCACCAGCAATGCCGCGCCGGCCGTGGCAAGCCGTCTGCGCCGCGACCTGACCGACCTGCTCGCCGCCGACTCCGGCCTCGCGGAGTACCTCGACACCCTCGGCCGCATCCGCGTGCTCGCGAAGCAGCGCGTTGGCGACCCCGGCGAACGCCGCTCCCTGCTGCGCGGGCTGGCCGACGGGCTGCGCCTGCGCGGCGCCGTCGAACTGCCGGCCGATTGGCGCCGGCAGCTGGCCTCGGTCGAAGAACAACTGCGGCAGCGCCCGCAACCCGGCCGCGGCGCACGCAACCCATAGGCGACGCGAACCGGCCGCTTGTGTTACTTTTCGGGCGCCGATGATCGACTTAAACTGGATCCGGGCCGATCCGGAACGCGCCGCGGCGGCGCTCGCCAAGCGCGGACCGCGCACCGAGTTTCACCAGGTGCTTGCGTGGGACGACCAGCGCCGTGAGCTGATTACGGAAACGGACCGGCTGCGTGCCCGCCGCAACGAGGTCTCCAGCCAGATTCCACGCCGCAAGCAGGGCGGCGAGGACGTGCAGCCGTTGTTCGAAGAGATGCGCGGCGTTGGCCAGCGCATCAAGACGCTCGATGAAGACCGATCCGTCCTGGAGCGGCGCATCCGCGAATTCCTGGAGCAGCTTCCCAACGTGCCGGACGACGACGTGGCAGGCGGCGGCAAGGAGCACAACCGCGTACTGCACGCCTGGTCGGAACAGCCGCCCTACGATTTCGACCCGCGCGACCACCTGACCCTTGCCGACAGCCTGGGCCTGATCGACTTCGAGCGCGGCGCCAAGGTGGCGGGCAGCGGATTCTGGATCTACCGCGGCGCCGGCGCGCTGCTGGAGATGGCGCTGATCAACTATTGCATCAGCCGCAACGTCGCCGCCGGCTACGAACTGATGCTGCTGCCGCACCTCGTCAACGCGCAATGCGGCTATGTTTCCGGCCAGTTCCCGAAGTTCGGGCAGGACGTGTACCGGCTCGCCGCCGGCCAGGATAGCGACGGCGGAGACACGGTCAGCACCGCCGAGGCCGCGGAAGGGAGCGACGGCCAGATCCTGATCCCGACCTCGGAGACCGTGCTGGCCGCCATTCACCAGGACGAGATCATTGCCGCCGACACCCTGCCGCGCAAGTACTGCGCATTCACCCCCTGTTACCGGCGCGAAGCCGGCAGCTACCGCAGCCACGACCGCGGCACCATCCGCGGCCACCAGTTCCACAAGGTGGAGCTGTTTCAGTACGTCGCGCCCGATCAGTCCGACGCCGCGCTGGCAGGCATGGTGGAACACGCCGAGTCACTGGTGCGCGACCTCGGCCTGCACTACCGGGTTTCGCAGCTCGCCGCCGGCGACTGCAGCGCGGCGGCCGCCAAGACCTGCGACATCGAGGTTTGGATCCCGAGCATGGGCAGCTACGAGGAGGTCAGCTCCGCCTCCAACACGCGCGACTACCAGTCGCGGCGCGGCCGCATCCGCACGCGCGGCGCTTCCGGAACCGCGCTGGTGCACACCCTGAACGCATCGGGGCTGGCCACCAGCCGGCTGCTGCCGGCGCTGTTGGAGCGCTACCAGCGCGCCGACGGCGGCGTCACGGTACCCGAGGTACTGCGCCCGTTCTGCGGCCTGGAGTCGATTACCCCCGGCGCCGGCGCTGGTTGAATAACGGGCGGCGCATGTCGTAGAGTGTGCCCGACCCGTTTCGACTCCGCATGCAACGCACCTCCGACCTGAACGTAAACGCCATCGAACCGCTTATCACGCCGCGCGCCCTCAAGAAGGAATTGCCGATGTCTGCGGCCGCGAGCGACAACGTCGTGCGCGCGCGGGCCACGATTTCCGACATTCTCGCGCGCCGTGACCCGCGCCTGCTGGTCATTGTGGGTCCCTGCTCGATCCACGACGAACGCGCAGCACTGGAGTACGCGCAGCGGTTGGCGAAACTGGCCGAAGCGGTGCACGACGAGTTCTACATCGTCATGCGAGTCTACTTCGAGAAGCCGCGCACCACGATCGGCTGGCGCGGCATGATCATCGACCCGCGTCTGGACTATTCGTCGCGCATCCCCGAGGGGCTGCAGGCGGCTCGCCGCATTCTCCTGTCGATCAACGAGTACGGCGTGCCCACCGCCACCGAAATGCTCGATCCGATCGTACCGCAGTACATTGCCGACCTGGTGTCGTGGGCGGCCATCGGGGCGCGCACCACCGAGTCGCAGACGCATCGCGAAATGGCCAGCGGCCTGTCGATGCCGGTCGGTTACAAGAACAGCACCGACGGTAACTTGCAGGTCGCCATCGACGCCATCACCTCCGCCCGCAGCCGGCACCGGTTCCTCGGCGTGGACCAGGATGGCCGCATCGGCGTGGTCAGCACCCAGGGCAATCCATCCGGCCACGTGATCCTGCGCGGCGGCCGTTCGGGAGCCAACTACGGCTCGGAGAGCGTGAACAACGCCGCCCGGTTGTTGGAGCGGTCGGGCCTGGAGCCGGTGCTGATGGTCGACTGCAGCCACGATAACTCCGGCAAGAAACACGAGAACCAGGAAACCGCCTGGAACAGCGTAATCAGCCAGCGCGCCGCGTGCGCACACAGCCCGATTGTCGGCGTCATGCTGGAAAGCAACCTGTACGAGGGCCGCCAGAACCTTACCGAGGATCCGCGCGAGTTGAGCTACGGCGTCTCGATTACCGACGAGTGCATCAGCTGGGATACCACCGAGCGGATGCTTACCGGCGCGTTGCGTGCGCCGCAGGGTGTTGCCGTCTCAGTCTGACCCGCAACCGCCAAGGAGGCTGCCATGGCCACGATAGTCCCCGAAACGTCGCGCACCTTCAGCGAGTACCTGCTGCTGCCCAACCTGACCCGCCGCGACTGCATACCGGCCAATGTCGACCTGCGTGCGCCGCTGGCCCGATTCCGCCCGCCCGCGGGGCCACACCTGCACCTGAACGTGCCGATGGTCACCGCGATGATGCAGTCGGTGTCCGACGACACCATGGGCGTGGCGCTGGCGCGCAGCGGCGGGCTGGCGTTCATCTTCACCTCGCAGCCAATCGACGCACAGGCGGAGATGGTGCAGCGGGTGAAGAAATTCAAGGCGGGCTTCGTGGTCAGCGACACCAACCTCGGGCCGCAGGCCGCCGTGCGCGACCTCCTGGAGCTGCGCCGCCGAACCGGCCACACCACCACCGCGATCACCGCCACCGGCTCCTCCGACGGGCGCCTGCTCGGCATCCTGACCGGACGCGACTACCGCATCGGCCACGTGGACCCGGGCGCCCCGGTGACCACTCTGATGACGCCGTTCGACGACCTCGTATACGGACGCGACGGCATCACCCTGAGCGAGGCCAACAACCTGATCTGGGAGCACCGGCTGAATTGCCTGCCGGTGATCGACGACCAGCAGCGCCTGCGTTACCTGGTGTTTCGCAAGGACTACGAACAGCACAAGGAGAATCCGGACGAGCTGATCGACCACGAGAAGCGGCTCATGGTGGGCGCCGGCATCAACACTCACGACTACCAGGAACGGGTGCCGGCGCTGATCGACGCCGGGGCGGACGTGCTGTGCATCGACTCGTCGGACGGCTTCAGCGAGTTCCAGCACGACTGCCTGGCCTGGGTCCGCGAGCACTACGGCGAAGCGGTGCGGGTCGGCGCCGGCAACGTCGCCGACCGCGAGGGCTTCCGCTACCTGGCCGCGGCCGGCGCCGATTTCGTGAAGGTGGGCGTGGGACCCGGTTCCATCTGCATTACCCGCGAGCAGAAGGGGATAGGGCGCGGGCAGGCGAGCGCGGTACTGGACGTGGCGGCCGCGCGCCGCGAGTGGCTGCAGGAAACCGGCGACTACGTGCCGATCTGCGCCGACGGCGGCATCTTCCACGACTACCACATCACCCTGGCGCTGGCGATGGGAGCGGATTTCGTGATGATGGGCCGCTACTTCGCACGCTTCGACGAAAGCCCGGCGCCGCGCATCCGCATGGGCACCAACTTCGTCAAGGAATACTGGGGCGAGGGCACCAACCGGGCGCGCAACTGGCAGCGCTACGAAGCCCACCTGCCGGCAGGCGGGCTGGCGTTCGAAGAGGGCGTGGACGGTTACGTGCCGTATGCCGGCGAGCTGCGCGACAACCTGAGCCAGACGCTCAGCAAGATCCGCAGCACCATGTGCAACTGCGGCGCGGCCGACATCGAAACGCTGCACAACACCGCGCGGCTCACCGTGGTATCCGCCACCAGCCTGCGCGAGGGCGGCGCGCACGACGTAATACTGAAGGAAACCGAGATCGTTCCCGGCGGCCTGTAGTACCCCGCTACCGCGGGGCGCGCGAGCGAGCGTCGGACGGACGTTCCGTTGCGGCGTCGTCGCTGGCGCACGCGTCCCCGGCGGAGACGCCGCAGATGGGGCATGCCTCCTGTTCGTCCATGAACGCGTTGGCATTGGAACAGCCCGGCTTGCGCACCTCTTCATCCTTTCCGAACAGTACGCGCAAGCCGAGAAACGCGGCGCACAACACCATCAGGCCAACCGCAAGTAGAACCGTCATCTCGCTAGTCAGTCTACCGCTTTGCGGACGCCGCGGCCACCGCCATTACCGCACCGCTCGGCACCGCCGTTACGGCAGCGTCAGCGCGGCCAGCGGATCGGCATCAATCAGCGCGCCAAGCGCCAGCGCCAGCCGCCAGCGCCGCGCGCGCAGCAGCTGGGCATCGAAGTCCAGGAGTTCGAGCGCCACCTCCGCCCGCGTCACGTCCGCATCGGTTACTACCCCGGCGGCCAGCGACTCGCGCACCTCGTCCACCCTGAGGGTGGCCAGACGGGTTCGCTCACGCAGTTCCCAAGTGGCGTATTCGAGATCCCGGATGTCGCGCTCCGCCTGAATCAGCGCGTCGGCAAATTCGCGCCGCGCCACGGTTGCGGCGAGCTCTGCGCCGGTGCGCCCACTCGCCAGCCGCTCCCGCTGCAAGGCGCGCAGGCCGCCATCGACAATCGGCACGATGAGGTTGAAGCCGACACCGGCCGAGAACGTCACCTCGTTCCAGTCGTAGTCGGCGCCGAAGGTCACCTCCGGCCACTGGCTATTGTCATCCTCACGTATGCGCAGATCGCTTACGCGCAGGCCCACGGTCGCGTCGATCACGTCCGGCGAGAACTCGACGTCGCTCGCCAGCGGCATCGATACCGGACCCTCAGCCAGCTCACCGAAGCGGCTGAACCCGGTGTCGCGTTCCAGCGCGGCGCGCTCCTCGCGCAGGTGCAGCCGGGTCGTCTCCAATCCGCGGCGCTCCTGTTCCACCTCGAACAACAGGGACTGAAAGCTGTGGCTGTCCTCGTTCTCCTCGAACACCTCGCGGCGGCGCACCACCTCGGCTTCCAGTTCCTCCAGGTCGAACAGCGCGCGGCGCTCCGCCTTCTCGCCATCAATGATAGCCGCCACCCGGTCCAGGACCGCGTTGGCCAGGGCCCGCGCCCGCGCCCGCACCGCCCGCCGCGCCTGCACCACGCCGTGCGACGCTTCCAGGTCGTCGGCGTCGGTCGCATCGAGCCCGAGCAGCGAACCGAGCGGCTGTTCCACGCCGCTCGACAGCTTCACCGCCACCGGACCGAGCTCCCAGGCCGGCGTCTCGCCGTCGGGGTCTTCGTCCGCCGGGCCGGTGACCGTCGCGGTCGTCGAAACGCTTCCGAACGGATGCGGCAGATTCGCGGTCACGCCCGCGGCGACCCCGAAACCGAATTCCGCCCCCTCTTCATCGACGGTCACGCCAACCAGCCCGGCTTCCTCCTCGGGGTCGGACAGACGCAAGGCAAGCGCGAATCCCTTGCCGGCCACCTCCATGGCCACGCCACGCTGGCGATTGCTCACCTCCAGTTGGCGCTGCTGCAGGACCGTGTCCCTTGCCATCGCTTCGCGCACCAACTGCTCCAGACCCGGCGCACCGTCGCCTGCTTGCGCCCAGCCGCGAACGGCCACCAGCGCCAACACCATGGCAACGGCCGCACCAGCCCGGCGCCGCACTCCTTTGCTTCGCACCGCCCCAGAGTAATCCCCCGGCGCACGCCTGGGAAGAGTCATGCGTCGCGCTTTTCGGGTTTTTGGGACGCCTGCCGTCCGTTGCCGGGGTCGTTGTCGGTACTTTCCATGGCGCCGCCCTCGGACCAGTTGCCGGCCAGCGCCGCCAGGGTGTTGCGGCGCGTTAGCGCGCCGAGCAATCGCTTGCGCTCGCCGAGCACCGCGATCGGCAGGCGGCTGTCGGCGGCGATGGATAGCAACTCGTCGAGATGCTGGCCGGCGCGCACCGTGGGAACATCGGGACGCACCACCGCGGCCAAATCGCGGTCGCCGCGGCGCACCGCTGCGGAAATATCGTCGAGAAGGACCAGCCCCCGGCACTGGTCGTCCTCGTCGGTCACGAACCCGAACCGGCGCCGCTCCTGCTGCAACGTCTCCTGCGCGGTGCGCGGGTGGGTGTCGAGCGGCAAGGCGGTCACCGGATCCATCGCCAGACCCGCGCTCAACACCCGCGAGCGGTTGACGTCGCGGACGAAGTCCTCAATGTACTCGTCGGCTGGTGCGGTGATGATGTCTTCCGGCGTGCCCACCTGCACCACTCTGCCATCCTTCAGGATCGCGATACGGTCGCCAAGCCGCAGCGCCTCGTCCAGGTCGTGGGTGATGAACACGATGGTCTTGTTCAGCTCGCGCTGCAGGCGCACCAACTCGTCCTGCATGTCGCGCCGAATCAAAGGATCGAGCGCGCTGAACGGTTCGTCCATCAGCAGGATCTCGGGATCGGTGCACAGCGCCCGGGCCAAGCCCACGCGCTGCTGCATGCCGCCCGACAACTGGCTCGGGCGCATCTGCTCGTAACCCTTCAGGCCTACCACGTCGATCCACTGCCGGGCGCGTTCCCAGCGCTCCTCCTTGGACACGCCCTGCACGCTCAACCCGTAGGCCACGTTTCTGAGTACGTTGCGGTGCGGCAGCAGGCCGAAGCGCTGGAACACCATGCTCATCCGGGTGCGGCGCAGCGCCTTGATCTCGTCCGCGGACAACCCGACCACGTCGACACCGCCGATCATTACCTGGCCCGCGGTGGGCTCGATGAGCCGGTTGACGCAACGCACGAAGGTGGACTTCCCACTGCCGGACAAGCCCATCACGACGAAGGTCTCGGCACCCTTGATGTGCAGGTTCACGTCGTGCAGACCAACGGTTTGGCCCGTCTCGGCAAGAATTTCGTCCTTGCCGACTCCGGACTGAGCACGCGCCAGCACTTCTTTTGCGCGCGCGCCGAAGATCTTGTACAGGCCGGTAACTTCGATGTCGCTCTCGGCCCGGCGGCCCGCGCCGCGCACACCGGAAGACCCGCCGTCGCGGGAAGTGCCGCCGCCGGCCGCCGCGGCCCGCTTGGCGCCGTGCCTGCTCATGCGCGTGCAGCCTGGGTCGGATCGAGGCGCGCACCGTAGGCCGCCGTTACCCGATCCAGTATCACCGCCAGCACCACGATCGAGATGCCTGCCTCCAGTCCCATGCCCACGTCGCCGTTGTTGACGCCCCGCAGTACCTGGGCGCCCAGCCCGCGCGCGCCGATCATCGACGCAATCACCGCCATCGCCAGCGCCATCATGATGGTCTGGTTCACGCCAGCCATGATGGTGGGCATCGCCAGCGGTATGCGCACCCCCCACAGAATTTGCCGGCCGGTCGCTCCGAACGCATCCGCCGCTTCCACGGTGTTCGGATCCACCAGCCGGATGCCGAGATTGGTAAGCCGGATAATCGGCGGCACGGCGTAAATGAACACCGCCAGAATCGCCGCCACGTTGCCGAGCCCAAAGAAGAACACCACCGGGATCAGGTATACGAACGGCGGCATGGTCTGCATCAGGTCGAGGATCGGGTTGATGATGCTGCGCAGCGGCGGCGAGGTGGCCATGACGATTCCGACCGGAATCCCCACCGCCACGGTGAGCGTGGTCGCCACCAGCATGATTGCCAGGGTGCGCATGGTGTCGTCCCACAGACCGAAGAACCCGACGATCACCAGCGAAACAACCAGCCCCACCGTCAACCAGCGGCGGCGCGACGAATGCCACGTCACCAGTGCCACGGCCGCGATCACCAGCCACCACGGCAGCCGCAAAAGAGACAGCTCGACGTAGCGCAACAGGAACAGCAAACGGTCGCTCACGGCATCGAGCATCCACCCGAATTGACCGACCAGGAATCTCAGGAGGTCGTTGGTCCACTCCCGAAGCGGGATCTGACACCCCTCGGGAAAGGTCGTGAGGATCCGACCGAAACTACCGGTACATTCTGCAAGCCAGTTTTCCATACCGGTGATCAACCATGCCGCGGCACCGCATCACGGGGCCGCGGCATGGTCAAACTACGCCGTCAAGTCAGCGTGTTCCTCGTTTCGGCCCCTAATTCAGCGAGGCCTGGACCCGTGCGGCGACATCAGCGGATACCCAGGCAGTCCAGAGATCGGCCTGAGTTTCCAGGAAGTGACGCGCCGCGTCGTCCGCGCCCGCATCGTTCTCGCGCATGTACGCGAGAAACTGGCTGACCACAAGCTGATCCAATTCGTATGCGCGCAGGAACTCGATCATTTCGTCGGAGGCGGCATCGGCAAACTCCTTGGTCACCGCCACGTTGACGATCGATGGCGGCCACGTACAACCGCGATCGCCCTCGACCCAGCAGTCCTCCGAGTACGCCGGCTCCTCCAGCACCACCATGTCATAGGTGCCGAGCACCCAGGTCGGCCCCCAGTAGTAGCCGAGCCACGCATCGCCCTTCTCGTACGCGCCGGCCAGGGAACTTGCCAACGCGGCGCCGGTGCCGGGCCGGAAATTGGTGAAGTGTTCGTCAAGCCCGTAGGTGGCCATCTTGTCATTGTTCACCAACTCGCACTGCCAGCCGATGATGCAGTTGTAGAAGCGGCCCTTGCCCGGCTCTTCCGGGTCTTCGAACACCGAAGCGTACATCGGCAGGTCGTCCACCGACTTCAGATCGGGAGCCATCGGCGCAATACCGCGATCCGCATCGCCTTCGATCACGAAGCGCGGGACCAGGAATGCGTACTCACCGGCATTCATGTTCAGACCGAGATCAAGCACGTCGCCTGCCGCCGCGGCCTCGTGGTACATCTCCGGAGCCGTGTTGAACCATATCTCCATGGCGATGTCTATGTCGCCGCGCACCAGCCCCTGGACCATGGGAATGGTGGATCCCGGAATGTCGGTGAAGGAGCAGCCGAATCCCGCCTGCAGGATTTGTCCGGCAATTTGGTTGTGCAACTGGGCGCTATTCCAGTCGAGACCCGCGAACACGAGCTCGCGGGCGATGCCATTGCAGGCGTCGCTGTCGCCCTGCTCCTGGGCTGCCTCGGCAACCGCGAACGGGGCCGCCAGCGCCAGGACCAGCACGCCGGCCAGGAACCTGATCGATTTCTTCGCAGCCGAAGAACCGGAGCCGTCTATCGACTCATCATGAGAATACATACGGTAATTGACTATAGTTCGTCTTCCAGCACCTGTCAACGGGCTCTGACTTGCGGGACTTGCGGTGCCTGCCGGTGGCCCGGAGGCATCCGCGCAGCTCACGTGACGGGCCCCTCGATGGCCTCGGTGAGACCGTCGTGCCGCGGCGGAGTCGGGCGCGCGGTGACCGGCAGCGGCGTGTCGAACTGGTAGCTCGGGTCGTACCGCTGCCGCCTCCAGGTCCGCCGCATCTCGCGCCAGGCCTGCACCAGCGTCCGCGGCGCCGGCATGTCGTCGGCTATCTCCCGGGACAGCTTGGCCAGATTGTAGCAGGGGACACCGGAGTACATGTGATGCTCCGTGTGCCAATTCATGTGCCAGTAGATGAATTCCGAGAATGGATCGAGCGTGATCGTCCGGGTGCACTTGCGAAAGTCGGGCACGTTGTTGCGCAGGCCGGCGTGCATCGGCAACCCCACGAAGTACGCCCACCAGTTGGCGACAAAGGGAAAGCACGAAATCACCAGCGGCAGCCCCCAGTTTCCGGACCAGGCGGCATACGCGGCCACCAGCCCGTGAAACAGCAGCACCAGCCGCGACCACCACACCGACTTGCGCTTGGCGGCCGCTCGATCGGCCACGACCGCGGCAGCCCACTCCCCGTCGATCACGCCGGCCGCCGCCAGCACGGTGTCCAGGATGATCGGCAACAGCCCGCCAAGCCCCAGCGAACGGCGCCCTCCCCACAGGTTCACCGTGAACATCTGCACCATGAGGGCAAGCCTCAGCGACGGCCTGACCGGCAGCACCGTCTCGCGGTCGCCCGCCGGATGAAGCGTGTAACGGTGGTGGAACCGGTGGCTCGCGGAATGATGGAACGGGTTGTCCCAACTCAACAGCGCGTATACGTACAGGAACAGCTTGTTGAGCCAACGGGTGCTGAACACCGTTCCGTGGTTGAGCTCGTGCGTCGCAAGCCCTCTGAAAAAGGAACCGATCGTGCCGTGCGCGAACATTGCCGCGGCAAATACCACCCACCACTGGTGAACCCAGCACAGGTATGCCAGCGAGCCGGTCACGGCGAACAGGGCAAGATGTCCTCCGGCCTGCAGCCAGCCACGCCGATCGCTGCGCCGCATGAGTTCGCGCAATATCCCCGGTTCGACCGGCGATCGATACCAGGCCACGCGCAGGTCCGACCGCACCTGTGCCAGCGGGCGCCGCCGAGTGCTCATTCAAGTCCGGTTGTTCCATGACTCGCCGCCGCTGTCAAGGGACGCTCGGCAACCTCCTTCGACCAGCCGATAAACGATAGGTGAGCACAGCGACTGACATGCCGGCACCAGATACGGGCGGCCGCGACCCGACGGCGCGGCGCCTGGTACTGTTCGTGTCGTTCCTGGTCCTGTGCATGGCGGCGCTGATCGTCCGCTACACCACGTTCATGATCGTCGACGGCCACCCGGCCGGCGATCCGGTGGTGCGCCTGCCGGAAGTGGAGCGGGGGCCGATCCTGGACCGCAACGGGCGCGTGCTGGCGGTTACCATCGAGCGCGACTCGGTCACCGCCTGGGCGCCGTCGGTCACCGAGCCGGACGCGTCGGCCGCGCTGCTTGCCGATATCCTGGACCTGCGCGCCGGCGACGTGCGGCGCCTGTTCGACGGCGACGGCTTCGTGTACGTCCAGCGCCACATTACGCCGGACCAGTCGGCTGCCATCCTGGCGGCGCGCGACCTGGGCGAACTGCGCGGCATCGACCTGCAGGCGGAGCAGGCGCGCTCCTACCCGGAAGGCGAACTTGCGGCGCACGTGTTGGGCTTCGTGGGCGTGGACAACGTGGGCCTGGAGGGCATCGAGAACTCGTTCAACTACGTGCTCGCGCCCGATACCATCGCGCCGGAGGGCGGCGAGGTGCTCGGCCACCAAGTGTTCCTTACCCTCGACGTCAACGTCCAGCACGGCATGGAACAGCTTGCCGCCGACGCCCGCGCCGAGCACGACGCCGATGCCGTGTACATTGTGGTAGCCTCGGCCGAGACTGGCGAAATCCTCGCCTACGCCGCCCAGCCGTCGTTCGATCCCAACGCCTACGCGACGGTACCCAAGGAACGCTGGCGCAATGCGATCGCCACCATGCCGTACGAGCCGGGATCGGTATTCAAGATCTTCACCATGGCCAGTCTGCTGCAGAGCGGCGCCATCACCCCGTCCATGACGTTTCCGAGTCCCGGCTACTACCGGCGCAAGCTGCCGGGCGGCGGCACGATACGCATCGGCGACCTCGGCGTGTACGGCGACCTCGATGCCGAGAACATCCTGCGCTACTCCAGCAACGCCGGCACCGCGCACGCGTCGGACCGGATCGACGCCGACACCTTCCACCACATGCTGCGCGCGTTCGGCTTCGGCGAGGCCACCGGGTCGCCATTCCCGGGCGAGGCCGGCGGCACGCTGCGCAACACCGACGAATGGTCAGGGCGCACCAAGCCGACCATCGCGATCGGACAAGAGATCTCGGTAACCGCCCTGCAGGTGATCCAGGCTGCGTCCGCATTCGCCAACGGCGGCATGCTGCTGCGACCGCGGCTGGTGCGCGAGGTGGTTGCCGCCGACGGCACCGTGGTAAAGCCGTTCGCCGCCGAGCCGGTGCGCCGGGTGGTCGCCCCGGAGGTCGCCTCCCGCGTGCTTGCCATGATGGAGACGGTAGCCACCAAGGGTACCGGCCGCCTGGCCCAGCTCAACGGCTACCGCATCGCCACCAAGACCGGCACCGCGCAGGTGTACGATCCGGAAACCGGAGGCTACTCCGACGACCACCTCATCGCGTCGATCCTCGGCATCCTCCCCGCCGACGATCCGCGCTTCATCTCCTACGTCATCATCCAGCATCCGAAGGGAGCGCAGCGCTACGGCGGCCTGATCGCGGCGCCACTGTTGAAAGAGGTGTCCCGCTTCCTCACCACCTACTACCGCATGCCGCCGAACGACGCCGACCCGCTCACGCACCCGGCGCACATCGTGGTCTCCGCCACCCCGCACCTTACCGTCGGAGAAGCGATCCCGGACCTCGCCGGGCTGCCGCTGCGCCGCCTGCTGCCGCTGCTCGAGCTGGCGGACGTAAGCGTGTCGCTGCACGGCTCCGGCTACGTGACCAGCCAGGATCCCGCGCCCGGATCGGCGCTCACTGCCGGGTCCACCTTGCACGTCTGGTTGCGCTGACCACCGGCCGCGCCTGCCGCGCCTGCCGGTGTATCTTGAGCTTCCGGCGGCCAGCGGCTAACTTTGCGCCGCGATGAGCAAGCGAGCAACCCGGACCGCCATCTCCCCTACCCGCGACGAGAACTACCCCGAGTGGTACCAACAGGTGGTGCGGGCCGCCGACCTGGCCGAACTGTCCCCGGTGCGCGGCTGCATGGTAATCAAACCGTGGGGCTATGCGCTGTGGGAGAACATGCAGCGTGCACTCGACGGCATGTTCAAGGCCACCGGGCACAGCAACGCCTACTTTCCGCTGTTCATTCCGCTCCGCTACCTGGAGCGCGAGGCGGAGCACGTGGAGGGGTTCGCCAAGGAGTGCGCGGTGGTCACCCACCATCGGCTGGAGCCCGGCGCGGGCGGCGGGCGGGGGGCGGCCGGGGAGGTCCGGGGGGCGGGCGGGGTGGTGCCGGCCGGCAAGCTCGATGAGCCGTACGTGGTGCGCCCGACCAGCGAGACCATCATCGGCGAGATGTACTCCAAGTGGGTGCAGTCGTATCGCGATCTGCCGATTCTGATCAACCAGTGGGCCAACGTGGTGCGCTGGGAGTTGCGCCCGCGCCTGTTCCTGCGCACCGCCGAGTTTCTCTGGCAGGAGGGCCACACCGTGCACGCCACCGCCGGCGAGGCGCACGAGGAGACGCTGCGCATGCTCGGCGTGTACGCCGACTTCGCCGAGAACCACATGGCCATGCCGGTGGTGCGCGGCGAGAAGAGCGCCGGCGAACGCTTTCCCGGCGCCGAGAACACCTACACCATCGAGGCGATGATGCAGGATCGCAAGGCGCTGCAGGCGGGCACCTCGCACTTTCTGGGCCAGAACTTCGCGCGTGCCTGCAACATCACCTTCAGCGACCGGGACGGCGCACTCGCCCATGCCTGGACCACCTCCTGGGGCGTGTCCACGCGCCTGGTGGGCGGGCTGATCATGACCCACGGCGACGACGACGGCGTGGTGCTGCCGCCGCGCCTGGCCCCACAGCAGGCGGTGATCCTGCCCATCTACAAGGACGAGACGCAGCGCAACGCGGTGCTCGACTTCTGCCGCGGCCTGGAACGGCGGCTGCGCGACGCGCGCTACGCGGACGAACCGCTGCGGGTCGCCATCGACGACCGCGACCTGCGCGGCGGCGAGAAGAACTGGTACCACGTCAAGCGCGGGGTACCGCTGCGCATCGAGGTGGGGCCGCGCGACCTCGCCGCCGGCACCGTGTCCGTTGCCCGCCGCGACCAGCCGCCGCGGCAGCGCGCCGCCGTGGCGCACGAGCAGCTGGTTGCGGATGCGCCGGCGCTGCTTGCGGCGATGCAGGACGGTATGCTGCAGCGCGCGCGGCGCTTCCTGGCCGACCACAGCACCCGGGTTTCCAGCCTTGCGGCACTTGAGGAGTACTTCCGCGACGACGCGTCGGCCGGCTTCGCGACGGCACCGGTATCGGCCGCCGCCGAACAGGATCCGGCCTACCGCGAGCTGCTCGGCAGGCTCAAGCTGAGCCTGCGCTGCATCCCGGACGCCGCCGACACCGGCACCTGCATATTTGGCGGCGAGGCCGGCGCACCGGCGGCGGTGATCGCGCGCGCCTATTGAGGCGCCCGGTCCCGGCGCATCCCGGCGCATCCCGGCGCAGGCGGCCTATTCACGTCGCGCCGCCGCGCGGGTATGCTTGCTGATATGCCGATCAACCTGATCGCCATTGCGATCCTGGTCGTTGTGGCGGCGCTGCTGGCTTACATGATAGCGGTGCTCGGCCAGCCACTGCTCAAGCTGACCCGCTCCGGCGGCGCGCTGGCCGTCGGCCGCGGTGTGCTGCTCGGCGTGGTGCTGCTCGCCGAACTGGCGGCGGTGATTGCCATCACCGCGGTGGTGGTGCGGCTGTAATCGCGCTGCTCGGGCCGTGAAACTGCTCGCCAGGCCCCGGTTCCGTTACCGGTCCGGGTTGGTGATCCGGTAGAGCGTGCCGTCGGACTCGTCGGTCAGTACCCAGAGGGCGCCGTCCGGCCCCTGGCGTACGTCGCGCACCCGCTCCGCCAGCCGGTCCAGCAGCACCTCCTGCTCGACCGCCTCCTCCCCGCGCAGCACGACACGGCGCAGGTGGCGGCCCACCAGGGCGCCCGCGAACAGGTCGCCGCGCCAGCGCGGAAACTCGGCTCCGGTGTAGAACGCCATCCCGGAAGGCGCGATCGACGGCGTCCAATGCAGCAGCGGCGACTGCATGCCCGGCGCCTCGGTGCCGATCCCGATGCGCGGGCCCGAGTACTCGCGGCCGAATGTCACCACCGGCCAGCCGTAATTGGCGCCGCCGCGCAGGATGTTGATCTCGTCGCCGCCGCGCGGACCGTGTTCGTGCACCCAGACGGCGCCGGTCTCGGGGTGAATGGCCAGCCCCTGCACGTTGCGATGGCCCCAGGTGAACACTTCCGCGGCGGCGCCGGGAATCGCCAGTGCGGCGGTGCGCGGCGACGGGCTGCCGTCGGTCCTGATGCGCAGCACCGATCCGGCATGGTCGGCGGGATCCTGGGCGCGCTGGCGCTGGCCGCGTTCGCCGAGCCCGATTACCAGGTCGCCGTCGGCCAGGACCGCCAGCCGCGAGCCGAAGTGGCGGCCGCCGCGCGACGCCCGGTTCATGGCGAAGATGCGCCTCACCTCCAGCAGCCGGCCGCGGTCCAGCTCGGCGCGTGCCACGGCAGTGCGCAGGCCGCCGTCGGCGCGCTCCACGTAGGAGAAGAAGATCAACCGGTTGGCGGCGAAACCGGGATCGACAATTACGTCGAGCAGGCCGCCCTGACCCGCCGCGGCGATTTCCGGAAGCCCGGCCACCGCGGTGCGCGCGCCGGTGGCGTCGATGCGCAGCAGGCGGCCGGGGCGCTCGGTGATCAGTAGCCCGCCATCGGGCAAAAACGCCACCGCCCACGGGTGCTCGAGTCCGGTCACAACCGGTTCGACGGCATAGTCGTGTTCGCTCGACCGATAGATCTGCTCCTGCGCCGGCGCCTGGATCAGGCCGCCGAGCAGGAACGACACGCCGGCAATCAGCACGGCAACGGCCCGACTTGCACCACTCTGCACACTCCGCATGACTCCCATTGATACCCGGCCGCGCCGGTCCGTGTCATCGGGTCATCCCGAGCGCCCCCGAGCGCCCGACCGCGGCGCCCCGGTTGGCGCGATCGGCGCCGCGCGGTAGCATCCCCGTCATGAGCGACGACCTCGCGCGCAGCGCCGCCGATGCGCTGCGCTTCATAGCCGACGAATTCACTCTCAACCGGCGCCTCGCCGAGCGTGCCGTGGCCCAGATGCCGCCCGCGGAGCTGGGCTGGTTGCCGGACGAGCACTCCAACAGTGTTGCCATGCTGATGAAACACGTCGGCGGCAACCTCCGCTCCCGGTTCACCGATTTCCTCACCACCGACGGCGAGAAGCCGACCCGCGACCGCGACGCCGAGTTCCGCAACGATGTGGTGGACCATGACGCGGTGCACGCCCAGTGGACCGCCGGCTGGGAGTGCGTGGATGCCACGCTCGCCACGCTCCGCCCCGCCGACCTGAACCGTGAGGTAACCATCCGCGGCGAGCCGCACACCGTGCTGCAGGCGTTGCTGCGCGCGATGGCCCACGCCGCCTACCACAGCGGCCAGATCGTCGAACTCGCGCGCATGCGGAGCCCGCGGTGGGCTGCCCTGACCAGACCCCGGCAGAACGCGCCCTGAGCCTGCCCGGGCGGCCCGGTAGTATCCCCTACCCCGCCACCGCGCGAACGCGCAGGCGCACGTAGTCCACCGTCCAGGCACCGCCGGCAGCACGCAGCCGGGGCGCCGCCGCAGCCGAGACCTCGGCCACGATCGCGGTGCGCGTGGCGCGGTCCAGATCGGCAAGCCACGCGGCGCCGAACAGTTGCAGCCACTCGGCGAGCGTACCCGGAATCGGCGTCGGGCGGTCGAACAGGGTCATCCCGGTCACCGTGAAGCCACCGCTTTCGAGCAATGCCCGGTATGCCTGCGGCGTCGGAAAGTACCAGGGATCGCGGACCGCCGGGTCGAGCCCGCGGCGTTCGAACGCGGCATGCAGCGCGCCGCGGACCGTGGCGATGTTGCCGGCCCCGCCGAATTCGGCCGCGAAGCAGCCGCCGGTGCGCAACAGCCGCCGCACTCCCGCGATAACCGGCGCCGGTTCGCGGATCCAGTGCAGGACCGCATTGGAGAACACCCCATCGAAGCTGCCCGCGGCGAAGCCGGCGTCGGCAAGGCGGCGCGCGTCGGCCACCCGCGCGTTCACCCCGCGTTGCCTCGCTGCCGCCACGAACGCCTCGCTGCGGTCCACGCCCACCACCGTGCAGCCGTGCGCGGCCAACGCCATGCTGAGTTCGCCGTCGCCGCAGCCCAAATCCAGGATGCGGTCGCCCGGGCGCGGGTCGAGCAGGTCGATCACGCCTCGGCCCAGTTCCGGGACGTAGGGAGCGCAGCGCCGGTACTGCTCCGGCTGCCAGCGCTGTTCGTTGTGCGCCGCCATCGGCCCAATGGTACCCGCGCCGCGGCAGGGATGGTATTCGGCGCCCAGTGTTGATAGGGTGCCACCCACCATGAACGCTTCTATCGCCGTCCTCGAAGGCGACGGCATCGGCCCCGAGATCGTCGGCGAGGCCTTGAAGGTACTCGATGCGGTCGCTGCACGATTCGGCCACCGGTTCGACTATCGGCGCACGCCATTCGGCGCCGGTGCCTGGTTTGCCGGCGGCGCCGCCTTTCCGGCCGAATCGAAGGCGGTGTGCGACGACGCCGACGCCATCCTGAAAGGCCCGGCCGGAGTGGCGCTCGACGACATGCGCGCCATACCGGTGGATCAGCGCCCCGAGCTCGCGATTCTGGAGTTGCGCCAGCGCTACAATACGTTCGCCAACTTCCGCCCGGTGGTGCTGCCGCGCCGCCTCGCCGGGCTGTCGCCGCTGCGCCCGGAGATAATCGGTGACGGCGTCGACATCCTGATGATCCGCGAGCTGGTGGGCGGCATCTATTTCGGCGAGAAGGTTGAGGGCGAGCACACCCAGGGGCGTTACGCCAGCGACGACTGCCACTACTCGCGCGCGCAGATCGAACAGGTCACCGAAGTAGCGTTCGCCGAGGCGAAGGCGCGCGGTTGCCACCTGACCGTGGTGCACAAGTCCAACATCCTGGCTACCTCGCGGCTCTGGGAGGAGGTGGTCGAAGAGCTGGCACCGCGTTTTCCGGCGGTCGACTACTCGTCGATCCTGGTGGACAACGCGGCCTTCCAATTGGCGGTGGACCCGGCGCAGTTCAACGGCGTGATGCTGCTCGACAACATGCAGGGCGACATTCTCAGCGACCAGGCGGGAGGTATCGTCGGCTCCCTCGGACTGATGTGCAGCGCCAGCGTCGGCCCGGAGAAGAGTTACTACGAAGCGGTACACGGGTCGGCGCCCGACATTGCCGGAAGGGGCGTGGCGAATCCGTTCTCTCTGATCGGCAGCGCCGCGCTCCTGCTGGAGAAGAGTTTCGGCCTCGGCGCCGAAGCGGGCGCCGTCTGGGACGCACTATGGAGCGCCCTGGACGCGGGCCGGGTAACGGTCGACCTGGCTGCCGCGGGCGGACCGGAACCGCTCTCCACCGCCCAATTCGGCGACGCGGTGGCGCAAGGCGTACTCGCCAACGGGAACGCCGGCGGCGCGGAGCGCGGCCGATGACCGAACTCGGTGAGCACACGGCGGCGACCGGCATGAGCGGTCCGGTCGTCGTTCCGGAGCACGGCCTTGCCGAGACCGGCGGCCGTGCCGAGCCCGGACACCCGGCCGCCGCGCCCCCCCCCGTGCCCCCCGCGTTGCGCCGGGCGCGGGCGCGGGCGTGGCGGAGACCGGGGGCGAGGCCAATCCCGACCACCCGCCCGCCGCGCCCACCCGCGTGCCGCCACGGTTCCGCGGGCGCGTGTCGCGGGTGCTGATTCCGGAGCGGGTGTTGCAGCGCCGCATCGCCGACATGGCGCGCGAGCTGGCTCGCCGGCATCCTCCGGACGGCGAGCTGGTAATTACCCCGGTACTCAACGGCGCGTTCATGTTCGCCGCCGATCTCGCCCGCGCGCTTGGCGCCGTGAGCACGCTCGACGTCCGCTTCGAGTTTGCCAAGACCAGCACCTACGGCGAAGCCCTCGGCGCCGGCGGCGACCAGCGGCGCGTGCAGATCGACCTGCAACCCGCCGACGTGGTGGGCCGCTCCATGCTGCTCGTGGACGACATCCTGGACCATGGTTTTACGCTGTGCGCGCTACGCGACCGGATGGCCGGTTGGGGCGTGCGCCACGTGCAGGTGTGCGTCCTGCTCGACAAGCAGCTCTCCGACCCCTCGCCGGAAACGCTCGCGCAGCGCGCCAAGGCCGCTCCCGACCTGATCGGCTTCCGGATCCCGGACGTGTGGGTAGCCGGCTACGGCCTCGACGCCGCCGGTGCCCTGCGCCAGCTGCCCGGCATCGTCGCCGTGGACCCGGAAGCCTGACCGTATCCGCGCACCGCGCGCGCGGTGCGGCCGGGTCGCCCGCGGACCGCTTGCCGTTGCCTGACGCGCGGCAAGCCACTACCGTTAGGGCGAAGATGTCACCAACACCCGCAATCGAACTCACGCCCGGCGCCGAGTTGCACGGTTTCCGGCTGCACAGCGCCACCGAGGTGCCGGAGGTACGCTCCGTCGCCTATCTCCTCGAACACCCGGCCAGCGGCGCCCGCCTGCTGCACCTGCACACCGCCGACCCCGAAAACCTGTTCTCGGTTACCTTTCCGACGCCGTCCTCCGACGACACCGGCGTGCCGCACATCCTCGAGCATTGCGTGCTGGCCGGCTCACGCCGCTTTCCGGTGCGCGAACCGTTTTTCGAAATGATCAAGATGAGCATGGCCACCTTCATCAACGCGATGACCGGCGAGGACGCTACCTACTACCCGGTGGCCAGCAACGTGCCCAAGGACCTGTTCAACCTGGCCGAGGTGTACTTCGACGCCGTCTTCCACCCGCTGCTGACCGAGCAGACATTCCGCCGCGAGGGCCACCACCTGGCGCCGGCGGCGTCCGGCGACCACGGCAACGGCGGCAACGGCGGCGCCGACGGCGGCAACCGGCTGGCGATCAGCGGCATCGTGTACAACGAGATGAAGGGCGCCTTCTCCGACCCCGACGCCAGCCTGGCACGGCAGCTCAATCACGGCCTGCTGCCGGACACCATCTACGCGCACGAGAGCGGCGGCACGCCGGACGCGATCCCGGACCTCACCTACGACTCGTTCCGCCGCTTCCACGCCAACTACTACCACCCGAGCAACGCCTACTTCTTCGCGTACGGCGACATCGCCACCGCCAACTACTGCCGCTTCCTCGACCAGCGGCTCGCCGGCTTCTCCCGCCGCACGGTGACCTGGCCCGACGGCGTTGCCGGCGACCGCTTCGCCCCGGCCCGCCAGCGCCCCTGGCCGGCGGCCCGCTCCCTGCGCGAGCGTTACCCGATCGGCGCCAACGAACCCGGCGAGGAGCGCACCTACCTGATCAACGCCTGGCTTACCGGCGATGCGCTCGATCCGGTGGATGGCGCGCTGATGCACGTCCTGTCGCTGATTCTCGCCGGCAATGAAGCGGCGCCGCTGCGCAGGGCGGTGGTCGCCTCACGCCTGGGCGCCGACCTGACCTACTCCGGGAGTTCGTCGGTCGGGCACGAAGCCACTTTCGTGATCGGCATTCGCGGCAGCGAGGCGGACCGGGCCGACCGGTTTGCCGGCCTGATCGACACCACCCTGCGCGACATCGCCGCCGGCGGCATCAGCGCCGAGATGGTGGAGACCGGGTTCCGGCAGGCGGCCTTCGAGTACCTGGAAGTACAGCCGATGTTCCCCCTGCACACCTTGTTCCGGGTGGTGGGAAGCTGGATCTACGGCGCCGACCCGTTGCGCTTTCTGCGCCTCGGAACCCATCTGGCCGAATGCCGCGCACGCTGGCGGCAAGAGCCCGGCCTGTTCGCGAGGCTGCTGCGCGAACGGCTTATCGACAATCCGCACCGGTTGAACGTGGTGATGAGCCCCGACCGCGCCATGCAGGCTGAACTGGACCATCGCCTGCACAGCCGCGTCGAACGGATCGAGAGCGGCATGACCGAGGAACAGGTCGCCGCCGCCGCCGCGGCCGCCGCGGAGCTGGAACAACTCAACAGCACGCCCAACACCGCCGAGCAACTGGCCAGCCTGCCGCAACTCCGCGTATCGGACCTGCCGGCGGCGCTGCAGCACATCGACACCGAGGTAAGCGGCAATGCCGGCATCACGCTGTTGCGCAATGACGTGTTCTCCAACGGCGTGAACTACCTGGCGGTCGACTTCGACCTGGCCGGCCTGCCGGCCGAGTTGTGGCCCTACCTGCCGCGCTACCTCGAAGCGACCGAAAAACTGGGCGTCGCCGGGGCCAACTACGAGGAAATCGCGCGCCGCAAGGCGGCCGCTACCGGCGGCGTGCGCGCGTCGCTGTCACTCGGCCACCACGGCGTGCACGCGGAGCGCACGCTGCGCGGGGTGCGGTTCAGCCTGAAGGCGCTCGACGACCAGGTGGAAGAGGCGTTGTCGCTGCTCGGCAGCCTGCTGTTCGGCGTCGATCCGCGCGACCGCGACCGGCTGCGCGAGGTGGTGATCCAGGAGCGCATGCGCTACCGCACCGGGCTGGTGCGCGGCGGCGCCCGCACCGCGGGACTGCACGCCGGACGCGGCCTCGATCTGGCCGGGCACCTGGCGGAAATCGCGAACGGCCTGCCGCAGCTTGCCCTGTGCGAGCAACTGGCGGAGCAATTCGACGCACGCCATGACGGCCTGATGGCGCGCATCGAGCAGATCCGTGACTTTCTGCTGGTACGCGACCGGCTCACGGTAAGTCATACCGGCACCGAACGCGGCGCCGGCGCGGTGGCGGCGGCGCTGGCCGACTGGAGCGGCCGGCTGCGCAACGAGCCGGTAACCGACGCCGACCTCGGCTTCACGCCGTTTGCCGCCGCGCAGCGCGAGGGCCTGGCGGCACAGATGGACGTAGCCTACTGCGCGCAGGTGTTTGGCGCGCCGCACATTTCGCAGCCGGACGCGGTGCCGCTGGAGGTGGGGGCGCACATCGTGAACCTCGACTGGATCCTTCCCGAGATCCGCTTCAAGGGCAACGCGTACGGCGCCTGGTTCCGCTACGACGCGGTCGGCGGATCGGCGGCGTTCGGCTCCTACCGCGATCCGCACATAGTCCGTACGCTCGATGTGTTCGCCCGCGCTCGCGACTACGTGCACGCCGCGGCATGGAGCGACGAGGAGATCGGACGCGCGATCATCGCAGTCGCCAAGCGCGGCTTCACGCCGCTGCGGCCGCGGCCCGCCAACGGGCTCGCCCTGCAGCGCTACCTGGCGGGCATCACGCCCGAGATGCGCGAGGCGCGCCACGAGCAGTTGAAGAGCGTCACCGCCGGCGCGGTCAAGGCGGCTCTCGACCGGCTGTTGGGCGGCGGCCTGGCGCACGCACCGGTGTGCGTGGTGTCGAGCCGCGCCATGCTGGAGCAGGCCAATCGCGAGTTGGCCGGCAACCCGCTGGCGATCGCCGAGATCCTGCAGGCCCGTCCCGACGCGGCGGCCTGAACGGCGCGTCCGCCGTCAGTCCGAGCCGGACCGCGCCAGCGGCGGGAGTCCCACCATGCGTGCAGTGAGTGATGGCGATGCCGGCACCACGCGCCGCCGGTTTCTGGCCGCCGCCGGCAAGGGCGCGGTGTTGACGCTGGCCATGTTCGGCGCCGGGCCGCAGGCCGTAGCACGCGGGCTGTTCGGACGCGGCCTGCTGCCGAGCGCATGGGAGCACGACTCCAACACGGCCGATTTGTCCAATACGGCCGATTTTCCGCTGCCGAAGCCCGGCATGATCGTGCACGGCGAGCAGCCGTTCAACGGCGAGTTTCCGCCGCACCTGCTCGACGACCCGGTCACGCCCACCGCGCGCCACTTCGTGCGCAACAACGGCGGCATCCCGCGGCGCGCACGCAGCAAGGATCTGGGCGGATGGGTGCTGCGTGTCGACGGCGAAGTGCGCCACTCCCTGGCGCTGACGCTGGACGACCTGCTGTGTCTGCCGCAGGTCACGATGCAGGCGGTGCTGGAGTGCGCCGGCAATGGCAGAAGCCTGTTCCACCCGCCGGTGGGCGGCACCCCGTGGATCCGCGGCGCGGTGGCGTGCAGCGAGTGGACCGGCGTGCGCCTGCGCGACGTGCTGGAGCTGGCCGGGGTGCGGGACGGCGCCGTCTACGTGGCCGCATTCGGCGAGGACGCGCCGCTCGACGGCGGCGAGCCGTTCTCGCGCGGCATCCCGATCGGGAAAGCCATGGACGAACACACGCTGATCGCCGTGGCGATGAACGGCGAGCCGCTGCCGGCCGCGCACGGTTTTCCGGCGCGCCTGCTGGTCCCGGGCTGGATCGGCAGCGCCATGCAGAAGTGGCTGGCCCGCCTCTGGGTGCGCGACCGCGTGCACGACTCCGCCAAGATGAGCCGATACTCCTACCGCGTGCCGGCTTATCCCGTGGCGCCGGGCGCCACGCCGCCGGCCGCGGACATGCGGGTCGCCACCGCGTGGCTGGTCAAGTCGCTTATCACCCGGCCGCGATCCGGGCTCGAGGTAGCGCGCAACGTGAGCGTGCCGGTCGGCGGCCATGCCTGGGCGGGCGAGCACGAGGTACGGCGGGTGGCGGTCTCCACCGACTTCGGAATTACCTGGCAGGACGCCCGCGTGACGGCACCGGCCAACCGGTACGCCTGGTACCACTGGCAGACCGAGGTGGCGTTCGCGACGCGCGGCTACTACGAGGTCTGGGCGCGGGCGTTCGACAACACCGGCAACGCGCAGCCATTCCGGCAACCATGGAATCCGAGAGGCTATCTCGGCAACGTCGTGCACCGGGTGCCGGTGCGGGTGGCGCCGTAAGACGGTCGCCTTGCGCGAGGGCCGGCGGGCGGTCAATAGTCGGCGCATGGCGCAACCGAACCCCTTCTCCCTCGCCGGACGACGTGCCCTGGTCTCCGGCGGCAGCCGCGGCATCGGACTCGGCGTGGCCCTGGCAATGGCCGACGCGGGAGCATCGCTGGCGCTGGTGAGCCGCGACCCGGCGGCCCTGGCGGCGGCGCGCGACCGCATCGCCGGGCGCGGCGGCGAAGCGACGGTGTACCCGTGCGACCTGACCGACGGCGACGGCATCGACGACCTGTTCCGGCGGGTGCGCGCGGACGGCCCGGTCGACATCCTGGTGAACAACGCCGGCGGCACGCGCCGCGCCCGTGCCGAGGAACTGAGCGCGTCGGACTGGCAATTCGTGCTCGACCTCAACCTCACCGCCGTGTTCCGCCTGACGCAGGCATTCGGCCGGGACCGGATCGCACATGTGGGCGGCGCGCCGGCGCCGGCCGGGACGGCGAGGGTAATCAACATCGCCTCCCTGCTCAGCGAGCAGGCGCGCCCGCAGAACGCGCCCTACGCGGCGACCAAGGGCGCCATCCGGCAGCTCACCAAGGCGCTCGCGGTGGAGTGGGCGCCGTACGGCATCAACGTCAATGCCATCGGTCCCGGCTACATCAAGACCGACATGACCCGCCCGCTGTGGGAAGACGACTCGTTCGACGCATGGGTGCGCGATCGCGCGCCGCTCGGCACCTGGGGCACACCCGCCGACATCGGTGCGGCGGCGGTGTTCCTGGCCTCGGCGGGAGCCAACTACATCACCGGCCAGGTTCTGTACGTGGACGGCGGCTGGCTGAGTTCGCTGTAGCGTACGGGTTACTTGAGTCGCTCGAAGCGATAGTTGCCGGGTTGGAGGGGATTCGCGCTACATTGCGTGTACAGTGTTCCGTCGAATACTTGAGCTACCGGCACTAAAACCTTGGAGGAAGCGCACATGACAACCGGTATTGGCGATATGGCCGTATACATCCCCAGGCTGATGATGCGATTGAGCCGTCTGTTGGAGCGCTACGCGTTGTCCAACCCAACCATCCAGCGCATCCTGGATCGAGCCATCCACAAGACCGGCCAGATCTCGGTGCGATTCCCCCACCTGTGGGAGGATGCCGTGACCATGGCGGCGCAGGCCGCGATGCAGGTGCTGTCGCGCATGAGCGACAGCGCAATCGCCAGTCTGCGCTACATCGCGGTCGGGACCGAGTCCGCCACCGACCTCGCGAAGCCGATCGCCGCCCACGTCGGCGGCATGCTGCGCGCGGCCGGTTTTCCGATCCCGAACTCGATCGCCACGTTTCAGACCCAGCACGCCTGTGCCGGCGGCACCTACTCGCTGCTCGGAGTGAACGCGCTGCTGGCGCTGAGTCCGATCCGCACCGAGCGCGGCCTGGTAATCTGCACCGACGTGGCGCGCTACGCCCCCGGCACCAGCGCCGAGATCACCGCCGGCGCCGGTGCCGTCGCCATGATCGCCGAATGCGGCTGTGACCTCCTGGAGCTGGACGTGGCCAGCACCGGTTACGCATCCCGCGACGTCGATGACTTCTTTCGTCCGGTGGGCGCCATTACCCCCCGCGTGCGCGGGTCGTTCTCGATCCACTGCTACAAGGAAACCATCGAAGACGCGTTCCTGGACCACTGCCAGCGCACCGGCCAAACTCCCGCCGAGGTGCTGCGCGACACCGACCTGTTCGCCTTCCACGCCCCCTATCATCACCTGCCCCTGGAATTGATGGGCTCGCTGGTTGCCCGCTATCTGGGGCTGTCCGGCCCGGAGATCAACCGCTACCTCGCCGAACGCGACTTCGACGCATCGATAAAGCCGGCGGCCATTGTCGGCAACCTGTACTCGGGGTCGGTGTTTCTGAGCCTCGCTTCCCTGCTGAACCGGCGCTGCCAGCGGCGCGGCGACGCGATGGTCGGCGAGCGCCTGCTGATGCTGTCCTACGGTTCCGGCAATACCGCCGTGGCGCTGAGCGGACGGGTGGCGGAGGGTGCCCCGGAGGTGATCCGCCGCTGGGACATGGAATCCGCACTCAATCACGTGCAGGAAGCTCCGTCGGACGACTACGACCGCTGGGTTGCCGGAGACAGCGAGCACGCCGGCTACCATACGCCGGGCCCCGCCGCGGCCAGCGGAATTCCGCGCGACTCCTTCTACCTGGAGCGAATTCGCGACGACGGCTACCGCGTATACGCGCTGCGCCGCTAACCGTGCCGGCTCCACTCCGCACCCGGCCGAGGAGGGAGGCGCGTGCCGCGCCGGTTCCGTTCGCGGCACGCGACCGGCAGGCGGTGGAGCAGTTTCTGCACGAGTTCCTGGCCGGCAAGCACACCGACGGAGCCGGCGAGGTGGCCGAACGCTTCGCGCAGTACGCCTGCCGCGGCAAGATGATGCGCGCGCTGCTGGTGGTGCTCGCATACCGGATGGGCCGGCCCGGGCCCCTGTCCAGGGACGTGCTGCGCTGCGCCGCGGCGCTGGAACTGCTGCACTCCGCAATGCTGATCCACGACGACATCATCGACCGCAGCGACACGCGGCGCGGCCTGCCGGCGTGGCACGTGAGTTACGCTCGGTGCGCCGCCCTGTGGGACGCCGCGGATGCCGCCCACGTCGGGCGCAGCATGGCCCTGTGCGCCGGCGACGTGGGCTTTTTCCTGGCGTTCGAGTTGTTGGCCCAAATTGGCGCAGACCCGGCGACCAAGTGCGAACTGCTCACCCTCGTATCCCGCACGGCCGGCACCGCCGGCGAGGGAGAACTGAACGAGATGCAGCTCGCCCTACACCATCGCTGTGACGACGACGCCATTCTCGACGTGTACGCCAAGAAGACGGCCGGATACTCGTGCGCGCTGCCGCTGACCGCCGGCGGACTGCTGGGCGGACTTGCGGCAGCAACGGTGGCGGAACTCGCGGCGGTCGGGCGCGAGCTCGGCCAGATCTTTCAGATCATCGACGATGAGCTCGATCTGTTCGGCGACCCGCAGGAGATGGGGAAGCCGGTCGGCACCGACGTGCGCGAGGGCCGCCACACCCTGTACTACGCGTTGCTGAGCCGCCACCTGCCGGCGCAGGAGTGGGCCAGAATTGGTTCCTTGTTCGGCGACCGCAACCTGCGTCCCGACGACCTGCTGCAGGTGCGCAGAGCAATCGACGCGGCCGGCATCAGGCGCATGGTAGGCAGCCATCTGCAGCGAACCGCGGCCGGCATACGGCGCCGCGTGGAAAAATTGGCGGTGGCGCCGCAAGACCGCGAGGCGCTGCAGCGGATGATCGGCGCCGTGCTGGCGCGGCGCCCCTGACCGCGGTGGCGGCACGCGGTTCCGTGCCCCGGGCACCGCGCAACCGGCCGCACGCGGGCGGCCGGCACGCTCCCGAACCCCACCCCGAGCCGCACACCGTGGACCTCGTTCTGTGTGGAGGCGGGCTGCAGAATGCCCTGATCGTCGCGGCGCTGTTCGCGCCACCCGGCTTGCCGGACGGGCAACCGACGCCGCGCACGGCGCTGCTGGAACGCGCCGCGATCGGCGGCAATCACACCTGGTGCTGCTATGAGAGCGATCTGTCGCCCGCCATGAGCCGGCAGCTGGCACCGCTGGTGAGCCGGCGCTGGGACAGCTACGAAGTCCGCTTTCCCGGCTATCGCCGGCGCTTGGCGACCCCCTACCTCATGATTACCAGCGCGCGGTTGCGCCGGGTGGTGCGCGGCCTGCTGTCCGGACGCGCGGACGCGCTGGTGTGGGAACAGGCAACCGTGGCCCGGCTCGAGTCCGGGCGGGCGCTTCTCGATGACGGGCGCCGGGTGGACGGGCACGCGGTGATCGACGCGCGCGGCGCGGACCCGCCCGGCGCCGAGTGCGGCTACCAGAAGTTCTACGGCGAGGAGGTCACCCTGGCCGCTCCGCACGGCCTGCGCCGGCCGCTGGTGATGGACGCCACCGTCCCTCAGCAGGACGGGTTCCGCTTCATGTACGTGCTGCCGCTCTCACCGCACCGCGCCCTGGTCGAGGACACCAGCTTCTCGGATGGGCCGGACCTCGACGTGGCGCAGCGGCGCGCCGGCATAGCGGCGTGGATGCAGCGCCACGGCTGGCGCCCGCGGGCGGTGGTCCGCAGCGAACGCGGCGTCCTGCCGATGCCGTGGCGGATGCCGGCGCCGGGGGCGCAGTTGGACGCCGGAGTGGTGCGCGGCGGCTACGGCGGCGGTTGGTTTCATCCCGGTACCGGCTACTCGCTGCCCCAGGCGGCCGAGCTCGCCGCCCTGGTCGCCACCACGCCCCTCGCCGGCCTCGGCGCCGCGGCGGCCGCCGCGCGCCGCGACCTGCAGCGGCGCGCCCGGGTCTGCTGCCTGCTCCATCCGCTGCTGTTCCCCCCCCCCCCCCCCCGCGGCCCCGGCGCCCGGGCGGGCCGCCCCGCCCCGCGCCCTGCGGCGGCGCGCCCGGTTCTGCTGCCTGCTCAATCGGCTGCTGTTCCGAGCCTACCCGCCGGCCGCGCGCCGCAACATTTTCGAACGCTTCTTCCGCCTGCCGGAGCCCACCATTCGCCGCTTCTTCAGCATGCGCCTGAGTGGCGCGGACAAGGCGCGCCTGCTCGGCGGGCGGCCGCCGCGCGGGCTGTCGCTGCGCCGCTGGCCCACCGCGGGCGCCGGCACCGGCCCGGGCGCGGCGCCGTGACCGCCGCCGCGGAACACAGCGCGCGCGTCGCGGTGATCGGCAGCGGTTTCGGCGGGCTTGCGGCCGCCATCCGGCTGCAGGCGGCGGGCCTGGCAACCACGCTGTTCGAGGCGCGCGAGCAGCCGGGCGGCCGGGCGTACGTCTGGCGGCACCGGGGTTTCACGTTCGACATGGGCCCGACGGTGATAACCGATCCGACCCTGCTGGAGGACCTGTTCGCCGTGGCCGGAGCAAACCTCCGCGACCGGGTCGAGCTGCTGCCGGTCGACCCGTTCTACCGGCTGTTGTGGCCGGACGGCGACCGCTTCGACTATTGCGCCGATGGCGCAGCGCTGGCAGCACAGATCGGGCGCCGCAATCCGGACGACCGCGACGGCTACCGCCGCTTCCTGGACTACTCGCGGCGCGTGTTCGCCACCGGCTACGAGGAGCTGGCCGCCACCCCGTTCCTGCGCTTCTGGGACATGGTGCGGGTGGCGCCGCAGCTCGCCGGCCTGCGCGCCGACCGCTCGGTGTACCGAACGGTGGCGCGCTACATCGGCGACGAACGGATTCGCGAGGCGCTCAGCTTCCACACGCTCCTGGTAGGGGGAAATCCGTTCGAGACCAGCGCCATCTATACCCTCATCCACTATCTCGAACGGCGCTGGGGCGTGTTCTATCCGCGCGGCGGCGTCAACGTCCTGGTGCGCGCCCTGGTGCGCCTGTTCGTCGACCTCGGCGGCCGTCTCCTGCTGGCCAGTCCCGTGCAGCACGCGACGCTCGCAGGCGCCGCGGGGCGGACGGTCCACCACCTGGCCTATTCGCGCGCCGGGTCCGGGCACCGCGAACCGTTCGACGCCGTGGTGTCCAACGCCGACGTGCACCATACCTACGCCGTGCTCTACCGAGGCACCCCGGCCGCGGCGCGGCGCCAAACCCGGCTGCAGCGGGCAGCGTGGTCGATGTCGCTGTTCGTGCTCTACTTCGGCACCGACCGCGACTACCGCGGCCAGGTGGTGCATCACTCGGTACTGTTCGGGCCACGCTACCGGGAGCTGCTCGCCGACATCTTTCACGGCGCCCGGCTGCCGGAAGACTTCTCGCTCTACCTGCATGCGCCGCACATCACCGATCCGTCCCTGGCGCCGCCGGGTCACGGCGCATTCTACGTCCTTGCTCCGGTGCCGCACCTCGGCAACGCCGCCCTGGAGTGGGACCATGTCGCGCCGCACTATGCCGACCGCATCCTCGCCGACGTGGAGCGCGTGCTGCCCGACGTGCGCCGCCACATCGTGGTGCGCCGCTGGATGACGCCGCTCGACTTCCGCTCCGAGCTCAACGCCTACCAGGGCAGCGCGTTTTCGCTGGCGCCCACCCTTACCCAGAGCGCCTGGTTCCGCACCCACAACCGCGACTCCCGCATCGACCGGCTCTACCTGGTCGGCGCCGGCACCCATCCGGGCGCCGGCATACCGGGCGTGATCAACTCGGCGCGCGCCACCGCGCACCTCGTACTGGAGGACTTGGCGCCATGAGACGCCCCGAACAGCCGCCGATCGCCGCGGCGGTGGCGGCCGAGGGCCGGGCCCCCATCGCCCGCCGCCCCCCCCCGCGCCCCGGGTCCGGGGGGACTGGGCGCAAGGAGCCCCCCCGACCAGCCGCCGATCGCCGCGGCGGTGGCGGCCGAGTGCCGGCGCCGCATCGCCGCCGGCTCGAAGAGCTTTGCGCTCGCCGCCCGCCTGCTGCCGCGCCACAGCCGGCACGCGGCACTGGTGGTATACGCCTGGTGCCGGCGGGGCGGAGACGCCCTCCGCCCGGGCCCCCCCGGGCGCGGGCCGGGGGGGCCTCGGCCGGCGGCGCTTGCCGGCCTGTACGGCGAGCTGAAGCGGATAACCGGCGGCGTGGCCACCGGCGACCCGGTCCTCGACGCATTCGGCACCGTGATGAACGCCACCGGGATGCCGCCGCACTATCCGCGCGAGTTGCTGGCCGGGATGCGCATGGACCTGGGGCAGGCGACGTACGACGATCTCCCCGCTCTGCTGCATTACTGCTACCGCGTCGCGGGCACGGTCGGCCTGATGATGTCGCACGTCCTGACGCTGCGCGACGACGCCGCGCTGCAGGCGGCGGCACGGCTGGGCGTGGCGATGCAACTCACCAACATCTGCCGCGACGTGGTGGAGGACTGGCGCCTCGGACGGCTCTACCTGCCGGCCACGTGGCTGGAGCGGGTCGGGCTCGGCGACCTCCGCGCCGCACTCGGCGCACCGTTTCCGGACTCCGCGCGTGACCCGCTGCGGGCCGTGGTCACCGAGATGCTCGCACTCGCCGGGCGCTTCTACGGCGCCGCGGACGCGGGTTTCATTGCCCTGCCCTGGCGCGCGGCCCTGTCGATTCGCGCCGCGCGCGCCATCTATGCCGCCATCGGCGACCGCATCGCGAGCGCGGGCTGCGACGTTACCGCCGGCCGCGCGGTGGTCCCGCTGGCCGGCAAGCTGAGCGCGCTGGCCGGCGCTGCCGGCGCCGCCGCGGCCGAGTTGCCGGCGCGGCTGCGGGGCGCAGGCAGTCCGGCCGCGGCGTACCGGGCGCCCGAGCGGGTGTTCGAGTTCGCCGACCTGGAGTTGGCATGAAGCTGACCGGCCCCGACTTGACCGCCGGCTTCAACCGGGTCGCGCACGCCTACGACCTGCTGGTGTCGCTCAACCCCGGCTACCGCCGCCACCTGCGGCTCAGCGCCCGCCGCCTGCAGCTTGCGCCCGGCGCCCGCATCCTCGACCTGTGCTGCGGCACCGGCCAATCCACCCTGGCGCTGCACCGCGTGTTTCCCGACGCCGCGCTGGTCGCCCTGGATGCCGCCGAGGAGATGTTGCAGGTGGCCCGCGCCCGCCCGGAGCTGGCCGGCGTGCAGTTCATACATGGCGATGCCATGGACCCGCGCGCGGCCGGCGTGGAGGGTGCGTTCGACGGCATCCTGATGGCATACGGCATTCGCAACGTGGCCGACGCCGACGCCTGCCTGGCGGCGGTTCGCGACCTGCTTGCGCCGCGGGCCGCGGTCTGCTTTCACGAGTATTCCGTTGCCGGTTCGGCCGTAAGCCGCACGGTGTGGCGGCTGGTGACAAACACCATCGTACGCCCGACCGCGCGCATCGTGGCCGGCGACGCCGGCCTTTTTACCTACCTGCGCGACAGCGTGCTGGCATTCGACAGCCGCGCCGGCTTCGAGCGGCGCCTGTACCGGGCCGGCTTCACCGCGGTGCGCACTCTGCCCATGGGCGGTTGGCAGCGTGGCATCGTGCACTCGTTCCTGGCCCGGCGCCCGGCGCCCGCACCCGCGAGCACGCGCGGCCGGCACACCGCGGTGGTGGTCGGCGGCGGCATCGCCGGGGTGGCGGCGGCCACGGTGCTCGCCGAGCGTGGCATTGCCACCACCGTCCTGGAGCGGGAGCCGGCGCTCGGCGGGCGCGCCGGGGCGGCGCCGCTGCGGCTTGCGACCGGCGAGACGGTGCAGATGGAGCGCGGCTTTCACGCCTTTTTCCGGCAGTACTACAACCTGCGCAACCTGTTGCGCCGCATCTCGCCCGATCTCGACATCCTGGTGCCGCTCGACGACTACCCGATTCTCGGCCCCGACGGGCGCCGGCAGTCGCTCGCGGACATTCCGCGCAGGCCGCCGTGGAATATCGCCGCGCTCAGCCGGCGCACCCCCGAGCTCACCCTGCCGGCATTGGCGCGCGTCGGGCTGCGCGAGGCGCTGTCGATGCTGGCATTCGACAGCGAACACACCTACCGGCGCCACGACCGCCGCTCGGCCGCCGACTACCTGGACGCACTGCGCTTTCCGCCGCCCGCCCGGCGCATGCTGTTCGACGTGTTCGCCCATTCGTTCTTCAACCCCGAGCATGGCATGTCGGCGGCCGAACTGCTGATGATGTTTCACTTCTACTTTACCGGCAGCCGGGAGGGACTGATCTTCGACGTCGCGCGCGCGCCGTTCTCGACCGCCATCTGGCAGCCGTTGCACCGCTACCTGAGCAGGCTCGGCGTGCGCGTCGCGACCGGCACGGCGGCACGTTGCATTCGTCGCGAGCAGGGCCGCTGGCTGGTCGAAACCGGGGGGGCGGAGCGCACCGCCTGCGCCGCTGACGCCGTGGTGCTGGCGCTCGACGTCCCGGGCCTGCAGCGGCTGCTGCCGAATACGCCGTTCCGCGACGGTGCGTGGGCGGACGCGCTGGCGAACTTGGCCACGACGCTGCCGTTCGCGGTGTGGCGGCTGTGGCTGGACACGCCCACGGCGCCGGGCCGGGCGCCGTTCGCGGGCACCGCCGGCTTCCCGCTGCTCGACAACATCTCGCTGTTCCACCTGTTCGAGGACGAAAGCCGCGCCTGGGCGGACGCCCACCGCGGCTCGGTGGTGGAACTGCACGCCTACGCGGTGCCGGAGACCGCCACCGAAGCCGGTCTCAAGAAGGCCCTGCTCGGCGGACTGCACCGGCTGTACCCGGAAACGCGCACCGCCCGGATGCTCGACAATGCCTTCCTGCTGCGCCGCGACTGTCCGGCGTTCGCTCCCGGTTCGCACGCGCAGCGTCCGGGCGTGGTCACCCCTCACCCGGGGCTGTACCTGGCCGGAGACTTCGTGCGCATCGAAGCGCCGTCGGCGCTGATGGAACGCGCCGCCACCACCGGCATCACCGCCGCCAACGCCATCCTGCGGCACTGGCACCTGCCTCCGGAACCGGTCGCCACGGTGCGCCGGACCGGCATCCTGCCGAGGATCGCGGCATGAAGCGGCGCCTGCTCGGCCGCCCGCCGCGTTCCCCGCTACCCGCCGCCGCCCGCCGCGCCGGCCCCGATTGGCAGCAGTCCGACGCCGGCTGGATCCGGCGGGCGGTGGCGCGCGCCGGGCGGCTGCCCTCCGGCGGCTGGCATGTGGTCGACGCCGTCCGCGCCATCGGCGACCGGCCGCGCTGCTACTGGGTGGCGGACCGCGAACTGGTGGTGTGGCGCGGTCCTTCCGGACTGCTGGTGGCGCCCAACGCGTGTCCCCACCTGGGCGCATCGCTGGCCGGCGGCCACCTGCGCGACGGCTGCCTGGTGTGCCCCTGGCACGGCCTGGCGCTGGGACCCGACGGGCACGGCGGCTGGCAGCCGCTGCCGAGCCACGACGACGGCGTGCTGCTGTGGGTGCGCATCGCCGGCGCCGAGCCGCTCTCGGAACGCCCCCACCTGTGCCAACGCCCGCGCGCCGGTATCGACGCCGTCATCCGCATGGAGGCGCGCTGCGAACCGCAGGACATCCTTGCCAACCGGTTCGACCCCTGGCACGGCGTGCACTTCCATCCGCACTCATTCGGCGCTCTGGCGGTGCTGGAGCAAAGCGACGACGCCATTACCGTGCGCGTGGTGTATCGCGCCACCCGGCGCATGGGTGTGGAGGTGGATGCCCGGTTTCACTGCCCCGACCCGCGCACCATCGTAATGACCATCGTCGACGGCGAGGGCGCCGGATCGGTAGTGGAAACCCACGCTACCCCGGTACGGCCCGGCATCAGCGCCATCGTGGAGGCGACCGTGGCTACCTCGGAGCGGCTCGGATTCCGATTCGCGATGCGCGCCGCCGGCCTGCTGCGGCGCCGGATGCAGGCGTCGGCGCGGCGGCTCTGGGTGGAGGATGCCGCCTACGCCGAACGGCGCTACGCACTGCGCACCGGCTCACACTGATTGCGCACGCCGCGGCCGGGACGCCGGCCGTCAGTGGGTGTGGTAGAGCAGCAGGTGATCGCGCAGCACGTCCTGGGCGAAGTCGTTGTCCACGTCGCGCCACACCGAATGGACGTGATTGGCGTCGTTCTGGCAGTTGTCGAACTCGACCAGGAAGTTGCCGCCGTGGATCCGGTAGTAGTGCCCCTCGCGGCGCGCAACCGGACCGGCCCACGCCACGCGCAGATGGCCGAGGCCGTCGCGGCGCAGGTGCTCGAGCTTGTGGCGGGGGGCGGCGCTGCGCGCCCCGTTCCCGCAGGGTTTTCCCACACCGGGGGGGATCTCCCGTTGTGGGGCGGCGCGGCGCAGGTGCTGGAGCTTGTGGCGGGCGACGTCGCTGCGCACCTGGTTCACGTAGGTTTCCACCAGCGCGGTGAGCATCTCCTGTTGCGCGGCGTCGAGGCGGTCTCCCGCCAGCCCCTCTTCGCGCGGCAGCACGGCGCGCGTGCTGTTGTAGGTCAGGATGTCCCAGGGCGCCTTGTCGTAGATCACGGCGCGCGAGCGCTGGCTCTGATCGAGGCTGTCCATGAGCTGAAACGCCAGGTCCTCACGGCGCGCCAGGATGCGCAGGCCGCGCTTGGGGCCGTGCAGCACCTCGGCCGGGTTCGAACCGAAGAAAAACGGCGTGGTCGAAATGACGCGCTCGCCCCAGATGCTGAAATGCAGCGACAGGTGATGCCCCTCGGCACGCCAGCCCCAGGGATCGGTGCCGTGCGGATCCCCGAACAGCGTAAAGTAGTAGCGCCCCGGGTCGCGCGCCCAACTCACCTGACCGTCCGCCCGCTCCTGCTCGCGGAGGATCAGTTCGTGGTCGATAATCGCGCACGCCGCCTCGTAGCCCTTCTCCGACAGCGCCGCCTCCAGCACGCGCCTCGCCAGCCCCTGCTGCTCGTCGGTCATCGCCAGCAGCGGCAGGCCGTGCCGGTTCAGCGGCGGGTAGTACCAAAACAGGCGCTCGCCGTCGAGGTAGGGAAAGGTGGCGCGGGCGCGCTGGACGGCATCCAGGCTGTCCAGCAGGTCGCCGCACGCAGCGGCCATCTGGCTGGCCGCTTCAGGGTGCAGGTCGGTCCCCGTTTCCGCCACGTCAGCCACGCACCGGGTGATCGTCGTCGCGGCGCCGCCGGGCGATAATCTCGGGAAACTCGTAGTAGATCATGCCGTCGGCCTGCACCTCCATGGTCACCCGCGTGCTGTCGACCAGTTGGCCCAGAAACTGTTCCGCCTCATCGATGCTGAAGTCGAGATCGACCACCAGATCGGAGACCGTCAGCCGCCCGCCCAGCCGGTACGCCAGCCGGAACACGCGGTTCACGCGGCGTCCATCCGGGCGCCCATCCCTGCTTGGCGCCGCCGCCGCCCGTCCCGGCCATCCGTGTCGGCCACGCACCGGCGAGCGGCCGCCGCGCGACTCGCGCAGCGCGGTGCGTGCCAGGTTCAGAACCAGGAAGATGAACAGGAACGGCAGAATGCCGACGAACAATCCGAACCCCGGAAACAGCCACATGCCCAGATTGTAGCGCGCCCCCGCCGGGCAAGCAATCACTGCGCCAGATAGCCCCCATCTACCGGGAACGCGACGCCGGTGACGAACGACGCCGCGTCCGAGCACAGCCAAAGCACCGTCTGGGCAATCTCATCCGGTTGCCCCATGCGGCCGCCAGGATACGCCCGCAGCAGGTGCGCCTTGCGCTCCGGGTGTTCGCGGTAGAAGCCAGTCATCGGGGTCTCGATATGGCCCGGACATACCGCGTTTACCCGAACGCCGGCCGAAGCGTAGTCGAGCGCCGCGCACTTGGTCAGCCCGACCACGCCGTGCTTGCTGGCATTGTAGGCCGGCTGCCGCTCGCCGATCATGCCGTCGGCGCCGGTGCCGGCAAGCCCCCAGATCGAGGCAACGTTGCAGATCGCGCCGCTTCCGGCCGGGACCATGTGGCGTAACTGCTGCTGCACGCACAGGAACACGCCGCTGAGGTTGACCCTGATGGTGTGCTGCCATCTCTCCCAGGAGAGCTCGAGCAGCGGTGTACCTTCACCGCCGACACCGGCAGCGTTGAGAGCGCAATCGAGCTGGCCGTAGGCGTCGACCACCGCCTGCGTCATCGCCTCGACCGCGTCCGGGACGGTAACGTCGGCCTCCAGGGCGAGCGCCTGGCCACCGGCGGCCTCGATGGCATGCGCCGTTTCCTCCGCGCCCTGGCGGTTCGCGTCGGCCACCGCCACCCGCGCCCCCTCCTGCGCAAACGCCGCCGCGGTCGCGCGGCCAATACCGGAGCCACCGCCGGTAATCAGCGCCGCCTTGCCGTCGAACCTCATCACGCACCCAGCTTCTGCGGGTATCTGTCGAGATCTCTCATGGTTCCTCCGCGCGATCGCCAGTCTCCGCAGCGAAGGATAGCACATCGCGCATACGGCAACTGGGGGCCTGTCATCAGATTCGGCGGGGGTTGCGGGCGACCGGAAGCGTTGCCGCGGGTGGCCGGTCGCAGGTAGGATCGCTGCACATGAATAGCGGCCCGTGGAAAAACTCCAGCGGCATTCGAGCGGCGATCCGTCCCGGCTGGCTGCGCTGCTTGTCGGTCACATGTGCCCTGGTGTGTGCGATCTTTGCGTCGTTCCGCGGCCGGTGTTGGCGGGCGCCCCTGGCGGTGCTCGTGATGTGCGCGGGCGCCGGCAGCCTCCCCGCCCAGACCGCCGCCGCGGGTGCCGGCTCCGGCACGGTGGAGTTTCGCCAGCAACTGCCGCTCGGCGCGGTTACCGGCGATGCCCGAACCCTGCGCCAGCGCATCCTGAGCGCCACCAGCTACCGAATGACCGCCGGCGATACCTACGAACTGCAGATTCAGCTCGGCTCCGACCGGGTCAATACGTTCCCGCTGGTGCTGCAGGACGACTATCAACTGGAGATTCCGTACATCGGCACCGTCGAGGTTCGCGACCGCCTGTTCAGCGATGGGCGCCGCGAGATCGTGCGCCGCATCAAGGAGCAGGTTCCGGCGCGCTTCGTCAGCTTCGTGCTCAAGCAGCCGGCCCTGTTCGACGTATTCATCTACGGCGGGGTTGCCAATCCTGGCATCTACACGGTTACGCCGTTGTCGCGGGTGTCGGACCTGATCACCGTCGCCGGAGGACCGCAGGCCGGCAGCAGCCTGCGGCGGGTGGAACTGACCCGCGACGACCTGACCCGCACCATCGACCTGACCCGCTTCTCCACCCACGGCGAGTTGGACGCCAACCCGACGCTGACGCCGGCCGACCGGGTGCGCGTCCCGCGCGCCGAGCGCCTGGTGTCGGTGGCCGGCTCGGTGGCGTTCCCGGGCGTGTACGACCTGCTCGCCGGCGAGGGAATCGACGACCTGATCCGTTTCGCCGGCGGCCTGACCGGCGTGGACAGCGACAACCGGCTGTCGGTGCTGCGCGGGCGCCCGGTACCGCAGGTGGTGGAACTCGGTCCGGCGCAGTGGCGTACGTTCGCGCTCCGCGATGGCGACCGGGTCGAAGCGGCGCCGGTAGCGCGCACTGAGCGCATGGTACTGGTGCAGGGAGCGCTGTTCGGTGAGCCCGGCGGCGCCGCGCCGCGACCGATCCCGGAGCAACCGGTAGTGGTGCTGCTGCCCTACGCGGGCGGCCTGACCGTACTGCAGGTCCTGGAACGGATGGGCGGCCCTACCCCGCTGGCCCGGGCCGAGCGCAGCAGCGTGCTGCGCGCCGCCACCGGGGCGCGCATCGCCGTGGACGCGGCGGCGCTGTGGGAGCTCCGCGACCCGGCCCTCGACCTGTTGCTGGAACCGGGCGACCAGCTGCACGTGCCGATGCAGGATCTGAACGTCTACGTGGCCGGCGAGGTGAACGTCCCGGCCGCGGTTCCCTATCAGCCGTCGCTGACCATAGGCGACTACCTGCGCGCGGCCGGCGGCCTGACCGAGGATGGCGGCGCCAGCTTCACGGTAATCGATGCCGACCACGCGCGCAGCCGCGGCACCTTGTTCACCCGGCCGGCCCCCGGCTCCACGATAATCGCCGACCGGAACGCCTGGGCGGGAACCAGGAACGTGCTCAGCGAGCTGGCCATTGTCGCCGGCTTCACCGTGGTGGTGTGGGACCTGGTGTTCAAGGTCTACGACCGGGTTACCGAGTGACCTACCTGGACTGGGCCGCCACCGCGCCGCCGCAAGCGCCGCTCGCGGACGACTTCCAGCTCGGCAACCCCTCCTCCGCGCACGCCTGCGGGCAGCGCCAGCGCCGCGCGCTGGACGCCGCCGTCGCGGATATCGGCGCCGCCTGCGGCTGGCCGGCCGCGGAGATTGTCGCCACCGGCGGTGCCACCGAGGCAGACCACCTGGTGCTGTACTCGCCGTTGGCCCACCTGCGCGACAGCCGGGCGGCGTTCCGCCGCGGCATTGTCCACTCGGCGGTCGAGCACGCCGCCGTAACCGAGCCAGCCCGGCAACTGGCGCGGATGGGCTTCCCGGTGCAAATGGCGCCGGTCGGCGCCGACGGCCTGCTCGACCTGGAGCGGTTCGCACCGTGCCTTGACGACGCCACCCGCCTGGTGGCGATCGTCGCCGTGAACAACGAGACCGGCGCCATCCAGCCGCTCGCGCAGGCGGCGGAGATCGTGCGCGGCCACGCCCGCCGCATCGGCCGCCGCATTCACTTGCACACCGATGCGGTGCAGGCGCTGTGCCGCGGGCTGGAGGTGCCGGTTACGGCCGCCGACAGCGCCGCCGCGAGCGCGCACAAGTTGGGCGGCCCGGTAGGCGTCGGGGCACTCTGGCTGCGCGGCAATGCCACGCTGGAGGTGCTGCCGCGCGGCGGCGGCCAGCAGGACGGACGCCGGCCCGGCACCGAGAACGTGGCCGGCATGCGCGCCTTCGCCCGCCAGGCGGCCACCTTGGCCACGGCCGCGGCCGGCCACCTGCGGCGCGCCGCGCGGCTGTGCGAACGGTTGATCGACGGCGCCCGGCGGCTGCGCCTCGAAGTGGTGCCGCGGCACCGGGTCGAGCGCCCTGACTGCTACTCGCCGTACATCGTCTGCCTGGCGGCGCGCGGCATACCGGCCGAGGTGCTGGTGCGTGTCCTCAGCGACCAGGAAGTGTACGTGTCGCGCGGTTCGGCGTGCGCTTCGGGCGGCCAGAAAACCTCGCCCGTGCTGCAGGCGATGGGCGTCCCGGCACCGGTTGCCGGAGGCGCGTTCCGGGTGTCGACCGGGTGGAGTACCACCGAAGCCGACGTCGACCGCCTGCTCGACTGCCTGGAGCGCACGCTGCCGCGGCTGCGTGCAGTCGCTTAGGGCCGCCGCGCTCATGACCGAATTCCTCGTCAAGTACGGCGAGATCTCCCTGAAGGGCGCCAATCGCATGGCGTTCGAGAAGCGCCTGATGCGCAACATCGCGCGCCGGCTGCCGCGCGGGGCCGCACGCGTGCGGCGCACCTGGGGCCGGGTATTCCTGGCCGTGGAGGACGCCCACGCCGACGAGGCGGCGCGCATCCTGGCGGCCAGCTTCGGCGTGGTGTCGTACGCGCGGGTGGCGCGCTTCGCGAAGACCGAGGCCGCGTTCCCGCAGGCCGCCGACTTCCTGGCCGGAGAGCTCGCCGCCGGCCGAGGGCAGAGCAGCTTCAAGATCGAGGCAAGCCGCGAAGACAAGCAGTTTTCCCTGGACTCCTACGGCATCGCCTGCCTGCTCGGCGACCTGCTGCGCGCCCGGCTGCCCGGCATCACGGTCGACGTGCGGCGGCCCGATGCCACCGTCCGCGTCGAGGTGCGCGACCACATCTACGTGTACGCCGGCCAGCACCGCGGTCCCGGCGGGCTGCCGGTGGGCTGCTCGGGGCGCGGCCTGTTGCTGCTCTCCGGCGGCATCGACTCCCCGGTTGCCGGCTACCTGATGGGCGGACGCGGCCTGGCGGTCGACGCGGTGTACTTCCACGCCTACCCGTTCACCTCCGCCGAGGCGGAACAGAAGGTGCAGCAGCTGGCCGCCGCCTTGCGCCGCTTCCTGCCCGCCCTGACCCTGTACGTGGTGCCGTTCACCGCCGTGCAGGTGCGCATCAAGGAGTTGGCGCGCGCCGCGGAAATCACCCTGCTGTCGCGCTGCGCGATGATGAGCATCGCCAGCAAGCTCGCCGCCCGGCACCGCCACGAATGCCTGGTAACCGGCGAGAGTCTCGCCCAGGTAGCCAGCCAGACGGTGCCGAGCCTGCACCTCACTGGCGGCTACGCCACCGTGCCGGTGTTGCGGCCGCTGATCGGGCACGCCAAGGAGTCGATCATCGACATTGCGCGGCGCATCGGCACGTTCGAGATTTCGACCCTGCCCTATCCCGACTGCTGCACGCTGTTCGCGCCCCGCCATCCGATGATCAACCCGGTGGTGGCGGAACTGCGCCACTCGTTCGAACGGCTGGACCTGGAAGATCTCCTGGACGAGAGCGTGGCCGGGACGGCAACACCGGCGCCGACCGTGGGGTAACCGCTCCGCGGGCGCGGCGGCCGGCTCAGGTGGCCGCGGCGGTCTTGGCCGGCTTGTCGCCCGAGGCGGAACCCGAAGAGGAAGAAGAGTCGGAGCCGCTCTTGGCGTCGGCCTTGGACGTCTTTTCCTTTGCCTTGTCCGTGCCCTTGCCGTCCCCGTCCTTGGCGGCCCCGTCCTTGGCGGCCCCGTCCTTGGCAACGGCCTTTTTTCCGCGGCTGCCGTTCTTGGAGTCGGTCACGTAGAAGCCGGAACCCTTGAAGATGATGCCGGTGCCGCCGCCGATCAGCCGGCGCACGGGCTCGCCGCAGGTAATGCATTCGGTCAGTGGTTCGGCAGTTATCGACTGCAGGTGTTCGAACCGGTGTCCGCTTGAGCACTCATAGTCGTAGGTGGGCATTGCAGGGTCTCCAGGTGGCTCTACTATACCGCCGCGAGGCCGCGAAAAGCAACGCGCAGAGCGCGGCTCGCGCGGCCCCGATCTCGCTCAGGGATCGCGCACGCAAACCCCGCGGGCGGCGAGCGCGTGCTTGATCTCCCTGACCGTGTAGGTGCCGAAGTGCACCATCGAAGCCACCAGCGCGGCGTCGGCGTGCGCCTGCTCCAACACCTCGTACAGGTGGTCGGGGTTGCCGGCGCCGCCGGAGGCGACTACCGGGATGGTCAGCGAATCGGCGAGCAGGCGCGTCACTTCCATCTCGTAACCCGCCTGCACGCCGTCGGTGTCGATCGCGTTGAGCACCACCTCGCCGGCGCCCAGCTCCTGCGCGCGCTGCGCCCACTCCATTGCGTCGAGTTCGGTGGCGCGGCGCATGCCGTCAATCATCACCCGGTAGCCGCTCGGCATGGCGGCGTCCTTCTTGGCGTCGAGCCCAAGCACGATGCACTGGGTGCCGAATGCGGCCGCGCCCTCGGTGATGATGCGCGGATTGCGCACCGCCTGCGAGTTGACCGACACCTTTTCGGCGCCGGCGAGCAGCACCGCCCGCATGTCGGCCACCGACCCGATGCCGCCGCCCACTGCGAACGGAATGAAAATCTGTTCCGCCACCCGGCGCACCACGTCGAGCATGATGCCGCGCCGCTCGGCAGACGCGGTGATGTCGTAGAACACCAGCTCGTCGACACCGTCCCGGTAGTACTGCTGCGCCATCGCCACCGGGTCGCCCACCACCTTGTTGTCGAGGAAGCGCACCCCCTTGGTGGTCTTGCCGTCGCGTACGTCCAGGCACACGATGACCCGCTTTGCCAGCCCGCCGCCCGCGTTCGCCACACTTGTCGATTGTGTCATTTCAGGGACTCCAGGACAGGAAATTGCCCAGCAGGCGCAGGCCCCAGTGTCCCGACTTCTCGGCATGGAACTGGGTAGCCACGATGTTCCCGGCCGCGACGATGGCGGCGAACTCGCGCCCGTACCAGGTTGCCCCCACCGTGGCTTGCGCGGCCGCGGGCGCGACGCTGAAGGAATGCACGAAGTAGAAGCGGGCGCCGTCGTCGATGCCGGCCACCAGCGGGTGGGCGCGGCGCTGCCGGACCACGTTCCAGCCCATGTGCGGCACCTTGCGGCCAGGCGCCGGCAGCAGCCGCGTCACCCGGCCCGGTATCAAGCCGAGACAGTCGGTCGGCCCCTCCTCCGAGGAGTCGAACACGACCTGGCAGCCCACGCAGATGCCGAGCATCGGCCGGCCCGCCCGGTGCACCTCGCGCAGCGCTTCGTCCAGCCCGCGGTTGCGCAGCACCGCCATCGCGGCATCGGCGCCGCCGACGCCCGGGAATATGACCCGCCGCGCGCGGCGCACCCGCTCCGGGTCGCCGCTGGTGACCGAGGCCGCGCCGAGGTGGGCTACGGCGAGTTCCACGCTGCGCAGGTTGCCCGCCTCGTAATCGACGATTACCAGGTCGTCACTGCTGCTCATCGCCGCCTCCCGGCTGTTCTTCGCCGAGCATGGCGCCCAGCAGCTCCACCATCACCGCCCGCGGAATCCGCAGCCCGCGGAAGTCGATCGTGCCCTCGTCGGTGGCCGACACCTCCACCCCGCGCAGCCGCGCCGCGGTGAGCAGGTCGAACTGTTGCAGGAGGGTCACCACCAGCAGCCGGGTAAGGGCCACGAACGGCTCCGGATCGTCGGCCTCCACGGCCAGCCCGCCCACCATGGCCACCTGCTCGCCGGCACCGTCAGGCACCCGTCCGGACACCCAGGCCGCCTGCGTCGGAACCCGCGCGGCCGCCGGGCCGATGGTGGGGTCGTACTGCTCGGCCAGCGCCACGGTGTCGGTCAGGTAGGCGAACAGGTGCGCCCCGGTGCGATTCGCCGCCGCCGGGTGAACCGGCAGCGGCGCACCCTCGAGCGCGATGCGAATCATCTCCTTCACCTCCGGGTCCGAGGGGTCCGACGCGTCAGCCACGTACGGATCGAGCCAGAACAGGAAAATCAGATTCGGGAACACCAGGATGCCGAAGCCGGTGGCCGGGTTGCTCCAGAAGTGGCGCACGCCGCTGTCGTCCACGGTCTGAAAGGCAAGGTCGCTCAGGTGCAATTGCCAGCCCATCAGTTGCGCCGGGTAGCGGCCCGCGGGCACCAGCGCCAGGGTCGCGCCACGATCCCCGGGCCGCAGGCTCAGCACCATGCGGCTAGTCGAGGCTGACAGCGTGTCGACGTCCGTCTGCAGGCCCGGCGGCAGCAGGGCGTTCACGTCGAAGTGGGTAAACAGGTCATCGAGCAGCGGCTGGCGCACCGTGACGACAAGTTGCGCGTCGCCCGGGGCCGGGCCCACCTGTTCATGCGCCGGGCGCGCCGCCGGACCGGAGGCGCAGCCGACCGCCAGCAGGGTGAGCGCGGCGGCGAAGAACTTCCGGCCACGCCGTACCGGGCGGATACGGCGGCAGCGGGCCGCGCACCCCGCCGGCGGACCGTCTATCCTGGAACGTGAAACAGTGTTTCGGTTTGACTGATTGCGAATGATGGCCGTAAAATACCGCTACTTGTCGCGGGTTGGAAAGCTTGCCGCGCGTTGGAAGCGGACGCCGCGGTTTGCCGAACCGGTCATTCTCCACCATGAACAGCACTCCGAGATCCACTTCGCCGGTTTCGCCGCAGCCGTGGCAGCGTCCGAATTCGGTCGGACTGGTGGAACCGCACGACTTCAGGTTCGCCGAACCACCCGACCAAATGGTGCTGGAGAGCGGCCGCACCCTCGGCCCGGTCGACCTGCGCTACGAGACCTACGGCGAGTTGAACGCCGCGCGCGACAACGCGGTGCTGGTGTTCCACGCCACGTCGGGCAGCCATCACGCGGCCGGTTACCACACGCCCGGCGACCGCCGCCCCGGTTGGTGGGATGCCATGATCGGCCCCGGCAAGGCGTTCGACACCAACCGGTACCACGTCGTGTGCTCCAACTTCATCGGCGGCTGTCACGGCAGCACCGGGCCGGCGTCGGTCGATCCCGCTACCGGCAAGCCGTACGGGGTGCACTTTCCGGTCATCACCATTGGCGACATGGTCACGGCACAGCGCGAACTGGTGCGCCACCTCGGCCTGGACAAGATTTACTGCGTCGCCGGCGGCTCGATGGGCGGCATGCAGGCGCTGGAGTGGACGGTGCGCTTCCCGGAGATGGTACAGTCGGCGATCATCCTGGCTTCCACCGCCACCATCTCCGCCCAGGGCATTGCCTTTCACGCCATCGGACGCAACGCCATCACCACCGACCCGGGTTGGCACGAGGGTAATTACTATGGGCGCGACCATCCGCGCCGCGGGCTGGCCACGGCACGCATGGTCGGCCACCTCACCTACCTCTCGGACGAGTCGCTCGGGCAACGCTTCGGCCGCAAACTGCAGGAACGGGACCGGTTCGAGTACGACTTCTCGCACGAATTCGAAGTGGAGAGCTATCTCGACTACAAGGGGCGCCAGTTCGCGGAGCAATTCGACGCCAACTCCTACCTGTACATCACCAAGGCGATGGACTACTACGACCTGAACGGGCGCTCCGGCGGGCTGGCCGCCGCCTTTGGTCCGAGCCACGCGAAGTTTCTGCTGGCCTCGTTCACCTCCGACTGGCTGTACCCGTCGCGCCAGTCGAAAGCGATTGTCAGTGCCCTCATGCAGGCCGGCAACGATGTCTCCTACGTCGAGATCGACAGCCCGCACGGCCACGACTCGTTCCTGATCGAAACCGAACGCCAGACCCGCGTTATCAGCTCCTTCCTGGCCAGTGTGCGGCAGCGCCGGCAATGAGCGCCGACCAGTCCTCCCACCAGCAACAGTCCTCCCACCAGCAACAGTCCTCACGCCCGCACATTGACTACGACGAGATCGTCAAGCTGGTGCCTCCCGGCAGCAGTGTCCTGGATCTGGGCTGTGGCGACGGCGAGCTGCTGCACCGGCTGATCGCGGCCAAACAGGTGCGCGGGCGCGGCGTGGACATTGAAGAGTCGATGATCATCGAGAGCATCTCGCGGGGGATCTCCGTATTCCAGGGCGACCTGGACGAGGGGCTGCGCGACTACGCAACCGGCAGCTACGAATACGTAATACTGAACCAGACCCTGCAGGCCACGCACCGGCCGCTGCTGGTCCTGGAGGAGATGCTGCGCGTCGGCAAGCATGCCATCGTGTCGTTCCCGAACTTCGGGTACTTTCGCGTCCGCCTGCAGTTCCTGCTCAGCGGCCGGATGCCGGTCACGCGCGACCTGCCGTACATGTGGTACAATACTCCCAACATCCACCTGTGTACGCGCAAGGACTTCATCGACTACTGCACCGACAAGGGCGTAACCATCCTCAACGAGATCGCCATCTCCAAGCGCGGCACCATCAGCCCGCTGTTTGCCAACTGGCGGGCCACCGAGATGCTGTTCGTGCTGTCCGGCAGCAGGGCACGGAACCAGGCGCCGTACACACTTTGACCCCGTGGCTCGCATCTTGCTATACTGAGCCCGGGTCGGAACGCCGTACAGCCGGTGTCCGGCGACGATAAGATGAACAATCCGGCGCGCACCAGCCCGGGCAGGGTAACCGGCGCGTCCTGAGGAGGTCGATTGGCCGAACGCAGACTGAGAATTAACGACATGATTCGCGTGCCGGAAGTGCGGCTCATCGGTGAGGATGGCAGCCAGGCGGGCGTGATCGCCACTGAGCAGGCCCTGGAACAGGCGCGTACCGCGGGCTTGGACCTGGTAGAGGTTTCTCCGATGGCGCGACCGCCGGTATGCAAGATTCTCGATTACGGCAAGTACAAGTTCGAGCAGGAGAAGCGGATCAAGGAGTCGAAGCGCAAGCAGAAGCTTGGCAAGCTCAAGGAGGTTCGCATGCAGCCCAAGATCGAGAGGCACGACCTGCAGTTCAAGGCGCGGCAGGTACGGCAGTTCCTTGAAGGCGGCAACAAGGTCAAGGTCACGATTCGTTTTCGCGGGCGCGAATTGGCGCATACCGAAATCGGGCGTGGCGTACTTGGCCGGATCCTGGAGATTCTTGACGACTTCGCCACACTTGAGCGCCGGCCACAAATGGAAGGCCGGTTCATGTCGATGTTTCTCAGCCCCGGAGCAGCGGCCAAAGCCGTAGCCCGGGCAGCCGCTAACGCGACTCCCGCGCCTCAGCCAACGAGAGAGACGAACCGTGCCAAAAATCAAAACACGTAAGAGCGCCGCCAAACGGTATTCGATCACCGGCAGCGGCAAGGTCAAGTACAAGAAGCAGGGACTGCGGCATATCCTTACCAAGAAGAGCGCCAAGCGAAAGCGAAAGCTGCGCCAGGCCGCAACTCTCAGCCCCGCGGAAGCCAAGCGGGCGCGGCAACTGGTGCCGTACGGTAAATGACCGTACGGTTGGCGGCCGTCGTCGATCGCGGGTTGCGGCTTCACGCAGTCCCGAGCACACCACATAAGAGAGAGAGGTAGTCCATGCCGAGAGCCGGGAGCGGGCGTCGTCACGCCCGCCGGCGCAAGATCCTCAAGTCAGCCAAGGGCTACTGGGGGCGCCGAAGCAAATTGTTTCGCCCCGCCAAGGACGCGGTGGCGAAAGCGCTCACCTACTCGTACCGCGACCGCCGGCGGCGCAAACGGGAATTCCGTACCCTGTGGATCGCGCGCATCTCGGCCGCCTGCCGGGCCCAGGGCACGCGCTACTCCGAATTCATGCACGGCCTGACGCTGGCGCAGGTAAACCTGGACCGCAAGGCGCTGTCCAACCTGGCAATACAGGATCCGGACGCATTCGCGGAACTGGTGCGGGTAGCCCGCGAGGCGGTTCAGCAACGGACCGAGGCGGCGGGCGCGGCATGAGCACCGTCGAACAGATCCATCACCTGGTGACCCGGGTCGACCGGCTACTCACCACGCTCCGGGAGTTCCGCTCCGACAACGCGTCGCTGCGCGGCGAGTTGGCCTCCACGGAGGAGCGCGCAAGCGAACTGGAACGCCAGTTAGCCACCTCGGAGAGCGCCCGGCAGGAGGCTGAACAGAGGGGCGCCGATCTGCAGCAGCGGCTGACCAACCTGCACGCCGAACAGGAAGAGATCGAGGCGACCATCACCCGTACCCTCGATCAGCTCGGCAAGCTGGAAATCGGCGCACCGGGCGACACGGATGGCGTGGCCGACGCGGCGCCGGTCGACCCCGAACCGGCGCCGGCCGAGGACCCGGACGAGGACGGCGACGCTAGTGACGACGCTCCGGCGGACAAATCGGCTGTGCTGCTCGACGAACAGCCGCCGGCTGACGATGAGCCGGAGTCTGACGCCGATACCGCGGCTGACACCGACCACAGAGAGGGCGACGATCTCGACATCTTCTGAATAGCCGGGAGCTTAGGCGATGGAGGAGCATCTGACCCACGTGGAGTTGTTAGGAACCTCGTTCACGATCCGGAGCGAGGAGGATCCTGCCTATCTCAACGAAGTAATGACCTACTATCGCGAGCGGCTTGAGGCCACCGCGGCCCTGGTTTCCTGGAGCGATCCGCTCAAGGTGTCGATCGTTGCCGCACTCAACGTGGTCGACGAACTGTTCAAGGAGCGCATGATCAACGGGTCGGCGACCGAAGACGCGCGCAAGACCGGAGAAATAGCCTCACGCCTCATCGGGCAGATCGACCGGGCGCTCACCCTGCCGAAGGACGCAGCGCCGGGCATTTCTCCGCCCGGCGCTACGGACGCCGGTCCGGCGCCCGATTCCCCGCCTCCCTCCGACACCCGCAACGTATAGGCGACGGTGGCGAACGCGGCCGACGAGTAGTATCTTTGCTTTCATGGCGGGGAATGACGCGTCGAATCCGCTCGCGCACATCGCATACATCTCGCTCCCGGAGGACTTCGAATACGAGTTCGCGGATTTCAAGGTAGACCCGTCGATTGCGCTGCCGGTAGAGCTGGAGCCCGACGTTACGGGGGTGAGCCCGGAGGAGCTCACCTGGGATGCTACCATTGCGGCCATGCTCAAGGTCCTTGCCTATCATCCGCACCATGGTGACGCCGCGTACTTCCGCCGCTTCATCCGGGCCGCCAAGCCGACCGTCGCCGCGGAGCTCACCGAGGCCGGCATCATCAAGGCGCACAACGGCGACTTCGCCCTTTCCGAGGAACTGTTCCTGGCGCTGACCGGGCTGAATCCCGACGACACCAGCGCCGGGCTCAATCTCGCGTTCGCATACGAGCAGCACGCGGATGCCGCCGAGCGAACCAACACCGAGGAGGCGGCAGAGACAGCAGGGACGGCAGACGAACTGCGCAAGAACGCGGAGCGCGCCTACTTCCGGGTGCTGGATCTGGATCCGCTGCACGCCGAGACCCACATCAACCTGGCCCACTTCTATCTCGGCCAGCGCCGCTATGCCGACGCCCGCCCGCACCTCGAAGTGTATGTCCGGCACGGCGAAGACGCCGAGCGGCGCGCCGACGCGCAACGAATCCTGCGCCAGATGGCCAGCGACGGACTGGCGGAACAGAGCTTTCGAGCGGCGTACGACCTCATACGCGGCGGTTCCGAGGCCGAGGGCCTGCGCAAGATCGAACATTTCCTCGACCTGCACCCGAATGTCTGGCAGGCTCACTTCCTGCGCGGCTGGGGATTGCGGCGCAGCGGCGCCTTCGCCGAAGCCAAGCTGGCGTTCGAGTCGGTCCTGACACACGGCCGGGAGGCGGATGCCGCGGGGCTGGCGGACACCCACAATGAGCTGGCAATCTGCAACCTCGAGTTGCGCTGCTACGACGATGCGGAACGCAACCTGCGCGCCGCATTGCAACTTGACCCCGAGAACACCAAAATCATCTCCAACATGGGGATCCTGGCAATGAAACAGGGCCGCCTGGACGACGCGCGCCGTTACTTCACCACCATCCGCGAGTTGGACCCCAACGACCCGCTGGCGCCCAGGTATCTGCACCAGCTCGAAGCGTAGGAGGCGGTCGGCGTGCTGGACATGGGCCGACAGATTCTGGACGCCGCCCTCGCGGCCGGCCACTTCGAGGTGATGTGGGGCGGCGGCGCGGCACTCGTCTGCGGCATCGTGGTTCTGGTGGCCGGCGGCACCAAGGTCAGCGGCGACCGCCACCGCCGGGCGCGGCGGGTGGGCCGCAGGGCGGGCCTGACCCGGCGGGAAGCGCGGGTGTTGGATCACCTCGCACGCGCCGGCCACCTCCGCCAGGAGGCCGAGCTGTTCCGCAACCGAGCGCTGCTCGAAGGCGTCCTGCGGCGCGGCAGCGCCGCCCTGCGCGGCGGCGCTGCCCAGGATCGCGCCCGCTACCGCCACCGGCTGGCGGTACTCCTGTCGATCAAGGCACGCGTGGCTGCCGGCGGCCCGGCCTCGGTCGGCTCGCTGTCCCCGTTCCGGGAGGGCGAGCCGATCACCCTTGCGCGCGCCACCATGCCCGCCATCGAGACCAGCCTGCTCGCCGGTGTCGGCGATGAACTGGCCTGTGCCCTGCCGGAGGACCAGGCGGCGCCGCCGCCGCTGCGTGCCGGCATGCAGGTCACGGTCCGGCCGGCTGCGGCCGCCCAAGGCGAAGGCGGCATCGTCGCCACCGTGCTCGGCCGCGCCTGGGTTGCCGGCCAGCCCGCCCTGCTGCTGACCCGCCGCGCCACGCTGTCCGGGACCGTTCGCCCGCGCGGCCGGCGACGGCGCTGCGAAATCACGCCCCTGGCGGTCGCCCCCCCGGCGCCGCCGGCCGCGCCGCGTGCCGGACAGGGCGAGGCACCGGTCGCCGGTACCCTGGTGTCGCTCGACGCGCAGTGGGCCGGCGTGCGCTCGGTGGCGCCGGTTGCCGCCGGCCGCCTGGTGAGGCTGGTGCTCGAGATTGGCCGTGCGGTACCGCTGCCGCTGTACGGCAAGGTGGTGCAGTCGCCGCACCGCGGTGCCGCGGGCGTGATGCTGGTCCACCTTACCGGCCTGTCGTGCAGCCGCATCAGCGACCTGTACCGGTTTGTCGACGATTGCTGGTCCAGCGCGGGCACCGGACCGCGCCGCTGAAGCATGGATCGCACCACCAGCGTGGTGTGCGCCACCGAGCAGCACACCATGGCGGCCGGCGAAGCGCTCGCCGCACACATTCGCGACCGGCTCGCCGCCCGGCGCGGCGCCGTGATCGCCCTGCGCGGTGACCTCGGCGCCGGCAAGACCACCTTCGCCAAGGGCGTCGCACGCGGGCTGGGAATCCAGGAAGCGGTGACCAGCCCCACCTACCAACTGGTGCTGGAATACGACGCCCCGGCCGGCGCCGGCGAGGGCGGCCCGCGGCCGCTCACCATGTACCACATCGACCTGTACCGCATCGACTCGGCGGAGCAGCTCGCCTCGCTCGCGCTCGACGACTTCATCCATGGCCAGGGGGTGGCGCTGGTGGAGTGGCCGGAGCGAGCCGGCGACACCCTTCCGCACGACACCATCCAGGTGCGCATCGCCATCGCGGACGACATGCGCCGGCACGTCGAGATAACCGAGCCCGGGAAGCCGGCGTCATGACCATACTCGCCTTCGACACCGCAACCGAAACGCTCGCCGTCGCGGCCGCGCGCGGCGACGACTGGGTTGCTCACTCCTGCAACGGCGGACTGAAGCATGCGGCCCTGCTCGCACCGCTCATCGAACGGGTCACCGCCGAGCTGGGTCTGCGCGTGGCCGACGTCGACCTGGTGGCCACCGGCATCGGCCCGGGAAGTTTCACCGGCGTCCGTATCGGCGTGGCTACCGCCAAGGGCATCGCCGCCGCCGGGCGTGCGCGCCTGGCCGGCGTGTGCGGCCTGGACACCATGGCCTGGGAACAACGTCACGCCGGTGGCTTGGTGGTGCCGCTCATCGATGCCCGCAAGCGGCGCTTCTACGCCGCCTGCTACCGTGCCGGGCGCCGCGTCGGCCCCTACCTGGACCAAGCGCCGGCAGTGTTGGCGGACACGGTACGCGCCACCGCGGCGGCCGATGAACCGGTGCTGCTCACCGGCCCGGCGGCCGCGCCGTTCGAGGCGGCCGCGGCGGTGGTCCCCGCCGGCTGGCAGGTGGACCGCCGCCGCGCGCAGATCCCGGTGCTGGCCATGCTGGAATTGGCGGCCGCCAACACGGTGGCCGCGGTGGCCGATCTGAAGCCGCTCTACCTGCGCCGCAGCGAAGCGGAACTGGGCATCGCCGCCCCGAAACGATAGCGGCAGCGGTCCGGACGCCCCGGTGGGTCGGACGTTCCGGTGGGTCGGACGCCGAGCCGGCTACTCGGCGCCGCCGGTGTGGGCGGCGAGGCCGTCGAGCAGGCGTGCCACCTGGGCCCGCGACACCATGAACTCGGCGGTGCCTTCGCGTACGGCGCCAAAGAATTGGCGGTCGTACGGCACCAGCGCCACCGACTGGGTCTCGTCCGGCGTGTTCATGCGGTAGGTGATGCGCACCTCCGGATCGGCTTCCACGACCGCGGCCTGGTCTTCCCGCGGCAGCGCCGCATCGCCGAGGAGCCCGATAATGAGTTGATACAGTTCGCGGAACGGCTTGTCCTCGATGGCCGCGCCGTCGACCGCGAAACTCTCCACCACGTCGTCGCCCGAGCCGGTACGCTCGATGGTGAGCAGGTTGGTGCCGCCGCGGTGGTAGATCTCGATGGCATCCACCGACTCGATGTTGAGAATCAGCACGAACTTGTCGACCAGCGTGAACGGATCCAGGTCGAGTACGCCGGCGCGCGACGCCTTCATTGCGTACACGGTGGCGCGCCCCGGCACCTGAAAGAACACCTCGCCATCGCGCTCATCCCCGAACAGCAGCGTCACCTCGGCGCCCGCGGCATCGCGCACCAGCAGCTCGTAGCGCGGTGGCGCCAGTCCGTAGCCGGCGGCGGCTTCCGGGTCGTCGCTGACAATCCGGTCGATGCGCGGCTCCGCCACCGCCGCCTGCACCTTGGTGAACTCCTCGCTGTCGATGGCGCGTGGGAAGGCGTACGGCTGCACCATTGCCAGGCGGGTCAACAGGTGGGCGAAGCGGGTGTCAAGCGGGTTGGTCTCCATGATCTCCAGGGTGTCGATCCCTGGCCCCTGCAGGAGCAGGTAGTTGAATGCCTCGGTGTTGATGGTGGGCAGCTCGTCGCCGCGCATGTCGGCCAACGTGTAGTGGTAGTGGTTGCCGTGGTTGGTCCACACCGCGTACACGATGCGCTTGTCGGGCACGCCCAGGTACCAGGTGTTGCCGGCCGGCGTGCGGTCGCCGAGATACGCTTCGATGGTGCTGCCGTCGTCTAGCGTTGCAACCGCCACCACGGCCGGCGGATCGAGCCCGTACTGGCCCAGATCGGCGGCGTCCTCCTCAATTACCCGCTCGGCGTACAGGCTGCTGAAGCTGTACAGAAGGTCCTTGACCCGCGATTCCTTTATCGGGATCGTGCTGTCCGCGCCCTCGATCTGCCAGCCCGCCTCGGTCTTCCACATGTTGAATGGCTGCTCGCGGCCCGGTCCGTCAAGAGAGACGGCGGTGATGCGCTCAATGTCGACGCGCGAAATCTCCGGCTTGCCCGGCGTCGGCTCCACCTCCGGGATCTGCGGCGGACGGTTGCGCACCACGGTCAGGATCACCACCAACGCGGCGACCCCTACCAGCATGGCCGCCAGGATGATCAGGCGCCGCAACCCGCCGCGCTTTGCGTCCGGCGGACTCCCTGTCCTTGCCTCGCTCATCCGCTGTGCTCCCGCTACAGGTGGCGCCGCCGCAGCCATACCGCCAGCCCGGCGCCGAGCACGCCGAGCGGCACCAGCAGCACCGCGACTCCGGAAATGATCAGCTGCGCCAGCCGCGTCATGCGCAGCGGGAAGGTGCGCAGCGACTTGGCACGAATCGAGATCGACTCCTCGCGGCTGCGCGCCCAGCTCAGGCTGTTGAGCAGCATGTCGTAGTTGGCCTGGTAGGGCTGACGCAGGAACAGGACGGACGAAAACACCACCACGCGCGACTTCACGTAGCCGTCGAGGTCGTTGTCGGTAATCGCCACGCCGACCGCGAACGGTCCGTTCGGCTCGCCCTCCTGCTGCTCCACCGACTGGATCTGGAAATCGGTACGCAGGAACGACCCCTCCGAGGTATTCAGAAACGGCTCCACGGTCAGCGTGCGCCGCTTGGTCTCCAGCTCCTCAATCGGGCCCGCCGCCGGCATCACGATGAACAGCCGCTCGGAGCGCATCGGCGACACGATCTCGTGCGAGGTCATCTCCGGTACCAGGAACACCTGGCTGTCGGGCGTGTGGCGGCCCGACTCCTCGACGATAATGCCGTTGACCAGCCTGACCCCGAACCCGGCGAGCAACTCCTCCAGGTTGGGCATTTCGGTACGCCGCGCCCCCTGCAGCACGAACACCACGCGCCCGCCGTCGCGCATCCACCCATCGAGCCGGTCCGCCTCCGCCGGAGTCATATCCTGCTCCGGCGCCACCACCAGCAGCACGTCGACGTCCTCGGGGATGGAGTCGCGCGACACCAGGTCGAGCGTGTCCACCTCGTAGTTGTCGTTCTCCAACAGGTCGCGCACGTTCAAGCCCGGCATGCCGAGCTGGAACATCGACTGTTCGCCGTGCCCCTCGAGCAGGTACACGGAAGGCAGGTCGCCGGTGGTCACGTACAGCAGCGCCGCCGTCAGCTCCTGTTCGAGCGACAACGACGTGGCCTGCCGGGTCTGCATGTTGACGTTGAAGATGTCGAACTGGCTGATCATCCGGAACCGGTCGCCGCCGTCGACGATCAACCCGCCGGGCCGCACCTGGCCCTCTTCCTCGTACTTGGCCGCCAATCCCGGGTTGCGCTCCGGATCGAGGTTGGCCAGCTTGACGTGGCTGCTGCGCCGCGCGTAGCGCTCGAGCACCGAGTCGATCAGCGGATTCTCGCGCCCGGTGGTGCCGATCTGGTACACGGTTACGTCGGCGTCCAGGTTGTCCAGCAACTGGAAGGTCTGGTCGGACAGCGTGAACAGCCGGTTCTGCGTCAGGTCCGCCTCCACGCCGAACTGGTCCACCAACAGGTTGACCAGCACCAGAGCCGCCACCATGCCGAGGGAGGTGAGCAGCGCGTAACCGCCGTAGCGCACCTGCTTGCTCTCGCGCAGGCGGCTCATCTGTGTGGAAAAAAAGTCGCTCATGTCAGGTCCACCTGTTGCGTTCGATCACCCGCACGGTGAGGAACACCAGCACGGTCGAGAAGGAGACGTAGTAAACAATGGGAGAAAGCGCCAGCACGCCGCCCATGAAGCGCTGGAAGCGGCTGGTCAGGGAGAACCAGGCCAGGAAGTCGATGATGAAGGTCTCGTAGAAACCCTCCAGCGAGAACACGGCCACCACGATCAGGGTGGCCAGGAGCACCAACATGGCGGTGGAGATGATCAGGTTGCGGGTCGCCAGGTACACCCACAGCACCACCAGGGCGCCGAGGCAGGAGGCAAACACGATGCCGGGCACGGTGCCGGCGGGCACGCCGTTCTGCACGAAGTCTATGATCCACATCAGCAGCAGGGCGGCGAACGTGGACACCGCCGAGATTACCTGGTTGTCGGTGAGCGACGACATCAGCATGCCCACCGCGATGAACGTGCAACCGAGCAGGAAGAAGCCAACGTATCCGCCCAGGATCTCCCAACCCGGCAGACGCCCGAAGAAGCTCATGGTGACCGGGTACAACACGGTGACCAGCAGCGTGAACAGGAACACCGCCACCGCCGCGAAGTACTTGCCGAGCACGATGCCGGTCACGCTCACCGGCACGGTGAGCAGAAGCTGATCGGTGCGTTGCCGCTTCTCGTCGGCGAACAGGCGCATGGTGAGGATCGGCACGATGACCAGGAACACGAAGATGATCGAGCTCAACACGCCCTGGAACTGCGGATTGGAACGCAGCACGTTGTCGGTGGCGAAGAAGAAGCCGGCCAGCAGCAGAAAGAACCCCATGAAGATGTAGCCGATCGGCGAAAAGTAGTAGGAGCGCAGTTCGCGCAGGAATACCGCGATCATCAGGCGTCACTCCCACCGACATCGGGTGCGTCCGGTGCGTCCGGTGCGCCGCCGGAACCGTTGTCCCCGGATTCCGGGGCGGCACCGCCGGCGGCGTCCTGTGTGGTGAGCTGCAGGAAGATCTCCTCGAGCGTGTAGTCCATCGCCGTCATCAGGTAGATCGGCAGGTCCGCCTCGCTCAACGCGTGGAAGATGGCGCGCCGCGGATCGGCCCCGGCGGCGGTCTCCACGCGCAGGTCGACCGTGCCCTGCTCCACCGTGCCCTGCGCGCTGACCTCGTTCACGCCCGCCACGCCGGTCAGCGCGGCCAGCGCCGCCGCCTCCGAACCGGCCACGCGCAACCGGAATTCGCTGTTGTCGTGCAGGCGCTTGCCGAGGTTCTCGGTGGTGTCGGAGGCCACCAGCTTGCCGCGGTTGATGATGATGACCCGGTCGCACACCGCGCTCACCTCGGGCAGGATGTGCGACGACAGGATAATGGTGTGCTCGTGGCCGAGTTCGCGGATCAGGTTGCGGATCTCGATGATCTGGTGCGGATCCAGACCGATGGTGGGTTCGTCCAGAATCAGTACGCGCGGACTGCCGACCAGTGCCTGCGCCAGGCCGACGCGCTGGCGGTAGCCCTTGGACAGGTTCTTGATCAGCCGGTTGCGCACGTGCCCTATACCGGCCAGCTCCAGGATGCGCTCCTGCTGCTGCACCACGGTGCTGCGGTCCGCCTTCTTGAGGCGCGCCACGAAGCGCAGGTACTCGCGCACCGTCATGTCGAGATAGAGCGGCGGCAACTCGGGCAGGTAGCCGACACGCCGCTTCACCTGGTCGGGATCCTCGAGCACGTCGAAGCCGTCCACCGACACACTGCCGGCGGTGGCCGACAGGTATCCGGTAATGATGTTCATGGTGGTCGACTTGCCGGCCCCGTTCGGGCCGAGAAACCCGACCACCTCGCCGGCGTCGACCCGAAAGCTGATGTCGTCGACGGCAAGATGCTGGCCGTAGCGCTTGGAAACGCCTTCAACCGTTATCACGTTTATGTGCCTCCGAGCCGGTAACGCCGCCGCTGTGAGGTCGCGCAACGAAAAGCAGCCAAGACCAACGCTCGCGGTCGGTGCGCGCACAGGCGACAGGGATAACCGGGCTATTGCTTGGTATGCCCACAAGCTACTGAAACCACTCGGCGGAGTAAAGATGCACGCCGTGTTGGTCCGGGTCGCTTCGCTCGTGCTTCCTCGTGCTTGACATGATATTTTCATGTTTTCATACTCTATTCATGTCCAGCATGATCCAGATCCGGAACGTTCCCGCGACGATGCATCGGCGCCTGAAGGCGCGCGCCGCGCTGGAAGGGGTGTCCATGTCCCAATACGTACTGGCGGCAGTCGAGCGGGCGCTGGAGCGCCCGAGCCGCCGCGAGCTGCTTGCCTCGATACGCCGGCAGCCGAGCGTAGTACTGGATACGTCGCCGGCGGAGGTGCTGCGCGCGGAGCGTCTGGCGCGCGATGAACAAGTGGACGCGGCTGAACGGCGCCGCCGGCACCAGTAGCCGGTGTTCGTTCTGGATGCCTCTGGTGCAGTCGAGTTGTTGCTGAACACCGTCGCCGGCCAACGGTTGGCGGAGCGGATGGACGATCCGGCCGAGACCATCCACGCGCCGCACCTCATTGACGTGGAGGTCGCGCACGTACTCCGCCGCTACACCTTGCGCGGCCTGCTGAGCAGTACGCGTTGCGAACGCGCGTTGGCCCAATGGCGCGAATTAGAGGTCGAGCGCTATTCGCATGGGCTGTTCCTCGATCGCATGTGGCAGCTTCGCCACAACGTGAGCGCCTACGATGCCGCCTACGTAGCCTTGACCGAAGCACTGTCGACCATACTCGTAACCGGTGACGGCCGCCTCTCGCGGACACCCGGGCTGGCGATCCGCATCGAACTCGCCTGACCGACTTCAGATGGCCCGCTCAGCCATGGTGCGACTCGACTCTGTTGGCTGTTGCCGCGAGCGTGTTCTGACTAGGCAACCCCAATCGTGGATTTGAACCTGCACGCTACTTCGTATTACTTGACCGAGTGCGACGCACGTCGGTGAGGTGTATAGTTTCCCGCCATGACTCAGGCGCTTCAGGCGTTCCGGCTGTTGATCGACCCGCGGTTGCCCGGGGCGCGCAACATGGCGGTGGACGAGGCGCTGCTGCACTGCATGGCACCGGGCGGCGCGCCGGTGCTGCGGCTGTATGGGTTTGCGCCGCCGTGCGTGTCGCTGGGCCGGTTCCAGGCGTCCGGCGACCTCGGCGATGACGCTATGCGGGTGCGCGACGGCGTCGACCTGGTGCGCCGGCCCACGGGCGGGCGGGCGGTGCTGCACGACGACGAGGTGACCTACGCGATCGTGCTCGGGCGCGACCATCTGCAGCCGTTCACCAAGCGCGCCGCGTACCGGGCGTCGGCAGCGCTGCTGGTGCGCCTGCTGAACGCGCTCGGCGTGCGCGGCGCCGTGCAACCCGGCGACACGGCGGCATCCACGGCCTCGGCGGCGGACGCGGACCCGGACTGCTTCCGTGCCACCGGCGAGTACGAAATCACCGCCGGAACGAGGAAGCTGGTCGGCAGTGCGCAGATCACCACCCGCGACGCCGCTCTCCAACACGGCTCGATCCCGCTGTCCACGTCCTACGCGCGCATCAGCCGCTATCTGCGCGGCGCCGGCGCCGACGCTGGCGAGACGGCGATTCCCGGCGCCACCTCGGTAGCCGCGGCGAGCGGCCGTCCCTGGAGCTACGACGAGGCGTTGCAGGAGCTGAGCGAGGCGGCCCGCACCGATCTCGGATCAGAGCCGTCGGTGTTGTCCGACGCTGAACAGAGCGTGGCGCGAGAGTTGGAGCACGCCCGCTACACCTGCCCGCGGTGGACCCGATCCCGGTGAGCGGCTTCGCCGTAGAACCGCACGGTGCGGCTGCTGGCGCGGTCTCGGCAGGGATGCCCGCCTTCGCGACGTGTGGGCCGTGATTGCGTGCACGCGCCGGCCGCCCGCGGTCCTGCTCGCGGCTGCACTGGTCGCGCTGGCCGGCGCGGCCACCGCGGCGGATGACAACGTCGCCGCTGCACAACGCACCGATGTGCCGGACACGTTCTGGGAGGCGCTGGACAGCGCCGAGGCGATGCACGCCTTCGCCGCTTCGCTGACCGACGACGAACTGCTCGGGCAGGCGTTCATGCTCGGCTATCCCGATGCGGAGCCGACGCCGTTTCTGCTCGGCTGGATCGAGAGCCGTGGTCTGGGCGGCGTCAAGATCTTCCCGCGCAACGTGGCCAGCCTCGCGCAGCTTGCCAGCGACGTGGACGCGGTGCAGGCGGCGGCGCAGCGCCAGCCGCGGCGCATCCCGCTGCTGATCGCCACCGACGTGGAGGGCGGCTGGATCGACCACGTCAAGCACCAGCTCTCCAAGACGCCCGGCAACCTGGCCATCGGCGCCGCCGGCATGGCGGACGACGCGTACCGCACCGGCCGCTACCTGGGCCTGGAGTTGGCCGCCCTCGGCATCAACATGAACTTCGCGCCCACGGTCGACGTGTACTCCAGTCCCGACGCCTCGGTAATCGGGCCGCGGGCGTTCGGTTCCGACCCGGTGCAGGCCGGCCTGCTGGCGGTAGCCTGGTTTCGCGGCCTGCAGAGCGCCGGCATCATCGCCACCGCCAAACACTATCCCGGCCACGGCGCCGCCGACCGCGACTCTCACCTGGTACTGCCGCGCATCGCCGCCGACCGGCAACAACTGTGGGACCGCGAGCTGGTCCCCTACCGGTTCCTGATCCGCGAGGGGCTGCCGGCGGTCATGAGCGGCCACCTGGCGTTCCCGGCGATCGCCGGCGAGGACGTGCCCGCCTCGCTGTCGCCGCTGTTCATGGACGAGCTGCTGCGCGACCGGCTCGGCTTCAAAGGTGTCGTGGTCACCGACGACCTGGAGATGGCCGGCGCGGTGCAGTACGCCGGGTCGCCGGCAGAGGCGGTGGTGGCGGCCATCGCGGCGGGCAACGACTTGGCGCTGGTATCGCACACGCAGGCGTGGCAGGAACGCGCCTGGGAGGTTGCGCGGCAGCGCATGCAGGAAGACGTGCGCTTCCGGGACCGGGTGGCAGCCGCCGCGCTGCGCGTGCTGGAGGCGAAACGCGCCGCCGTGACCGCCGATCCGCCGCTGCCGCTCGCTTCGGGCGCATCGTCAGCCGGGTCGCTGGCCGACCTGGTGCCGGCGCCGGGGGCGGCGGAGTTCTTTTTCGCGTCGGCGGCGCGCGCCGTCACCGTGGTGCGGGACGCCAGGCTGCCGCTGCCCGAGGCACGCGGACGCACCTTGCTCGCCGGCCAGCACCGCGCCTTCCTGGACGCCGGCCGCCGGCGCTATCCCGACGCGGAGACCGCCAAGTTCCCCTGGAGTCCGTTCTACTACGCCCGCGAACCGCACCTCAGCGCGATTCCAGCCACCGCACGCCGCTACGACACCATCATCTTCGAGCTGGCCAACTTCAACAGCCTGGAGATCCTCACCGCCATGGAGCCGCTCGCCGACCGCATTGTCGTGCTGTCGGCGCTTACGCCGGTGTACCTGCGGGAGGTGCCGTGGGTGCAAACGGCGGTCGCCGTGTACGGCAACAGCGCCGCTTCGTTCGATGCCGGATTTGCCGTGCTGGCCGGCGATTACCCCGCCCCCGGGCGCTGGCCGCTGGACTTCGCCGGCGCCGCGCCATGAGCGGCTGGCGCTTCGCGTCGGCCGCCGACCTGGAGCCGGTGGCCCGCGGCCTGCGCGAGTGGGAATGGGCCTACGTGCCGTTCAGCGCCCGCCTCGCCGAGTCCGCGCAGCGCTCCCGTCGGCCATGGCCGACGTGGAGCGTGCTGGTGGACGAGCACGCATCGGGCGCCTCCCCTTCGCTCCTGGTGACGCGTTCCGGGCTGGTGCTGCCGGCGCTCGGCGGCGACCTGCCGCTGCCGCGCGCGCTGCGCCCGCTGGTGTACCGCGCATGCGGCCGCCTGCACTCCGCCATGGGCCTGCGCGCCGAGGTAGCGCGCGTCCAGGAACTGCTCGGACGCGGCTACGCGGTGGTGGATTACCTGTTGATGACCGTGGACGCCGCCTCCTGCCGCAGCGCCGCCGCACCGGCGGAGCTGAGCCTGCAGCGCGGCCGTGCGCGCGACGCGAAGCGGCTGTTCGACCTGCAGCGCGCCTACGAACTGGAAGAGGTATTGCTCGACGGCTCCCGGTTCAATGCCGACGAGTGCCTGCGCCTGCTGCGCCGCGGCCTGCAACGCGAGCTGGTCTACTTCGGCACCGTGCGCGGCCACCCGGTCACCAAGGCGGGCACCAACGCGCGCGGCGTCGCGGTCGACCAGATCGGCGGCGTGTTCACCGAGGAGCCGCGGCGCGGCCGCGGCTACGGCGCCGCGGTCATGACCGAACTGCTGCGCAGCCTGTTTGCCGCCGGCAAGTCGGCAACCCTGTTCGTAAAACCAGACAACCGGTCCGCCATCCGCCTCTACGAGAACCTCGGCTTTGTGACCCGCGACGAATACCGCATCTGCTACTACCGTTCCTGAGCGGAGCGGCGCAGCTTGGCGCGGATGCGCGCCTCGCGGTGCAGCAGGAGATCCCGGTCCACGGATTGCTCGCCGGCGCCGGCCGTACCGGCGCCAAGCGCCGCAACGAACGGAGCAATCGCGGTCAGCGCCGCCTGCAGGTCCCGCGCGCGATGCTCGTAGTACTTGCTCAATTCCACGGCCGCGCGCAGGCTGCCGTGCGCGCGCGCCATGTCCTGCCACAACGCGACGGCGGCGCGCCAATCGGCGGCCCGCTTGAGGTGCAGTCCGAGCAGGTGGCCGGCATCCTCGTCGCCGGTGCCGTACGCCTGGCGCAGCATGCCCGCCCCGCGCCGGTCTCCCTGTTGGAGCAGGAACGAGCCCACCGCCCCGCGATCGACCCCCAGCGCCGGTTCCCGGTCCGCATCGCCGGCCAACACCCCGTTCACCACGGCCAGCAGGCGCACCAGCGCCAGAACGTCCGACTCGTTGTGCTCGAACACCGCCGGCAACTGGCCCAAGACGCCGCGGCGCAGACTGTCGAAGTAGATCTCGGGCGCCATCCAACCGGGGATGTCGTCGCTGCGCGACACGCCGAGCACCTCCTCCTCGATCGTGGTCAACCGGCAGTTGTCGAGCAGCCGGCGCCAGAAACGGCGCGCCAGGTAGAGCAGATCGAGCTGATAGCCGAGCGCCATGGTCACCCCGGACATCACCAGGCGGGTCTTGAGGATGGTGGAATCGAACGCCTTGCCATTGTAGGACACGAACACCTGGAAGCGGGAGAACAGGTCGCGCAGGTGCTCCAGGAACCGTTGCTCGCCGGGGAAGTCGGCCAGAAACACCTGCTCGAACCGCACCCGCGGCCCGTCCACCCAGGCGCATCCGACCAGGAAAATCACCGTGCCGGCGCCCGCCAGGCCGGTGGTCTCGGTGTCCCAGAACAGGCAGTCGCCGACCCGGCAGTCGGCGGGCAGCAGTTGGCTCGCGGCATCGGCACCCGTGACGCGGGCGGGAAGGGCCGCCTCGCCGCCGCGAACGTGGACGAACGGCGCAATCTCCCGCCAGCCGGCAGCGCGCAGTTGCTCCGGCACCCGCGATGCCTCCGCCAGCGGCGCCGCCGCCGCCGGTTGGGACGCCTCCGCCAGCTCGGACCCCGTGATCATCCCGAGTCGATCGCGAATCGATGCGCTCACGCCGGTTCCCCCGCGGCCGCGGCCACCGGCTCCGCGGCCGGTGTCGCACCTGCCGGCGCGCCCGGATGCAGGTGCGCCAGCGCCTCCAGCAGCCGCTCCTTGCCGTTGTGCGTTGTGCCGTCCACATCGTGCGCGTGGTCCACGCCCGACTCGGGCGGCAGCACAACCGGTGGACCGATACAGGACGGGCACCCGGCGCCGCACGGACACGCGGCCAGCAGATCGCGGCAGCCGTCCAGCACGCGTGCCAGCTGCCCGTGCAGCCCCGCCGCCAGCCCGGCGCCGCCCGGACAGGCGTCGTACAGGTACACGGCCGGGCAGCCGAGCTCGCCGTCCCGGGTACGCGCGGCCGCCGCCAGGTCGCCGGGATCGCACAGCAGGAACAGCGGCGCAACGTTGTGCAGCAGCGCCGCCATCCCCTCCACCACGAACGAGCGCAGCGCGGCGCCGCAGCGTGCCAGGTAGGCGCCGCCCGTGGTGTGGGGCGGGAAGTGCAACACGACCGAGCAGGTGTGCATCTGGTCGGCGGGCAGATCGATGTCGCCGGCGCCGACCTTCTCGTGGGTGCCGTAACGCAGCTTCCGAAAGGCGGTCGCCCGCCGGTGCACCCGGATGTCCGCCAGGAGCAGCCCCAGCTCGGCGCCTACCTCGTCGCGCTCGCGCCGCTCAATGGTCAGCTCCGATTGCACCACCGCCTCGGTGAAGTAGCCGGCATCGCTCTGCTCCACCGTGCATTGGCGGCGCTCCGGGTCGAGACCGGTAACGATGTGCGACACGCCGTGGTGGAGATAGATCGCACCCGGGAACAGCAGCGTCTTGGCGGATGCCAGGTCCATCTCGCCAATCACCCGCCGCCCGCCTCCGCTCAGGTCGATGATCGCCACGCCGGCGGCGGTCGCGGTCCGCAATGACACCTGCTCGGCCGGATAGGAACTGTCGGTCCAGTGCCAGCGCCCGGCGGTGGCCCGTACTTCGCCGCGGTCGCGCAGATGGCGCAGCAGGTCGCCGGCGGCGGCCCCGAACGACGCACCGCCGGCGCACAGTTCGGCGTCGGCAAACGGCATCTCGAACGCCGAGCACCGCACATGGTTCAGCAGCACGTAAATGTTGTCGGGATCCACCCAGCCGCTTTCTGGGGAGCCGGCAAAGAAATACTCGGGGTGGCGGATGATGAACTGGTCGATCGGCGACGCCGACGCGATCAGGATGGACAGGGAAGCCGTGTTGCGGCGCCCGGCGCGGCCGGCCTGCTGCCAGGTGGCGGCGATGGTGCCCGGGAACCCGGCCAGCACCGAGGCGTCTAGGCTGCCGATGTCTATGCCCAGCTCCAGGGCGGTGGTGGCCACCACGCCGTCGAGCGTGCCGGCGCGCAGCCCGTGCTCAATGGCGCGCCGCTCGCTGGCCAGATAGCCGCCCCGGTACGCGGCCAGCCGTGCGCCGTCCCCGCCGCCGCGGGTCAGCGCGTCCCGCAGGTAGGCGGCCAGCAGTTCGGTGCGCGCCCGCGAGCGCGCAAACACGATGGTCTGGATGCCGCGGCGCAGCAGCCGTGCCGCCACCGTGCGCGCCTCCAGTACCACGCTGCGCCGAATCCCCTGCTCGCGGTCCACCAGCGGCGGGTTGTACAGCACGAAGTGGCGCTCGCCGCTCGCCGCTCCGCTGGCGGCGATCAGCTCCACCGGCTGCCCGACAATGCGCTCCGCGAGCTGCCGCGGATTGCCGATAGTCGCCGAGCAACACAGAAACTGCGGCCGCACGCCGTAGAACGAGGTCAGCCGGCGCAGGCGGCGCAGCACGTTGGTAAAATGGGAACCGAAGATGCCACGGTAAGTATGCAACTCGTCGATTACCACGTAACGCAGACCGCGGAAGAACCGCTCCCACTGCGGATGGTGGGGCAGCACTGCCGCGTGCAGCATGTCGGGGTTGGAGATGACCAGCCGCGCCCGGGCGCGGACCGCACGGCGGGCGGAGGCGGGCGTGTCGCCATCGTAAGTGGCCACGGACAGGCCCAGCCCGGCTTCGCGAACCAGCCCGTCCAACTCGTGGCGCTGATCCTGTGCCAGCGCCTTGGTCGGAAACAGGTACAGGGCAGAGGCGTCGGGGTCGTCGATGCACCGCTGCAGGATCGGCAGGTTGTAGGCCAGCGTCTTGCCCGATGCGGTGGGCGTGACCAGCACCACGTTGCGGCCCGCCCGGGTCAGTTCGAAGCAGCGCTCCTGGTGGCTATACCACGTGCCGATGCCGCGCCGCCGCAAGGCGCCGCGCAGGCGCCCGTCGACGGCCGCTGCAAACGGCCTCGTGCACGCTTCGCGGGCCGGCAGCACTTGCCAGTGGCACACCCCGCTCATGAACGCAGGGTCGCCGCGCAGCTCGGCCACCATCTCTTCCAGCAGGTCCCCCCTCCCCGCGCACAGCGTATCCCGCCTCGCACCGCCGCCGCAACGCGACTGCCGCGGACACCGCGCAGCCTGCCGCGGGTGCGGCGCCCCTCACTGCGGGGGGATGTGGCCGTTGCCCTCGACCAGGCGGGCGCGGCGGCCGCTCTCCTTGTGCTCGCGCAGACGCCGCTCGAACGCCTTGCGCAGCTCACGCAGGCGGGCGTTCGGGTCGGTGAGTTCCAGGAACTGCTGCTTGCGCACCAGCGACAGATCGCTGAAGTACGCGAAGTAGAACGACGCGACCGTGGCGGAAGAGCCCTCCAGGTCGGCTTTCGGCAGGTTGCCCGGCGTCGTTTCGTAGATCTCGCGGTACAACGCCATGCAGCGTTGCACCAGCTTGCCGCCGGAGCCGGCGGCGTCGTCGCCAAAAAAGCTCACCTGTGCCTGCAGATACGCCTCGTCGGTCAGCAGGCGGGCAATACGGAAGCGGCGCATGCCGACGGTCAGGATGTCCATGCGGCCGTCGTCGTAGCGCCGGATTACCTTGACGATCTTGGCGGTGCAGCCGACGCGCGCCACTCCGTCCTTGCCGGCGCACACCATCCCGAACACACCTTCGCCATCGAGCACCGCGGCCACCATTTTCTTGTAGCGATCTTCGAAGATGTGCAGCGGCAGGGGCGCACGCGGATACAACACCACGTTGAGCGGGAACAGCGGGAGCGTCGCGTCAGGTTCCGGCATCGCGCCTCACTCGTTCAGCATACCACGCCCGCCGCACCTCTTGCCCGACGCGGAGCGGGGGCGCAGGGATCACACCAGAGCGCCGAGTTTTTCGCTCAGGAACTCGGACTTCTCGCGCAGACCGATGCCGCCGGTGTCGATCAGCAGGCAGTTGGGCCGCGCGGCATCCAGGCGCACGCTGCCCTGGCTGTCCTCGATCAGGCGCGTCACCTTGTCCACCGACACCTGCTGCAGGCGGGCGAACTCTACCCGCACCACGCCGCGCTGCTCGCGCAGGGAGGCTACCGCCAGGCGCCGGCAGGCGATGCGGATCTCGGCGATCGACAGCAGACTCAACACCACGTCCGGCAGCGGACCGAAGCGGTCGATCAACTCGCCGTGCACGCGCTCAAGTTCGTCGGCGGCGGTTACGCCCGAGATCTTCTTGTACACCTCCATCTTCACTACCGGCTCGGAGATGTAGTCGTCGGGGATGTACCCGGAGTACTCCAGCTCCAGGTAGACGTCGGGAGTGTCCAGGTCGACGCGGCGCCCGTTGCCGGCCATGGCGGCGATCGCCTGGTCGAGCAGGCGCACGTACATGTCGTAGCCCACCGCCAGGATGTCGCCCGACTGCTCGCCGCCGAGCAGGTTGCCGGCGCCGCGCACCTCCAGGTCCTTCATCGCCACCTTGAAGCCGGCGCCCAGCTCGGTAAAGTCGGAGATAATGCGCAGCCGCTTCATGGCCAGCTCGGTCAGCGCCTGGTCCTTGGGGTAGAACAGGTAGGCGTACGCCGGCTTGCCGGAGCGCCCCACCCGGCCGCGCAACTGGTAGAGCTGGGCGATGCCGAACATGTCGGCGCGATCGATGATGATGGTGTTGACGTTCGGGATGTCGAGTCCGTTCTCGATGATCGTGGTGGTCACCAGCACCTCGAACTCACCGCCCACGAACCGGTGCATCACCTCTTCCAGGTCCGCCTCGCCCATCTGGCCGTGGGCGAACTCGATGCTCGCCTCCGGCAGCAGCCGCACCAGGAAGCTGCTGATCTCGCGGATCGAGCGCACCCGGTTGTGCAGGTAGAATACCTGGCCGCCGCGCGCCAGCTCCTTGCGGATGGCATCGGCCACCAGTTCCTCGTCGAACTCCTGGATGAAGGTCTCGATCGGCAGCCGGTTTTGCGGCGGCGTGGTGATGAGCGACATGTCGCGAATCTTGGTAAGCGACATGTGCAGGGTGCGCGGAATCGGCGTCGCGGTCAGCGTCAGGCAGTCGATGTTGGCCTTCAGTTCCTTGAGCCGTTCCTTGTGCTTGACGCCGAAGCGCTGCTCCTCGTCGATGACCAGCAACCCGAGATTCTTGAACTCGACATCCTTCTGGATCATCCGGTGGGTGCCGATGACCACGTCCACCTTGCCGGCGCCCACCGCCGCAACCACCGCGCGCTGCTCCTGCCGATTGCGGAAGCGCGACAGCATATCGACGGTTACCGGGAACTTCTCGAACCGCTCGAGGAAGGTCTCGAAGTGCTGTTCGGCCAGGATGGTGGTCGGTGTCAGCACCGCCACCTGCTTGCCGCCCATCACCGCCTTGAAGGCGGCCCGCAGCGCCACCTCCGTCTTGCCGAAGCCGACATCGCCGCAGATCAGCCGGTCCATGGGGCTGGGCGCCTCCATGTCGGCCTTCACCTCTTCGATACAGGTGATCTGGTCCTCGGTCTCCTGGTAGGGAAAGCCCGCCTCGAACTGCGCCTGCCAGTCGGTGTCGCCGTCGAACGCGGTGCCTTGCACCCGCTTGCGGCGCGCGTACAGCTCGATGAGCCGCTCGGCCAGTTCTTCCACCGACTTGCGCACCTTCGCCTTGCGCGAGTCCCACGCCTTGCCGCCGATGCGGTCCAGCTTCGGGGCGCGCCCCTCCTTGCCGACGTAGCGCTGGATCAGGTTCACCTGCTCGATCGGCAGGTAGACGTGCTCCTCGCCGCCGAACTCCAGGTCGATGTAATCGCGCTCGTTGCCGAGCACGCGCATCCGCTGCAAGCCGTGGTACTTGCCGATGCCGTAGTTGACGTGCACCACGTAATCGCCGGCGGACAGGTCCACGAACGAGTCGATCGCCTCGCTCCTGGCCGCGGCCGCGGCGCGCGGTATGCGCCGCTTGCGCCCGAAGATCTCGTTCTCCTGGATCACCACGATGCCGGCGTCCGGCAGCGCGAAGCCGGCGCTGATGCTCTGCGGGAAGATACGCACCTGGGCGTTGCGGCCGGGTTCGCCGAGCATCGCGGTGAGGCGCTGCGCCTGGTGCTCGTAGACGGCAAAGATCAGCACCTCGTTGCCGGCTGCCAGCAGGCGTCCCACCTCGTCGCGGAAGTAGGGAATGTTGCCGAAGAACGAGCGCGGCGGATCGCACGGCAGCCGCAGCCGCGGCTCGGGGCGGGCGCCGAACTCGACCCCGGCGGCGCTTGGGGCCAGCTCGTGGACCACCACGCGGCGCTCGTGCCCGCCGGCCAGGCGGTGGTAGTCGAGCAGGAGGGACTTGGGAAGCGGACCGAAGTGACCGCCCGCCACCGCCTGCCGGTACAGCGTCTGGTATTCCTTGCGCACCGCGTCGTAGGTGGCGGCAAGGCGCTCTTCCCCGGCCAGCACGAGCAGCGCGCCGGGCGGCAGAATCTCCAGCAGGCTGGCCGGCTCGGCAAAGCACAGCGGGTAGAACATCTCGGCGCCGCGCGCATCCGGGTCGCGGCGCACCGCGTCCAGGAACAGCTCGCGCCCCTCCTCCGGCAGCGCCGGCTGCTCGAGGTTGTCGGTGAGCGCGGCCAGTTCCGGCCCCGCCATGTGCACTTCCCGCGCCGGGTACACCGCGGCCTCCTGCAACGCCGCCACCGAGCGCTGCGTGGCCGGTTCGAACTCGCGCAGCTCCTCGACGGTGTCGAAATCGAGCACCGCCCGCACCGCGTGCTCGCGGTCGTAAGGGTATACGTCGATTACCTCGCCCTTGACCGAGAACTCGCCGTGGATGGACACCCGCGGCACGCGCACGTAGCCGAGCGTAACGAGCTGCTGCTCCACCTCGATCGGGTCCAGATCGCTGCCCACCGCGACTCTGAACACTCGCTCGCGCAGGTAATCGGCCGGCGGCACCGGGTTGAGCAGGGCGCGCAGCGAGGTAACCAGGATGTCGATCTGCTCCGGCGCGGTGACCAGTTCGGCGAGGACGCCGGCACGCTCGCCAAACACCGCCGGCAGCGGCGACGCGCTGGCGTAGGGCAACAGCCCCCACCACGGAAAGCGCCGGACCCGGTCGCGCCCGCCGACCGCGGCCGCGGCGGCCGGCGCGATGGCGCCTGCTGCACGCCCGTTCCCGA
>MPNH01000062.1 GCA_002238925.1 Spirochaetaceae bacterium bin103 | reverse complement strand
TGAAGAACACCACCGTCCCCGCCTTCACCTCCACCGGCTGCTCGGCGCACTCGTCGAATCCGTAGCTCTCGGGTGAGTTGTCGAACTCGTCCCGGTTGCCGTGGTCGCGCTGCGGGTACAGGTATCCCTTGCGGTGAGACCCGGGCAGCACCCACAGGCAGCCGTTCTCGACCGTGGCGTCGTCGACGGCGATCCACGCACCGAGCAGGGAGCGGTCGCGGGTCGGGATGTAGATCTCGTCCTGGTGCCACGCCTGGCCCTGAAACCCGGGCGGCTTGACGAAGTACATGGACTGCATGCACTTGACGCTGCCGTCCCAACACGGCAGGTGGGCGGCGGTGATCTGGGCGAGCACCCCGCAGATGCGTTCGTGCCGGACGAAATCAAGGATCACCGGGCTGACGTGGTGCGGCTGGTGGATGCAGAGAACCGTGTTCAGCACCTCCGCGTCGCCGGCGTCCGCCGGCGACGGATCGAGCCCGTCGGCCGCGTAGTCGCCGCGCGCGACCCGCACCACGTCGCGCTTCAGCTCATCGAGCTCGGCGCCGGTGACCAGGTCCTCCACGGCCAGGAACCCGTCGCGCAGATAACTGTGCACCTGGGCGTCGCTGGCGATGCGGGGCACGGCGATGGGCGCCTCCGTCTGCTCCTCAAGCGGTGTCGATGCGGTCGGCATGAAGCGAGTCTACACCATGGCGGTCTGGCTGGCGGCAGGTTTGGGCGAATTCAGGAGGCGCACAGTGTTGCCATCCGTTGGCGCAGGTGAGCGGGTTCGTCGACGGTGACGTGGGTGTCCCAGGTAACGAGGTGCCAGCAGATTTCGTCGAGGCCGCCGGCGGCGAAGCGGACGGTCAGGGAGCCGTCGGTGTTGCGGGTGACGGTCTGGTCGGGGTGGAAGATGAAGTGGTTCACGTCGTCTGACACCTGCGCGGCGAAGCGGAGCCGCGCGGCGACCGGATCCTCCTGGAAGGTGCCGAACGAGCGCTTGGCGAACTCCGCCAGGTCGAATGCCGGATTGCCGGCGAACTGGCGGGCGGTGGTGCCGGCGCCGCTGATGTTGGCCAAACGCCACAGGCGCAGGTCGCTGCCGCGGTCGGTGTGGCCCACCAGAAACGCGCTGTTGCCGTAGATGATGCCGTAGGGCTGCACTTCGCGGCGGGTTACCTCGCCGGTGGCCTGTGCCCGGTAGTCGAATGCGATGACTCGTTCGCTCTTGATTGCGTCGCGCAGGAGGCCGAGCAGGCCGGGTCCATGCGCGGGCGGGGACCCGGGCGCATCGCGAGGCCGTCGGCCAGCATCAGCGCTTGCAGGTCCGGCTCTACCTGCCTGAGGACGGCCTGCTCCAGCAGGGCGCGCAGCTTGTCGGCGAGCCCGCGCAGCATCGTGGCCCGTTCCTCCGTAAGCCATGGGCGGCCTCCTCGTTGGTGGTGCCCGGAACGTACCCATGCGGCCGCCGCCGCGGCATATTGGCTGGGCACTTTGTTTGGTCCATCGTGGCCCGCCGCAGATCGATAGCCGTGGGCACGCTCGACTACAGGACTATCGCTGTGACCGTGAGCAGCCGAGCCTGCTATCCCGGCTCTCCCGGCCCGGCTGAAGGGCTTTACTGACCGCGCAAAAAGCGTGTTTCCTAAGTCGAGTGGTCCGATGCCTATTACCGAACAATATGTACAAAGCCTGGCCGAAATATACCGAGACGTGCTGTCCGCGTTTCCGTCATTCGATACGACACGCAAGGTGGGGCATGGGTTGTCCTACCAGTCGTTGTATTCGGCACTGGACGGGCGGTACTCACTGGGTGAGATCAGGACTGCGTGTCTGGAAATGGCGAAGGGCGGAGTGATGACGATTAGGAATCAGATATTCGCTCACCCGACTCAGGTTGGCGAAGAACTAATCGAAAAAATCACCGGTGGCCAAGTGCCCGAACCACAGGTTCCTCCCTTCAACCCACCGGATTGTTGGAATGGTCGGTGATTGGCGCATCCACGGTTTACCACGCTGCTCCCACCATGTGTTTCTGTCCCACTGCGCCGAGGATCGCAAGCGACTGGCGCAGCCGATTTACGATGCACTTGAGGCAAGCAAGTATTTTCCTTGGCTAGACCGGCACGACTATCCGCGAGGCCGAGATCCGTTTGCCGCCCTGCGTGAGGGGATACTGGGTTGTCGTCACGTTGTGCCGATCATTTCCCACGCACTCATCTCGCAGGGGCGAGGATGGACCAGTGTAGAAAACACCTATGCCAGTCTGCTCCAGGAGAACTTCCAATTTCATTCACTGGAGCTGTGTACCGTGCAGTTCCCGCTGTTCTTTCTTCCTTACGAACATGAAATACTGCGGAGATCGTCCTGGGCGCCACTGATTCATCGTGGACGATTCTATCCTCCGGGGACTGTCGACCAAGGTGCCGTCGGTTGGGCGGTCAAGGAAATTATCGCCTTTATCAAGCAAGAAGAGAAACGCGGAGCCGCTATAGCCGAACAAGCGGAGAATGATCGGCCATTTCACGCCTTATTTGGCGATGAACGACATGCGTTACGACGGATCATGTGCGCGGATCCACCACCGGGCGCCGAGTAGGGCAGGGATGCACACCGCATCCAGGATGCCGCTTGGTCATCGTCGCGGGCCGCGGCGAGGCGCAGCAAGCGCTTCACCACCACGAGGTCGTTGTCGACCGATACCAGCCCGGAGCGCAGCAGAGGTTCGCCCGCGGTCGAGCAGCGACTCGATGGCCGGGCTGGTCGATGATGCCATGGCGATACGCCGTGATGGAGCAAACGTAAGGCCCTGGTAGGTCAGAACCGGACGCATCCGACGGAATCCTGCGCGGTGAAGCGTTATACTCCGGGCAGTATGAAAGCGGTCATTGTCGCTGCCGGGTATGGCAGCAGGTTCCTGCCGGCTTCGAAGACGGTACCCAAGGAGATGTTCCCGGTCCTCGACCGGCCCGCCATCGACTTCATATTGGAGGAACTGCGCGAGTCCGGGATCGACGACATCCTGTTCATCACCTCGCGCCGCAAGCGCGCGCTTGAGGACTACGTCGATCGCGAGGTGGAGCTGGAGCAGGTGTTCGAATCGGAGGGCGCCGCGGCCAAGCAGCGCACCATCGCGGTGCCGCCGGGCCGGTTCTTCTTCCTGCGCCAGAAGCAAATGCTCGGCACCGGGCAGGCCATCATGCTGGCCGAGCCGTTCACCGGCGACGATCCGTTCGTGGTGGTGTTCCCGGACGACCTGCATGTCGGTGAGCCGCCGCTCACCCGCCAGTTGATCGACACCTACGAGCGCACCGGCTGCAGCGTGCTGGCCGTGGAGCACGATCCGCCGCACCTGGAGCGCTATGGGGTGGTGGCGCTGGCCGGCGACGGCCTGCACATTACCGGCATCGTCGAGAAGCCGCCGCCGGGCACCGAGCCGAGCCGCGACATCTCCATCGGGCGCTACCTGTATACGCCCGAGATCTACCGCGCCCTGCGGCACCGCTGGGAGCGCCACGAGGGCGGCGAATTCAACTACACCGAGGGGGTGGAGGACCTGGCGCGCGAGGGCCGCGTCGTGATCTGCCGCATGATCGGTAGGCGGCTCGACATCGGCACGCCCGCCGGCTACCTGCGCTCGATCCTGGAGTACGCCTCTCGTGACCCGGAACTGGCAGCAGAAATCGAGTCGTTCCGCGCCGAGGGCTAACGATCAGTTCGGCGATATCTTCGGCATCGAAGAGCCGGTCAGGAGCCGGGACTCGTAAGGCGGCGGTAGGCGGAGGTGCGGCGCAGGGGTTCGTTGGAGGCCATCAGGGTGGCGGCGCTCTCGCCGTTGCTGCCGCGTATGTCCGGGTCGGCGCCGGCGTCGAGCAACGCATGTACGACCGCCGGGATCTCGCCGTGGTTGGCAGCCCACATCAGGGCGGTGTAGCCCTCCACGTCGTCCACGGCATTGACCTCGGCGCCGGCGGCGATCAGCGCGCCCACGACCGCCGGGCTGTCCTGGTGAATGTTGAACACGGCGGCGTGCATCAGCGCGGTCCAGCCGTCGCGGTCGCGCGCGTGCACGTCGGCGCCGGCGTTCAGCAGCGTCCGCACCACGGCGGCGTTCGTGCTGCCCCACGCGGCGAACATCAGTGCCGTCATCGAGAACGAGTCGTCGTGCGCGGCGATGTCCGCTCCGGCGTCCAAGAGCGCACCGATCACCTCCGGGTTGGGGTTGTTCTCGGCCGCCTCCATCAAGGGCGTTCGCCCGCGGTCGTTGCGCGCCTGCGGATCGGCGCCCGCGTCCAACAACATGCGGACGGCGCGGGCGTCGCGGTTGTGGGAGGCGGCGGCGATGAGCGCGGTCCGGCTGTGCCCGTCGCGGGCGTGGGGATCCGGCGCCCGCGTCCAGCAGCACCCGCACCACGCCGGGATTCGGGTTACCGGAGGCGGCGGCAAGCAGAGCGCTCCGGCCCCGGTTGTCGGTTGCATCGACCGCTGCGCCCGCGGCCAGCAACGCCCGGTGTACCTCAACGCTCGGGTTGAACCAGGCGGCGAACAGCAGCGGGGTGTTGCCGCCACTGTCGGCGCGCCGCACGTCCGCGCCGGCGCCAACCAGGATCCGTACCGCGTCGGAGTGCGCGGCATAGGCGGCGGCGATCATCAGGGCGGACTCGCTGGCGAGCGTCGATGCCACCGGCAGAATGCCGTGCCGCTGCAACGCGGCCGCCCGGTCGAGCGGGGCGTGGTCGCCGGGCAGGTACAGATGCGGGATCACCCCGCTGACGTCCCCGGTTTGCAACGATGATCCCGCGTCGAGCAGTACTTCCATCACTGCGGGATTCGGATTGAACGCGGCCGCGAGCATCAGCGCGCTCCAGCCGTTCGTGTCTCGCGCCGCCAGATCGGCGCCGGCATCGACCAGCGCCTGCGCTACCTCCGGGTCATCGTTATAGGAGGAGGCCAGCATCAGCGCCGTGATGCCGCCGCTGCCACGGAGCGCGGCGAACCCACTCTTATCCGGCAGCGCCCGTAGTTCGGCGGCACTCAGCCTGACGCTCGCATCCCTGAGCGCCGCCGGGTCGGCTGCCATCTCCGAGCCAAGCATCGCCGACAGAAGGCTCGTCGGGGGAACCGTTCGCTCTGCCTGCACGCCGGTCGCCACAAACAACGCGGCCACGAACGACATCAGCCGAAAGGAACCGACAAGCGGTACATATAGCCATGAGCGAGAAGGATTCCCCATCAGAGTTGCGGAGACGTAATATACACGATAAGTTGGGTGCATGAAGACCACGATTGATATTCCCGAACAAGAACTCAACGACGCCATGGAGTTCATGAACGCAAAATCGAAGCGCGAGGCGGTAGTCACCGCGCTGCGGGAGTTCAACCGGAGACGGCGGATGGCGCGCCTGGTGCGCTTTTCCGGAACCTGCGAGTTTGTCGACAACGCGACGCTCGAAGCCGCGGAGATGGATGAAATCAGGACCGCCGAAATCAGGACCGCCGCGAGTAAGCCATGACGCTCATCGACACCTCGGCGTGGATCGAACAACTTCGGCGCGGAGGTGACGCTGCGGTTCGCAGACAGGTCGAAGCGCTCTTGGGCGCGGGCGAGGCTGCTTGGTGCCCTTTGGTACGACTTGAGCTCTGGAACGGCGCGCGCGGAGGGGAAGAACGCACCGTTCTCAAGGAGATGGAACACACTCTACCGTCGTTGATCATTGATGGCGCTGTCTGGGACCTCGCGGCGACGCTTGCATCCAGGGCGCGCGAGGGGGGTATTTCCGTCCCCGCAACCGACTTGCTCGTAGCCTCTTGCGCCCGCCATCACGAGGTGCCGCTGCTGCACCGCGACGGACATTTCGAATCGGTCGCACGGCTGTGAACGGGCGCAGGTTACCCGGCGCATGACTGGTTACCCGGCGCATGTGACGTGCCGCAGCGTCAGGATGGGTTGGCGAACACGCGCTCGGTGAACTGGCGGATACCGCCGTGGATGCGGCCGGTGGTGGCGGCGATGTCGGACAGGGCGACCAGCCCGCCGCCGGCGAGCCGGATTACCTCGATGCCGGGTACCCGTTCGGCGTCGGCGATGGCCGACAGGATCGCGGTCTCCGGGTCCGGCGCTTCGCGGTGAAACTCGAGGTATTGAACGCCTTCCGAGTAGCCGACGAGGGCGTCGTCGCAGCCCGCGTGCAAGAGATTCTCGCTCGCCGCATCGCTCTGCAGATCCGGCCCCTCCACGATCAGCGTGAATTGAAATTGCGACATCTGTTCCGTACCTGTGGGTAGCTTGTGAACCATATTGTAACAATCGCCGCGGGGTTATGTATAGCGCACAAGGAAATCGGGAAATCGGTGCGCGGCCGTGCTATGGTGTGTGCATGTGGCATCGCATTGGCGAGACGGTGGTGATCCACCGCGATCCGTGGGCGTACATCTCACATCCCGCGCTCACGCTGGTGCGCCCCGGCCCGCACGACCCCGGCGGTGCCTGGCTGGCGGCGTTTACCCATACCCGCCGCCGCGAGCCGCGCATGCACCCGCCCTCCGACCCGCTGTTTCGCACCCTCACCACGCGCAGCGTCGACGGCGGCAGGACCTGGGCGGAGCCGACCTTCGCCCCCGGCTTCGACTGGTCGGGCGTCGAGACCCCGGGGCTGACGTCGACGGCGGCGGGTACCGTGCTGCTGACCCAGTTCCGATTCGCCTGGTTTCCGCTTGCCGAGGCGCGGCGGCGATGGCAGGCGGGCGAACGCATCTCCGTGGCACTGCCTTTGCGCGGCTGGACCGAGGAGTTTGACGACCGCGACTGGCAGCACGCGCAGCACACCTGGGCGCGCGGCTACCACGGCCTGTACGTGCACCGCAGCGAAGACGGCGGCCGCACCTACGGCGAGACCGTGAAGATCGCCGCCGCACCCTACCGCGACGGCTTTACCCGGGTCGGACCGCGGGTGCTGGCGGACGGGCGCTTGGCCTACGTCGTCACCGAGCATCACCCGCCGCACAACCGATTTACCTACCTGCTCCTGTCGGACGACGACGGCGCTTCCTGGGGCGCGCCGCGGGTGGTGGTGGACGATCCGGGGTTGCAGTTCGGGGAGCCCGACCTGCTGGAGGTAGCCCCTGGCGAACTGCTGTGCGTGCTGCGCGACACGATGCGCACCGGCTACCTGCACGTGTGCCGCTCCACGGACGGCGGTGCGCACTGGAGTACGCCCGAGATAACCCCGATCCGTGGTCATCCAGGGCACCTCACCACGCTCGCCGACGGGCGCGTGCTGTGCACCTACGGGCGCCGCGAGGCGCCGTTCGGGATCCGCGCCTGCCTGTCGGACGACGGCGGCCGCACCTGGCTGCTGGACGAGGAGATCGTCATCCGCGACGACCTGCCCAACGGCGACCTCGGCTATCCCGTCACCGTTGAGTACGAACCCGGCCGCCTGTTTACCATTTACTACGGGCAGGACGGCAGCGGGGTAACCCTCGTGATGGGCACCTGGAGCGAATTGTGACGGCGCCGAACCGCGAAACCGGCGATTTGCCGCCGCTGGAAGCCAATTACGCGATATCGGATGCGCAGGTGGAGCAATTCTGGCGCGACGGGTTCATCGTGCTGCGCGCGGTGCTGAGCCGGGACGAGGTCAACGCCTACGGCGCGGCAATTCGCAGCACCGCGATGCGCCGCTTCGCCGCGGGCGGCATGCAGGCCTCGGCGCACGGGGCGTTCCTGCAGACGCTGGGCCTGCGCTTCGACGACGATGACGTGCGCCGTTTCTGCCTGGCGCCGCGCTTCGGGGCCATTGCCGCGCGCCTGTTGCTGGTGCCTGCGGTGCGCATCTTCCACGAGCAGGCGCTGTTCAAGCAGCCCGGCGGCAGCGACTCCCACTGGCACCAGGATCAGTACTACTGGCCGTTGGCCACCGACCGCTCGCTGGGGCTGTGGATGCCGCTGGTGGACTGCAGCCGGGAGATGGGCGCCATCCGTTTCGTGCGCGGCTCGCACCGGTATGGCGATCTGGCGGGGCGCGACATCAGCGACGAGTCGGCGCGCCATTTTGACGACTTCATCGCCGGCGAGGGGCTGGAAGTCCACCAGACCGAGGCGCTGGCGGCCGGCGACTGCACGTTTCACCTGGGCTGGACCGTGCACGGCGCGCCGGCCAACCGGTCCGATGCGATGCGCGAGGCGATGATCGTGACCTTCTACCCCGACGGCACCCGGGTCGATGCCTTGACCAACCCGTCGCGGGTCAACGACGCGCGCGTGTTCCTGGGCGGCAAGCAACCCGGGGAGCTGGCAGACAGCGAGCTGAACACCGTGGTGTACCGCGCACCGCGGGCCGGGTAGCGGCGGCGTCAGAACCCGCGGGTCACCTCCGGGCCGGTGTCGATGGCGAACGCGGTGGCGTCGAAGCAGCGCCGCAGCAGGTCGAAGCGCAATTCGGCGTGGCTGGCCTCCCGCCACAGGTTGCGGTGCTCGTGCGGGTCTTCCTGCAGGTCGAACAGCTCGCCGACCGGGTGGCCGTGGTACACCGCCAGCTTGTAGCGCCGGTCGCGGATCATGGTGGCGCGCGAATTGGACCAGCCGCTTCGGTCGCGCCGCAAGCTGCGCAACGCCTCGTAGTATTCGCTCCTCACCGCGTCGCGGTGGTCGGCGGCGGCGCCGCTCAGCAGCGGCAGCAGCGAGCGTCCGGCCATGTGGTCCGGCACCGGCACGCCGGCGGCGGCGAGCAGGGTGGGGGCGAGGTCGGTCAGTTCCACCAGCGCGTCGGTGGCGGCACCGGCGGTGACCCGTCCCGGCCAGCGCACGATCAGCGGCACATGCACCAGCCCCTCGTAGAAGCGGCATCCCTTGAGCAGCAGCCCGTGGTCGCCGAGCATCTCGCCGTGGTCGCTGGTGAAGATCACCAGCGTGTTGTCGGCCTGGCCGCTGCGCTCCAGGGCGTCGAGCATGCGCCCCACGTTGTGATCGATCAGCTCGATCATCGCGTAATAGGCGGCGATCTTGCCGCGCGCGTCGAAGCTGTCGGGGTCGCGCGCCTCGGTCTGAAAGTCCACCCCCCGTAGCAGCTCCTGTGCGGCAAGATCGCTGTCCCGGTAGGCCGGCGCCGGCATCTCGGACGGGTCGTAGCGCGCCAGGTAGTCGGCGGGCGGATCGAACGCCGCGTGCGGGTCGAAAATGTTCACGCTCATCAGCCACGGCTGCGTCCAGGCGGTTTCCATGAACTCGATCGCCTTGTCCGCACAGAAGGTGGTCTGGTGCAGTTCGGCGGGCATGTAGCCCAGCTCGGCGTAGGTGTGGCCGAGGTGCGCGCCGCGCTCCGCCACCCAGTCGCGGTACGCATGACCGGCCGGCCACGCGTCGCGTGGATCGTGGCTCCAATGGAACACCGAATAGCCGTCGTCGCGCGGGCGCGGCTCGATGCGCCCCTGGGCACCCGCCAGGTGCAGCTTGCCGGCCAGCCCGCAGCAGTAGCCGGCGCCGGCGAGCAGCCTGGTGACCAGCGGCGCCGCGTCCGCCCAGTGGCTGTTGCCGTTGCTGCAGCCGTGCACGGTGCTGGGGTAGCAGCCGGTCAGGAAGCTGGCGCGGCTGGGGGTGCATATCGGCGCTTGGCAGAACGCGTTTGTGCACGCCGTGCCGGCTGCCGCCAGCCGGTCGATGTTGGGCGTGTTGATGTGGCGGTTGCCAAGCGCGGCGATGGTGTCCCAGCGCTGCTGGTCGGTGCAGATCCACAGCACGTTGGGAGGAGCGGAAGAGTGCGGGGTTGCCATGGCACGGTACTGTAGGGAGCCGCGCCGCGGCCGTAAAGCGGGCGCGGGCGGGGAAGGCGGTGCGCTCGGCGCGTGCGGCTTGCGCCCGGCGAAAGGGCGGCGATTCTCCATGCGGGTACGGGTCTGGTACACTTCATGTGCCGAGTCACCCTTGTTACCGTTAACCACCTACCAGAAACGACGCAGGATGTTCTGGGGCACGCTGTTGCTGCTGGTCGTCTGCTACACTGTATACTCGCGCACCGACTTGGTGTTCGGGCCGCCGCCCGGGGTGAACTCCGACTCGGCCGCCGGCGAGTGGCGCATGTTCCGCCACGACATCCGGCGGGCCGGCGCGGGCGATGCGGACGCACGCGCGCCGCGCGGGGTGCTGAAGTGGCAGTTCGCCACCGGCGCCGCCATCCACTCGTCGCCGGCGGTGGCCGACGGCATTGTGTACGTGGGGTCGCAGGACTCCCGGCTGTACGCCCTTGATGCGGAAACCGGGCGCGAGCTGTGGTCGTTCGCCGCCGAGAGTTGGGTCGAGTCGTCGCCGGCGGTGGCCGACGGCGTGGTGTACTTCGGCTCCAACGACGGCAATCTGTACGCCCTGGACGCCCGCACCGGCGTCGAGCGGTGGCGGTTCCAGACCCGGTTGGGCGTCCGGTCGTCGCCGGCGGTGGCCGGCGGCATGGTCTACTTCGGCACCGACAACTACACCATGTACGGCGTGGACGCCGCCACCGGGCGGCAGCGCTGGATCTTTCACGCGGTAGGCCGCATCGACTCCTCGCCCGTGGTGGCGGACGGTATCGTCTACGTCGGCAATTCCACCCGATTCCTGTACGGGCTGAATGCCCGCGACGGCCGCATGCGCTTCGACCACAAGGTGTTCGCGCCGGTGCTGTCGGCGCCGGCGGTCCAGGACGGCACGGTGTACACCATGACGTCGCGCGGCGATCTGTACGCGATCGACGGAGCGCATCGGGCGTGGCCGATGGAAGAACGGCTGCGCCCATACTGGATTCAGATGTGGGTATTCGGCCTGCCGGTACCGCGCCCGAAGCCGCCCTCCGGCTTCCTGTGGCGGTACCCCACCGGCGGGGCCAGCAGAGCTTCGCCGGTGATCGCCGGCGACACCGCCTACCTGGCCTCCGCCACCGGCCTCGCTGCCCTGGACCTGGTCAGCCGGGAGCCGCGCTGGGAGTACGCCGAGGCGCGCTTCGTCAGGTCGTCTCCCGCGCTCGCCGGCAGCGTTCTGGTCGCTGCCGCGGACGACGGCACCGTGCATGCGCTCGACACCGTGACCGGCGCACCGCGCTGGCAGTTTCGCGCCGGCGGCCCGATCAGTTCTTCGCCCGCGGTGGCTGGCGGCGTGGTGTTTGTCGGCTCCCACGACGGTACGCTGTACGCCATCGAGTAGGGGCGGCGTGCTATAGTGGCGCCGCCATGAGCCCATTCGACCGCTGCCGCGCACTGACCTTCGACCTGTTCGGGACCGTGCTCAACCTGGAGGGCAGTCTGACTCCCGCACTGGAGCCGCTGTTGCGCGGGCGCGCAGCCGGCGGAGCGGCGGAGTTCTGGCGGCAACTCCGCTACCGGCAGCGCATCGAGCAGTACCAGGACAGCCTGATGATGCTCGGCCACGGCGGCTACCTGGAGACGGTACGGCGCACGTTCAGCTACGTGGCGCGCGCTTGCGGCTTCACCCCCACCCCCGCGGACTACGACGCCTATATGGCGGCCTGGGAGCAGCTGAACCCGTTTCCGGAGTGCCGGGCGGCACTGGAGCGCCTGCGCGGACGCTATCGTCTGGTGGCGCTCTCCAATGGCGACGAGCCCTATCTGCATCGCCTGGTTGCCGGGCGCATCGGCGTTGCGTTCGACGCCGTGATCTCGGTCGACGCGGCCGGCGCCTTCAAGCCGCACCCGGCGGTGTACCGCGCCGCCGCGCGCGAACTGCAACTGGAGGTAGGGGAGCTGGCGATGGTATCCGCCAACAGCTTCGACGTGCTCGGCGCGCGTACCTGCGGCCTGCGCGGCATCTACGTGGACCGCTACCGGCTGCCGTACGAGGAAACCGTGCCGCAGTACCTGCCCGACGCAACCGTGCGCGATTTCGACGGGCTCGCCGCCCTGCTGCTCGACAAGTAGCGCTATCCTATAAACAGGAGATTCTCATGAAAGCTTCCGAATTGATGGTGCGCTGCCTGGAAAACGAGCGGGTGCAGTTCATCTTCGGCATCCCCGGCGAGGAAAACATCGACGTGATGGATGCCCTGCTCGACTCCTCGATCCGCTTCGTCGGCGTGCGCCATGAGCAGGGCGGGGCGTTCATGGCCGATGTCTACGGGCGGCTGAGCGCGCGTGCCGGCGTGTGCCTGGCGACGCTCGGCCCCGGCGCCACCAACCTGGTCACCGGCGTGGCCGACGCCAACATGGACGGCGGCGCACTGGTGGCAATCACCGGCCAGGCGTCGCTCGACCGCATGCACAAGGAATCGCACCAGCACATCGACGTGGTGGAGACGTTCCGCCCGGTCACCAAGTGGAACGCCCAGATCAAGACCGCGCGCATCATCCCGGAGATTGTGCGCAAGGCGTTCAAGGTGGCGCAGACCGAGAAGCCGGGCGCTACCCACATCGACTTTCCCGAGGATGTCGCCGAGGAACAGGTCGATGCCGCGCCGCTTCTGGCGCAGGCGCCGCCGCGCCCCGAGCCCCCGGAGGCGCAGATCGCCACCGCCGCCGAAATCATCTCCGCGGCCCGGTCGCCGATCATCCTGGCCGGCAACGGGGTGGTGCGCCAGGACGCTGCCGGCGCGCTTACCCGGTTTGCCGAACAGCTCAACATCCCGGTCGCCGAGACCTTCATGGGCAAGGGGGTGCTGCACGACGACCACGACCTGTCGCTGCTCACCTGCGGCCTGCAAGCGCGCGACTATGTGTCGTGCGGATTCGACCGTGCCGACGTGGTAATTGCGGTGGGCTACGACCTGGTGGAATACGCCCCGGAACGCTGGAATCCCGACGGCGACAAGAAGATCATCCACGTCGATCAGCTCCCCGCGGAGGTGGACGAGCACTACATCGTCAGCGTCGGCGTGCTCGGCGACATCGCGCTGTCGCTGCAGCGCATCGCGGACCGGGCACAGGCCTCCGAGAGCGACGGTTATGCGAGCGGGCTGCGCCGTGTCATTCTCCACGAGCGCGACGAATTTGGCGCTGATCCCTCGTTTCCGATGAAGCCGCAACGGGTGCTGCACGACCTGCGCGCGGCGCTCGGCCCGGACGACATCCTGGTCTCCGACGTCGGCGCTCACAAGATGTGGATCGCGCGCTTTTTCCCCTGCTACCGGCCCAACACCTGCATCATCTCCAACGGCTTCGCCGCCATGGGGATCGGGGTGCCGGGCGCCATTGCGGCCAAGTTGCTGTACCCGGAACGCAACGTGGTAACGGTTACCGGCGACGGCGGCTTCCTGATGAATTCACAGGAGTTGGAAACCGCGGTACGCGAGGGGGTCGCGTTCGTCACCCTGATATTTCACGACGACAGCTACAGCCTGATCGGGATGAAGCAGCAGGGCAAGTTCGGGCGCACCTCGCACATCCGGTTCGGCAACCCCGACTTCGTACGCTACGCGGAGAGCTTCGGCGCCGCCGGCTACCGGGGGGGGGGCCGCCGCCGCGGCGGGCTGCGGGTTGGGGCCCGCCGATGAACTGCAGCCGATCCTGCGCGATGCGCTCGCGTGCGGGCGGCCGGCGGTGATCGACTGCCCGGTGGACTACACCGAGAACCTGCGCATGATGGAGCAGCTCGGCGCGCTGATCTGCCCGATCTAGCGGCCCGCGGCTCGCGCTCGACGCAGGATTACGGACGCCGTCGGGCTACGAGGTAGTAGAGATCGTCGGTCATCGAGTGGGCGCCGGAGGCGGTAAGTCCGGCGCCGCTGAGGATGCCGCACAGGTCGGCGTAGGACAGGCCGGTGGCGCGTTTCGGTTTCCACTGCGCTACCAGCACCCGACCGTCGGGCTTCAGCAGGCGGTGCAGGTCTCCGGCCACCGCTGCCTGGCCGCGGCGGCCATCCGCGTAGTGCATGATCTGCACACAGATAATGGCGTCGGCGATGCCGTCCGGAAGGTCGGCGCGGGTGCCGTCGCTGGCGACCGCGGCGACGTTGGACAGGCCCGCCTGGTCCGCGCGGCGGCGCACCAGCTCCACCATGCGCGGCTCCAGGTCGACGGCGTACACCATCCCCTCGGGGCCGACGACGCGCGCCGCCGCCAGGGTGAAGTAGCCGGGCCCGCAGCCGTAGTCCACCACCGTGTGGCCCGCCGCGACCCCGGCCAGCAACTCGCCGGGACCGGCGGCGCCGAACCTGCTGTCGACGTCCAGCAGGCTTGCCACCCACTCCTCGGTATAGCGTTCGCTCATGGCCACCGATCGTGAGTCGCGCGCCCGCCACTCGTCAACCGGCTCACGATGAGCCGGCGGCCGTGGTACGCTGGCGGCCATGAAAGCCGTTATGGTCATGTTCGACTCCCTCAACCGCCACCTGCTGCCGCCGTACGGATGCGACTGGACGCACGCCCCCAACTTTGCCCGCCTGGCGCGGCGCGCGGCCACGTTCGAAAGTTCCTACATCTGCTCCATGCCGTGCATGCCGGCGCGGCGCGACTTCCACACCGGGCGGCCCAACTTCCTGCACGCGCCGTGGGGGCCGCTGGAGCCGTTCGACGACTCGGTGCCGGAGATGCTCGGCCGCGCCGGGGTGTACACCCACCTGGCGTCCGATCACTATCACTACTGGGAGGATGGCGGCGCCACCTACCACAACCGCTACTCGTCGTGGGAGTTCTACCGCGGCCAGGAGGGCGACCCGTTCATCGGCCAGGTGGCCGCGCCGCAGGAGCCGGCAAGCCTCAACCCGCGCGGCAAGCGCTCCGACTGGGTGAACCGCCAGCACGTGCGTGAAGACCGGCACTACTCGCAGTCGCGCACCTTCGCCGCCGCGCAGGAGTTCCTGCACCGCAATCACGGCGAGGACAACTGGTTCCTGCACGTGGAGTGCTTCGACCCGCACGAGCCGTTTACCGTGCACCGCAGCTACCGCGACCGCTATCCGTCCGACTACGACGGGCCGCTGTTCGACTGGCCCGCCTACCGTCCCGTGCAGGAGACTCCCGAGCAGGTGGCCGAGGCGCGGCGCAACTACGCGGCCCTGCTGGCAAAGTGCGATGCCTCGCTCGGCGACATTCTCGACGCGTTCGACGCCTACGACCTGTGGGACGACACGATGCTGATTCTGTGGACCGATCACGGCTTCCTGCTCGGCGAGCACCGTGCCTGGGCCAAGAACTGGATGCCGCTCTACGAAGAGGTAAGCCACACGCCGTTCTTCCTGTGGGATCCGCGCACCCCGGACGCGGCCGGCACGCGGCGCAACGCCCTGGTGCAGCCGGCGATCGACCTGGGGCCGACATTGCTGGGCTTGTTCGGCCTGCAGCCGACGCCCGACATGCTCGGGCACGATCTCGCCGGCGTGGTTGCCGGCGACCGCCCGGTGCGGGAAACGGCGATCTTCGGCTACTTCGACCAGCACGTGAACATCACCGACGGCCGCTACGTGTACCTGCGCATCCCGGCGCCGGACGGACCGAGCGCCGATGCCTACACGCTGATGCCCACCGCCATGCGCGGCTTCAAGGGCAACCTGGAGCAGGCCGAACTGGCGGCGCCATTCCCGTTCAGCAAGGAGATGCCGTTGCTGAAGATCGGTGGTCGGCCGCGTTGGCAGCCCGCCTTTCCGGATGCCGCCCACCCGCCGGGCCACCTGCTGTTCGACGTACAGGACGACCCGCCTCAGGCGCGGGCGGTGCAGGACGCGGCCGTGGAGCAGCGCCTGTGCGCGGCCATGGCGCGCCACTTCGCGGCGTGCGCGGCGCCGCCCGAGCAGTACGCACGGATGGCGCTGCCCGAACCGGCGGCGGCAGGCTGAGGAGCGCTAGTGCTTGCGCGGGTGCACGGCTACCGAGTCGGTGACGTCGTAGTTGTCGCCCGCGTGGCGCTCCACCACCCGCATCACCGACCGATGATCGGGTTCCGAATGAACGGCGCCGAACACGTTGAGAACCTTGCGGCGATTGAATAGGCCCTTGCCACGCTGGATCTCCACGCCCAGATCCGAGGCGTCGATTCCGCTTCCTTCAATCTCGCTCAGGATGATTTCCGAGATTTCAGCCACTTGCGACCTCCCATCGTTCCGATCAAGCGATACGGTAACAGGCTACGCGATTCCCGCCGGGCGTGCAATCCACGTTCCGGCGAGCGTTTCCGGCAGAGCCGGCCGGCAATGAAGAGTCACGGCAATCCCCCTTTGCTGCTGCCGGGCGGGGCGGCCGCGGGGCAGGTGGTCACGGTGTTGGACGGCGCCGGCAGCACGGTGTGGCGCAGCCATCCGCTGGCGCCGGGACGCGCGGCGGTGTGCGTCGACGTACGCGACGGCCGCTTCGCCGGACCGGGCCGTGGCTGGAGCGTGCTGCCGCCGGGCCGCTACCAGGCCCCCGGCGCCGGCGGCGCGGTCGAGGTGGCGGCGCAACTCAGCATTGCGGCCCGCTTCGATGCCGGCCCCGAGCACTGGATGCCCGCCGGCGCCGCCTGGCACCGTGACGGCGAATGGCGAGCGAGCGGCGGCGCGACCGCGGGGATTGCACCGGACCGGCACGGCGGGTGCGCCTACCTGTACGTGGACGCCGCCATGCACGGTGCCGTTACGGCGCGCTTCGCGGCGCCGGACGCCGCCTCGCCGGCGCGCTGGGGGCTGATTGCGCGCCACTACAATGATGCGCACCACCTGCGCCTGGAACTGTGCCGCGCGCCCGGCCGGCTCGCCGTCCGCCTGTTGCGGCGCGCGGCGGATGCCGACCCCGAGCACGGCTCACTGACGGTCGCGCACGCCGAGGCGGATCCGGACCCGGGTCCGGCCCGGACGCGGAAGTTGTACTGGCACTTCAACGGCACCCACCACGAGGTAAGGCTCGACGGCACGGCGCTGTTCACGGCCGAGGATGGCTTCATGGGCGGCGTGGAGGTGGTCGGACTGTTTGCCGAGGCCGGCGCAGCGACCGCGGTGTGGCATGCCTTCGCCGTGGCCTCCAGCCAGTGGGTGCCGCGCCACCTGGTGCGGCGCGGCGCCTACGCCGCGGTGGTGCGGCCCGGCAACGTCCACCGGCTGCACCTGTCCGCCGATCCGGGGCGCCGGCCGGCGGAGCCGGAGCCGCGCAGCAACGTGTTCTGGGAGAGCGGGCTGCAGGTGGGGCACATCGGCGGTTCCGAGATCAAGTTCACACAGGGAGCCGCGCTCGACCTGCTCGCGCGCGGCGCCGTTGCCGACCTGGTGCGGTGGCGGGGGCCAATGCCGCGGTTCGTGGACCAGGACGCCGACCTGCGCGGCTACGCGCGCGGCCACGTGGTGTGTTACGACGACCGCCTGGTGGTGGCCGACCTGGCGGCCGTGCGGGTGCGGCGCAGCGTGGGCCCCGACTTTGACCTGCTTGGGCGCGCCATGACCGGCCCGGCCCGGTTCGCCGGCGCCGAAACACGCGCCTTCACGGCGTGGGAGCTGCCGGACGACGGCCTGATGACCACGCTGCTCACCGGTGCCTGCGCACGTCTGTATCCAGCCGCGCTGGTGTTCCCGCTGCGGGTGGCGGGCACCGCCTGGCACCTGGTCGCGGCGCTCGGCGGCCTCAGCCACGTCGGCGGCGGCACGTCCGCCCGCGTGTTCGGCTGGCGCTGCCCGCGCGGCCTCACCGCCAGCCACGACCTGCGCGTGGCGCCGACCGTGCCGGGCGTGGAATACGGATTCTGGATCGCCGTGAGCTGGCTGGCGACGGCGGACACCGGCGCCGCGGAATCCGCCGCCCTGCTGCTGCGCGACCAGTTTCACACCCCGGCGCGGCTGACCGCACATTGCGGCACCCTGCTCGCCGCCGATCCGGGGCGCGAGCAGCCTGCCGACCAGGTCGCGCTCGCCGGCAGCTTCGACCGCGCCATCGGCGCCTACCGCCTGTGGGCGGCGGCGGGGCGGGCGCGCTTTACCTTCGACCCCGGGCCGATCGCGCGCGACCGGCCGGTGTTCCTGATCGGCGGGCCGGGATGCAGCAGCGCGGCGGACGAAGTGCCGGGCGCGGCGGATGCTGACGCGGGCACGGCGGACGCTGTCGCGCGCGTGGCGGTGGACGGTAGCCCGCTGGCGGCGGGCACCGGCTTTCGCTGCCAGCGGTGGCCGGCGCCGGCCGGCATGCTGGTGCAACTGCGCCGCACCGTCACGGCGCCGGTGACGGTGGAGATCGGCTTCAGCGCATCCGAATCCGCATCCGCGGACGCGTAGTCGTATTCGTGGGCGGGGCGGTAGGCTGCCGGCTAGCGCGCGCCGGCCAGGACCGGTTCGGCCAGCTTGCTCTGCACTTCGTAGATCGATCCGGTTCGGTCATGCTCAGGTTGCGGAATGCGCACCGGCACCGGCGTGACGCGTGGTGTATTGGTGGGCGAGCCGCGCAGTATGCGGGCGTTGAACGCGTCCCAGTCGGTCTGCTGCACCAGCGGCCAGGCGTCGACGGCGCACAGTTCCAGCAGCAGCAGGCGGCGCGGGCGCGGCGAGCGGTTGGGCGCCGAACCATGCAGGGTGCGCACGTGATGCAGGGTGATGCCGCCGGCCGGCACCTCCAGCAACACTGTCTCCGCCGCATCCACGTCGTGGTCGGTCACCGCGCCCACGAAGTAGCCGTCCTGGTGGTGATCGTACAACGGCCCGCGGTGACTGCCCGGCACCACCATCATGCCCCCGTTCTCCTCCGTCATGGCGTCGATCGCCACGCCGACCGCCAGGATGTCGTCGTTGGTGTGCGGGTAGAACGCCCAGTCCTGGTGCCACTCCACCGGGCTCCCGTAGCCCGCCGCCTTCATGTTCAGCTTGGTCGAGCGGTAGCGCACACCCGGCCCGATGAGCTGATCCACGATGCCGACGATGGCCGGATGGCGCAGCGTGCCCTGGTACGTCTCGTGATGCAGGTTGGGGTTCTTGATGCGCCGTACTCGCGGCTCGGCAGGCGAGTGGCTCGGCTCCAGGTCGTAGACGTCGGTGTGCGCCGCCACGCTACGGCTCGCCTCGACGAACTCGTCGGTCACGTGCTGCAGTTCCGCGACCTCGTCGCTACTGAGCACGTCGGGCACCGCCAGGTAGCCGGTGTCGTGGTACTGCTGTACCTGCTGTGCAGTCAACATGATGGTCTTGCCGTTCACTATCGCGCCGTGCTCCGGCCGCGTCAATAGCGTGGCGTTGAGCCCGGTGAGCCCAGAGGTGACCGCCCCGGCGCGGCGCGGTACGCTGTGGGGCAGTGACCCTCACCGCCATCGAAGCAGCAATCGCCGCGCCGGGCGCCGCACCGGCGAGCCGGCTCGGGCGCCCGGCCACGGCGAGCGAAGCCGCGGTGGCGCTGGTGTTCGCCGGCGCCGACCGCGACCTGCGGCTCTGTTTCATCCGCCGCGCCAGTCATCCGCGCGATCCCTGGTCGGGCCAGATGGCGCTTCCCGGCGGCCGCGTGGCGCCCGCCGACGCCAGCCTGTGTGCGGCGGCGGTGCGCGAGGCGCGCGAGGAGGTGGGCCTCGGCCTGGAGCACGCCCGCTACCTGGGCGCCCTGCCGCCCATTCCCCTGGTACGGAGCGGGCGTCCGACCGACGCTTCGGTGGCGCCGTTCGCGTTCTACCTGGCCGGCACTCCGCCGCCGCTGACCGTGGATCCGGCGGAAGTCGCCGCCGGCTACTGGATTTCCGTGCTCCACCTGCGCGATCCCGGTCAGCGCGCCGAGTTGCGGCTGACCGCGAACGGCGTGACGCGGCGGCTGCCGGCGGTCCGCTTCCGGCGCCACCTGATATGGGGCATGACCTATCGCATCGTGACCGGCCTCCTCGAACGCGCCGCCGGTGCAACCGGCCCCACCGGCCGCGACGCTCCTTGACCGCGTGCGGGGTGCTACCTACCATCCGCCGTATGGTGAGCGACCGCGACATCTACCTGTTCGATCTGCGCGGCTTCCTCGTCCTCGAGGGAGCCCTGTCCCGCGACGAAGTGCGGGACCTGAATGACGGCCTCGACGCGATGCCGCGCCTGGAAGTGGGCGAATGGTACGGCTACGTTCACGCCCACACGTTCGGCGACCGCGACGGCCTGAACTACCAGCAGATCTACGAGGCGGGTGCGCCGTTCGAGCGCGTTATCGACCATCCCTCCTGGTTCGACAGGGTGCGCCACTTCGTCGGTGGCGAGGATTCCTTCGACGAGCATCACGGACCACTGTTCATCGACGAGAACTTCGTCAACTTCCGCGGCCCGGGCGAGGCGATCGGCCTGCACAACGGCGGCCACCTGGGGCTGAGCCGCTGTCAGTTCCGCTACATCGGCGGCAAGTTCCACTGCAATCAGATCAACGTCCTGGTCGCGCTTACCGACATTGGCCCCGGCGACGGCGGCACGGTGCTGATTCCCGGCTCCCACAAGAGCAACTTCGAGCATCCCGACTTCCGCGCCTACTCGATGGGCGCCGACGGGCGCCCGTCGGCGGAAACCATCGAGGGCAGCCTGGAAGTGCACTTGCGCGCCGGCGACGCGCTGCTGTTCGTGGACTGCTGCACGCACGGTTCGGCGCGGCGCGTGAATGAGGGCGAGCGCCGCATCCTGGTGAATCGCTACGGGCCGTCGTGGGGCAACTTCCGGCACGGCTATCAGCCGTCACCGGAGCTGCTCGCCCGGCTCACGCCGCGGCGGCGCTCCATCGTGTGGCCGCAGCAACCGCTGGAGCGCTCGCCCAACCGGCTGCCGCAGCCGGCGGCGCACTTCGGTTAGGGCCCGCCACGCCATGGCCAGCACCGCAACCGGCGATCTTCTGCGCCGCCGCGCCGCGCGCCTGCCGCGCGTTACCCTCGCGCACCTGCCCACCCCCCTCGAGGAGCTGCCGCGGCTCGCCGCCCATCTCGGCGGCCCGCGCATCTTCATCAAGCGCGACGACTGCACCGGCCTCGCCTTCGGTGGCAACAAGACTCGGCACAACGAGTTCCTGCTCGGCGAGGCGCTCGCGCAGGGCGCCGACCTGGTCGTGTGGGGCGCCGGCGTGCAGTCCAACAACTGCCGGCAGACCGCCGCCGCCTGCGCCAAACTCGGCCTCGCCATCCACTTGGTGCTGGCGTGCGGCCACTCCGGCACCGAGTTGCAGGGCAACCTGCTGCTCGACCACATCGCCGGCGCCAGCTACGAGTTCGTCGACGCCCCGCTGGGCCCCGAGCTGGACCGGGTCATGGCCGAACGGGCGGAGCAGTTCCGCGCCGCGGGGCGCACGGTGTACGTGCAGTCGCGCGCACTGTGGGGACGGGCGGCGGTCAGCTACGTGCTGGCGATGGCCGAACTCGACGAGCAGCTGCGCGAGCGGCAGGTCAGCCCCGCGGCGGTCTACGTGAGCGCCACCGGCGCCACCGGCGCCGGACTGGTACTCGGCGCCGCGCACCTCGCCACCGCCGACCTGGTGCGCAGTGTGCTGCCGATCCGCTGGCCCTGGGACGAGGCGGCCTCGATCGCGGAACTGGCCAACCAGGCCGCCGAACTGCTCGGCCTGCCGCCCGACCTGAGCGCCGCCCAGGTGCGGGTGGATGGCGGCCACGTCGGTCCCGGCTACGGTCAGGCGTCGCCGGAGGGGATGGCGGCGCTGGCGCTGGCGGCGCGCCTGGAAGGCATCTTCCTGGACCCGGCCTACACCGCCAAGGCGATGGCTGCCCTGATCGCCGACATTCGCGCCGGCCGCTATACGTCGGACCAGGCGGTGGTGTTCGTCCACACCGGCGGCACCCCCGCCCTGTTCGCCTACCGCGGCGACGTCGAGAGCCTTATTCCGCGGATCTTCCACGCACCGCCCGGGGCCTGACCGGGGCCCTCCGAAATTGACTTCGCGGGGGGCGGGCGGTACCTTGCCAACGGTAGCCGACGGACGCCGTCGATGCCGAAAAGAGCGGTACGAGATAACCTTGCCGACCCACCTCATCGCCCCGGCGTTCCTGATCCTCCTCAGCTTGGCCGGTGTGTCCGCGCACTCCCAGACTCTGCCCGGCTCCGGCGCGCTGCCGTTGCGTGCGGCGGTCGAAGTTGCCCTGGTAAACAGCATACAACTATTGTCCGCCTCATCCGCGGTGCGGATCGCCGAGCAGCAGGTGCGCGAGGCCTACGCCGGCGTATTTCCCCAGGTGTCGGCAGAGGCTTCCTACCTGCGCCAGTTCGGCGCCTGGAGCCAGCGGGTGGTTCCGGACGGCGATCCCGAAATCGAGTCGGATACCTCCAATGCGCCGGACAGTACCTGGACCGCGTCGCTGAAGCTGAACCAGACGGTGATGGACTTCCGGGTGTTCGCCGGCTTCTCCGCCGCCGGCCACCTGTTGTCCCTGCGTGGCGAGGAGCGCCGCGGCGCCGCCCACCAGGTCGTGGACCTCGTACGGCAGGCATACTTTGGCGTCCTGCTCGCCGAGGAGCAGGAGGCGCTTACCGAGCAGAGCATTGCCCGGGTCCGGCAGACGCTGCGCGAGACGCGCGCGCGCCACGCCGAGGGATTCGCCAGCGAAGACGAATTGCTGCGTGCGGAAGTGCAGTTCACCAACCTGGAGACGCGCCTGATCCTGGCGCGCAACCGGGTCGCCGCGGCGCGCGGGCGGTTGCTGGTCACGATCGGGGTCGATCCGTTGCAGCAGGTCTCCGTCGCCGGCTCGCTCAGCGAGCTGCAGCTTGCGCCGGGTACCGCCAACAGCGCGGACAACACCGATCTTCTCGCCGCCTCGGGAGCGGTCGCGCTGGCGGCGATGACCGAGGAGGAGTTGCGCCAGGCGGCGTTCACGCTGCGCTCCGACCTGCGCCAGTTGCGCACCGCGGTGACCCTGGGCGAAAAGCAGGTCGAGGTGCAGGAGCGTGAGGTGCTGCCGGTGATCCGGGCGTTCGGCAGCGTCGACTTCCGGGTCGCCGACAACGATGAGGATGAGGCGTTCGGGAATCCTGTTGGCGGCGGTTTCGGCCCGCAGGAGTATTCGCAGTGGGATCTGTCGGCGTCCGCCGGCCTGTCGATCCAGGTGCCGGTGTTCAGCGGGTTCGGCCGCCTGTCGCGTCTGGCGCAGCGGCGCGAGGAACTTGTGCGCGCCGGCAACATGCTGCGCCAGGTGGAGCGCGAAGCGGTGAACCAGGTGCGCACGCTGGCCGCCTCCTTGCGCGAGGCGCGCGCACGGGCCGCAAGTCAGCAGGTGGCGATCGTCCAGTCACAGCGCGGATACGAGATCGCCACCGCCCGCTACCGTGCCGGGGTTGGCAACCAGTTCGAGGTGGTGGCCGCCGAGACCACCCTGCGCGAGGCGGAGTTCAACTACGCGCAGGCGGTGTACGACTACCTGGTCACCGCCTCGCGCCTGGGAGTTGCCACCGGACAGGTGCCGCTGGCCGACCGCATGGCGGGCGTCGAGGGTGCGTCGGATGGCTAGGAAGAGATTGTGGTTCACGGTGCGGCGTGCGGCACCCCACCTCCTGGCCGCGGCGCTGGCGGCGTCCCTGGCGCTGATCGCCGCCGGCTGTTCGGTGCCGGCCGACACGGTGGGGGCGGATGAGCCGGCCGCCGAGGAGAAGGGGCCGCTGGCGTCCGCATTCGGCGCCCGGGTGGTGAACGTCGAGGTCACTCCGGTGCGCCCGTCCACCTTCGTGCAGTACGTGCGCGTGGTCGGCGAGGTGGAGCCGCTGCACGACGTGACGGTGTCGGCCGAAGAGACCGGCACCATCGCCAGTTTCCTGGTCGCCAAGGGGGACCGGTTGAGCCGCGGGCAGCCGGTGACGCGTATTTCCTCCGACCTGCTGGACGCCCAGCTGGAGGAGGCGCGCGCCATCCTCGACATCGCCACCGAGCGCTACGAGCGGCAGCGGCGCCTGTGGGAAGAGCAGCGCATCGGCACCGAGATGGCGGTGCTGGAGGCGAAGTCGCAAGTGCAGACCAGCGCCGCCCGCCTCAAGGTGCTGGAGACCCGCAAGGCGCGCACCATGGTCACCGCGCCGATTACCGGCACCTACGACGAGCAGTACGTCGAGGTGGGGGAACTGGTGGCTCCCGGCACCCGCCTTATGCGCATACTGGCCACCGATCGGGTGCGGGTGGTCGCCGGCATACCGGAACGCTACGCGCTCGCGATCGTCCCCGGAACCCCCGCGGTGGTGACATTCGACATCATCGAAGGGCGCGAGTTCGCCGGCACGATCGAGTTCGTCGGGGTCAGCGTGGACCCGCGCAGCCGCACCATTCCGATCGAGATCGTGCTCGACAACGGCGACGGACTTATCCGCCCGCGCCTGGTGGCCAACGTGCAGGTGGAACGCACCCGCGAGGAGCAGGTGATCGTGGTGCCGCAGGATCTCGTGCAGCGTACCGAGACCGGCTTCCAGGTGTTCGTGGCGAACCAGGGCGCCGACGGCCTCACCGCGGAGGCGCGCACCGTGCAGCTTGGCGACTCCTATGCCAACGAGGTGGTGGTAACCTCGGGACTGACGGCGGGCGAGCGGCTCATCACGGCCGGCCACCGGCAGGTGGATGACGGCAGCGTGGTCAGCCTGGTCGGCGGCTAGATGCGCAGCCCAACGGGAATCGTCCCTCCGGTACACGCCGGCGCATCGGACGCCAACGGCGACCACCGGTCCGGCACCGGCAAGCTGAAGGAATTCCCCATCACCTCGCTGGCAATCAGGCACCCGACCAGCGTTGTGGTGCTGATGCTGATCCTGATCGCCGGCGGCGTGGCGTCGTACCTCCGGGTGCCGCGCGAGTCGATGCCGGAAATCGTCATTCCCAACATCATCGTCACCACCGTGTACGGCGGGGTGGCGCCGCGCGACATCGAGACCCTGGTCACGCAGCCGCTCGAGGACGAACTGAACACCATCGCAGACGTCAAGGTTATCTCCTCCACTTCGCGCGAGGGGGTGTCCAGCATCAACGTCGAATTCGTCGCCGGCATGGACATGACCGAGGCGCTGCAGCGGGTGCGCGAGAAGGTGGATCTGGCCAAGCCCGAGCTCCCCGCCGCCGCCAACGACCCGCAGATTTTCGAGATCAACACGTCGCAGTTCCCGATCATGCAGGTCAATATCGCCGGGCCCTACAACCAGGTGCGCCTGCGCGAGGTGGCGGAGGATATTCAGGCCCGCTTCGAGCAGATTCCGAGCGTGCTCGAAGCGCAGCTCTCCGGCGGCCTGGAGCGCGAGGTGCACGTCGACGTGGACCTGGCCAAGCTCAAGTTCTACGGCCTCGCATTCAAGGATGTCAGCGACGCGGTGCGCGGCGAGAACGTAACGGTGCCCGGAGGCTCCATCGACGTCGGCGAGCTGAAGTACCTGGTGCGCGTGCCGGGCGAGTTCGAGGCCACCTCGGCGATCGGCGACATCGTCATCGAGACGCGCGACGGGCAGCCGGTGTACGTGCGCGACGTGGCCGCGGTCGACTTCGGTTTCAAGGAGCGCGACAGCTACGCGCGCCTGGACGGCTTCCCGGTGATATCGCTGGCCATCGTCAAGCGCAGCGGCGCCAACATTCTGGAGACCGCCGACGCGGTGCGCGCGGTGCTCGCCGAGGCGGAACCGTCGCTGCCGCCGGGTACCGTCACCAAGATCACCGCCGATCAGTCCAACGACATCAACGACATGGTGAGCAGCCTGGAGAACAACATCATCTCCGGTCTGCTGCTGGTGGTGGCGATTCTGCTGTTCTTCCTGGGCACGCGCACCGCGCCGTTCGTCGGGCTGGCAATTCCGCTGTCGATGCTGATCTCGTTCGTGATCATGCAGTTGATCGGCTTCACCCTGAACATGGTGGTGCTGTTCAGCCTGATCCTGGCGCTCGGCATGCTGGTGGACAACGCCATCGTGGTGGTGGAGAACATCTACCGCTACCGCGAGCGCGGTTTCGAGCGCGCCGAGGCGGCGCGTTTCGCCACTGGCGAAGTGTCCACGCCGATCATCGCGTCCACTGCCACCACCCTGGCCGCCTTCGTGCCGCTGGCGTTCTGGCCCGGCATCGTCGGCGAGTTCATGAAGTACCTGCCGTTGACGCTGATCATTACCCTGAGTTCGTCGCTGTTCGTGGCCCTGGTCATTCTGCCGACGCTCGCTTCGCGGCTGATCGAGACCGAGGGAGTCAAGGGGCAGCGTCTGCCGCCGGCCGCGCGCATCGTATTCCTGCTGGCAGCCGCCGGCGTGCTGGCCGCGGCCGTGACGGTGAGTTGGACGACCGCCGCTCTGCTGGCGGCCACCGGCGCCGGCTTGCTGGTGTTCAACCGCCTGATAGGCAAGCCGGGCGGACACTGGCTCATCCATCGCGGCCTGCCCTGGATCGTGCGCCACTATGAGGCGGTACTGCGCTGGGCGCTGCGCCGCCGCGCGGCCGTGATGGCAATTGCGGTCGCCGCATTGGTGGGCTCGGGCGCCATCTTCTCGCAGAACAACTCGGGGGTCGAGTTCTTCCCCGAGGACATCCCGCCCAGCCGGGTGCTGGTGAACGTGGAGGCGCCGCTCGGTACGCGCGTGCAGCAGACCGACGCACTGGTCCGCGGGGTAGAGGAACAGCTCGCCGCGCTGCCCGGCGGGGCGGACGTCGAGTCGGTGGTGGCGACCGTCGGCGGCAACGGCACCCACCTGGCGTCGGTGACGATGAGCTTCGTGCCCTACGAGGAGCGGGCGGCGGATGTGTTCGCCACCATTGACGAGGTGCGCGCCACCGCCGGCGACGGCATCGCCGGCGCCGCGATCACGGTGGAGCAGCCGGCCATGGGTCCGCCGACCGGACAGGCGCTCAACATCGAGATCGCCGGCTCCGATCCGGCCGTTCTGAAGCGGCTCGGCGACGACTTGGTGCGCCTGCTCGAGGAGTCGGAGCTGTTCGCGAAGCTGGACGGTCTGAAGAGCGACATGGCAGCCGGCAGGCCGGAGCTGGTGGTGGCGGTGGACCGCGAGCGCGCCGCGTTGCACGACCTGAACACCACCGACGTGGGCAATACCATCCGCAGCGCGATCAACGGGCGGACCGCCTCCCAATTTCGCGCCGGCGAGGAGGAGTACGACATTACCGTGCGGCTGGCCGCCGAATACCGCGAGGACCTGGATTCGCTGGGCGACCTGGTGGTGGTGGCCGGCAACGGTGCGCAGATACCGCTCTCCTCGGTGGCGAGCTGGTCGATCAGCCGCGGGCTCGGCGACGTGACGCGCAAGGATCTCAAGCGCGTGGTAACCATTTCTTCGGACGTGCGCGCCGGGTACAATGCCAACGCGGTGGTGGGCGAGGTGCGCGGGGAGGTGGGGCCATTCGTGGCCGCCCTGCCGACCGGGTACGCGCTGCAGTTCACCGGCCAGCAGCAGGAGCAGCAGGAGTCGCAGGCATTTCTGTTCGCCGCTTTTCTGCTTGCCGCCTTTCTGATCGCGTTCATCCTGATTACCCAGTTCGACTCGGTTACCAAGCCGGTGATCATTATCAGTTCGGTGGTCATGTCCACCGTCGGCGTGCTGCTCGGGCTGGTGCTGTTCCAGATGCCGTTCGTGGTGGTGATGACCGGGGTCGGGGTGATCAGCCTCGCCGGCGTGGTGGTGAACAACGCGATCGTGCTGATCGACTACATCGACATTTTGCGTCGGCGCGACGGGTTATCCCCGCGGGAGGCGATAGTGCGCGGCGGCGTAACCCGGTTCCGCCCGGTCATCCTGACCGCGATCACCACCATTCTCGGCCTGGTACCGCTGGCGATCGGCCTCAACTTCGACTTCTTCGGTCTCTACACCAACATCGACCCGGATTTCTACTGGGGCGGCGAGCAGGCCGCCTGGTGGAGCCCGATGGCGATTGCGGTGATTTGCGGGCTGGCCTTCGCCACCTTCCTGACGTTGCTGCTGGTGCCGGTGATGTACTCCCTGTTCGACGACCTCGACGGCTGGGCGCGGCGTGTGTTCGTGACCGGCCGCAAGCGCCGCGCGTCCCCGGAGCCGGCTCCTGCCCCGGCGGTGGCGCCTGCCCCGGCCGCGGTGCCGGTGCCGGCCGTGGTGTCGGCGCCGGCCGCGACACCGGTCGGTCCGCAGGGAACAATCGCCGCGGCGCGGCCAAGACTGCGGGACTGACCGCGACTGGCTCGACCGGCTCTACCGGCTCGGGTGGCAATGCCAAAAGCGGTAACCGGGGTTGACACGATCAGGCGGCTGCGATCTCGCAGTCGGCTGAAGGACTGAAGTAGCGCTTGAGATCGCCGTTCAGGAGAGCCAAGCGGGTGCGGAGC